>JAXMGQ010000001.1:0-2533 GCA_046347195.1 Steroidobacteraceae bacterium
CTTTAATAAGGAGTCATAGGCCGTCCATATGATAGGCAGGCTTTAGCAAGGAACGAAAGCAGCGGCCTTGTTCCAGTTTCCGGCAACCTGGGGCGGCCCCGAGACGCAGTCCATCGCGCCTTCCACCGTCCCCTGTTACGACCCCTCAGAGGTCCGTGTACTTGCGGCTGCTGCCACGCGCCTTGTCCACCGGATACTTCTTCGCGTTCAGCGCGATCTTGTCGCGCGCGGCCGCGAGCAGGTCGACGTCGAGCCGGTCCGCGAGGCGCACGAGATAGAGCAGCACGTCGGCGAGCTCCTCGCGTACGCTGGCGCGCTCGCGGTCGTCGAGAGACGCGGAGGCCGCGTCGGTGAGCCACTGGAAATGCTCCAGGAGCTCGGACGCCTCGACGGACAGCGCGATCGCGAGGTTCTTCGGGCTGTGGAACTGATCCCAGTCCCGCTCAGCGGCGAACTGGCGAAGACGGTCGCGGAGATCGGTGAGGCTAGCCGCAGGCCCAGGGGCGTCTGTAATGCCTCGGTCAGCCACGGGCGGTCACCGCAATTCTGTTGATACCGCCCTGAAAGTCGACGTCCAGCACGCACATCGAAAAGGCAGACTCGTCCTTGCTCGCGCAGCGCACGTATGCGCCAGATCGGACACACGGACAAACCCGCCGAGGACGGGTTGCCGGTCGTTCTTGGCGCGGGCGCAGTGATCCCCTGTTCATTCCTGCCGGTTCACGTTCCTTCCTGGGAATTCAAGTGTGCCACAGGAGAGCCGGCGTTCCGGCGGGCCGGACGGACCGCGCCGCGACCCATGCGCCAGATACATCCCCAAGGAGGCTAAGATGACCAACATCGTCCTGCCGACCCACCATCAGGCCATGGAACTCAGCATCGAATCGGAGCGCGAAGACGACGGGCGCTGGCTTGCGGAAGTCCCGCAGCTGCCCGGTTGCCTCGCCTACGGCGTGACTCGCGAGGAAGCCCTTTCCAGGGCGCAGGCCCTTGCGCTGCGGGTTCTCGCCGACCGTCTCGAGCACGGCGAAACCCGGGCCGAACCGATCACCATCTCCATCGCCGCATGAGCCGCTGGCCCGCGGCCAAGGCACGCCGCGTGCTGGCGGCGCTGCTGCGTATTGGCTGGCGTATCAAGCGTGAATCCGGGTCGCACTGGACGCTTGCCCGACCGGAATGGCGGGACGTGGTCTTCGCGTTTCACAACGGCGAGGAAATCGGACCCAAGATGCTGGCCCGGATCGCCCGGCAGACCGGCCTGACACCGGAAGACCTATAAGAAGTCAGTGAGCTTACCGACACATAGCTTGCAGATGATTCCGGTCACATGGTTTACACCTTTCGGCATTTGGGGGAGTGCGCCCAAATGCCTTGGAACGAGTGTAAGCCAATGGATGAACGCCTCCGTTTCATAGCCCGCCTGCTGGAAGGCGAGAAGATGGCGCCCCTGTGCCGGCAGTTCGGCATCTCCAGGGTCACCGGGTACAAGATCTTCGAGCGCTACAAGACCTGCGGTCTCGATGGCCTGCACGATCGCAGCAAGGCCCCGTACCGGCAGGCCAACAAGCTGCCGTTCCAGGTCGAGCGGGCGATCCTCGGCATCCGCAAGGAGTTCCCGTCCTGGGGCGCGCCGAAGATCCGCGACAAGCTGATCCATGACTACCCGATGATCCCGCCGCCGGCGGTGAGCACGATCCACGCCGCGCTCGATCGCCATGGGCTCGTCAAACGCCGTAAGCGCCGGCGCTACAAGGCCTGCGGCACGCCACTGTCCGCCGCTCATGCGCCCAACGGGCTCTGGTGCGCCGACTACAAGGGTGAGTTCCTGCTCGGTAACCGGCAGTACTGCTACCCGCTCACCATCACGGACTACCGCTCCCGCTACCTGCTCGCCTGCGAAGGCCTCGAATCGACGAAGTCGAAGTTCGCCTTCGCCGTGTTCGAACGCACCTTCCGCGACTTCGGCCTGCCGGCCGCCATCCGCACCGACAACGGCACGCCCTTCGCCGCCCCGTGGGCGATGTTCGGGTTGTCCCGCCTGGCCGTCTGGTGGCTGCGCCTGGGCATCCGCCTGCAGCGCATCAAGCCCGGCCAGCCGCAGCAGAACGGCCGGCACGAGCGCATGCATCTCACGCTCAAGAACGAAGCGACCAAGCCCGCGGCGTTCAACTTCCTGCAGCAGCAGGAGCGCTTCGAGGACTTCATCCGGGTTTACAACCACGAGCGCCCGCACCAGGCGCTCGGCGGGGCCTACCCGGCGGAGATCTATACACCTTCAGCGCGCCGCTACGAGCCGCCTCAGGATCCCGATTATCCGTTCCACGATCGCACCATCCGCGTGACGCGCTGTGGCCGCATCTGCCTCGGTGGGCGCAAGATCAACCTGAGTGTCGCGCTGGCTGAGCAGCTGGTCGGTATCCGCGAAGTCGACGACCAGGTCTGGCAGGTCAGCTTCCTGGAGTACGATCTGGGCTACTTCGATCGAGATCAGGACCGCGTCGAGCCCGGACCCAATCCCTTCGCCCCGGACACA
>JAXMGQ010000010.1:0-120481 GCA_046347195.1 Steroidobacteraceae bacterium
TGAAACACCCGCTCGGTGCCGGGAACTTCGCTCATCTTTCCGTCCTTCCACTGGACCTGCACGGTGGCAAGACCGCTCACGCGCCCCTGCTCACCCACGAACGACTTGGTTGCAATCGCGAACTCGCGCTCGCAGCCCTCCTCGTGACTGGAGCTGGAGCGCAACTTGATCGGCCAGTACGGCCAGGTCAGCGGCCCGTCTTCCTTCAGCGGCGGCTGCGGCAGCAGTTCGAACTGCGTCACGCCGGCGGCGCCGTGGCGATTGCTGGTGCCTACGCAGTCCGAGCCGGTGTCGCCGCCGCCGATCACGATCACCTGCTTGCCGGCGGCCGAGATCCGCCCGTTGACCTTGTCGCCGGCGTTTGTCTTGTTTTGCTGTGGCAGGAATTCCATCGCGAAATGGATGCCGTCAAGTTCGCGCCCGGGCACGGGAAGATCGCGCGACAGTTCGGCGCCGCCGGCGAGCAGTACCGCATCGAAATCCTTGCGCAGCTGCGCCGGAGTGATCCTTTCCATCGAGCCGTTCCGCACCTTGGTATCTTTCGGCAGCTCGCCGACCAGCACGCCGGTGCGAAACAGCACGCCTTCCTTCTTCATCTGCTCGACGCGCCGGTCGATGTGGGCCTTCTCCAGCTTGAAATCGGGGATGCCATAGCGCAGCAGACCGCCGATGCGATCGTTCTTTTCGAACAGGGTCACCTCGTGGCCGGCGCGCGCGAGCTGCTGCGCAGCAGCCAGCCCCGCGGGGCCGGAGCCGACCACCGCGACCTTCTTGCCGGTGCGGTGTCCGGCTGTCTGCGGCGTGACCCATCCCTCGGCCCAGGCACGGTCGATGATCGCGCGCTCCAGTGATTTGATGCCGACCGCATCGTCGTTGATGTTGAGCACGCAGGCCGCCTCGCACGGCGCCGGGCAGATCCTTGCGGTGAAGTCGGGAAAGTTATTGGTCGAGTCGAGGACCGTAAACGCGTACTTCCAGTCGTCGTTGTAGACGAGGTCATTGAAGTCCGGAATGATGTTGTTGACCGGGCAGCCGTTGCTGCAGAACGGCGTTCCGCAGTCCATGCAGCGCGCGGCCTGAATCTTTGCCTGCGCATTGTCGAGCCCCGCGACGAACTCATGCTGGTGCCTGAGGCGCTCGGCGACCGGCACGGAGCTCTCTTGAACGCGCGCGAATTCCATGAATCCCGTGATCTTGCCCATGATGCCCTGTCAGCGTCCGGCCGCGGCACGCACCGGCCGCTCGGTTGTGGTGCGAGCCGCGAGCTCGGATAACGCGCGCCGGTATTCGTGTGGAAACACCTTGACGAACCGGGCGCGCGCCCGGGTCCAGTCGTCGAGCAATTCGCGTGCGCGCCGGCTGCCGGTCCAACGATTGTGTTCCTGCAGCAGATGGCGCAGTTGCTGTTCGTCGGTCTGGCCGCAGTGCCACAGCGCCGACCCGCCTTCGGCCTGCTGTTCGTCGCCGGCGAGCACCTTCTCGAGCGCGACCATCGCGGTGTTGCAGCGTCGCTCGAACTGCCCATCCTCGTCGTACACATAGGCTATGCCGCCGCTCATGCCGGCGGCGAAGTTGCGCCCGGTGCGGCCCAGTACCACCACGGTTCCACCGGTCATGTATTCGCAGCCGTGGTCGCCGGTGCCCTCGACCACTGCAGATGCACCGGAGAGGCGCACCGCGAAACGCTCGCCGGCGACCCCGCTGAAGTATGCCTCGCCGCTGGTTGCGCCGTACATCACGGTATTGCCGACGATGATGTTCTCGGGCGCAGCGCCGCGAAAATCGATGCTTGGGCGCACCACGACGCGGCCGCCCGACAGGCCTTTGCCGGTATAGTCGTTCGCGTCTCCGATCAGGTACAGCGTGATTCCGCGCGCGAGAAACGCGCCGAACGACTGGCCTCCGGTACCCTCGAGCTGGATGCGTATCGTGTCGTCCGGGAGCCCCTGCGGATGCGCCCGCGTGAGTGCGCCGGACAGCATCGCGCCGACCGAGCGGTTCACGTTGCGTACGACCTCGATGAACTTCACCTTTTCGCTGCGCTCGATCGCCGGCCGGCATCGCTCGATCAGCAGGTTGTCGAGCGATCGATCGAGCCCATGCTCCTGGTCTTCCCGATGACGGCGCGCGACCTCGCTCGAAACCTGCGGTTGCGCGAACAGGCGGCTGAAATCGAGCCCACGGGCCTTCCAGTGCTCGATGCCGGGCCTCATGTCGAGCAGGTCGGTGCGGCCAATCATGTCGTCGAGTTTCTTGATGCCGAGTTGGGCCATGATCTGGCGCACTTCCTCGGCAACGAAAAAGAAGTAGTTCACCACGTGCTCGGGCCTGCCGGTGAACTTCCTGCGCAGCAGCGGATCCTGTGTCGCGACGCCGACCGGACAGGTGTTCAGATGGCACTTGCGCATCATGACGCAGCCTTCGACGACCAGCGGGGCGGTCGCGAAACCGAACTCGTCGGCACCGAGCAGCGCGCCGATTGCCACGTCGCGCCCCGTCTTCATCTGCCCGTCGGCCTGCACCCGGATACGTCCACGCAGGCGATTCAGCACCAGCGTCTGCTGCGTCTCGGCCAGCCCGATCTCCCACGGCGAACCCGCGTGCTTGATCGACGACCAGGGAGAGGCACCCGTGCCGCCGTCGTGCCCGGCGATCACCACGTGATCGCTCTTGCACTTGGCAACGCCGGCCGCCACGGTGCCGACCCCGACCTCGGATACCAGCTTGACGCTGATGCTCGACTGTGGCGCGACGTTCTTGAGATCGTGGATCAGCTGCGCCAGATCCTCGATGGAGTAGATGTCGTGGTGCGGCGGCGGGGAAATCAGGCCGACACCGGGCACCGAATAGCGCAGCCGGCCGATGTATTCGGATACCTTGCGGCCGGGCAGCTGCCCGCCCTCGCCGGGCTTCGCGCCCTGTGCCATCTTGATCTGGATCTGGTCGGCGCTCACCAGGTATTCGGCCGTCACGCCGAAGCGTCCCGAAGCGATCTGCTTGATGCGGCTGCGCAGCGAGTCACCGTCATTGAGCGGCTGCTCGACCTCGACATTGGCCGCGCCGATGACGCTTCCGACCGTATCGCCCCTGCGGATCGACACGCCTGACAATTCGGCTCGATAGCGATTCGGGTCTTCGCCGCCCTCGCCGGTGTTGCTCTTGCCGCCGATGCGGTTCATGGCGATCGCGAGCGTGGTGTGCGCTTCGGTGCTGATCGAGCCGAGCGACATTGCACCGGTGGCGAAGCGCTTCACGATTTCGGAGGCGGGTTCGACCTGGTCGATGGCGATCGCCTTCGCCGGATCGATCCTGAACTCGAACAATCCGCGCAGCGTCATCTGCCGGCGGCTCTGATCATTGACGATCTGCGCATATTCCTTGTACGTGCTCCAGCTGTTCGCGCGGGTCGAATGCTGGAGCTTCGCGATCGCATCGGGTGTCCACATGTGCTCTTCCCCGCGCACACGCCAGGCGTATTCCCCGCCCGCTGCGAGCATCTGCGTGAGCAGCGGGTCGGTGCCGAATGCGGCCCGATGAATGCGGATGGCCTCCTCGGCGATTTCGAACACGCCGATGCCCTCGACCCGGCTCGCGGTACCGGTGAAGTACTTGTCGATCACCTCGCTGTTGAGGCCGATCGCCTCGAACAGCTGCGCACCGCAATAGCTCATGTAGGTCGATACGCCCATCTTCGACATGACCTTGGACAGACCCTTGCCGATCGCTTTCACGTAATTCGCGATGGCCTTGCCGGCGCCGGGGCCGCCCGGCAGGTCCGGCGCGATTTTCTCCAATGTCTCCAGCGCGAGGTATGGGTGCACGGCCTCGGCGCCATAGCCGGCCAGCAGCGCGAAGTGGTGGACCTCGCGCGCCGAGCCGGTTTCGACCACCAGGCCGGCGGTGGTGCGCAGACCCTCGCGCACCAGGTGTTGGTGGATCGCAGACAGTGCCAGCAGGGCCGGAATTGCCACCCGCGTCGGCCCGACCGCGCGGTCGCTGACGATCAGGATGTTCTTGCCACTTCTGATCGCGTCCACGCTCTCGGCGCACAGCGATGCGAGTTTGGCCTCGACGCCTTCGCGGCCCCAGGCGAGCGGGTAGGTGATGTCGATCGTGTAGCTTCTGAACTTGCCCTGCGTCTGCTTGCCGATGTCGTGCAGCTTCTGCATGTCGGGTGCGGTCAACACCGGCTGGCTCACCTCCAGCCTCATCGGTGGATTCACCTGATTGATATCGAGCAGATTCGGCTTCGGGCCGATGAACGACACCAATGACATCACGATCGCCTCGCGAATCGGGTCGATCGGCGGGTTGGTGACTTGCGCAAACAGTTGTTTGAAATAGTTGTAAAGCGACTTGCTCTGGTTCGACAGCACCGCGAGCGGGCTGTCGTTGCCCATCGAGCCGATGGCTTCCTCGCCGTTCGCCGCCATCGGGCCGAGCTGGAACTTGATGTCTTCCGTGGTGTAGCCGAACGCCTGCTGCCGGTCGCGCAAGCCGGCGCCGACACGCTCCATGCCGGCCGACTGCAGTTCTCCGCCGCTGATCGGGGCCTCGTCGGTCGACTCGCCGGCGACCGGCACTTCCACGTCGTCGAGCCGGATGCGCAGGTTATCGATCCACTGCTTATAGGGCTTGCCGTGCGTCAGCGTCGCCTTGACTTCCTCATCATCGATCATTCGCCCTTGATCGAGATCGATCAGGAACATCCTGCCGGGCTGCAGCCGCCATTTGCGCACGATCTTGTTCTCGGGCACGGGCAGCACGCCCGACTCGGACGCCATGATCACCAGATCATCGTCGGTGACGCAGTAACGCGACGGCCGCAGGCCGTTGCGGTCGAGCGTGGCGCCGATCTGCCGGCCGTCGGTGAATACGATCGAGGCGGGCCCGTCCCAGGGCTCGAGCATCGCGGCGTGGTACTCGTAGAACGCGCGGCGGCGCTCGCCCATGGTGCGATGCTGCTCCCAGGGCTCGGGAATCATCATCATGATCGCCTGGCTGAGCGGATAGCCGGCCATGGTCAGCAGTTCCAGGCAATTGTCGAAGGTGGCAGTGTCCGACTGGCCGCGGAAAGTGAGTGGATAAACCTTCTGCAGGTCGGCGCCGAGCACCGGCGAGCTCATCACGCCCTCGCGCGCCTTCATCCAGTTGAAGTTGCCTTTGACCGTGTTGATCTCGCCGTTGTGCGCGATGTAGCGAAACGGATGCGCCAGCGGCCACTCGGGGAAGGTGTTGGTGGAAAAACGCTGGTGCACCATGCCCAACGCGGAAATGCAGCGCTCATCCCGCAGGTCGAGGTAGTAGGTGCCGACCTGATCCGCGAGCAGCAGTCCCTTGTAGATCACCGTGCGGCTCGACATGCTCGGGACGTAGTACTCCTTGCTGTGCTTGAGCCGCAGGTTCTGGACGCGGGCGCTGGCGGTCTTGCGGATCACATAGAGCTTGCGCTCAAGTGCGTCCTGCACGATCACGTCGGCGCCCCGGCCGATGAAGACCTGGCGGATCACCGGCTCCTTGATCCGCACCGCCGGCGACATCTGCATGTCGTGGTTCACCGGCACGTCACGCCAGCCGAGCAACACCTGGCCTTCGGCCTTGATCGCGCGCTCGAGTTCCTGCTCGCAGGCGAGGCGCGATGCGTGTTCCTTCGGCAGGAAAATCATGCCGACGCCATACTCGCCCGCCGGTGGGAGCGCTACACCCTGACGCGACATCTCCTCGCGGTACAGCCGGTCGGGCATCTGGATCAGGATGCCCGCACCGTCGCCCATCAGCTTGTCGGCACCGACCGCACCGCGGTGGTCGAGATTTTCAAGGATCTTGAGGGCGTTCTGGATGATGGCATGGGACTTCTGCCCGCGGATATGCGCGACGAAGCCAACCCCGCAGGCATCGTGCTCGTGCTCGGGTGAATACAGGCCGTTTTGTTGCAGATCAGCAATCTCGGCAGCGTTCGTCATGCCGCACTCTTGGGTGTCCCTTCGGGAAATCCAGTGTAAGGGCTACGTCACTGCAATCAAAGGAAAATAATAGGGGTCAGAACCCTATTACAGAGTATCCCAGATTCTCATTTTTTTATTAGGGACAGATTAAAACGAAGCAAAGTCGCGTATGGGGACCCATGACGCTCCGGTCAGTCCTGGTGCGGTAAAGACCGCCGGGGCCGGCCGGCGACCGCTCGAGTCAGGCGCCGCCGCGTGCGCTGTTGCAGTCCGGACAGGAATCCTGGCTCGCCGAGCACCCATCCGCGCAGTGCGGATTCGGTCAGCTCAGACTCACGCGAGGGGCTGAGGCCGGTTCGCACCAGATCGGCATACGCGGCTTCGCGTGCAAAGGGTGTGTTGCCAAGCGCCCAGTACAATCGATGAGGGGTCAGCATGGGCTCGCTGCTCTGACCGACATAGTGCTGATGGCTGGACCAGTGGTAGTCGGCAGGCCGCGTGACCAGGCCCGCGCGCACCGGATTCAGATCGATGTAGGCCATGCAGTCGAGCAGGTACCGCTCGGCCTGGATCAGCGTGCTGCGATAGCGTCCTTCCCAGAGAGTGCCGCTGCGGCCATGGGTGTCGTTGAACCGGCGTACGTAGCTTCGCCCGACCGCCTGCATCAGCTTTGGGATCCCGTCGTCTGTCGCGGGTGTCGCGAGCAGATGGAAATGGTTGCTCATCAATACATAGGCATGCACCGCAACGTCCAATCTTCGGCCGTGCTCGCGCAGCAGTTCGATCATCGCAAGATGATCTTCCGCCGATGCAAAGACCGGTTGGCGATTATTGCCACGCTGGATCACATGGTGCGCGCAGCCCGCGAGGGTCAGACGAGGCAGGCGCGCCATGGACGTGGAAGCGGCTGATCCGCAGGCTCTGTTTTACCCATTGGAAAAGGCACCTTGAAAAAGGGCAGGACGCTCAGGCTTGCATTTTCCATGATTGCGGTTGCTTGTTCCATGGGCGGAACCGAGTGTGAATTCCGCGCTTCAGGCTGCCGCGCGATGACAGGGTTGTTTGACCGGGTTGGAGGTCTGCCCTACATTGTCTTCCCTCCCCGGGAAGGAAGTTCCGTGTCCGAGCGGCTCGCCCCATGGTCTGAGTACGTCGAACTGCTGAAGCCGGCGGGGCAGCTGCGCGATCTGCTCCTCGACCCGGCGAGCGAGCAACTGCGCGCTGATCTCTACCGACAGCTTCTCATGAACGTCTCGCTCGGCTATTTCCTGTACTTCCAGTCGAGCCCCGAACATCCGGACTGGGCGCCGTTCCTCAACTCCGTGTTCCTGTTGCAGCCGAATCCGGACGACACCTACCTGCTCGCACCCGTGAGCGGCGATGGCATCTATCGCATCAGCGGCACGCGCGGCACGGTGAAGCTGCTGACCTGTGGCACCGGCCGCAACATGATGGGCATGTCCGCCGAGCCGGGCCGCAACTTCGGTTACTTCGATGTGGACGATCTCGATCTTGGGCCGCGCGGGGAACTCGAGGTCATCCTGAGCGCGGTGCGTCCGGCTGATCATCGCGGCAACTGGTGGCCACTGCACCCGGAGGCCGAATTCATTCTCGTTCGGCAGCGATCCTATGATTGGGGGAGCGAGCAGGACGCGCGCCTGGCCATCGAGCGGCTCGATCCGCAGGCGCTCAAACCCCGCCTCGGTATTGAAGACATTGACCGCAGGATACGCGCGCTGCTCGCGGGCTTTGCCGCGCAGCTCTCGCGCCAATGGCTCAGCTATCAGAAAAATGCCCGCGATCGCGGTCTGGTCAATCGCCTGGAACTGACTGACCTCGGAGGATCCGTCGCGGGTCAGTACTACTGGCAGGGCATCTTCGACGTCGGTCTCGACGAGGCGCTGATCCTCGAAACCGAGCTGCCCGGCAAGCGCCCTTACTGGAACGTACAACTCAACGACGAGCTTTGGAATGCCATCGAGTTCGTCTATCGCCAGAGCAGCCTGAACGGCCATCAGGCGCGCATCGACAGCGACGGGCGCTTCCGCGCGGTGATCGCGCACGAAGACCCGGGAGTACCGAACTGGCTCGACCCCGCCGGCTCACGCCAGGGCATGCTGATCGGCCGCTGGTACGGTTGCAGTTCGAACCCGATACCGACCCTCACGCGCGTGCCTTTTGCGCGGGTGCGCCGCCACCTGCCGGGCGACACGCCGGTCGTGCCGGCAGCCGAACGCGCGGCGCAACTGCGCGCACGGCGCATCGGCGCTCAACTGCGCAGGCGCTGGTAGTGGAGTTCCCCGGCGTCGATCAGCTGCTCGAGCAGGCTTCACAAGCATCTGGGGGGCTCACGGATTTCGGCACCGGATACGAACCAGGGCTCATGTTGCTGGTCGAGGACATCCGGCGCAGTGTGCCTGTCACCGGACACAACGTCCGCCAGCTCACCGGCATACTCGTCGCAGTCTTGGTCAGCCGGCTGTACTCCGAGCGCGGCTGGAAGGAGCGTCCCGAGTGCCTCGCGCAGCCGATCCGCGCGCCGCTGGTGGTCGTCGGCATCCCGCGCAGCGGCACCACCGCGCTGCACCAGCTGCTGTCCATGGATACGCGCTTTCAGGGGCTCGAGCAGTGGCTGATCAACACGCCCATGCCGCGTCCGCCGCGCGAGCGCTGGAAGCAGGTGCCCGAATTTCGCGCGGCGGTCGAGAAGCAGAACGCCTTCCTCGAAGCCGTGCCCGCGATGCGTGTCACCCACGAGGTCAATGCGGACGAAGTGGACGAGTGCCTCAATCTGCTCGCGCAGAGCTTCGTCAGCCACTACTTTGCGAGCGCTATCGGTCTGCCCGGGTACGATCGCTGGGTGCGAACCCAGGATGAGCGGGAGAGCTATCGCCGTTACGCCGACAACCTGCGGCTGATCGGTTCGAATTCGCCCGCCCAGCGCTGGTTGCTGAAAAACCCCGGAACGGTGGCGCATGTCGATGCTCTGCTGGAGGTCTTCCCGGACGCCTGCATCATCCAGACGCACCGCGATCCCGTGCAGTGCATCCCTTCGGTGTGCGGGGTCATCTGGCCGGCGCGCAGCTTCTTTCATGGTCGCGAGATCGATCCCGCGACCGTCGGCTCGCGAGAGCAGGAACTCTGGGCATGGTCGGTCGAGCGCGGCGAGCAGGGACGGCAGCGTCATCCGCAGCGCTTCATCGATGTCGATTTCCGGGCCTTCCGGCGCGCGCCCATGATCGAGATCGCGAGGATCTACCAGCGATTCGGACTCGCGCTCGATGCGGCCACCGAGGATCGCATGCGTGCATGGCTCGCCGCCAACCCGCAGCACAAACATGGCAGACACGAATACACGCCGGAGCAGTATGGTCTCACGGCCGCGGAAATCCGGCGCCACTTCGCGCCCTACATCGAGCGTCACGGACTATGAGGAAGCGGGCATGAAAGCAGCCGTTTTTCAGGGCATCGGCAGGCCTCTGGTCATCGAGGAGCGGCCGCAGCCCAGCCCAGGTCCGGGTGAAGTGCTCATCAAGGTGGGGCGCGCCGGCATTTGCGGCAGCGATCTGCACATGACCTCGGAACCCGGCACGCCCATCGCCGTCGGCACGGTCATCGGCCATGAACTTGCGGGTGAGATCGTGGCGCTCGGCCAGGGCGTCACCGAGCTGCGCATCGGCGATCGGATCGCGCCCATGCCCTTCGTCGGCTGCGGTCACTGTCCGGCCTGCGATGACGGCCGCCCGCACCACTGCCCGCAAGCGCGTATCGACGTCGTCACGGGCTTCTCCCAGTTTTCGCGTGTCGGCGCCGGCGACTGCATCGTGCTGCCGCCCGAACTCTCCGACGAGGACGGCGCGCTGATCGAGCCGCTGGCGGTCGGCCTGCAGGGCGTGCGCAAGGCGGGCATGCGCATCGGCTGCCGTGCACTCGTGCTCGGTGCGGGTCCCATCGGGCTCGCGTGCGCCTTCTGGGCGCGCCGCCTCGGCGCCTCGCGTGTGGCACTGATGGCGCATTCGCGTCGACGCGAGCGCTTCGCGCGCGCACTCGGCGCCACGCACTTCATTGCGCAGAGCGAGGAGGCCGATCCTGCCAAGGCCATCAACGATGCTCTCGATGGGCCGCCTGAGGTGGTCTTCGAGGCCGTCGGCCAGCCGGGTGCCATCGGCAACGCCATGGATCTCGTCGCGCCGCGAGGCACGATCATCGGGCTCGGGTTTGCCACCGGGCAGGACAGCTTTTCAAGTGCGGTGGCGATCATGAAGGAAGTGCGGCTGCTGTTTTCGGTGGTTTACGAGAAGCGCGACTTCCTCTACACCGCCGAAATCATGGCGGCCGGTGAGCGGGCCCCCCGTGCAATGATCACCGACACCGTGTCGCTCGCGGCGATGCCCGAAAAATTCGAGAGCCTGCGCGGTCACACGGCCGACTGCAAGGTGATGGTCGCCCCATGGGGCAGGTGAATTGCGGCAATGATTCTGCATAGCGGCGGCGCAAGCCGGGTGCATTAGCGTGGCCTGCGTCCAGATCCGATACGAATGCCGTGCGCCGGCCGGCGTACAATCCTCACGCCGGCGCCGCTGCTGAGCCGGCACCACCTCATGGAGAGCCGCCTCATGACAACGGACCATCTGGTCGATCCGGAACTCAAGCCCGCGCTCGAGTTGATCCCAAAACTGGACCTCAGGGCCGAGACAATCGCGCCGACGCGCGAGGTCTTCCGCCAGATGCTGGCGGCCGCACCGCCGCCGCCTCCCCTGCCGGTGGAGCGCGAGGAGATCACGTTCCCGGGTCCGGCCGGCGCGCCGCGCGTGCGCGCACTGTTTTATCGCCCGACCGGTGCCCAAGGTGTGCTGCCTGCGATCCTGCACATGCACGGCGGTGGATTTGTCTTCGGCAATCCCGATTTCAACGACCTCAACAACCGCGTCCTGTGCGCGGATCTTGGCTGCGCCATCTGCTCGGTTGACTACCGCCTCGCGCCTGAGACGCCGCACCCGGGATCGCTGGAGGACTGTTATGCCGCCCTGCAGGGGCTCGTGGATCGCTCCGCCGAACTGCGGGTCGATCCCAAGCGCATCGGGGTCATGGGCGAGAGCGCGGGCGGCGGGCTCGCGGCGGCACTCGCGCTGCTCGCGCGCGACCGGGGCGGTCCGGCCCTTGCCTTCCAGCACCTGATCTACCCGATGATCGACGATCGGACCTGTGTCTGCGAGGACCCGCATCCGCTCGCCGGCGAGTTGGTCTGGACTCGCCAGGACAACATCTTTGGCTGGACTTCGCTGCTCGGGCGCAAGCCGGGCGGAGCCGGTGTGCCGGCGTACGCCGCAGCCGCGCGCGCGACCGACCTCACGCGGCTTCCTCCCGCGTTCCTGTATGTCGGCGCGCTCGACCTGTTCCTGGAGGAGAATCTGGATTATGCGCGCCGGCTGACGCGCGCGGGGGTTCCGGTCGAGCTGCACGTATATCCCGGCGCCTTCCATGCCTTCGAGATGGCGGTGGGGGCGCGCACCACCGATGCGGCGGCACGCGACAGCCGGGCAGCGCTGCGCCGCGCGTTATTCGGCTGACGGCGACGGAGGTCATTGATGTCGGTCGTATCTTTTCAGCATCTGCTGTCGCCAGGACAGATCGGCCGAATGCGCCTGCGTAACCGCATCGCCGTGACAGCGATGGGGGTGAGCCTGGCCGAACCGGATGGCCATTGCGGCGAGCGCATCATTCGATATCACGAGGAACAGGCCAAAGGCGGGGTGGGTCTGATCATCACCGGCGTGGCGGGGGTCGCCTGGCCGGTCGGCGCGAATCAGGTCAATCAGATCGCGATTTCGGATGACCGCTTCCTGCCTGGCCTTCGCGCCCTGGCCGATGCGGTACATGCGCATGGGGCCATGATCGCCCCGCAACTCCACCATGGCGGGCTGGTCGGGATGGAAGACATGCTCGCCGGGCGGCCCGTGTGGTGCCCGTCCCTCCCCGAACCCCCAGAAGGTGATTTCACCGAGGCTTTCCTGCTGGAGGAGCTCGCGGCCGCGCCATTCGGCCGTATCCGCGAGGTCGGTTTCAAGGTGATGACGGTCGAGGATATTCAGTCGGTCGTCGGGCAGTTCGCAGCGGCGGCCGACAGGGCGAAGCGGGCCGGTTTCGACGGAGTCGAGATTCACGGCGGCCATGGTTACCTGCTGTCCTCCTTCATTTCTCCGAGCTCGAACCGGCGCACGGACTGCTATGGCGGCTCGCTGGAAAATCGCGTGCGCTTCCTGCTCGAGGTCATCCATGCAGTCCGGGAGGCGGTCGGCCCCGACTTCCCCATGTGGTGCAAACTCGACTCGCGGGAAGTTGGAAAGAAGAACGGCATCACGATCGAGGATGCCGTGCGTACGGCGCACATGATCGAGGCTGCCGGCGCGGATGCGATCACCGTCACGGCTTATCATGATACGGCGCAAGCCAAACTGCATTCCGGCTCGCACACGCCGCACGAACCGGCCGTCAATCTTCCGTATGCGGCACGGATCAAGGCCGCGGTTGCCATTCCGGTGATCGCTTCGGGCCGGATCGAGCCGGAGGTCGGAGACAAGGCCATCGCCGAGGGCCGGATCGATTTCGTCTCCATGGGGCGCAAATTGCTCGCCGACCCCCGGCTGCCGCGCAAGCTCACCGAATGCAAAGCGGCAGACGTCCGTCCCTGCATTTACTGCTACACCTGCATCAGCGCAATCTACGTCGGCGATCCGATGCGATGCGCGGTGAACCCGGAGGCCGGCTTCGAATATCGCCGTTCCACGGCTGCATCCGCCACGCGCAAGCGGGTTGTGGTGATCGGCGGCGGACCCGGCGGGATGGAAGCGGCACGCCGGTTGGATGCACAGGGTCATCACGTGACTTTGTTCGAGCAGGGAGAACGACTGGGCGGGACGCTACGTTTCGCTGCCCTGGCCTATGCGCCGAACGAGCGCCTGCTCGACTGGCTGCAGCGGCAGATCGAGTCGTCGAAAATCGAGGTGCGGCTGCGTGTGCGGGCGACGCCGGAGCTGTTGCGAACGCTCGAGCACGATGTCGTCGTCGTTGCGACCGGCGCGGTCCGCGCAATGCCGCTCATCCACGGGAACGATCTCCCGCACGTCTTCTCCGGTGATGATCTGCGCCGGATGATGCTCGGCGAGAGCTCGGACGAACTCAAGCGCAAGACCGGACTGCTGACCCGGGCGGCAACGCGATTGGGTTCGGCGATGGGCGTGTCGGCCAATCTCGACTTCGTGCGCAAGGCGACACGCCAGTGGATGCCGCTTGGCAGGCGGGTCGTCATCATCGGCGGCGAACTCGTCGGACTGGAGCTCGCCGAATTCCTGAATGAACGCGACCGCCAGGTCACGGTCGTGGACGAGGTACCACGCCTCGGCGCCGGGCTGACGATCGTCCGCCGGATGCGGCTGCTTGCGGAACTGAAGGAACACGGCGTCCAGCTCTTTCCCCGGGCGAGCGACCTGCGCATCGAGGCCGACTCGGTCCGCTTTGTGGACCAGGCCGGGGAACAGCAGTCTGCGTCCGCCGATCATGTGATCGTCGCGAAAGGCGCAACGGGTGACCTGAGACTGGCGGAAGATCTCCAGGCGCAGGGCTTCACGGTACACGTCGTTGGCGATGCCAGGGGAGTCGGCTACATGGAAGGCGCCATGCGAGGCGCCGCCGAGGCAGTTCGGGCAATCAGTGCCGGGTGAGCCGGAATTTTCCCGCGACACGTCCCGGGGCGTGTCCCTGCGAGGCGCCGGAGAATGCGAACAGCAGCCTCAAGGCGCCGGTGACAGATTGGTCGTCGATGTCGACGTCGCTGCCGATTTCGTCACCGAGAATAACCGCGATGTAATCGGCAGCCATGAGCTGCCTTGCACCTCGGATTGCATCTCCGGCTGCACAATGCCTTCCTTGAAAAGCGCGCGCCGAATTTCGCGGGTCGCTGAGGGCTCGTTGCCACGGGCTGAACGGACCGTCAGTGCGCTCGCTGACCTGGGCACCCGCTGCGATCCGATCGACACTGCACTCTTCGACGTGCTGCCGCTCATGAACGCGTGACCGGGCCAAATGGCACGAAGTCGTCGGGCGGAATCAGCGGCAGCGGCTGCCGCGGCGCCCCGTCTTCCCCGACCGCAGCCGGCGGACGCCGAAGAGCGCCGCCTCGACGAACGGGCGGATGTCTCTCGCTCTCACGGCTTCACCCGTGAAATAGATCCGGGTCATGATCGGGCCGACGATCAGGTCGGCCGCAGCCGCGACATCGAGGTCGGGCGGCAGCTCGCCCCGGCCCACGGCGCGCTCGAGTATGCCGAGCAAGGGCTTGCGGCGTTCGCGGTTGATCGGTACGAGGAGCTTGGACAGCTCCGGGTCGTGCAGACACTCTGCCGCCAGAATCGGCAGAATGCGCGGCAACGGTGTGGACTCGAGGAGGCGTGCGAAGTTGCGCAGGAGCGTGGTCAGGTCATCGGCCACGTTGCCGGTGTCGGGTGGCTCGAGTCCTGGCAACTGCGCGTACGCCGCGATCACCAGGGGGGCCTTGGACGGCCAGCGCCGGTATATCGTCGCCTTGCCGACGCCCGCCGAGGCCGCGACGTCCTCGAGCGCGAGACGCTCATAACCCTTTTCGGCGAGCAGGGCGAGGGTCGCATCGAGAATCGCCTCGTGCGCATGCGAGCTGCGAGGGCGTCCGCGCGGTCGGGGCGCACTCCTCGGCGCGGAACGGGCGGCTCGGCCGCGATGCGCGGGCGCGGGTGGGAGGCGGCTTGCGGCATCGTGGCTCGTCATGGCGCAGCACCTTAGCACAGGCCGACGTTGACGGAGCGGCGTCTTCTGTCTATATTTCGATACGAGACGAAACGTTTCGTAAAAGGGCATCCGCATGCAAGAGCAGCCACCGCCACGCGAACGCACGGTCTTTCTTTCGAGGAGGACGACCTTTCCTGTCTTCAGCTCGAGCGTCGGCGATGCCTGGCTGCAGCTCCTGAATCTCGTGCTGCGCATCGGTCTCGAGCGGCGCACGGGCGAGGGCGCGCGGATTGCCGAGGCGCTGAACACCGTCGTGACCATCGAGCCGGCGGCCGGCGAGGCGGAGTGGCCCGGCTTCTTCGAACTCGGCCCCGAGGACTTCGAGCAGTATTACCGGCGTTTCGAAGCACAGGTGATCCGCTCTCCGGACGAGATCGAAGCGCTCTGCGCGCAGCTGCGGGAGACGGGCGTCGCGGACCTCGAACTGGCGGGACCCGCTGGCAAAGCCATGCACGAGCCGCGCCTGGTGCCCGGCCTGTTGTCCACGACGTTCAACGTCGTCGATGAGAAGCTCTTCGCCACCTTCGTGCTTCGCGGCCTCGATATCCATGCCGACTGGCCTCTTCAGGCCACGGCTCTCGTGCGCCTGCAGCGCCGCGTCGCCGAAAGGCTCGGGCGCGCGGCGGGAACCTCGGTGTTCATCATGCAGTCCGCGCGCCTCGAGGATCGGGCTTGGAACCACGCCTGGGATGTCCTGGCCCAGCACTTCAAGCGTCCGCTGCCGCTGCAAGTCGACCCGGCCGGCATCTTTCTGTTCGGCAATGACGGCGGTAAGCCCCGGGCAATGCTGCTCGATCACGATGCGGGCACGATCTTCTGGGAGGCGGCCTTCGACAATCCCGAGGATCTCTCCTGGTACATCGTCGATGTCATGCCCTGGCTCCTGCCGCAGCACATCCGCTACGTCGGCCAGGAATGCGCCTCGCTGATGCGGGCCATCAGAGAGGGTGAGTGCTACGTTCAGGGCTGAGGGGGGCGACCGATGGGCAGACTCTTGTGGAAAGTGATCGAGCGCACGGTGAGCGGGCCGGTGATGGCCGAAGAGCAGTTCGAGACGGAGCTCCTGCCCTCCGCGCTCGCCAGCATACAGGCGAAGCATCGTATCGAATGGGACCCGGACGAGCCGGTCATGAGCGATCCGGCGCTGGCCGATGCCATCTATGCCGCGGGCCGGGAGCTGCTGCTCGAAGTCGGCCTCTACTGCAAGAGCACCAAGCGCATCGTCAAGTTCACCGAAGCCGAGATCGACGCGGCAGTCCGCGAGGCGCGACACGAAGTCACTCTCGGCAAGGATCGGCAGGCCATCACGGTGAGGCCGCGTGCGCCGGGCGACGCGCAGCATCCGTACACGTTCTTTTCCGCCGGCACGATGACGACGGACGTCGAGCTCTACAAGTACTACGCCCGCACGACCATGCAGGAGCCGACCTGCGACGGCGTGGTGCCGCTGCCGCTGTATGGCGTCGACGGAATCAAGAACGTGGCCGACACCCCTGCGCAGACGCTCGTCTGTCTCACCGAAGCCCGGGTGATCAACGAAGCGGCCATGTGGGCCGGGAAACCCGGTCTGTGGTTCGGCATCCCCATGAGTGCGACGACGCCGCTCACGCTCATCAGCACCTTTGCCTCCGGGCTCTATCACAAGCACAACTGCACGCTGCCGGTGCAGATCCTGCAGGAGATGCGCATCGACTACGATCGCCTCAATCTGGCGTTCTTCGCCGAGCAACAGGGGCTCGAGCCGTGGATGAGCTCCTGTCCCGCGCTCTATGCCTATCTCACGGGGCCCGAGCAGGGTGCCATGGAGATCATCGCCCACACGCTTGCGATGCTCGCCTATTCCGGCGGCGCCGTCACCCAGGCGATGTCCGTATCGGTTCACGGCACCTATGTCGGCAATGACATCTTCTGGTGCAACTCGGCGGCGGGTCTCGCGGCCGAGTGCCATCTGAAGCTCCCCTGGATCACCTACGGCAGCGGCGGCACCCGCGCGCCGCTCGACGACGACGCCTGGTACCACATCGCGATTGCCTGCATCAATGCCTGCATCTCCGGGATGGAGGGGTTGTGGCTCGCCGGCGGGCACAGCGGGATGGAAGCGCGCTGGTCCGGCGAAATCACGCGTGCCGCGACGCGACTCACACCGCGGGAGGGAGTCGAGCTGATCCGCAAGATCAACGGCAGGCTCTCGGGCAAGGACCCTGAGCCTGGAGCCGTCGATCTGCCGCTCACCGAGATCTACGATCTGAAGACCCTGAAGCCGAAGCCGGTCATGCAGGAGCACTACCGGAAGTTCACCCGAATCTTCAGGGATCTGGGCCTCGACTATCCGACCTGGCAACACGCTGACTGAGGAGAAGAAGCATGGCGACGATTGCGGAGCTGCGGCAGCTGGTGAGTGCGACCAAGGCGCAGGAAGCTGCGGAGATGACCCGTGTGCTCCTGGCCGAGGGTCACGATCCGATGGCGGTGCTGGAAGACGGCGTGATGAGCGGGCTGAGCGACGTGGGCGACCGCTTCGCCGCCAAGAAAGCGATCGTCCTCGATCTGGTGCGCGGAGGAGTGACGGCCAAGGCCTGCATCCCGATCATCGAGCAGGCCTTTCCGAAAGGCGGGAGCCGCAAGATCGACCGCAAGATCGTGCTGGGCACGATGCTCAGCCAGCACAACATCGGCAAGAACCTCGTCGGCACGCTCCTCTCGATCGGCGGCTTCGAGGTGATCGACATCGGGGAGAAGAACAGCCCGTGGGATTTCTATCAGGCGGCCGAGAAGTCCGGCGCGCACCTGATTGCCGTCTCGGTGGTCTTTGCACCCGCCATGGAGAAGTTCACCGAGTTCCTCGGGCTCCTGAAGGAGATGAAGGTGCGCGAGAAATATCCGGTCATCGTCGGGGGTGCAGTGACCTCGGAAGCCTGGGCCAGCAGTCAGGGCGCCGACGGCTGGGGCGCTCAGGCGAAGGACGGCGTGCAACTCGCCAAGCGGCTGTTGAGGCTCGCATAGCGAGGCGGGCACGGCTCGCGGGGCGAACGTACTGGTGGAGGATTCCGAATGAGTGATCTCGAAGATCGCTTCGCCATCCGGGAGCTCGTGGAGCGCTGGAGCGACGGCACCAACAACCACGACTGGGAGGCCCTCGAAGCTCTCTTCAGCGAGGACGCCGTCTGGGACGTCGGCGAGCCACTCAACTTCCGCATCCAGGGCAGGCGCGAGATCGTTGCAGGGCTGCGCGAGAAGATGCGACCCTCGCAGTACGTCGTGCAGATGCCTCATGCGATCATCGTGACGGTGCGAGGCGACACGGCAAGCGCGCGCTCAACGATTCACGAGGTGTGCCGCTTCGCCGATGGTACGGGTCTCGAGATGATGGGCACCTACTTCGACGAGCTGGTCAGGGAACCCCGGGGCTGGCGCTTCCGGCGCCGCAACTACCGCTGCACCATCCTCAATCCGCAGCCGCCGGCAGGACAGGTATTCAGGACATTCGGCGCTCGGGAGTGACGTTCATGATCGTGTTGTCGGCGACCTTTTCGCGTCCGCGGCGCGGAGAATACCGGCATCCATGGTGTTCATGAATTCTTGCGCTCACCTGAATCTTGCGATGACTCTGTCGGCGTAGCGCCTGATCGCTTCCTGCTTCATTTCGAGCGAGGGCTGTTGTTGCATGATGGTGCCGACCCCCATCTCGGCCAGGATGCCGGGCGCGCTCCAGGGAGTGATCTGCAGATCCGTGATGCCCAGATCCTCGAGACGCCTTATGTCGTCGATCGACTCGGCATCCGGGCAGTGCAACATGATGTCGAACGGCTCTTGCTCGCGTCCGTACTCGCGGCGATAGGCATTCAATTCGCTGACCACCCGCTCGACGTCGGCCTTGTTGTGAATGACGCTGACCCAGCCGTCGCCCAGACGCGCGGCTCGGCGCATCGCGGGCGCCGTGCTCCCGCCGACATAAATGGGAATCTTCTTCTTCGGTACCGGAGCCATGGTCAGGCGGTCGAACTCGTAATACTTGCCGTGGAACTCGTTCATGCCGCCACGCATCAGTAGACGCAGGATTTGTATGGCCTCATCCTGGCGGGCGCCGCGCGACTTCATGTCCATGCGGAGCCATTTGAATTCCTCCGGCATCCACGCAAGCCCCACGCCCAGGGTGATGCGGTCGTTGGCGACGGCGGCCACGGAGCAGAGGCTCTTGGCTTCGAGCAATGGCTGGCGGATTGCCAGTCTCAGCACGGATGGCATGAAGCGGATGCGCTGCGTGACGGCGGCCATGGTGGTGATCGCGACCCACGGATCGAGCGCGGGCATATCGAGAGGCCAGAAGCGCGTCCCATCCGGAGTATAGGGATAGGGGACGGAGATGGTCTCGGGGAAAAACGGTGCGTCGGCGACCTGGATGCAATCCCAGCCGGCGTCGTCGGCGCAACGTGCAACTGCCTGCAGCTCGCCAGGCGGCACCATGAACAGGTGAAATCCGAACCTCATGGTGCTCGCTGCGCAGCTTTGCCCGAAAGCGGGGTCAAACTAGAACTCGTACTTCAGATCCACTCCATAAGTGCGCGGATCGCCCCAGCTGCCGCTGCTGGCGGTGACCCAACCCTGATATGCGAGCGTCAGGTAGTTCTTGTCGGTCAGGTTCTTCCCCCACACGCCGACCGACAACTGACCGGTGCCTATGTTGATTTCAGTCAGATCGAGACGCGCATCCAGCAGCGAAAACGCGGGAGTCGTGGAGTACGTCTCGACGTTCGGGATCGTCAGGTTGAGCGGCGTGGAAGTCCGGTCGCGGTGCGTGTAGCTCACCATGCCCTTCAGCGCCCCGGGGAGTCCAAAGTCGGGGAAGCGATAGTTGAGCGTTGCGGCGTAGTCATTCTTGGGCACGATCAGTCTGCGCAGGCTGGTAACGTCTGCACCGCTGTTCGGGTCGATCCACTTGCTGTACTTGTGATCCAGCGTGGCATAACTGACGGTGAGGGTCAGTCCGGTGGTGATCGCGGCGGTCAGATCGAATTCCGCACCCTTGTAGGTGGAACCTGCGACGTTCTGGGTCTGCCATCCGCCGGTCGGAAGCGCGACGGATTTCTGCTCATTCTTGAACTTGCTCTCGAAGATGGTGAGGTTCGTGCGCAGGCGCCGATCGAGGAATTCGCCCTTCAGGCCGGCTTCGTAGGATTTGATGGTCTGGGGCTGAAAACCGCGGGAAAACTGTGCGGCAGTCGCAGGCCCCGACACCGGATCGAAGCCGCCGCTCGTGTATCCTTCGACATACTTGGCGTACAGCATCACCGCATCCGTCCAGTGATAATTGAACGACAAGGAGGGGGTGGTCTTCGAGAAGGTGAGATCACCCTTCGCGCTGGCGAAGCCGACATCCGGTGCGGCGATTGGAAACGGGAACGCCAGAATGCCCTGCCCCGGACCGGTCTGGATCACCCCGTATCCCGTGGTCCAGCCAAGGTTGTAACCGTCGGCCACGCGATGATCCCGGGTGTAGCGGACACCGGGGACGATCTCGAGCTTGTTGTCGAATGCATCCGGCCGCCAGGTGAGCTGGCCATACACCGCCACGGAATCGCTCTTCGAGGAGTGCAGGCCCTTCTGGTCGACGGCCACGAAATCGAAGTAGGCGGGAGGATAGGGAACCGCGCTCGGCTGGTAGATGCCGACGTTGGGTCCGGAGTCCTGATGACCGTTTTCAGTGGAGTAGTAGAGGCCCGCGGTATAGCTGATGGCCTTGCCCGCGTCGCCAAGGAACTGCAATTCCTCCGAGAATGCCCGGTCGACCAGCGCGACGGGATGGCTCTGTCCGTCGAAGGGTGTGCCTGGCACCAGCAGCGGGTAGCTGTCCGATCGCACGTCGGCGCCGCCTGCATAGGCGCCATAGTTGTAGCTGTTGAGCGTGTCCACGGTCCGGTAGCCGGTGATCGAACGGATCGTGAGCGCCGAAGCGACCTGCCATGCGAGGTTGAGAGTATGAGCCTCGACCACATTGTTGTTTTTCGGAATGTCGAACGGCATGTACACGGCGGCCAGCTTCGCGGGCGTGCAGCCGGCGATGAATGTGGCGATGCGGGGGTCTCCAGTCGCTTGCAAGGCGGTGATGGCCGGCGCCGGGTACAGACATTGCGATGGCGTATCGTAGCCCCTGGATTTGGATCGGTCGAAACTGTAGTCGGCCGTCAGTGCACTGTCGGCCGGCTTCCAGCGCAGGTCGACCCTCAGGTCATCCGCGTTGCGTTCGCCGAACTGGATGCCGCCGGGAGCGGAGTTGTAGATGCCTTCGTTGCCGCGCTTGGTGTACGCGTACGCAAGCTTGGCTGCAAACGTTTCGCCCATCGGCACATTGAATACGGTCTTGGACACGAACTGCCCACGCTTGGCGAAGGTGAGTTCCTGCTTGAACCCGAACTTGCCGAGTTCGGGTTTGCGCATGTAGATGTTGATGGCGCCGCCGGTGGAATTTCGACCCGACAATACGCCCTGGGGGCCCTTCAGGACTTCGATGCGTTCGATGTCCGCGGCGGGGTTGTTCAGGCCGACGAACTGGGAGATGAACACGCCGTCGACATGGATGGCGAACGGATTCGGTGTGCTGATGAAGGCGGTGTTCGAACTGATGCCGCGAAACGTCGGGAGGTAGAAATCGGCACTGCCCGGATAGGGAGCCAGGTTCAGGCCTGGAACCAAGCCGTCGTTGATGTCGGACAGGCCGATGACATTGCGCTGGGTGAGCGCCGCAGAGTCGATCGCCATTACCGAGATGGGCACATCCTGCAGATTCTCCTCGCGCTTTTGCGCGGTGACGACAACCGCCTCCAGGACGGGTTCCGCCGAGGTCTGGTCGGTCGCGGCGTGCACCGCCGGGGTGACTCCAAGCGCACCAACCAAGGCAGCGGCCAGTGTGAAGTTGCGGGAAAGATTCGTCATAGAATGAGCTCCCCAGAGAATGATTTCACCGTCGCGCCGGCCGGCTTGGGGATGATGTTCCCGGCCGATACGACGCAGAACTGATGCATTTCGCCAACATATTGAGACCGTGTGAACGTATCAGCGGGCCATATGATTGTCCTAGTCCAGACAGACGATGGCTTGGCTCGCCGATTTGCGAAATTTGAGCGTTGCGTCGTGGCAACACTTGGGGCCGCGCCATGCTCTGGTCCGGTAGCCAGGGCTCGTTCTACTATCGAAGGACCATGATCCGCAGCCAGAGGCAAAGATGAGTCGCGATGCACCCCTGCCGAATTCCGCACAACTCGATTCCTGGCGCGAGGCGGCCGCGAGGTCCGCGCCGGGAGGCGACGTCGAAGCGCTGAACTGGCACACGCCGGAGGGCCTCACCGTCAAGCCGCTGTACACGGCTGCAGATACCGCCGGTTTACCGTTTGCCGATACGCTGCCGGGCCTGGCTCCTTTCGTGCGCGGTCCGCAGGCCACCATGTACGCGGTTCGGCCATGGACGATCCGCCAGTACGCCGGGTTCTCCACGGCCGAAGAGAGCAATGCGTTCTACCGGCGCGCTCTGGCCGCTGGCGCACAGGGCGTCAGCGTCGCTTTCGATCTGGCCACTCATCGCGGCTACGATAGCGACCATCCGCGAGTCATGGGCGACGTCGGCAAGGCCGGTGTGGCCATCGACAGCGTCGAGGACATGAAGATCCTGTTCGACGGCATCGCGCTCGACCGGGTGAGCGTGTCGATGACCATGAACGGCGCGGTATTGCCGGTGCTCGCGTGCTACATCGTGGCGGCCGAAGAGCAGGGCGTGGCATTGCGGGATCTGTCCGGAACCATCCAGAACGACATCCTCAAGGAGTTCATGGTCCGCAACACCTACATCTTCCCGCCGGAGCCCAGCATGCGCATCGTCGGCGATGTCATCGCCTACTGCGCTCGGCACATGCCGAAGTTCAACTCGATCAGCATCTCCGGATACCACATGCAGGAGGCGGGCGCGAACCAGGCACTGGAACTCGCCTTCACGCTCGCCGATGGCAAGGAGTACGTGAAGGCAGCGATCGCGCGCGGTCTGGATGTCGATGCGTTCGCCGGGCGGCTGTCGTTCTTCTGGGCGATCGGCATGAACTTTTACCTTGAAATCGCCAAGATGCGCGCCGCGCGCCTGCTGTGGTACCGGATCATGAAGGGCTTCGGCGCCGGCAAGGACAAGAGCCTGATGCTGCGCACGCATTGCCAGACGTCGGGCTGGAGCCTCACCGAGCAGGATCCGTACAACAATGTGGTGCGTACCACGGTCGAGGCCATGGCCGCGGTGTTCGGCGGCACGCAGAGCCTGCATACCAACGCCCTCGACGAGGCGATAGCCCTGCCGACGGATTTCAGCGCCCGCATCGCGCGCAACACCCAGCTGATCATCCAGGAAGAGACCCACATCACCAGCGTCATCGATCCCTGGGCGGGCAGCTACCTGATGGAAAGCCTGACACAGCAAATGGCCGACCAGGCGTCGGCCATCATCGCCGAAGTCGATGCCATGGGAGGCATGACCCGTGCGGTCGAGTCGGGCTGGGCGAAGCTCAGGATCGAAGCGAGCGCGGCGGGCAAGCAGGCACGCATCGATTCCGGCGCCGACGTGATCGTGGGCGTCAACAAGTACCGCCCGACGACGAGTGAGCCGATCGAGACCCTGGAAGTCGACAATCACGCCGTGCGCGACAACCAGATCAGGCGCCTGGCCGCCGTGCGCGCCGCACGCGACGACGAGGCCGTGCGGGCATCCCTGCAGGAATTGACGGATGCGGCCAGGAGGAGCGACAGCAACCTGCTCGAATTCACGGTGCGTGCGATCAGGCTGCGTGCGACAATCGGCGAAGTGAGCGATGTCTTGGAGAAGGTGTTTGGACGGCATCGGGCCGATACGCAGAAGGTGACCGGCGTGTACGCAGCCGCCTACGAAGGCGCCGAAGGTTGGGAGAAGCTCAAGCGCGAGATCGATGCATTTGCCGCCGAAAACGGGCGCCGGCCTCGCGTGATGGTCGCCAAACTCGGGCAGGACGGCCACGACCGCGGCGCCAAGGTGGTGGCGACGGCATTTGCGGATCTCGGGTTCGACGTCGACATCGGCCCCCTGTTTCAGACCGCCGAGGAATGCGCGCGCCAGGCCATCGAGAATGACGTCCACGCGGTCGGTGTATCGACGCTGGCTGCAGGCCACAAGACACTGGTGCCCGCCGTCATCGAGAGCCTCAGGGCTCAGGGCGGGGAGGACATCATCGTTTTCGTCGGCGGCGTCGTTCCTCCACAGGATTATGCGTTCCTCCGCGAGGCCGGCGTGAAGGGAATCTACGGTCCGGGAACGGCAGTGCCGGTGAGCGCGA
Organism: Steroidobacteraceae bacterium; assembly: GCA_046347195.1. Classification (GTDB taxonomy): domain Bacteria; phylum Pseudomonadota; class Gammaproteobacteria; order Steroidobacterales; family Steroidobacteraceae; genus TMP-86. The sequence goes on from JAXMGQ010000010.1 coordinate 24,104, forward strand.
AGGATGTGCTCGAACAGATCAAGGCCAATCTCAAGCGAGGCTCGTGAGCTTGAGATCCGATGACCAGGCGCTGGCGGACGGCATACGGCGCGCCGAGCGACGCGCGCTGGCCAAGGCCATCACCCTGCTGGAGTCCACACGCCGCGACGACCGGGCGCGCGCCGATGCCTTGCTCAACGCGCTGTTGCCGTCGACGGGCAGGTCATCGAGACTGGGCATCTCCGGCGTTCCGGGTGTCGGCAAGTCGACCTTCATCGAAGCGATCGGCCTGCACCTGATCGAACGTGGCCATCGCGTCGCGGTGCTCGCCGTCGACCCTTCATCGAGCCTGTCGGGCGGGTCCATTCTCGGCGACAAGACCCGGATGGAACGCCTGTCGGCCCATCCCTCGTCTTACATCCGACCCAGTCCGTCCGGCGGTACGCTCGGCGGCGTTGCGGAAAGGACCCGCGAGGCCATGCTGGTATGCGAGGCCGCGGGATTCGATGTCGTGATCGTCGAGACCGTGGGCGTCGGCCAGAGCGAAACCATGGTGGCCGGTATGACCGACCTGTTCGTGCTGCTGCAGTTGCCAAATGCCGGCGATGATCTCCAGGCGATCAAGCGGGGGGTGATGGAGGTCGCCGATGTGATCATCGTCAACAAGATGGACCTCGATGTCGGCGCGGCCGCACGCGCCGGCGCGGCGCTCTTGAGTGCGGTGCGCACCTTCTCGCTGCACGGCAGGGGCGGGGGCCGGCCACCGGTCCTGCAGTTGAGCGCGTTGCAGGGCGACGGCATTGCGGAGTGCTGGATGACCATCGAGCGATGTCTTGGAGAGCGGCGTGAGAGCGGGGAATTCGACCGGCGCCGGCGCGATCAAGCCCTGACCTGGATGTGGGATCATATCCGCGCGCGCCTCAACGAGGACTTCCGCGCGCATCCGCGGGTACAGGCGGCGCTGCCTGCCGTGCTGGCGGACGTGAGCGCGGGGAGGATCGCCCCGTCGGCCGCCGCACGAGCCTTGCTGGCGCTATTCGAACAATGCTGAGTGTGCGTCACCCCGGTCGGATGATGCGCCTTCCGGTGTCGCGATGAACGGTCGGAAGCGGTTGACCACGCGAGCGGTGCGGCGCCAGGACACGTTCAACCGCGTACTCGGGGCTGCCCTCGACGAATTCCGGCGCTTGGGCGTCGAAGATGCAACCGTGAGCGGCATCTGCCTGCGGGCAGGGGTCGCCAAGGGCACTTTCTTCTTCCATTTTCCCACCAAGGACCATGTGCTGCTCGCGCGCCAGCAGCGGATCTCCGAAACGATGGCGCAGCGAATCACCACCGAGCTCGGGGACGTTTCCGATATCCGGGTCTTCCTGCGGCGCCTCACCGTCATCGTGCTCGAGGAGCATCAGGCGATCGGCGATCTCGAACTCGTCCGGCAGATCAACCTGGCCATCGTGCGACACGGCGGGGATTCGCGGCTCGGCATCAGGCAGACCGCTTTCGGCATTGCGCTGGCAGCCCAAATTCGGCGGTTGCAGCGGACGGGCATCGTCAGGAGCGGCATGAGTGCCTTCCGCCTTGCGGACTGCATGCGGCTGAGTTTCTTCGGGTTTCTGCTCAATCCGCATTCCTCGCTCGAGACCAGTCGTCCGCAGCTTGCTGTGCTGACGAGACTCCTGGCGGACGCCCTGCGTGCCTGACGGGAAATCCCTTCATTGACCGAGGTCAGTGAAGCGCCTACGATCGACCCATGGACTTCGACTTCTCCGAGGATGAATACGCCTTCCTGCGGGAAGTCGACGCCTTCCTCCGGGCGAACCACGATGCCCGGGTCATGGATCCGAGCCGCGAGAACCTCGCGCAGCTCGTCGATACGCCAGAGCGACGCGAATTCATGAAGAAGCTCGCCGCGAGAGGTTGGCTCGGCATCACCTGGCCGAAGGAATGCGGCGGGCAGGGCGGCCGCGGCTTCTACGAGTACCTGCTGAACGAAAAGCTCTCCTCCGTCGGTGCCCCGCAGCTCGGCAAGGGGACCGGGGTCGTCGGCAAGACCCTGATCAAGGTCGCATCCGCGAAGCTGAAGCAGGAATTCCTGCCGAAGATCCTGAGAGCAGAGATCGAATTCGCGATCGGCTATTCGGAACCCTCCGCCGGCTCGGATGCCGCGGCCATGCGGCTCAAGGCGGAACGCAAGGGGGAGGGCTGGGTGCTGAATGGGCAGAAGGTCTTCACTACCTCGGCGCACTTCGCCGACTGGTACTGGGTGGGCGCGCGCACTGATCCGACGGCGACGAAACACCATGGCATATCGCTCTTTCTGCTGCGCATGGATGCACCGGGGCTCACCGTTCAACCCATGTACACCATTGGGGGCGAACGCACCAACGCAGTGTTCTTCGACAATGTCTTCGTGCACGACGACTACCGCGTTGGCGAGGTGAACAGGGGCTTCCAGTACATCGCCGAGGCACTCGATCTCGAGCGCTTCGGCATGTTCACCTTTTCGCCGATCCGCGCCCGCGTCGAATCCCTGTGCGACTACGTGAAGACGGCAAAGCGCGATGGCAATCCGCTGAAGGACGATGCGGTGATCCGGCAACGGATCGCCCGGCTCGTCACCGAATGCGAGGTTGCACGCCTCCTCGGCGTGCGCTTCGTCGATGCGGCACTCGATTCGAGCAAGACCCCGACGATTCCTGCCTCGGAGTACAAGCTCTTTGCCACCGAGTTTTCCCGGCGCCTGGCGGATGCGACCATGGATACCGTCGGCGCCGGCAGCCAGCTCCTCGCCGGCGCGGAGGATGCTCCGCTTGCGGGCCGCGCCGCCGGCAGCTATACACTCACGGTGCTCGAGACCATCGGCGGCGGCACCTCCGAGGTGCAGAAGAACATCATCGCCACGCGCAAGCATGGATTACCGAAGAACTTCTGATGAAAATCTATACCACTGCACCGCTCGAAGACCCGCGCCAGGCGCGCACGATCTATCCAGAGCTCGAAGGCATCGGCTACGACGGGGTGTTCTCCTTCGAGGCCAAACACGACCCCTTCGTGCCGCTGGCAGTCGCCTCGGAACACACACGGACCTTGCGTCTCGGCACCGGAATCGCGATCGCCTTCGCGCGCAACCCGATGAACCTCGCCAACCTGGGCTATGACCTGCAGTCGGTGAGCGGCGGGCGTTTCGTCCTGGGCCTCGGCTCGCAGGTCAAGCCGCACATCGAGAAGCGATTCAGTTCGGTGTGGTCGCATCCGGCCGAGCGCATGTGCGAGATCGTGCTCGCCATCAAGGCGATCTGGAACTGCTGGGAGGGTCGCAGCAAGCTGGACTTCCGCGGCAAATTCTATACACATACCATCATGATCCCGGCGTTCAACCCCGGACCGAATCCCTACGGCCCGCCGCCCATCCTGACGGGCGGCTTCGGACCGCTGATGACGGCGGTAGCAGGCGAGGCGGCGGACGGCTTCATCGCGCACCCATTCAATACCCGCCGCTCGCTTCTCGAGAATACGCTGCCGGCGCTCGAGACGGGTCTGAAGAAATCCAGCCGCACGCGCCTCGACATCGAGGTGATCTGCGCGACGCTGGTGGTGACTGCCGACACCGAGGAGCGCCTGGAGGCCTCGAAGCTCGCCGCCCGCAAGCAGCTCGCCTTCTACGGCTCGACTCCCGCGTATCGACCGACCCTCGCCTGCCACGGCTGGGAGGGAATTCATGAGGAGCTGAACCGGCTCTCGAAGGCGGGGCGCTGGGACGACATGACCGGCCTCATAGGCGACGAGATGCTGAACGAGATCGCCGTCGTCGGCGAGCCGCACACCATCGCTGCGAAGCTACGCGCGCGTCTCGCCGGGATCGCCGACGGAGTCAGCATCACGCACAACCGCTGCCCCGATCCGGGGCATTGGGCGGGTGTCGTACAGGATCTGAAGCGGGCGGAGCGGACATGAGTGACGATCACGAGCAGGTGCTGCGGCAGGCGTGGACGGATTTCTGCGACGAGCTCAAGCGGGCCGGGGACATTCCATTCCGGGCGCCTGCTCCTGCGAATGCCCCCGCACACACCGCCGGCATCGAAGGGCTGGCGCGCAACATCTCGCTGGCACTGAACTTCCACCACGATTATGCCGATCCGCGCTACCCGGAGTTGATCCACTACTTCGATCCGGTGCGCAAGCAGGGCGGTGACAACACCGATGCCGTGTACGTGGGCGCGACCATCAACGGTACGGACACCTATCGCGTCATCGGCGATCGCGGTACCGCCAGCTATTTCGCCATCACCTCGGTCGAGCGGGGCCAGACGCCCTGGGGCGGCAAGGTGGCGCATACCCTTCTTGGCCGGGATTTGCGGGTGGAGCCGGACGGCCGCTTCGAGCTGATCTGCAGCCCCGAGCCACACCCGGGCAACTGGCTGCGCACGACGCCCGAGACCTTCCGGGTCACCTTCCGCCAGTTCTTCGCCGACTGGGAAAGGGAACGCCCGATGAAGGCGCGCATCGACCGGCTCACGGGCGAACAGGGTCCGCCCGCGCCGCTCACGCCTGAGCGCCTGGCCGGGCAGCTGCGCGCCTCGGGGAAATGGGTGGGAGAGTCCATCGCGTTCTGGGTGCGCATGATCGACATGTGGAAGGCGATGCCGAACACCTTCCGCTCCTACAAGCAGCTCGCCGATCGCGCCATCGATGCCACGCCGGGCGGCGAGCCGATGATCGCCTACTGGGCACTGCCACCCGATGAAGCGCTGATCGTGCGCGTGCGCCCGCCTCACTGTCCGTACTGGGCGGTCGAGTTCGGCAATTTCTGGTGGATGAGCATGGATTACCGCTATCGGCTGTCGAACACCAACTGCCACTATGCGCAGCTGGAAGAGGACGGGGAGGTGATCGTGGTGGTCGCCCATGAGGACCCCGGCCTGCCGAACTGGCTGGACACTGCGGGCTTCAGCGAGGGCTATGTCACCTACCGCTGGATGCTGGCGGACAGCTGCCCCGTGCCGCAGGCGACCCAGGTGAAGGCAGCGGAGCTCAACCGGCACTTGCCGGCACGGGTCAGGCGGATCACGCCTGAAGCGCGACGTGAGCAGCTCGCCACGCGCCGGCGAGGGGTGATCAACCGCTTCGGCAATCTGTAGGCCCGGAGGGGAGGCGCAATATGTCCGAGGACGGTGCAGGCAGAACGTGGACCCCACCGCCGCGACCTGAGTGGCTCGCGGCCTTTCTGCAGGAAACACGCTCCTGGGACGCGCGCATGGTCGCGCGGCTCGATCCGGATGAGCTCATCGAGACGGCGCAGCGCAGTACTGGGCTAACGGATTTCGGTCCCGACGACTGGCGCGAACCCTTTCAGATACTGCTGCGTGCCATCGAGAAGGAAGCTGGACTGCATTTTTTCGGGCGACTGTGGACCCGGCAGGATTTCCTGCTGTTCCTGGAGACACGCCTGCGCATCGAGGAGACCTTCAAGGCGCACCCCGAAATCGAGAACGAGGTCATCGACCGGCCGGTATTCGTCACCGGTCTGCCGCGTTCGGGCACGTCCATTCTCTTCGAACTGCTCGCCCAGGATCGCCAGTTCATGGCCCCTGCCAACTGGGAGTTCGTCTTTCCCTGTCCACCGCCGGCGGCTGCGACCTACCGGACCGATCCGCGCGTGCCGCGCGCGCACGATCTCATCACGCAGATGGGTCGCGTGGCGCCGACCTTCAATGCCATGCACGAGCTCGGGGCCTGGATCCCGAATGAATGCGGAGTGGCATTCCGGCTGACTTTCCGCTCGCAGTATCTTGCGGCGATTCTCCAGGTCCCAAGCTACTCGGCCTGGCTGTTCGCCGCCGATCAACGGCCCGTGTATCGCTACTACCGGCGCCTGCTCAAGCTCCTGCAGTGGAGGAACCCGCGGAAGCACTGGTTGCTGAAGGCCCCCGAGCACCAGTCCTTTCTGCCGACACTGTTCGAGGTGTTTCCGGATGCGCGGGTCATCGTGACTCATCGCGATCCGGTCAAAGCCCAAGGCTCGGTGACCAATCTCATCGGGACGCTCTACTGGATGCGCAGCGACGCCCCCTTCGATGCCGAGGCCTTCGAGCAGTTGCTGACTCCCGAGGGTACCGCGGCACGGCTCGAGCAGATGATCGACTGGGCCGAGAAGGGCGCCGTGCCGGCCGCACAGCTCACCCACTCACACTACGCCGACCTGATGCAGGCGCCGCTCGAGACACTCGAGAAGCTCTATGCGAATGCAGGCTTCGAGTTCACGCCCGAGGCGCGCGCGGCCGTCGAGCGCTACCTCGCGGCGAAACCGAAGGGCAAGTTTGGTGTCCACCACTACTCGGTGGACCAGGACGATCATGTGCGCCGGTTGTTCGCGCGCTATCAGCGCCATTTCAACGTACCGAGCGAGGAGTGATGTCTCAGGCAGGCCCGGCGCAGTATTGCGGGCGCGGCGGTTTGAGCCGGCGGAAATCGAGTCGGCGTCGGAATGCAGCCGCACCGGTATTGGTGGTGAAGGTCGAGGCGGGGTGGATATCACGTTGTTGCGCAGTGTCGGACTGAGGGTATTCGCAGCTTTGCTGCTGGTCCTGGGTGCGTGGCTCACCGGTGGTGGCGCCTGGCTCGCCAGGCTGGGCGGTTCCTGGTATTACCTGCTCGCAGGGGTGGCGACGATTGCCAGCGGCGCGTTGCTCTGGCGCGCCCGCCGCCTTGGGCTCTGGGTCTATCTCGCCACTCTTGTGGCCACCGTAATCTGGGCGCTGGCCGAGGTCGGACTCGACTTCTGGCAACTTGTGCCGCGTCTCGGACTCCCGCTGGCGCTGGCCCTCTACATGCTGATGCCCTGGGTGCGCAGGGTGCTTGAAAATGCCGGGGGCGCCGGGCAATCCGATGGCGTGGTGCGGGCCAGCGCCATGGTGCTCGGGGCGGGGCTTCTTGCGGCACTTGCCTTCGGCTGGCGCGAGGGGCGGGCAGTGATGGCGCCTCCAGCGGCGACGGTGGCCTCGCATGCTCCGGCGGCCACTGACTGGCGTGCCTACGGAGGCAGCAATGCCGGCACGCGCTACTCGCCGGTGGCCGATATCACGCCGCAGAACGTCCGGCAACTCAAAGTTGCGTGGCAGTACCGCACCGGCGATCTGCCGGAGAACCACGCTGGCAACAAGTCTGCTTACATGTTCGAGGCGACTCCCATCCAGGTGGGCGACACGCTCTATGTCTGCTCGCCGCGCGACATCGTCATTGCTCTCGACGCCGATACGGGCAAGGAGCGCTGGCGCCACGATCCCAAAGTCGATGCCACGGGCGTCGTGATGCTGGTGTGTCGCGGCGTGGCGTATCACGAAGCGCACGGTGCGGTACCGGATTGCCCGAAGCGCATTCTGGTCGCGACCGTGGATGCGCGCATGATTGCGCTCGATGCAGCGACGGGCGCGCGCTGCCAGAGCTTTGGACACAACGGTGAGATCTCGCTGCGCGTCAACCTCGGCGAGGTCACGCCGGGCTTCCAGTTCGTGACTTCGCCGGCGACCGTGGTGGGCGATGCAGCCATCGTCGGCGGTTTCGTGCTCGATGGCGTCTCGACCCACATGCCCTCGGGTGTGGTGCGGGCCTTCGATGCGATCACGGGCCGCGAGCTCTGGGGATGGGACGCTGCGAGACCCGCAGAGCTGGGCCCGCTGAAGCCGGGTGAGATCTATCCGCGGGGCTCGCCGAACGCGTGGACGCTGTTCAGCGCTGATCCGGCGCTCGGGCTCGTCTACATCCCGACCGGCAATGCGACGCCCGATTTCTACGGCGAGCAACGCCCGGCAACTTTCGATCGCTTCTCGAGTTCGGTGGTGGCGCTCGAGGCGGTGACGGGCAAGCTGCGCTGGTCGTTCCAGACCGCGCACCATGACCTGTGGGACTATGACGTGGGTTCCCAGCCGGTGCTCGTCGACCTGCCGATCAATGGCGAAACGGTGCCGGCGCTCATCCAGCCCACCAAGCAGGGTGAGATCTATCTCCTTGACCGGCGCGACGGGCACCCGCTCGCGGCCGTCGAGGAGCGGCCGGTGCCGAAGGGTGATGCGCCAGGTGAGCGCTATTCGCCGACACAGCCCTTCTCGGTCGGGATGCCGAGCTTTGCGCCCACGCCGCTCAGGGAAGTGGACATGTGGGGAGCGACGCAGCTCGACCAGCTCGCCTGTCGCATCGAGTTTCGCAGCCGCCGCTACCAGGGTATCTACACACCGCCTTCTCTCACGCCGACAATCCAGTATCCCGGAAACTTCGGCGCCCTGGACTGGGGTAGCGTTGCGGTGGACGAGGGGCGACGGGTCATGGTCGTCAATACCTCCTACATGCCGATGCTCAACCGTCTGGTACCGCGCGCCGAGGCGGAGCGAATCACAGGCGAAGGCAGCGGGCACAGCACGGGTCTGAATATCGCGCCGCAGCTCGGCACGCCCTATGCGAGCGAGTTCGGACCGTTCCTTTCGCGGCTCGGGTTTCCCTGCAAGGCACCGCCCTGGGGCAAGCTCGCGGCGGTCGATCTCGACAGCCGCAAGATCCTCTGGGAACATCCGCTCGGCACGACCCGTGACCACGCGCCGTTCGGCATTTCAGTGCCCGGCGTGTTCAGCCTGGGTGGTTCGGCGGTTACCCGCGGAGGGCTGATCTTCATCGCCGCCACCATCGACAACTACCTGCGCGCGTTCGATACTGCGACGGGTGAGGAGCTGTGGAAGGGCCGGCTGCCCGCCGGTGGCCAGGCAACCCCGATGAGCTACGTCTCGCCGAGGACCGGCAAGCAGTACGTGGTGATCGCCGCGGGCGGCCACCAGTTCATGGGAACGACCATCGGTGATTACCTGATCGCCTATGGGTTGCCGGACCGGAAGGAATAAATCAAGAGTTGCGGCTGTTGATGAGAGGGAGACCATGGATACGCCGAAAGTGACGCCAGCGAAAGGGCTGCTTCATCTGCTCGCCGTCATCGTGGTCATCGGCATCTTTGTTGCGCTTGCCATGGCAGTCAGGCTCAGCGAAATGTGGGCGGGCTTCCTGTTCCTGCTTTACTGGTCGATGGCTGAAGGAGCGAAGCCGCAACGTATATTGCCGTCTGCCATCGGCGCTTTCGTCGGAATGGGGACGGCATCCATGATGGTATTGTTGCCGCCCCTCGTCGGACGCGGGCCGGGAATCGGGCTGTTTGCAGTCACCGTCCTCGTCCTGGTCTACGCGCTCATCGTCGGCTGGGCATCCATTGCCGTGAACATGGCAACCATGCTGTTCCTGACGGTTGGTACCATCCCGCATCTTGAAGCAAATGCGAGCTATGGGCAGATCTTCCTTGGCATGGGCGCAGGCATCATCTACTTCTGTGGACTTGCACTTGCGGCCACCTTCTTCACTCGAAGGAAAGGGGCATCCAAAACGCAAACGTGACGCTGGTCAGCGCGTGTCGTGCCATCCGGGTATCCGACGGCGAGTCATGAGCAGAGCGCACGCACGGTCTTCGCAATGCCCGGACCATCGAAACCGTAATGTGGATAGATTTCCTCAGGGTAACCGAAACTGACGAATTCATCGGGAATGCCGATCTTCTTCAGCCGGGCCGGCACCCCGGCTTCCATGAGCACATCGGCGACGATGCTGCCCAGGCCGCCGAGGATATTGTGGTCCTCGACGGTGACGATGGTGCGGGTTCTCCGAGCCGCGTTCAGGATGGCCTCCCTGTCGATCGGCTTGATCGTGTGCATGTCCAGTACACCGACGCTCAGGCCCTCTTCATGCAAAGTCAGTGCCGCGCGCAGGCTGTTGTAAACCCCGGTGCCGGTCGCGACGATCGTGATGTCACTGCCTTCTTTCACTTCCACCGCCTTGCCGATCGCGTAATCGTAAGGAGCGTTGTAGACGGCCGGCTCTTCGCCGCGAGGAATCCGGATGTAGATCGGCCCTGGCCACTTCAGCGAAGCTTCCAGCATCCTGACGCACTGATCGGCATCGCTCGGTGCGATCATCGTCATGTTGGGGACTGCATTCATGACGCCGAATTCCACGATGGTGTTGTGCGTGGGGCCATAGCCGGACGACAGGCCACCATGGGTGCCGATCAGGCGCACGGGCAGGTCGTTGTACGCCAGGTCGTTGTGGATCTGGTCCAGTGCGCGTATGCACAGAAACGGGCCGAAAGTCTGGCCGAACGGAATGTAGCCCTTGCGCGCCAGTCCAGCCGCCACCGTCACCAGATTCATCTCTGCAATGCCGACGTCGAGAACGCGGTTCGGATACTGGTTGTACAGGTCGCGAACCGGGCCCGACTTGCCGGTGCCGTCCGAGTTGACGTAGCAGACCTTCGGATGATCCTTCACCAGCTGGACCATTTTCTTCGTCACCAGGTCCTTCGCGTTCATCATCGCCGCGATGTCGGTGATATTGAATGTGAAGCCGGCCATTTCAGCTCCTCTCGTGCTGCTCTGCGGTGTAGCGATCGATCAGCGTCAAGGTCTCCGCCAGTTTCTCGTCGTCCAATCCGCCGATGTGCCAGGCGTAGGGGCGCTCGGTCATGTACGACACGCCCTGGCCCTTGGTGGTGTTGGCAATGATGCAGTGGGGTCTGCCGGGCTTGCGCAGATTCACCGGCGGGAGGCTCGCCAGTGTGCGATCGATTTCGTACATGTTGGTGCCGTCGATCTCGTGGACATCCCAGCCGAAGGCGCGCCAGCAGTCGCCCATCGTATTCCACTTGATGTTCTCGCCGGCCATGAACGAGGCCGAACACTGATTGTTGTCGACGATTGCCACGATGCTGTCGAGGTTGTGGGAGGCTGCGTACATGATGGCTTCCCAGTTCGACCCTTCTTCCATCTCGCCATCGCCGAGCAGGCAGTAGATGCGCGAATCGCTCCCCTCGTTGCGATTGGCGTGCGCAAAGCCGACGCTCCAGCTCAGGCCGTGTCCCAGCGAACCGGTGGACACTTCGATGCCGCGCACATGCTGGCGATTGGGGTGCGCGCCGAAGCTGTGGCCGATCCGATTGTAGTTGTTCAGCAGTTCGTCCCAGGAATGCAGCCCCATGTCGCAGAAGATGCAGTAAAGGAGCACGCCGTTGTGTCCTTTGCTGAGGACGAACATGTTGCGCCTGGGGTCATCGAGGTTGTCCGGATCGAAGCCGAGATATTTGTAGTACACCGCGACCGCGACGTCCGTGGCGGAGAGCGGACCGGCAAGGTGGATGTTGCCGGCGTGACGGGCGCAGCGACACAGGTGTTTGCGGATCTCGCCGGCCTTCTCGATCAGGTCAGGAACACGGGTCACGCAGATTTTCGTCACAGTTTCGCTGCCTTCGCGTATTGTGTGGAGAGACGGTGATTGCTCCGGGGACGTCGGGTACAGAGTAGCGGGTGCGCGGGGACGGGGCATCATGCGAATGCATCAAATTCCGTCCGCCCGGGGCAGTGCCTGGCCGGGCGGGGCCATGCGCATCGGCCTTGCGGATCCCGGCTACTGTCGTGGGAGCCTCGCGGCAGTCTGCGCGATCGCTGATACGAGCTCCGACTGGCGATGCATCCCAGTCTTCCTGAAGATCGAATAGAGCTGGGTACGTGCCGTGGTAAGCGCAACACCGAGCTGTTGTGCCGCCTCGTTGAGGGTGGCGCCGCCGGCGAGGTGGGCCGCAAGTTCGGCCTCGGCTACCGTGACGCCGAACATCTGGCGGATCGTATCTATCGGCAGGGCCCCCGATTGTTCAGGCCGGCTCACATAGACTGCGACCACCGGCGAGTGATTCGAGCGCAGGTTCGCCGGCGAACCAAGGATTCGCGCGGCCGCGATCAGCGAGGGTGATCCCGGCAGGCTCCGGATCGTGATCACGTCGGGCAATCGCGGAGCAGTGCACTCCATGGCGTCTGTCATGTTGCGTGCCCTTGCCAGGACCGCTTCGAGCTGCCGCTGCGCACCCTCATTCGCGAGCAACAGTCGTCCATGGCGGACCGTGATGCCGGCCGCACTGCCAAGGAGCGCTGCTGCCTTTTTGTTGGACTGTGTTACGCGGCCCGTTGCGTCGAGCAGGAATCCCGCCAGGCCGAGCTGCTCGAGCGTGTCGCTGAGTTCCATCTCTTCGACCTGCAGGTAGTGCACGCGGTCAAAGATTTCGACTGCCTGCCGCAGGTGCGGTAGAAGAGCTTCCACGTGCCGATGCGCATCGAGATCGAAATTGCAGGACTCGATGCCACGACATAGGCGCAGTCCCGCCGTGTAACCCGCTGCCGTGCGGACATCGAATCCGAGGACGAACCCGACGCCCCAGGTGCCCCGCATGAAGTGGTTGTAGAAGTCATTCTGCTCGAGGGCCTGCGCACCGACGAACTCGTGCAGGGTGATGACCCGGCCCTCGGGCAGGTTGACGAAAGGATCGAGTGCGAACAGGTTGCCGCGATAGGCACTCGTGATTTCCGACTGCCCGCCCACGACACTGATCAGGTTGACCACCGCTGAACCAGGAGGCATCAGCATGATGAGTGTGCTCTTGCAGCCCATCTCCCGACGGATGCCGTGCAGAAAACCTTGCCAGGGCGGAGTTTCGATCACGCCCGCATACAGGTCCCTGACGAGCTCGGATATGGCAGTGAAGCGTTCGGTCATACAGCAAATGCATGATGTCGACGTCGAGGCCTGAGTATAGCCTCGGCGGTCGCTTGATTGCCATTTGGCGGTTGGCGCTACCGGCGTCGAGCGCATCGATGCGTTGATGAACCCGTGCGAATATCGACTGAACGGTACCAGATGAACATTGCATCGGCAATCGGTCAGATCCTGAAGGCAGAGGGTGTGGAGATGATCTTCGGCTATCCGGACAGCCCGATCATCGACGGCGCTGCCGAGTCCGGCATCCGGCCGATCCTGACGCGGCAGGAGCGCGTCGCTGTGCACATGGCCGATGCCTACACACGAGTGACATCCGGTCAGAAGATCGGGGTCTTGTTCACCCAGTACGGCCCCGGCATCGAAAATGCGTTCGGTGGCATCGCGCAGGCTTTCGGTGACTCCGTACCGGTTCTGGTGCTGGCCTGCGGCTATCCACGCCCGATAGCGAATTTCCCCCATCACTTCAACTCCTCGGTGACCGCCCGGCCGATCACCAAGATGAGCGAGCGCATCGAGACGGCATCGATGGTGAGCTCCGTGTTCGAGCGCGCCTTCACGCAGGTGCGCAATGGGCGCAGGGCGCCCGTGCTGCTGGAAATTCCCGTGGATCTGCTGCGGGAGGAGTGGTCTGGAGAGCTTGATTACAGGGCGACGAAGTCTTATCGCTGCGGCCCGGATCCGAAGTCGGTCGAAGAGGTGGCGGAGCGCCTGATCAAGGCCAGGCAACCCCTGATATATGCGGGGCAGGGCATCCACTACGCACGGGCTTGGAAGGAGTTGCGGGATCTCGCGGAGCTGCTCGATGCGCCGGTGACCACCAGTCTCCAGGGAAAGAGTGCCTTTCCGGAGAATCATCCGCTGTCGCTCGGCGCGGGCGGGTTGCGCTATCCGGATGCCGTTGACCACTTCATGCGCAAGGCGGATGTCATATTTGGCATCGGTTGCAGCTTTTCGCCCACGATCTTCGGGCTGAAATTTCCGAAGGACAAGACCTTCATCCATTCCACGCTCGACACGCGGCACCTGAATGGTGGGGTGCATGCTGATGCGGCGCTGGTGGGAGATGCGCAACTGACCCTCGCCATGCTGAACGAGACCATCCGCACTCTCCTGCCGCGCGGCAGGAGCACCGGTGTCGCCGCGGAAATCGCCGCCGTGCGCAAGGCGTGGCTGGATCGGTGGATGCCAAAGCTGACCTCGAACGAGAAGCCCATGGACGCCTACCGGGTGCTCTGGGAACTCATACAGGCGGTGGATCCGGACCACACGATCGTGACGCACGATGCCGGAAGCGCGCGAGAGGAGATGGCACCGTTCTGGGTCAGCACGCAGCCGCTCAGCTACATCGGCTGGGGCAAGACCACCCAGATGGGTACCGGCCTGGGCTATGCGCTGGGAGCAAAGGCCGCACACCCGGACAAGCTGTGCATAAACTACTGGGGCGATGCCGCCGTCGGCATGACGGGCATGGATTTCGAAACGGCCGTGCGGGCTCGCCTGCCGATCCTGTCCATTGTGAAGAACAACTCGCAGATGGCGATCCAAATTCCAACGCAGCGGCTGGCCACGGCGAAATTCGACGATGTATCACGCGTATCCGGCAACTACGCGGAGCTGGCCAGGGCTCTCGGCGGGTACGGCGAGCGCATCACTGAACCGGGGGAGGTGGCGGCGGCGATCCGGCGTGGTATCGAGCAGACCCGGAACGGCGTGCCGGCGATGCTCGAGTTCATTACTCATCCGCGGGTCAGCTTCACGGTGCCCGGGCGCGTGTTCGAATACTGGGACAGCAGCCTGCAGCAGATCATGAGCGTCCACTGATTTTCACCGTGCGCTTCGGCCGAGGCGCCACGTGCAGGTGGCAAGTGAGGTGTCAATGACCGCAACAGACCCGAATCCCCCTGCAGGGCGTGGTGGGTCACGCTACGGATGGGCGGTTGTGGCGGTCATGTTCCTGGCACAGGCTCTCGTGATCGGCGCGTCGCTCTACGGCTTTGCACTGCTGGTCAAGCCAGTTGCTGCGGAATTCGACCTGAAGCGTGCCGATGTCAACGGCGGGTTGATGCTGTTGCTGCTCGGCATGGCAATAGTCTCGCCTTTCGTTGGCCGGGGACTGGACTGGCTTCCAGGCCGCTTCCTGATCGCCGGCGGCGCGCTGGCTTTCGGACTCGGTTGTGGTGCCATCGCATTTACGCACTCGTTGTGGCTGATGGCGGCAGCAACGTTGCTGCCGCTGGCTACCGGCGTGCAGGCGCTCGGACCGCTGAGCGCCAATGCGCTGACGGCGCGTTGGTTCGACCGCGACCGGGGTCGGGCTCTCGGCATCGTCGCCGTATCATCTTCGGCGGGGGGATTGCTGGTCCTGCCAATGATGACGTGGTTTGTCGATCACCTGGGGTGGCGTCATGCGGTGGCGATCATGGGCGGTTTGGTTGTGATCCTGATCGTGCCACTGGCGCTGTTGGTGATTCGCGAGCCGCAACGGGCGCAGTCCAGCGCGGGGAGTTCCATGCCATCGCCGGCAGGCCTGGTCCCGTTGCGTCCCTGGAGCGCGAAGGAATTGTTGCAGGTGCGTGATTTCTGGCTGCTGGCGCTGAGCATCGGGCTGATTCTCGGCGTCAGCCAGGCACTGCTTGCCTCACTGGTGGCATACGGGACCGATCAGGGTTTCTCGCTGCAGGCAGCAAGCCTCGTCGTGTCGGTGGTTTCCGGGTCAGCAATCATTGGTAAGCTCATCATCGGTGAGCTCTCCGATCACGTGGATATGCGCTGGCTGCTGCTGATCGTCGTCGCAATGGGCGAAGCCTATCTCGCGTGTCTCATGGCGAGTCCGGGTTACAACGTGCTGCTGATGGTGTCACTGCTGGCCGGTGCGGCGATTGGCGGCGTCATGCCTCTGTGGGCAGCGTTCATCAGCAAGCGCTTCGGTCCCGCTTCTTTCGGCACAGTCATGGGCCTGATGATCCCGGTGCAGATATCCCTGACAATGCTGTGTCTGTACTTTTCGGGCCGCTCGTACGATGTGTCGGGTCGCTACCAGTGGGCATTCACTGCATTTGCGGGTGTCTTGATCGTCTCGGCGCTGGCGATCCTGCCGGTCAAGATACGACGTGAAGCCGCGGTCCAGTCCGGAGGAGCGTGAGCCGGGCGGGTGCACGCGGCTTCGTCATACAGCAAATGCACGATGTCGCAGTTCAAACGCGCATATAGACTGCGCCAGCACCGGGTGGCCATCGGGGGTTAGCCATGACATTGCAGGCAGATCGACGCCGGGAAGCATACCGGCGCATGCTGGCTATCCGGGGTTTTGAGCAGGCTCTGCCGAAGCGCATCGCTGCCGGTGAGATCCCTGGTGCCGTGCATTCGAGCGCCGGGCAGGAAGCCGCCCTTGTCGGTGCCTGCATGGCATTGCGGGACGATGACTACATCACCGGAACGCACCGCTCCCACGGCCATCCGATTGCGAAAGGCGCAAAGCTCGCACCGTTGATGGCCGAGCTCATGGGCCGCAACACCGGCATCTGCAAGGGTCGCGGGGGCTCGATGCACCTCGCCGACACCAGTGTCGGGATCATCGGGGAATCGGCCATCGTCGGGGGTGGTATTCCGCTCGCGACAGGGGCAGCTCTGAGCATCCTCGTGCGCGGCACGGACCAGGTGAGTCTGTGCTTCTTCGGCGATGGCGCAGCAAACCAGGGCGTGTTCCACGAATGCATGAACATGGCCGCCATCTGGAAGCTGCCGGTGGTCTTCTTCTGCGAGAACAACCTCTACGCGGCCACGACCCCGGCCCTGCGCACGCACGCCCAGCCGGATGTCGCCAGGCGCGCGGCGGGTTACGACATGCCGGGTATCATCGTGGACGGGCAGGTGCTCGATGCGGTCTACGAGGCGACCAGCAAGGCCGTCCTCCGCGCCCGCTGCGGCGAGGGACCGAGCCTGATCGAAGCGAAGACCTATCGCTTCGATGAACATGCCATCGGCATCTTCATGCCCTCGCATTACCGGTCGGCGGAAGAGGTGGGGCGATTCCGCAGTGAACGCGACCCGCTCGTCCTGTACCGCAGGCAGTTGCTCCAGGCGGGCCATGATGCAGCCGCATTGGAGGAAATCGAACGTGCGGTGGAGTGCAACGTTGCCGAGGCAGTGGAGTTTGCCCGCAAGAGTCCACACCCGGACCCTGCGGGACTCTTCGACTATCTCTACAGCAACCCCATTGGCCGCGTGGCCTGAGCATTGGTAGACCGCAGCCATGGAAACCACCGAACTGTCATACCTCAGCGCGATCCTCGAGGCTGAGAAGGAGGAGATGGAACGCGATCCGCGCGTCATCCTGATCGGCGAGGACATAGCGCTTTACTCTGCGAGCGGCGTGCTCGGCAAGCTCGACCCGAAGCGCACGTGGAATGCGCCGATCTCCGAACTCGGCTTCTCGGGCATGGCCATCGGCGCGGCGATTACCGGGTTGCGGCCGATCGTGGATCTTACCATCGCGAGCTTCGTCTACCTGGCCGCTGACCAGATCATCAACCAGGCGGCCAAGCTGCGCTTCGTGACCGGTGGACAGGTGCGCGTGCCGGTGGTGTTCCGCATGTCCATGTGGCACAACGGGGCGAATGCTGCGCAGCACTCTGACCGGCCATATCCGATGTTCATGAACGTGCCGGGGCTGAAGGTCATCGCGCCGGCGACCGCCTCGGACATGAAGGGCATGTTGAAGAGCGCGATCCGGGACGACGATCCGGTGATCGTCTTCGAGGACAACGACCTCTGGGGCAGGAAAGAGGCGGTGCCGACCGATCCGGACTTCCTGGTGCCGCTCGGCAAGGCGGCGGTGCGCCGCGAGGGCACCGACGTGTCCATCGTTTCGGTTGCCGGATGTCTTCCCCACGCCTTGTTTGCGGCGGAGATGCTTGCGAAGGAAGGCGTTTCTGCCGAGGTCATCGACGTGCGCAGCCTCGTGCCGCTCGATGCGGCGACGATTCTCGGCTCGGTGGCCAAGACCGGACGGCTGGTGGTGGTCGACTACGCCCATCGTACCGCGGGCGCGGCAGCCGAGATCGCCGCGATCGTCGCCGAGGAAGGGTTCACGGACCTCAGGGCGCCGATCCAGCGTGTGACCACGCCGGACGTGCAGGTTCCGTTCAGCCCGAAGCTCGAGAGCCGGTTGTATCCGGACAAGGATAAGATTGCCGCGGCGGCGCGCAGCACCATCCGGTTTGCAGATGAGAGAAGACCATGGCCAGTAAAGTCGTACTTCCGAAGTGGGGAATGGGGATCAACGAAGGCACCGTCGTGAAGTGGCTGAAGACAGAAGGCGAGCTTGTCAGCGAAGGTGAACCGATCGTGGAGATCGAATCCGCCAAGGCGACCGAGCAGGCGCCCGCGCCGGAGAGCGGCCGGCTGGTGAAGATTCTGGTACCGGCAGGCGATACCGTGGCGACTTTTACGACACTGGCGGTGATTGCAGCGGAGGACGAGAGCTACGCCGATCTGCTGGATTGAATGGGGTCACGTCTCGCCTGGCGGGTCGTGGTTCATGGGTGACAACGTTTTACGGGGAGCATATGAGCGCGCAGGAAATGAAGACAGTCAAGGCATTGCTGATGGCGGGTGCATTTGCAGCAGCAGGCGCTTTCGGTCCGGTGGGCAGCGCGCCCGTGCAGGCAGCCGAAGCGCAGCAACAGACCGAGCAGCTCGCCGAAGTGACCGTGACGGCACGACGGCAGGAAGAGTCGCTGCAGAAGACTCCGGTCTCCGTTACGGCGGTCCAGGGGGATCTCATCGAAAAAATGCATCTCAAGGACATCACCCGCGTGGCGGAATTCGTGCCCAACCTGACCATCGCACCGCAACCCTCGAGCACGACCGCCACCTCCATCATCATCCGTGGCATCGGTCAGACCGAGCCTGCTGCGACCGCCGATCAAGGTGTCGGAATCTATCTCGACGGCGTGTACATTGCGCGCACCGCCGGGGCGGTGTTCGATCTGGTGGATCTCGAACGTGTCGAGGTGCTCCGCGGCCCGCAGGGCACCCTGTTCGGACGCAATACGATCGGCGGCGCCATGCAGCTGATCTCCAGGAAGCCGGGTGACACATTCGGCATCGATGAGAAGCTCAATTTCGGGCGGTTCAGTCAATTTTCGACCCGGACGCGGCTCGACACGGGTTATCTTTTCGGGTCTCCGGTGAAGGCGACACTGGCGTACCTGCACGGTCAGAGTAACGGTTACTTTGACAACACACTCGCCCCGAGCAGCCGTGCTCCAAATGCGTATGGCAATGACGCGCTCTGGGCTTCGCTTTACGGTGCGTTCGGCGATCGCTTCACGGCCTACTATACGTTCGACTACGACAAGCGCCGGGGCACGCCGCCGTTCTTCCAGATGGTTGCAGCGACACCTGCCGTCGCCGCGTACTACGGGCGTTCGCCGATGTTCGGCGGTGCACCATTCCAGCTCAGCTCGGAACGTCTAAACAGCGGCCAGCAGGCGCCATTCGAGGGACGTTTCAGCAGCTACTCGGAGACCCTCGGTCACGACCTGACTCTGGAGTACAAGATGAGCGATGCGGCTAGCCTGAAGTCGGTCAGCTCCTACCGTTCCTTCAATCAGGACACGATCTGCAGCCTCACGGGCAATGGCGTGATGCGCGGTGTAGTGCTCGACCCGGTGACATTCGCCCCCAGCATCGGGGACCTCAATGGCCCTTACCAGTGCAACAACGCGCCGCAGCGCCAGTTCCAGTATTCCGAGGAATTGCAGCTGCTCGGACATACTGCGCAATGGAGCTACGTTGCCGGCGCGTACTACTTCTACGAACGCTCGTCCGAGTACAACCGGCAGAGCTTCACTTTCGTGTTGCCCGGTGGGATGGCGGCACTGAACCTGTCACCGGTGTCGTCGTTTGGTGGCAAGACCACCTCGAAGGCAGCCTTTGGGCAGGTAAGTTATCGGCCCGCTGCCCTCGCAGAGAAGCTGGAGTTCACCGGCGGGCTGCGTTATACGAAGGACGACAAAGGGTTTTTCTCAAATCTGTTCACTCAACCGGGTAACGCGAGTTTCTCGAACACCTCCTGGCTTGCCTCGGCAAACTACCTGATCACGGATGCCGTCTCGGCCTATGCGCGGGTCTCCACCGGCTACAAGGCGGGCGGATTCTCGCCGCGGGCGCCGTTTCTAGCGGAGTTCCAGCCGGAAAAGGTCACCGCCTACGAAATCGGGTTGAAGGCGGAGTGGTTCAACCGCCGCCTGCGCACCAATGTCTCGGTGTACGACACGAAATACAAGGACTTGCAGGTTTCCCAATTCCAATCAGGCACTGGGGGTTCCGTCGCGTATGTCGTGAATGCAGGGCGAGCGACGATTAGGGGTTTCGAACTCGAGGTCGCGGCGGTGCTTGCCGAGGGTCTGACGCTCGATGCCGCCTATGGCTATACCGACCCGAAGTTCGACCAGTACCTGTTCCGCGATCCGATGACGAACCTCATCAGCGACGTATCGAACACGGCCAGGTTCCAGGCGGTCTCCAAGGACAACCTGCACGTGGGTCTCCAATATAACTTCAAACCCTTCAGTGTCGGACAGGTGACCACGCGCGTCGACTGGACCCAGCGCAGCGAAAGCTATTTCTATCCCCTTGATTCCATCAATATCTTCAACGAGCAAGTGAAGAATCCGGGTACGAAGAACCTGCGCGCGCGGATCGCACTGGCCGAGATGCCGATGGGAAGCAAGGGCTCATGGGAAGTGGGGATCTGGGGCGATAATCTCACCAACCACGACAATGTCGGCTATGGCATCGATTTCGGAGGCCTCGGCTTCGGTGGGCTCTTCTATACCGATCCCCGCCGTTACGGCATCGACATGCGGTTCAGCTTCTGATCATGGGGCCGCAGGCTGTGGAGAACTGGCGGGGCTGCGTGTGCGTGGTCACGGGGGCCGGCAGCGGCATCGGCGGCGGGCTCGCGCGTCATGCCGCTGCGGCCGGCATGCACGTGATTGGTGCGGATGTTGATGAACCGGGCCTTGCGCGGCTCGAGAGGGCGATCCGCGAGCGCGGGCAATCGATCGAGACCCGCCGTCTCGACGTGCGTGACGAACAGGCCGTCGAGTCACTGGCCGCCCAGGTGTTTGCGAAGCACGGCAAGGTGAACCTGCTGTTCAACAATGCCGGGGTGCTCGTGGACGGCAAGAGCTGGGAGCGGCCGATGCGCGACTGGCGCTGGAGCTTCGAGGTGAATGTCTTCGGCATTATCCATGGCATCCGCAGCTTCGTGCCGCGCATGCTGCAGCAGGGCGCTCCGGGACGCATCGTCAACACGTCCTCGCAAGGCGGGCTGATGGGCGGCGGCACGTTCATGGGTCCGTACCAGGCGAGCAAACACGCGGTGACGGTCATCTCGGAGACGCTCTATGCGGAACTCGCTCTCGAGAAGGCGCCGATCACCGCATCCTGCGTATGTCCTGCCGAAGTGGCGACGAAGATCTGGGAATCCGACCGGCTGCGGCCCGAGGAGGAACGCAACCGGCTGGGAACTGAAGGTGAGCGGCAGTTCCATGACGCCGTGGCGGGCGCCGTGGCGAAGAGCCTGTCGCCGGACGCGTTTGCTGCACAGGTATTTGCCGCGATCGAGGCGGACAGGTTCTGGATCGTGCCGGATGATGTGTTCTTCAGGCAGGTACTGGAACTGCGCACCCGGTGCATCATCGAGGGACGATCGCCGCCGGCCACCGCGGATATCATGCAGTTGTTCGAGCGCGTAAAGGGGGGATGAGCAGCATGTCGCTGCGACGTGCCGGACTGAAGGTGCTCGCAGCCTTGCTGGTGATCCTGGGCGTATGGCTCGCCGCTGGCGGCGCCTGGCTCGTCAAACTGGGCGGTTCCTGGTATTACCTTCTCGCAGGTGCAGCGACGATCATCAGCGGGGTGCTGTTCTGGCGCGCGCGCCGCCTCGGTCTGTGGGTCTATCTCGCCACGTTTGTGGCCACCGTGGTCTGGGCGCTTGCCGAGGTCGGGCTTGATTTCTGGCAGCTGGTGCCGCGCCTCGGGTTACCGCTGGCGCTGACTTTCTACATGCTGATGCCCTGGGTGCGCGGAGCGCTCCAGGGCGCCGTGCCTTCGGGCGGCGGAATGCGGACAGTTGCCGTGTTGCTCGGGGCAGGACTCCTTGCTGTGCTGGCCTTCGGCTGGCATGAGGGGCGGGCGGTAGGTTCGGCGCGGGTCCGATCGGACGCCGCGACCGCTGCGCCAGTACCGGCAGGTGAGAACGCGTCCGAATGGCGTGCCTATGGTCGCACCAATTCGGGCACGCGCTATGTGCCTGCGAGCGAGATCACGCCCGGCAATGTGCATGGCCTGCAGGTTGCCTGGACGTATCGCACCGGTGACCTGCCGGGCGCTTACCCCGGCGGTCACTCCGGTTTCATGTTCGAGGCGACGCCGCTCAAGGTCGGCGAGACGCTGTACTTCTGTACTCCGCACAACATCGTCATTGCGGTGGATGCGGACACGGGCCACGAACGCTGGCGTCATGATCCAAAGATCGATACCGATGGCGTTTACACCCTCGCCTGTCGGGGCGTTGCCTATCACGAGGCACGCGCAGCCGTGCCCGACTGCCCGCGGCGGATTCTCCTCGCCACCCTTGATGCACGCATGATCGCGCTGGATGCAGCGACGGGAGTGCGCTGCCAGGGTTTTGGGCAGAACGGCGAGATCTCGCTGCGCGAGGGATTGGGGCCAGTCAAGCCAGGCTATTACCTGGTCACCTCGCCGCCGACGGTCGTTGGTGACGTGGCAGTCGTCGGCGGCTTCGTGCTGGACAACATGTCGGTGGATGAGCCTTCGGGCGTGGTGCGCGGTTACGATGCAGCCACCGGCCGGCAGCTCTGGGCCTGGGATTCTGGGCGTCCCGACGCAGCGGTCCCCTGGCGGCCCGGCGAGCCCTACACACGCGGCTCGCCGAATGCCTGGAGCCTCTTCAGTGCGGATGAGACACTCGGGCTCGTCTATATCCCGACCGGCACCGCTCCGCCCGACTACTTTGGCGGCCAGCGATCGGCAACGCTGGATCGCTTTTCGAGTTCGGTGGTGGCACTGGAGGCGGCGACGGGAGCGCGACGCTGGGCGTTCCAGACGGTCCATCATGGCCTGTGGGATTACGACGTTGCTTCGCAACCGGTACTCGTCGATCTGCCGATCAATGGCAATACGGTACCGGCCCTCATCCAGTCCACCAAGCAGGGCGACATCTATCTGCTCGATCGTCGCGATGGGCGTCCGCTGGCGGCCATCGAGGAGCGGGCGGTGACGACGGGCGGTGTGCCTGGCGAGCGCTATTC
The DNA here is from genome assembly GCA_046347195.1 of Steroidobacteraceae bacterium. GTDB lineage: Bacteria > Pseudomonadota > Gammaproteobacteria > Steroidobacterales > Steroidobacteraceae > TMP-86. The sequence goes on from JAXMGQ010000010.1 coordinate 47,056, forward strand.
CCCGACCCAACCTTTCTCGGTGGGAATGCCAGGTTTCACTCCGCCGCCGCTGACTGAAGCGCACATGTGGGGTACTACCCCGCTGGATCAGCTCTGGTGTCGCATCGCATACCGGCGGATGCGTTACCAGGGCATGTACACGCCCCCTGGACTGAGCGCGACCCTTGAATGGCCCGGGAACAACGGTGTCATCAACTGGGGCAGCGTTGCGGTGCATGAAGCGAAGCACCTGATGGTCGTGAATTCATCCGACCTGCCGCTCATCGTGCAGCTGATCCCGCGCGCCGAAGCGCCACCCGGGGAGCAAATCGCGATCGAGGGGAGCGCCACGGCGATTTCCCCGCAGACCGGCACGCCCTACGCCGTGCGCACGACGCGACCGTTCCTCTCGCCGCTCGGGGTGCCTTGTCACGCGCCGCCCTGGGGACACCTGGCGGTTGTGGATCTGGCCAGTCGTCACCTTCTGTGGGAGCGCCCACTCGGGACGACGCGCGATCATGCACCATTCGGCATTGCAGTACCTGGCGTCTTCAACCAGGGGGGGTCGATCGTCACGCGCAGCGGAGTGATCTTCATCGCTGCGACACTCGACAATTACCTGCGCGCATTCGACCTCGCGACCGGCGAGGAACTGTGGAAAGGGCGCCTGCCCGCCGGTGGCCAGGCGACCCCGATGAGCTACGTGTCATCGAAGAACGGCAGGCAATATGTGGTCATCGCCGCGGGAGGGCACCAGTACATGCGCACTGCCATCGGCGACTACGTGATAGCTTACAGTTTGCCTGACCAGAAGGAGTGAAGCGATGGATCTCGGATTGAAGGGCAAGACGGTCATCGTGACCGGCGGCAGCGGCGGCATCGGCCAGGGGTTGGTGGTGGAGTTTGCGCGCGAGGGCGCCAACGTGGTCTCGGCCTCCCGCGATGTTGCCACTGGCGAGAAACTCGTGAAGCGCGCCCGCGAGCAGGGTTGCACCGGCGCGATCCTGCCAGTGGCGACGGATGTCACCAGCCGCGCAAGCGTGGAGGCGATGGTGGCACAAGCCCACAAGCACTTCGGGCCCATCGATGCGCTGGTGAACAACGCGGGGGGCGTGAAGCGCAACTGCACCTTCGCGGAACTGGACGAGGAGACGCGGCGCTGGGAAATCGCGCTCAACATCGACGGCGTCGTCAATTGCATCCTGGCCGTCGCCCCCGACATGCTGGGCCGCGGCAAGGGCAGCGTGGTCAATATCTCCTCGAACTCATCGCTCCTCGGCGAGGCCGCCCAGCAGGTCGTGCACTACGGTTCCACGAAGGGGTTCGTCAACAGCCTGTCGAAGACGCTGGCCTACGAGTGGGGCCCGAAGGGCGTGCGCGTGAATACGATCGCACCCGGCTGGATCGTGCCGCACCGCGACGAGAACATTTCCTCGGGGAGTTTCTGGAACCGGCTCGAGTTCGTGGGGACTCCGGAGGGCATGCAGAAGGCACTCGAGGCCGGCACCTTGCCGAACATGAGCCATCTGCCGATAAAGCGCCTCGGGCGTCCCGAGGACATCGCGCATCTGGCCATCTTCCTGGCGTCCGATGTGTCCAGCTACATCACCGGGCAGCTCATCTCGGTGAGCGGCGGGGTATACATGCCATGAGATCAGGATCATGAGACTCGACGGACGGGTTGCCATGGTGACCGGGTCGGGTTCCGGCATTGGTGCCGCGATCGCGCGGCGCCTGGCCGAAGCGGGGGCGCAGGTGATCGGCGCCGACATCCAGCGCGAGGCGGTGGATGCGCTCGCGGCGAAGGTCACGGGACTCACGGCGCAGGCTTGCGATGTCACGAACTCCACTGCGGTCGATGCGCTGGTGGACAGTGCAGTGCAGCGCTTCGGGAAGCTCGACGTCATGGTGAACAACGTCGGGGTTTCGGTGCCCGGGTGGCTGAAGGACGCCACGGATGAAAACTACCAGCGCGTGCTGGCGCTGACACTTTCTTCGACCTTTTTCGGCATACGCGCGGCGCTGCGCGTGATGCTGCCGCGCGGCGCGGGGAGCATCATCAATATTTCGTCCGGCGCCGGCTTTGGCGGTGCGCCGGGCCTTGCCACCTATGGAGCCGCGAAGGCGGGGGTCAACAACCTGACCATGTCCGCTGCGGTGGAAAATGCCCGCAGCGGCGTGCGCATCAATGCCATCTCGCCGGGCGCCATCCGCACGCCGGCGATCCTGGCGTGGGCGGAGAACCTGCCGGGCGGCGTGCCCGCCTACGAGGCGACCCTGTTGCCGGGGCGGTTTGGGCGGCCCGAGGAAATTGCAGCAGCAGCGCTCTTCCTCGCCTCGGACGAAGCGAGCTTCGTCAATGGCGCCGTACTGCCCGTCGATGGAGCAGCTTGCTGCCGTGTGGCGGCGATCGACGTGCCGAAAGCATGATTGCTGGTGTGGATGCGCCGCCATGAGGTACGTCGTCGATCTCGACCATCCGCAAGGCGCCGCTTGGGCGCCCACGCGCCGACTTGGCGTTCGGTACCTTAAGGAGCGCGCAAGCCGCCGGCGATAAAACTCACGAGTTCGCGCAGGAAGCGTTCGCGCCCCCCGCGGCCAAGCCGGCCTCGACCACCCGCGCTGGCGTGCAGTTCCTGGGTATTGGCGGCCGCGTGCGCTGCGAGCTCGCTCGCGAGTGCCCAACGGCGCTTCAGCGTGCCATCGTCCAGCCTGGGAAGAGCGCGCCTCAGCAGAGGCAGAAAAATCCCAAGGCCTTCCTCGACGATATCGGTCATCCAGGGCGAGCGGTCGAAGTACAGTCGTGCCAGGAATCTAAGGCGCCGAGCACTGGCGACCGGGTGGCTGAACAACCCGGCCGTCAGCGACGAGACAAGGGCCTCGACGATGCGTTCGAGCGAAGGATGGTCGATGGCGTGCAGCTCGGCCACATACCGGTCCCGGCATTCGAGCATGGGTGGCTGGGCGCGTTCCAGCAGGGCGCGGACCAAGCCATCCCGCGTCCCGAAGTGGTAGTGCAGCGCGGCCACGCTGTAGCCGGCCTCGGCATTGATGGTGCGCAGCGATACGGCGTCGATGCCACGCTCCGCAAACAGTCGCTCGGCCGTATTCATGATGGCTTCCCGCCCCGGGAGTGGAGTGTCCTTTCTGGCGGTCGCTTGACTTTCGCGCTTCATGTCGATACATAATCTCAACTTATCGACCGATAAGCAAACCTCGACTGTGGAGACTCGTGACCCGTGAGCCGATCTGCCGCCGCCTCGACCGCCGCCGCGCAATCCACCCCCGACCTCACGCACCTGCAGCGGCTCGAGGCCGAGAGCATCCAGATCTTCCGCGAGGTGGTTGCGGAGTGCGAAAAGCCGGTGATGCTATATTCCATCGGCAAGGACTCCTCGGTCCTGCTGCATCTGGCGCGCAAAGCCTTCTATCCCGCGCCGCCGCCGTTCCCGCTGCTGCATGTGGATACGACCTGGAAGTTCCGGGCCATGTACGAGTTTCGCGACCGCATGGCGCGGGAGAGCGGCATGGAACTCATCGTCTACGTGAATCCGGACGGGCTCGCCCGGGGTATCGGACCATTCACGCACGGGTCGGCGGTGCACACCGATGTGATGAAGACGCAGGCACTCAAGCAGGCGCTGGATAAATACGGCTTCGATGCCGCATTCGGCGGGGCGCGGCGCGACGAGGAGAAATCCCGTGCCAAGGAGCGGGTGTTCTCGTTCCGCTCGGCCCAGCATCGCTGGGATCCGAAGAACCAGCGTCCCGAGCTGTGGAGTCTCTACAACACGCGCAAGCACAAGGGCGAGAGCATCCGCGTGTTCCCGATCTCGAACTGGACCGAGCTCGACGTCTGGCAATACATCCAGCTGCAGAACATTCCCATCGTGCCGTTGTATTTCGCCGCCCTGCGCCCGGTGGTCGAGCGAGACGGTGCGCTGATCATGGTGGACGACGAGCGCATGCCGCTTAAATCCGGCGAGCAGCCGCGGATGACGAAGGTGCGCTTTCGGACGCTCGGCTGCTATCCGTTGACCGGAGCGCTCGAGAGTGAGGCCGACCCCCTGTCCACGATCCTCCAGGAGATGCTGCTGACGACCGCTTCGGAGCGCCAGGGCCGCGTGATCGATCACGATTCTGCCGCTTCCATGGAGAAGAAGAAACAGGAGGGGTATTTCTGATGTCCCACAAATCCGCGCTCATCGCCAGCGACATCGGCGCATACCTCGAGGCTCAACAGCACAAGAGCCTGCTGCGCTTCATCACCTGCGGCTCGGTGGACGACGGCAAGTCCTCGCTCATCGGCCGTCTCCTGTACGAATCGAAGATGATCTACGAGGATCAACTGGCGGCACTCGAGGCCGATTCGAAGAAGGTCGGTACCCGCGGTGGAGAGCTCGATTTCGCCCTGCTCGTCGACGGGCTCGCAGCCGAACGCGAACAGGGCATCACCATCGACGTCGCCTACCGGTTCTTCTCCACCGAGAAGCGCAAGTTCATCGTCGCCGACACCCCGGGGCATGAGCAGTACACGCGCAACATGGTGACCGGCGCCTCCACAGCCGACCTCGCCGTCATCCTCATCGATGCGCGCAAGGGTGTGCTCACCCAGACCCGCCGGCACAGCTTCCTGGTCTCCCTGCTCGGAATCCGCAAGATCGTGCTCGCCATCAACAAGATGGACCTGGTCGGTTACTCAAAGGAGGTCTTCGACACCATCCTGCAGGAGTATCACGATTTCGCCACCCAGATAGAGCTCACGGACATCACCGCCATCCCGATGTCGGCCGTCCATGGCGACAACATCGTCGAACCGGGCACGAACCTGCCGTGGTATCGGGGCCCGACGCTGATGCACCACCTCGAGAGCGTCGAGGTGGGCGATGAGCTGCCCGCGCAACCGTTTCGTCTCCCGGTGCAGTGGGTCAACCGCCCGAACCATGAGTTTCGAGGCTTCGCGGGCCTGATATCGAGCGGCACCGTGCACCAGGGCGAGCGCATTCGTGTACTGCCGTCGGGACGCGAGAGCCGCGTGGCGCGCATCGTCACGGCGGATGGCGATCTGCCCTCGGCAATGGCCGGGCATTCGGTGACACTCACGCTCGAGACCGAGATCGACGTGAGCCGCGGCGATGTCATCGCCACGGGTGATGCGCCTCCCGAGGTGGCGGATCAGTTCGAGGCGACGATCGTCTGGATGCACGACGACCCGATGCTGCAGGGCCGCGACTACCTGATGAAGATCGGTACGCGCACGGTCTCGGCGACCATCGCGCCGCTCAAGTACAAGATCAACGTGAACACCCTCGAGCGGATGGCCGCTGAGCAACTCCAGCTCAACGACATCGGGGTGTGCGAACTGGAACTCGACCGCACGATTGCGTTCGAACCCTATGCCCGGAATCACAGCCTCGGCGGCTTCATCCTCATCGACCGGCTCACCAACAATACCGTCGGCGCGGGTCTGCTGAACTTCTCGCTCAGGCGTGCGCAGAACGTGCACTGGCAGGCGCTCGACGTGAACAAACAGGCGCGCTCGCAGCTAAAGGGGCAGAAGGCGAGCGTGCTGTGGCTCACCGGTCTTTCAGGGGCGGGCAAATCGACGATCGCCAATCTGGTCGAGAAGCGCCTGTTGTCGATGGGCCGGCACACCTATCTCCTGGATGGCGACAACGTGCGCCACGGGCTCAACAAGGACCTGGGGTTCACCGCCCAGGATCGCGTCGAGAACATCCGCCGGGTTGCCGAGGTCGCGAAGCTCATGGTCGATGCCGGCCTGATCGTGCTCGTATCCTTCATCTCACCCTTTCGCGCGGAGCGGCTGATGGCGCGCGAACTCATGGAGCCGGGCGAGTTTGTCGAGGTGTTCGTTGACACGCCGATCGCGATCGCTGAACAGCGTGACGTGAAAGGGCTGTACCGGAAGGCGCGGCAGGGCGAGCTCAAGAACTTCACCGGCGTCGATTCGCCCTACGAAGCTCCGGAGAACGCCGAGATCCACCTCGACACCCAGACGCTGTCCTCGGAGGAGGCCGCCGACCGGATCATCGGTTACCTCGATTCCGCCCGCGGTCTGAGCCGCCCGTGAGCGCTGAGCTGCTTCGGGACATCATCGGCCTCGCGCGGCGGGCTGGCGAGGAGATCCTTGCGGTCTACGCCTCGCAGGATGCAGGGGTCAGCACCAAGGCGGACGATTCACCGCTCACGCTGGCGGATCTGCGTGCGCATCGGGTGATCGTGGAGACGCTGCATGCGATTACGCCCTCGATCCCGGTGCTTTCGGAGGAATCGGCAGAGATGCTGCCCTACTCGGAGCGCTCACGCTGGGGCCGGTACTGGCTCGTCGATCCTCTCGACGGCACCAAGGAATTCCTGTCGAGAAACGGTGAGTTCACCGTCAATATCGCCCTGGTCGAGTCACACACACCGGTGCTCGGAGTGGTGCACGCACCGGCTCGCGCCACGACCTATTCCGGGCTGGCGGGCACCGGCGCCTGGCGCAGCCGTGGCCAGGGGCCGGCTGAAGCCATACAGGCGCAAAGGCGGGTCGGGTCGGTCGTACGGGTCGTTGGCAGCAAGTCGCATCGCGGGGACTCGCTCGATGGCTTCATTGCACGTCTCGGGGCCCACGAACTCGTGCCCATGGGAAGCTCGCTCAAGTTCTGCATGATCGCCGAGGGTGCGGCGGACGTGTACCCGCGCCTTGGGCCAACTTCCGAGTGGGATACGGCCGCGGCCCAGGCCGTGGTCTGCGCCGCGGGCGGGGCGGTGGTCACGCTGGACGGCGCTGCGCTTACCTACAATGCCAAGCCTGATATCCTCAATCCGCATTTCGTCGTCTATGCGGATGCCGGGCGCGACTGGCTGGCGCTGCTGCGCTGAGGAAAGCCATGAAATTCGATCTCACGCGACGCGAGCTCCTGACCGGGGCCGGTGGCGCGGTCGTACTCTCGATGGGCTATCTCGGATGGCGCTCGCTGCACAAGGAGACGCTGTCGGCGCCACCGGTTGGCGGCGGCACACCGATGCCACCGATCGCCTACGACAGTTATGAAGACATCTGGCGGGCAAAGTGGCAATGGGACAGTGTTGCCAAGAGCACGCACTTCGTGAACTGCTGGTATCAGCGTGGCTGCAACTGGAATGTCTATGTGAAGGATGGAATCGTCTGGCGCGAGGAGCAGTCGGGGACCTATGAACCGATCGACCCGAAAATCCCCGACTACAACCCGCGCGGCTGCCAGAAAGGAGCAAGCTACTCCTTGCGCATGTACGACGGCTCCCGGCTTCGTCACCCGCTGAAGCGGGTTGGCGAGCGTGGGGCGGGCAAATGGAAGCGTGTCAGCTGGGAGGAAGGTCTGACCGATGTTGCCGACCGGATCATCGATGTGCTGATCTCGGATGGCCCGGGGGCCATTACCTGGGATCCAGGAACGGCAAACACAGGCGGGTGCAACGGGGTCGGCGTTCTGCGAGCCGCTCATCTTCTGGATACCCCGGTCCTGGATGTCAATGCCGATGTCGGTGATCACCATCCGGGTGCCCAGGTTACGGCAGGCAAGATTTCCTACTCGGGTTCCATGGATGATCTGTTCCATTCCGATCTGATCCTCATCTGGGGCGGGAACCCGGTCTATACCCAGATTCCCAATGCGCACTTCATCACGGAGGCGCGTTACAACGGCGCACGGGTGATTACCATCTCCCCGGACTACTCGGCATCCGCGATCCACTCCGACCAGTGGGTGCCGGTCAAGGTCGGCAGCGATGCAGCGCTTGGGCTCTCGCTGGCCCAGGTGATCGTGGCCGAGAATCTGCATGATCTGCGCTTCATACGAGAGCAAACCGACATGCCGCTGCTGGTACGCCAGGACACGCGCAAGCTCCTGCGAGCCAGTGATCTCGAGGCGGGCGGTCGTGACGACCAGTTCTACTTCTTCGATACCGCGACCGGCCGAGCGCAGCGCGCGGATCGCAAGACACTCAGGCTCGGCAAAAGGTTGCCGGCGCTGGAGGGCGAATACCAGGTCGAGACACGCTCGGGTCCCGTCACCGTGACTCCAGCGTTCGTCCTGCTACGCAAGCGACTGGATGAGTACACGCCGGAGAAAGCGGCCGGAATCACCGGCATCGACGCAGACACCACGCGCGAGCTCGCCCGTCGAATCGCGGGGGCGAAGGCCGCCACCTTCCTGACGCAATCGACCTTCTCCAAGTTCTATCACGGACTCGAGATGGAGCGCTGCCAGATCCTGGTGCTGACGCTGTGCGGCCAGATCGGCCGCAAGGGCAGCGGCATCACGGGCTTTCCGACCCTGACCGCCAGCGGGATCGATGCCGTCTCCGCAGCTCCTGGATCGATGTCGCCAAAGCTCGGGTCATTTCTATTGCAGATCAAGGCGGCGCCCCGCGCGCTGCAGGCGAAGTTCGAAGGACTCACGACCGAAATGATGGTCTACGAGATGATGCGTGACTATTACCGCGGCGGTAATTTCGTCTCGAGCAACCTGTTCTGGAACCAGGCAGGGCTGGGTGAACTCTACGGCAGCGCCGCGCGTTGGGATCCCACCATGAAGCGGGAGCTTGGGAGCTTTCTGCAAGATGCGTATCGCGAGGGCTGGCAGATCCCCCCTTCGACGGTGAAGCCGCGGATATTCCTGGAGATTGGCGGCAACATCCTGCGTCGCACCCGGGGCTACGACCGGCTCTACGAGACCTTCATCGCGGGGCTGGATCTGCTCGTCACGCTCGACTGGCGCATGAGCAATACCGCGCTGCACAGCGACTATGTGTTCCCCGCGGCGGGCTGGTACGAGAAGGATGACCTCACCTGGGCGACGCCACTCGCACCCTACGCCCACGTCGTCACGCGCGCGGTGGCACCTCTCGGCGAGTCGAAGTCCGATTGGGCCTTCAATGCGCTGCTGATGAAGACTCTTCAGGAGCGTGCGCGCGCACGAGGCATTCGCGAGTTCACCGACCGCGCCGGCAAGCGACGCCGCCTCGATGATGTTTTCGAGGAGTTCAGTTTTCACGGCCGCTTCGATGAACACGGCGAAGAGAAGATGATGGAGGAGTTGCTGTCCATGGTGGACAACCTGGGCGACATCAGCTGGCAGGAAATCAAGCAGAAGGGATATGCGCGCTACACGGGGCTCGGCACTCAGGTCCTCAACCTCGGCAACGCCACGGATATCGAGCCCGACCGGACCATCACCGCCAACACCTGGCACACGGAGAAGAAGCAGCCGTGGCCGACGCTCACGCGCCGCTTGCAGTTCTACATCGATCATCCGTTCTTCATGGAACAGGGCGAGGAGCTGCCGCTGCACAAGGACAGTCCCGCCATCGGCGGCGACTATCCGCTGCGCATGACCGGCGGTCACGCCCGCTGGTCGATTCATGCCAGCTGGCGCGACGAGGCGCACTTGCTGCGCTTGCAGCGCGGCGAGCCGGTCATCCTCGTGGGCAGGGAGGATGCCAGCCGGCGCAATATCGCCGACGGCGACCGTGTGCGCGTCCACAATGACATCGGCTCTTTCGAGATCATGGCAAAGGTGGTGTCGGGCATGCGGCCAGGCCAGGTGCTCATGTATCACGCCTGGGAGCCGTTCCAATTCAAGGGCGGAAAATCCTATGCAACCCTGGAGCCGAGCCCGATCAATCCGCTGCAGCTCGCGGGCGGGTATTTTCATTTGCAGCCGATTCCCTATGCAGGAACGCCGGGACCGTCGGATCGGGATACGAGGGTGGAGATCGAACGAGTACGGATGACATAGAGGAGGGCAGATGCACAGCGCAGCAGAGCGGCCATTTCGCATCCTGGGTATCCAGCAAATCGCCATCGGCGGGCGCAGCAAGGCGCGGCTGCGTGAGCTGTGGGTGGACCTGTTGGGTCTTGCGGTCACGGGTTCGTATCGATCCGAGCGCGAGAATGTCGACGAGATCATCTGCAGTCTCGGAACCGGCCCAACGCGGGTCGAAGTCGATCTGATGGAGCCCCTCGATTTGGACGGCAGACCGGCGGTCCACACGACTCCGCTCAACCATGTCGGCCTGTGGGTCGACGATCTGGCGAAGGCCGTGGAGTGGCTGACGGCGCGGGGGTTGAGGTTCGCGCCGGGGGGCATCCGCAAAGGGGCGGCCGGTCACGACATCTGTTTCGTGCATCCGAAGGGCAACGAGCAGTTCCCGCTCGGCGGAGAAGGAGTGTTGATCGAACTGGTGCAGGCGCCGCCCGACGTGATCGCATTCCTGGACCGCTGAGGCCGCATGGCCGGGCGGCGGTATCACCTGCCGGCGCCCGATCTAGTCCTTTAGGACGTAGGCTCATCGCGGCTGGAGCGAGTACAAGGGGGCATCGAATACTCTGGAGTCCGTATGGTCCGGTCCCTCACCCGGCAGTGCCCCCGGCTGGCCTGTGCCGCGTTTAACGCCCACGGCGCCACGACCGGCAAACGGCACCTCTGCGCATGAACAAGCTGACGACGGCCGCTGAGGTCATTGCCCAGTTGCGCGATGGCATGACCATCGGGATCGGCGGCTGGGGCCCACGCCGCAAGCCCATGGTGCTGGTGCGCGAAATCCTGAGAAGCCCCCTGAAGGACCTGACCCTGGTGTCCTACGGCGGTGCGGACGTGGGCATGCTGTGCGCGGCCGGCAAGGTGAAAAAGCTGATCTTCGCCTTCGTGTCGCTCGATTTCATCCCGCTCGAGCCGTACTTCCGGGCCGCCCGCCAGGCAGGTGCGATCGAGGTCATGGAGATCGACGAAGGGCTCCTCCTGCTGGGTCTGCGGGCCGCAGCCATGCGCGCGCCGTTCATTCCCACGCGCACCGGTCTCGGCACCGACGTGCTGCGGCATAACCCGGAGATCAAGCTCATCGATTCGCCCTATGACGACAGGCAATGGGTGGCGATGCCGGCGCTGCCGCTCGATGTCGCGTTGCTGCACGTGGACCGTGCCGATGCGCGCGGTGTGTGCCAGGTCAAGGGGCCGGACCTGTACATGGACGATCTGTACGCGCGCGCCGCCGCCCGCACCTTCGTCACCTGCGACGAACTCGTGGCGCCGGAAGTTTTCGAGCAGGGAGAGGAGGCGCGTTACGTATTCTGGGAACGATCCCAGACCACCGGCGTGGTGCACGCGCCCTGTGGCGCCCATCCGTCGTCCTGCACGCCACTCTACGGTTTCGATGTCCGGCATTTCAAGGAGTACGCGGCGAGCGCGAAGGACCCGGGCGGATGGGCGCAGTACTACGAACGATACATCGCCTGCGGAGAAGCCGAATACCTGCAGCGGGTCGGCGGAGCCGAAGCGGTGCACAAGCTGCCGCTGCCGGTGTTCTGATGGAGCGTGCGCCCATGTCCGATACCACTCTCATTGACACGATCATCTGCGCCGCTGCCGAGGCCTGGCGTCACGACGGCGAGGTGCTGGCCAGCGGTATCGGTGTCGCGCCCCGGCTGGCTGCCTCGCTCGCAAAGCTGACCTGTAATCCAGACTTGATGATGACCGACAGCGAGGCGTGGATGGTCAGCGAGCCGGTGCCGGTCGGGCCGCGTGGCGACTACCGCGTCCGGCACGAGTCGCACATGGGATTTGCGCGGATCTTCGACAATGTCTGGGGTGGCAAACGTCATGCCATGGTGGGGCCCACGCAGATCGACCGGTATGGGCAGGCCAACATCTCGATGATCGGCGCCGACTATCGCAAACCGAAAGTGCAGATGCTCGGCGTGCGCGGCTTCCCCGGGAATTCGATGAATCACGCGAACTCGTTCTTCGTGCCGAACCACAACACCAAGGTGTTCGTGGAGCGGGAAGTCGACATGGTCGCATCGGCGGGTTACAACCCCGCACGGCTGGCGCGCGGCTGGCGGCTCGAGGATATCGACATTCGTCTGATCGTCACCAACCTGGGGGTCCTGGACTTCGGCGGACCCGGGCGGCAGGTGCGCCTGTGCAGTGTTCATCCCGGGGTCACGCCGGATCAGGTGCAACAGGCGACGGGTTTCCCGCTGCACCTGCCCGACCGCATTCCGACCACGGCGACACCGACCGCGGGGCAGCTGGCGCTGATCCAGCGGCTCGACCCGCAGGAGTTGCGGGCGTCGGTGCTCGGAGGCTGATGGCATGAGCGGCAGGACCGAGCGTCCGTTCCTCGATGGCTGGTTCGCGCAGGATGAGACGGGCGCGCACCTCGTGGGTACGCGCTGCACGTCCTGTGGTACCTACTATTTTCCCGGGCAGACGCGCTTCTGCCGCAACCCTGCCTGCGGAGGTGAGCAGTTCGAGGAGGTGCAGCTGTCGCGGACCGGGCGGCTCTGGTCATTCACCGATGCGTGCTACCAGCCGCCCGAGCCGTTCATTGCACCGGAGCCGTTCGTGCCGTTCGCGATCGCAGCTGTGGAACTCGATCGGGAGAAGATGATCGTGCTCGGACCCGTGGTGGCCGGTATCGGTGTCGATGCGCTGCAGGTGGGCATGGAGATGGAACTCGTGATCGAAACGCTCAGCGAGACCGCAACCGAGCGTCACCTTTCCTGGAAGTGGAAGCCCGCGGCATGAGCAGGGATATCGCCATCCTCGGAGTCGGCATGCACCCCTGGGGCAAGTGGGGGCGCAGCTTCATCGACCATGGCGTGGTGGCTGCACGCGCCGCGCTCAAGGATGCCGGCGTCGAATGGCCAGCGGTGCAGTTCGTGAGCGGCGCGGCCACCATCCGCAACGGTTATCCCGGCCAGGTCGCAGGGGCCACTTTCGCACAGGCGCTGGGATGGCAGGGAGCGCAGGTCAATACCTCGTATGCGGCCTGTGCCTCGGGCGCGCAGGCACTGGCGGCGGCGCGCTCGAAAATCCTGTCGGGCGAGTGCGAAATCGCACTGGTGATCGGCTCCGATACCACGCCAAAGGGGTTTCTCGCTCCGGCGAAGGGGGAGCGGCCGGACGATCCGGACCGGGTGAGATTCCGCCTGGGCATCACCAATCCAACGTACTTTGCGCTTTATGCGCGGCGCCGCATGGCGTTGTATGGCGATCGCATCGAGGATTTCGCCTGGGTCAAGATCAAGAATTCGGAGCACGGCTTCGAGAACGCAAATGCCGTGTACCGCAAGCGCGTGAGTGCCGAGGAGATCGCGGCTTCACCGATGGTCGCGAACCCTTTGCGGCTCCTCGATGTCTGCGCGACCTCCGACGGCGCTGCTGCTATCGTCGTCAGCAGCCTCGATCATGCGCGCCGCGTCGGACGGGGCGATGCGCCGCGCATCGCGGCCATCTCGACCGTGACGCCCACCTTCGCCTCCGCCAGCATCGAGATGCCGGACATCGCGACGGACTCCGCCGTGGCCGCGCAGGCGCACAGTTTCCGCGCGGCGCTGCCGGTGAAGGCGTATGAGGAAGCGAGCATCGGACCGTCCGAAGTGAACGTGGCGGAGGTCTACGACCTGTCGACGGCGCTCGAGCTCGACTGGATCGAGGATTTGCAGCTGTGTGGTCGCGGCGAGGCAGCACCGCTCCTGCGCAGCGGCGCGACACGCATTGGCGGTCGTATTCCAGTCAACCCGTCCGGAGGGCTCGCCTGTTTCGGCGAGGCGGTGCCGGCGCAGGCGCTGGCGCAGGTGTGCGAACTGGCGTGGCAGTTGCGCGGTTGTGCGGGTGCGCGGCAGGTGAGCGGGGCCAGGGTGGGCATCACCGCCAACCAGGGCCTGTTCGGCCACGGTTCCGCGATCATCGTCAAGCGATGAGGGGCGCAAGGAATGCCGGATTTCCATACGCCACTCTGTGACCTGCTGGGATGCCGGTATCCGATCGTGCAGACGGGCATGGGCTGGGTCACCGGATCCGATCTGGTGGCGGCCACCACCCATGCGGGGGGCTTCGGTTTCCTGGCCGGCGCGACGATTGCCTCCGAGCGCATCGAGGCCGAGATAATCCGCGTGCGGGAACTGACCGGCGACAAACCGTTCGGGGTCAATTTCCACATGTTCCAGCCGAACGCGGCGCAGCTGCTCGATCTGGTCGTGAGGCATCGAATCCGCGCGGTGAGCTACGGGCGCGGCCCCGACCGGAAGGTGATCGGCCGTCTGCGCGAGGCAGGGATCATCTGCATGCCCACGGTCGGAGCGCTCAAGCATGCCCAGAAGGCGATCGAACTGGGCGCCGACGTCATCACCATCCAGGGGTCGGAGGGTGGCGGACACGTCGGCAGCGTGGCGACCACGGTGCTGCTGCCGCAGGTGGTCGATGCCGTGAAGGTGCCGGTGGTGGCGGCGGGAGGGTTCTTCGACGGTCGCGGTCTGCTGGCTGCGCTCGCCTTCGGCGCGCAGGGCATCGCGATGGGCACGCGCTTCCTGATGACGACCGACAGCGGGGTGCCGGCCGCAACGCTCGAACGCTACATCGGCATGAAGGATGCCGACAGAATCCAGGTATCCTGCCTGGTCGACGGGATGCCCCAGCGCATGATCCCGAATGAGTACCTCGCGATGCTGGAGACGGCCTCCCCACTGCGGCGCCTGCGGATTGCGCTTGAGCTCGCGCTGAAATTCAAGGCGCAGACGGGCATGACCAGCGGCCAGGCTCTGAAGACTCTCTGGAAGGGTCTGCGCGACGATGCGGGAGGTGTGGCGCAGGTGGTGATGGCGGCCAATGCGCCCATGCTCCTGCAGCGCTCCATGGTCGAGGGAAACCCGGCCGAAGGCATCATGGCCTCGGGCCAGGTTGCAGCCGTGATCGGCCGCCTGAGCAGTTGTCGCGAGGTCATCGAAGGTATCATCGGGCAGGCACGCGAGCGTTGCGATACGCTGGCAGCGCTCGGTAGCAGCGGAGAAGAACATGTCTGACCAGTTCACGAGCCAGGTACATGACAACGGGGTGGCCGAGGTCGTGCTCAACCGTCCGCCTGTCAACGCACTGAATTCGGCCGGCTGGAACTCACTCGCCGGGCGGATCGCCGCGCTCGGCGAAGAACCGGCGGTGCGCGTGATCGTCATTCGCGCGGAGGGCCGTGGTTTCTGTGCGGGTGTCGACATCAAGGAACTCGATGCGAATCCGGGCCTGATCGTGAGCGTGAATGCCGGCAACTACGCCACATTCAAGGCCGTTCATCTCAACAAGGTGCCGGTGATCGCGGCGGTGCAGGGATTCGTGCTCGGCGGCGGCATCGGCATCTGCGGAGCCGCCGACATCGTGATCGCAGCCGAGGATGCGAGCTTCGGTCTGCCCGAGGTCGACCGCGGCGCGATGGGTGGCGCCGCCCACCTGCAGCGCATGTTCGGCGTGCAGAAGACACGTTACCTGTTCTTCACCGGCGAGATGATCGGAGCGCCCGAGGCATTGCGGCTCGGCGCGATCGAGCGGATGGTGCCGCGCAGCCAGTTGCGCGACGAGGCGTTGGCCATGGCCGCGAAGATCGCCACGAAGAGCACGTCGATGATCCGCATCGCCAAGGAAGCACTCAACGGCATCGAGGACGGCAATCTCGAGGCCAAGTACCGCTGGGAGCAGGGCTTTACGCTCCAGGCCTACATGAGCCCGGACTCGTCCGAGGCGCGCCGCGCCTTCGTCGAGAAGCGCGACACCCGGTTCTGACGGAGATTTGCATGGATCTCGATTTCACTCCACAGCAACAGGCGATGCGCACCGAGGTCAGGGGCTGGTTGCGCGACAACGTCCCGCAGACGCCCTTGGCCAGCTACGACACACGTGAAGGCTTCGAGCAGCACCGCGCCTGGGAGGCAAGGCTGGCCGAGGCCGGTTACAGCAGCGTGACCTGGCCGAAGGAATTGGGCGGTCGAGGTTGCGACCTGATCGAGTGGCTGATCTTCGAGGAGGAGTACCATGCCGTCGATGCGCCCATGCGCGTCAACCAGAACGGCATCCTGCTGCTCGGGCCCACGATGCTGGAGTTCGGCACCGCCGAACAGAAGGCGCGCTTCCTGCCGCGCACGGCCCGGTGCGATGACATGTGGGCGCAGGGCTGGAGCGAACCCAATGCGGGCTCCGACATGGCCGCCATCGCCAGCAGGGCCATTCGTGACGGCACCGACTATGTGATCAATGGCCAGAAGACCTGGTCGACTCGAGCCTTGTTCGCAAACTGGATGTTCGGGCTGTTTCGCAGCGACCCGGAGAGCACCCGGCATCATGGGCTGACCTATCTGCTGGTTCCACTGGATGCCGTAGGCATCACCATCCGGCCGATCAAGACCCTGAACGGCAAGCAGGCCTTCGCCGAGGTTTTTTTCGATGACGTGCGGGTCAGTGTGGCGAATCGCATCGGCGAGGAGGGGCAGGGCTGGCACGTGGCAATGGCCACGGCGGGCTTCGAGCGTGGCCTGCTGCTGCGCTCGCCGGCGCGATTTCAGCGCACTGCGAAGCGGCTGGTGGAGCTTTACCGCCGGCATCAGGCGACCGCGGATCGGGATCCATCGATCCGCGACGGCGTGCTCAAGGCCTGGATGGATGCCGAGGCGTACAACCTGGCGAGCTACCACACCGTGAGCCAGCTGCTCAAGGGCCATCGGCTCGGCGCCGAGGCCAGCACCAACAAGATCTTCTGGTCGGAACTCGACCTGCAGATGCACGAGACCGCGATGCGGATTCTCGGGTCTCGTGCCGAGCTCATCGACGATCCCGAAGTGCACGACTGGCTCGAAGGTTTTCTGTTCGCGCAGGCCGGGCCGATCTACGCGGGGTCCAACGAGATCCAGCGCAACATCATTGCCGAGCGGGTGCTCGGCCTGCCCAAATCCTGAGCGAGGTTCAGCATCGTGGACTTCACGTTCACCGAAGACCAGGTCGCACTGCGTGATTCAGTCAGTCGCTTCCTGATGAATGAGGCAGCCCCGGAGTTGCTGCGTGAAATATGGGAAACCGGCGGAGGACGTTCCCGCGAGCTGCGCGCCAGGTTCGCTGCGCAGGGTGTGACCGGACTGTCGGTGCCGGAAGCCTACGGTGGCCTCGGATTGGGCGACCTCGACTGGGCGCTGGTCACGGAGGAACTTGGCTACTACGCGATTCCGGACTCGCTGACCGACACGGCGTACGTGGCGACGAGCCTGCTGTGCGCGATTCCGCAGGCCGGCGAGCTGCGCCGGCAGTGGCTGCCCAAGGTCGTCGACGGGACGGCGCGCCTGGCGATCGAGCATCCGGTCAACGCCTGGGTGGCTGATGCGCATCTGGCCAACCTCGTGTTCGTGTTTCGCGCGGCGGACGATGGACGCCTCGAACTGCATGCCGTGCCGGGAGCCGGGCTGCCCCGTTCGGCGATCGCCAGCATCGATGGGTCGCGCCGCCTCTCCGTGCTGCCGGAGAAGCTCCAGGGCGCGACGCGGCTGCTGCAGGGTGCCGAGGCACAGGCTCTCGCGGATTCGACGCTCGATCATGCGGCGGTGGCCGTGTCGGGCCGGCTGATCGGGCTTGCGCAGCGCATGGTCGACCTGGCCGTGGACCATGCCGCGCAGCGCAAGCAATTCGGCAGGCCGATCGGATCGTTCCAGGCCGTCAAGCACCATCTCGCCGATGTGTTCACGAAGATCGCGTTCGCGCGGCCGGTGTACTATCGCGCGGCGCTCGCGCTATCCCGCGGCGAGCGTCACCGTGCGGCGCTCGTCTCGCACGCGAAGCTGGCGTGTGCGGACGCGGCGTGGACCGCGGCGCGCAAGAGCATCCAGGTGCACGGCGCCAGCGGTTATACCTGGGAGGTTGATCTGCAGATGTTCATGAAGCGCGCGTGGGCGCTGGATGGCGCCTGGGGCGATCGGGGCTTCCACAAGGCGCGCCTGGGCGAAACGCTCATGCGCGCCGATGCACCGCTTGGGCCGGTGGCAACCCTGTGCTGAGCCGGGACGAAAGACCTCATGCCTGATGCCTTCATAGTCGATGCGCTACGCTCGCCCACCGGCCGGCGCAACGGGTCTCTTGCCGCGGTACACGGCGCGGATCTCGGCGCACACGTCATCAAGGCGATAGTCGAGCGGAACGGCGTTCCCGCAGCCGAGTACGACGATGTGATCTTCGGGTGCGTCGACACCATCGGTGCGCTCGCGGGCGACATAGCGCGTACCGCGTGGCTGGCGGCGGGCATGCCGGACAACGTTCCCGGGACGACGGTCGATCGCCAGTGCGGCAGTTCGCAGCAGGCGGTGCATTTCGCCGCGCAGGCCGTCATGAGCGGGACCCAGGACGTGGTGCTGGCCGGCGGTGTGCAGACGATGTCGAGCATCCCGATTTCCTCGGCGATGCTGGCGGGGCGCCCGCTGGGGTTCACGACGCCGTTCGCGCAGAGCAAGGGCTGGACGGCGCGCTTCGGGGATGCGCCGGTGAATCAGTTCTACGCCGCGCAGCGCATCGCCGATCACTGGAACCTCAGTCGCGAGGCGCTGGAAGTATTCGCCAAGGAGAGTCACGACCGCGCACTGCGCGCCATGGCCGAAGGCCGGTTCGACCGGGAAATCGTGCCATTCGGCGATTTTCGCATGGATGAGACCGCGCGCCTCAGCACTCTCGAGAAGATGGCAACGCTCCAGCCGGTCGACTCAGCCTACCCGAAGATCACCGCCGCTGTTTCGAGTTCCGTCTGCGACGCAGCCTCTGCCATGCTGGTGGTTTCGGCGGCTGCCCTGAAGCGCTACGGACTCGTGCCGCGCGCGCGCATCGTCCATCTCTCGGTGCTGGCCGACGATCCGATCTGGCATCTCACCGCGCCGATCCCGGCGACCCGGCACGCGCTGCGCAAGGCGGGCATGAAGATCGAGGATATCGATCTGGTGGAAATCAACGAAGCCTTCGCCCCGGTGGTCATGGCCTGGCTGCATGAGACCGGCTACCCGCATCAGCGCATCAACGTGAACGGCGGGGCAATTGCGCTCGGCCATCCGCTCGGGGCGAGCGGCACGAAGCTGATGACCACCCTGCTGCACGAGCTGGAGCGCACCGGCAAGCGTTATGGCCTGCAGACGATGTGCGAGGGCGGCGGGCAGGCGAACGTGACCATCATCGAACGACTGGGATAGGAACCATGGGCTACTGCGACGGACGTACTGCGATCATCACCGGGGCCGGAGGCGGCCTCGGCCGGGCATATGCGCTGACGCTGGCGGCCGAAGGCGCCAACGTCGTGGTCAACGACATCCGCGGCGAGGCTGCACAGGCCGTGGTTGCACAGATCGGCGCGGCGGGTGGACGGGCGCTCGCCGACCAGGGCGACATCACGACCATCGAGGGTGCGAACGGCATCGTCGCGGCGGCGGTGGCGGAGTTCGGTGAGGTGCATGTGCTCGTCAATAACGCCGGGGTGCTGCGCGATCGCATGTTCCTGTCGCTCACCGAGGACGATTGGGACACCGTGATGCGGGTGCATTTGAAGGGACACTTCTGTCTGGCGAACGTGCTCGGGCGTCGCTGGCGCGACGCCAGCAAGGCGGGCCGCCCGGTCGATGCCCGCATCATCAATACGAGTTCTGGGGCCGGGCTGCAGGGCTCGGTGGGCCAGAGCAACTATTCGGCGGCGAAGGGCGGCATCGCTGCGCTGACCCTGGTGCAGGCGGCGGAGTTGAAGCGCTATGGCATCACGGTCAACTCGCTGGCGCCCGCCGCGCGCACCTCCATGACCGAGAGCGCGATGCCCGACATGGTGAAGAAGCCGCCATCAGGCTTCGATGTCTGGGACCCGATGAACGTGGCGGCGATCGTCGCCTGGCTGGCAAGTCCGTTTTCCTCACAGATCACCGGACACTGCTTCGAGTCCAAGGGCGGAGAGCTGTCGATCGCCGAGGGCTGGCACACCGGCCGAATCGCCGACCGCGGCGCCCGCTGGCCGATCGCGGAGCTCACCCAGGCCGTCGACAGGCTGCTTGCCGAGGGACGACCGGCCCAGAAGGTTTACGGCAGCTGAGCGCGGCAGCGATGAACCTGGGGCTTACCGAAGAGCAGCGTCAGATCACGCACTCGGTCGAACAACTGCTCGCCGATGCAAGCGATTCTGCGCGCATGCGGTGGGCGGCATTCGAGGGCGGTGGCTTCGATGCATCACTGTGGGCGCAGCTCGCTGAGCTCGGGGTCTGTGCAATGCGCATTCCCGCGGAGCATGGCGGTCTTGGCCTCGGTGTCACCGAACTCGTTCTGGTCGCCGAACAACTCGGGCGCCGCCTGGCTTGCGTTCCCTGGCTCGAGAGTACCGTCATCGCCGGCACGGCGATCGCGGCCATCGGCGAGGAAGGTGTTGCGGCGCGCTGGCTGCCATCCCTGGCAAGCGGTCAGCAGATATTCACGCTGGACACAGCCTTGCTGCCGGGCGAGCCGGTCAACGTGCGCCGCGAAGGGGCGGACTGGCGGCTCGACGGGGTACTGCCTGCCGTACCCGCGGCAATGGCCGCGCACTGGCTGTTGCTGCCCTTGCATGCGCATGAGCGCCTGCTGCTCGCGGTCGCCCTCGATGCGGCGGACGTGACGCGCATCCCGCTGACCAGTCATGATGCGACGCGCCCCGTGGCGAAAGTGGAACTGCGGGGGGTGCTGATACGCGGCGACCAATGTCTGGGGCGCGGCGCTGCCGTGGAACGCGGGCTCGAAGCGTGCCGGCTGCTCAGCGCCGTCGTTCTCGCCTCGGAGCAGGTCGGTGTGGCGCAGCAGTGCCTGGACCTGACGGTGCACTATCTCGGTCAGCGCGTGCAGTTCGGCAGACCCTTGGCAAGCTTCCAGGCGCTCAAGCATCGCTGCGCGACCATGATGGTCGCGGTGGAACTCGCCCGGTCGGCGGTGCTGGGCGCGGCGCAGGGGTTCGATGAGCAGCCGCAGGAGGCGCGCGCGCTGAGGCTGGCCACCATGGCGCGGAGCCTTGCGGACGATGCGGCTCAGTACTGCGCGCAGGAGGCGATTCAGCTGCATGGTGGCGTGGGTTTCACCTGGGAATTCGATCCGCACCTGTACTTCAAGCGTGCGCAGGCGGCGCACTCCTGGCTCGCGACACCCGGCGAATTGCGCGAGCGCATGGCCGCGATGTTGCTGGATGATGTCCTGCCATGACGGACCCGGGCAACGAGGGATTTCGTGGCGAGGTCACTGCCTGGATGCAGGCGCATCTGCGCGGGGAGTTCGCGCCGCTGCGGGGCTGCGGCGGCTTTGGCGACCCCTCCCATGATCCCGGGTTGGTCAAGCGCTGGGAGCAGGAACTCGCACGCGGCGGCTGGGTGGGCATCGGCTGGCCGCGGGAGCACGGTGGGCGCGCACTGCCGCTCTCACAGCAAGTCGTGTTCCATGAGGAATATGTACGGGCGGACGGCCCGGCGCGTCTGGGGCACATCGGTGAGACGCTGCTCGCGCCCACGCTGATGGCTTTCGGCACGGCCGCGCAGCAGCAGCGCTTCCTGCCGAGGATCCTCTCGGGTACTGAATACTGGGCGCAGGGATATTCCGAGCCGAACGCAGGCTCCGATCTTGCGAATGTCCAGACCCGCGCCTGGCGCGAGGGTGATGACTGGGTCATCTCCGGCCAGAAGACCTGGACCTCATGGGCCCACGAGGCCGACTGGATCTTCGTGCTCGCACGCTGCGAGCCGGCGTCGGCGCGGCATCAGGGCCTGGTGATGCTGCTGGTGCCGTTGCATCAGAAGGGCGTCACGATCCGGCCGATCAGACAGATCACCGGCGACTCCGAGTTCAACGAGGTGTTCTTCGACGCCGCACGCACCGAGGGTGCTCTGCACCTCGGCCAACCGGGCGAGGGCTGGAAGGTGGCGATGGCGTTGCTCGGTTTCGAGCGCGGCGTGTCGACGCTTGGCCAGCAGGCGGCGTTCGAACGTGAACTGCAGTGTCTGGTCGAGGTGGCACGGCGCAACGGCTCGGCGCGCGATCCCGTACTTCGCCAGAGGATCGCGCAGGCGGCGGTCACGCTCGATGCGCTGCGATGCAACGCACTGCGCGTTCTGGCCCAGACGGATGCCGGGACGAGTGGCGTGCCGCCTTCGCGCGAAGCCTATATCGCCAAGTACGCATGGTCCAACTGGCGGCGCGATTTCGGCCGGCTCGCCGCCGATGTGCTCGCCGCCGCCGCCGTGCTCGTCGACGACGACCCGCTGGCGCAGAAGCTGCGTCAGGTCTGGCTGTTCAGCCGGTCGGATACGATTTACGCCGGCAGCAACGAGATCCAGCTCAACCTGATCGCCGAGCGGGCGCTCGGCATGCCGCGGGGAGGCTAGACGATGACGCCGCCGCAGCCAGGAACGAGTATCGAGCAGGGTGGCCGTGCCACCAGGATGGAGACGTCATGAGACCGCCGCCGGATTATGTACCCCCGCACGGATTGTTGCGCGACAAGACCGTGATGGTGACCGCGGCAGCGGGCGCGGGGATCGGCTTTGCGGTGGCGAAGCGTTGTGCCGAGGAAGGCTGCCGCGCACTTCTGATCAGCGATATTCATGAGCGCAGGCTTGGCGAAGCGGTGGCCGCGATCCGCGCCGAGACCGGACTCGGCGCGGTGCATGGCCGGCTGTGCGATGTGTCGAAGGAACAGGATGTGCAGTCGCTGTTCGCGCTCGCCGAGGAACGGCTCGGCAGCATCGATGTGCTGATCAACAACGCCGGATTGGGAACCAGCAGGCTCCTGGTCGAGATGCCCGACGAGGAGTGGGCACGCGTCATCGATATCACGCTGACGGGAACCTTTCGCATGACACGCGCTGCCCTGAAGGCGATGCAGCCACGCGGCCGCGGGGTCATCGTCAACAATGCCTCGGTTCTCGGCTGGCGCGCCCAGGCCGAACAGGCTCATTACGCCGCGGCCAAGGCCGGTGTGATGGCGCTGACGCGTTGCGCGGCCATCGAGGCCGCCGCGTTCGGGGTCCGCGTCAATGCGGTCGCGCCGTCGATCGCGATTCACGCATTCCTGCGCAAGTCGGCATCCGAGGAATTGCTTGCCCAGCTATCCGCACGCGAGGCTTTCGGCCGTGGGGCCGAACCGTGGGAGGTGGCCAACGTGATGGTCTTCCTGGCCAGTGACTACTCCTCGTACATGACCGGCGAGGTGGTCTCGGTCAGCTCGCAGCGTGCCTGAGGGGATCGCCATCATGACCCAGCGATTCGATTCGGTGGCAGGCGTATTGGCAGCCGTGGGCCGCGACCTTGGCACCACCGACTGGATGACGCTCACGCAGGACCGCATCAACCGCTTTGCCGATGCGACGGATGATCGCCAGTGGATCCATGTGGACGAGGCACGCGCCGCCGAGGGTCCGTTCGGAGGATGCATTGCCCATGGCTACCTGACGTTGAGTCTCGCCAACAAGTTCCTGCCGGAACTGGTCATTTACGACAACCTGAAAATGGGTGTGAACTATGGCTGTGAGCGGGTGCGGTTTCCATTTCCGGTACGCGCGGGCTCGCGCATCCGTGGCCGTGGCGAGGTGATCGCCGCGGAAGAAATCAAGGATGGCGCCGTGCAGGTCACGATCCGGGTCACGGTCGAGATCGAGGGCAAGAGCAGACCCGGCTGCGTCGTCGACACCATCAGCCGCCTGTCTTTCAATTGAGGAGTTGTGGATGAAATCAGCTGAAGCCGTCATTGTCTCCACCGCCCGCACCCCGATCGGTCGCGCCTACCGCGGCGCATTCAATGACACCGAGGCACCGGTGCTCGGCGGCCATGTCATTCGCGCCGCGCTGGCCAGAGCGGGTGTCGATGGCGCCGACGTCGACGAGGTGGTTCTCGGCATCGCCGCACAGCAGGGCACGCAGGGCTACAACCTCGGCCGGCTTTGTACCTACACCGCCGGCCTGCCCGAGAGTGTCGCCGGGATGACCATCGACCGGATGTGCGCCTCGGGGCTTTCGGCCATCGCCGGCGCCGCCAGGAGCATCATGCTCGGCGAGCAGGCAATCGTGGTGGCAGGCGGCCTGGAGTCGATCTCGCTCACCCAGAACAAGCACAAGAACGCTTATCGCGCACAGTCGCAGGCTGTGCTCGAGGCGATGCCGACGGCATACATCCAGATGATCGAGACGGCGGAACTGGTGGCTGAACGCCATGGCATTGCGCGTTCCGCGCAGGACGAGTACGCGCTGCAAAGTCAGCAGCGTACGGCAAGCGCCCAGCGCGACGGGTTGTTCGACGCCGAGATCGTGCCGCTGCCGAGCGTCAGGCAGCTGTTCGACAAGGAAGGCAACGTGACCGGCACGGAGGCGATGACACTCGGCCGCGACGAGGGCAATCGGCCGGACACCACGCTCGAGAGCCTGTCAGCACTCAAGCCGGTATGGAAGAACGGACGCTGGGCTGCCGAAGGTCGCCACATCACCGCCGGCAATGCCTCGCAGTTGTCCGATGGCGCGAGTGCCTGTGTGGTCATGAGCCGGGAGGAGGCGGCACGCCGGAGCCTGCATCCACTCGGTGTGTACCGGGCCATGGCGGTCGCCGGATGCCCTACCGACGAGATGGGCATCGGACCCGCATACGCCATACCGAAACTGTTGCGGCAGACCGGACTTTCGATCAGCGACATCGGGCTGTAGGAAATCAACGAGGCCTTCGCCTGTCAGGTGCTGTTCTGCCGCGACACCCTTGGAATTGCGCAGGACCGGTTGAACGTCAATGGCGGTGCCATCGCGATCGGCCATCCATTCGGCATGTCGGGTGCCAGGCTGGTCGGGCATGCGCTGATCGAGGGTCGCCGGCGAGGCGTCCGCCACGTCGTGGTGAGCATGTGCGTAGGTGGCGGGATGGGTGCTGCCGCGCTGTTCGATGTGTGCTGAATCACTGAACGCGCAGGCCAGCCCCGGGATGCAGGACCACGCCACGGTTCCCCGCGAGGTGACCCTGCAGCGCATGATGCGCGGCATTTCACTAGTCGCCAGCCACCGGCGCGACCAGGAGTACACCGTTGCCGATCGCCTCGAGGAGCGCGCGCGGGACTCGGCCGATCGGCCCTTCATCATCTTCGAAGGGCGCACCGTGACGTTCGGCGAGATGAATGCGCTCGTCAACCGCGTGGCGCACGCAGCGCTCGCGGCCGGGCTGAAGCGCGGCGATGTGGTCGCACTCATGATGGACAACCGGCCCGAGTATCCGATGGTCTGGCTGGGTCTCGCCAAGGTCGGCATCATCACGGCACTCCTCAATACCAGCGCGCGGGATCGCGTGCTAAAGCACGCCCTGGAGCAGACGGGGGCATGCGCACTCGTCTTCGGCGCCGAGTGCGCCGGGCACATCGCGACGCTCGGCAAGGCGGACCGGCCGGGAATCCTTTTCGAATCCGCCCATCCGGACGTGAAGGGCGGCGGTCCCGGCGGGCTCGTGCCGGCACGGAGCCTCGAGGCGGCGATGCAGGAAGCGAGCACGCAGAATCCGGACCGCAGCATGCGCGCCGGAATCACCCTGGGCGATCCGCTCTACTACATCTTCACCTCGGGCACCACGGGACTGCCCAAGGCGGCCGTGAACAGCCATCTGCGCTTCGTGAACGCCGGTGAAATGATCGGCGGTATCTGGCAACTGGGGCCGAAGGACGTGCTCTACAACGTGCTGCCGCTCTTCCACGGTGCCGGGGGCATGGTCGTCATTTCGATGGCGCTGCGCTTCGGGGTGCCGATCGTATTGAAGCGCAAGCTCAGCGTGCGCGAGTTCTGGAACGATGTGCGCCGGCACAAGGTCACGGCCATGTACTACATCGGCGAGATCTGCCGCTATGTCGCGAACCAGCCGCCCCAGCCGGACGATCGGGACCACACCCTGCGCAAGCTGGCGGGCGCGGGCATGAGGCCCGACATCTGGCGCCAGTTCCTCGAGCGCTTCGGCGTGGAGATGATCGTGGAGGGGCTCGGCGCCACCGAGGCGAATTATGGCATCTCCAATGTCGACAACAGGATCGGCTCGGTCGGCCGCATTCCCTATCCCGACAAGAGCAACATTCGGGTGCTGCGCTTCGACGTGGAGAAGGGCGATTACGTGCGCAATGCCGGCGGCTCCTGCGTTCTTGCGCAGGCTGGCGAGGTGGGGGAGCTCATCGCCGAGGTGCTCGATGGCCCGGGAGCAGCCGGCATGTTCGAGGGCTACACCTCGGCCGAGGCCACGGAAAGGAAGCTTCTGCGCAATGTATTCAGGACCGGGGATCGCTGGGTGCGATCGGGCGATCTGGTGCGCTTCGATGAGGATGACTACTACTATTTCGTCGATCGCATCGGCGATACCGTTGGCGGGGGCACAACGTCTCGACGGAGGAGGTCGCCGAAGTGCTTGGCGCGTTCAGGGGACCCGCGAGCGTCAACGTCTATGGCGTGCGCGTCGCGGGCGAGGACGGGCGCGCCGGTATGGCGAGTCTCACCTATCCGGATCCCGCGCGCTTCGATCCGACTGCCTTCCATGAGTTTGCCGGCGCGCGGCTGGCTGACTATGCGATACCGCTTTTCGTGAGGATCTCGCGCGAGGCGGATCTCACTGCCAGCTTCAAGCTGCGCAAGATCGACTTGCAGCGTGCCGGCTACGATCCGCAACGCACCTCGGACCCGCTCTTCGTGCGCGACCCCGGCGCGGGCACCTACCGTCCGGTGACCGACCCCAACCTGAAGGCGCTCGGCATCCTGCCGTTCGCCGGGGATTGACGCTATGCACGTGGAATACACGCCTGAACAGGCCGCACTGCGGCGCGAGTTCCGCACCTACCTCGCCGGCCTCATGACGCCGGAAGAACGCGAGGAGATGCGGCACAACCGCGAAGGGGGCGAGCTGTTCCGCACGGTCGTGCGCCGCCTGGGCCGGGACGGATGGCTCACGCCCGGCTGGCCGGTGGAGTACGGCGGCCGCGCACTCGATCCGCTGGCGCAGAAGATCCTGCTCGAGGAACTGTGGCTCGCCGAGGCGCCGTTTCCCTTCGTGACGGTGAACACCATCGGACCGGCGCTCATCCGCCGCGGCACCGAGCAGCAGAAGCGCGAGTTCCTGCCGCGCATCGCCCGCGGCGAGATCATCTTTGCCGTCGGCTACACCGAGCCCACCGCGGGGAGCGATCTCGCCTCGCTGAAGACACGCGCGGAGCGCGACGGCGATCACTACGTCATCAATGGACAGAAAATCTTCACGAGCGGTGCCGAGAGTGCCGATTATGTGTGGCTCGCCGCGCGCACCGCCCCGGAAGCGCCGCCCCACAAGGGCATAACCATTTTCGTCGTGGATACGCGCCTGCCGGGGTTCTCGCTGAGCGCGATTCACACGGTCGGCGGTGTGCGCACCAACGTCACGTTCTACGAGAACGTGCGGGTGCCGTCGTCGATGATCTTCGGCGAGCTGAACGGCGGCTGGCGGCTGATCACCGAGCAGCTGAACCACGAGCGCGTCGGGTTGGCGGCGCTCGCCTACGGCGCGATGGGTTGCTTCGACCGGACGGTGGAATGGGCGCGGGAGACCCCGGCACCGGGGGGCGGACGTGTGATCGACCGCCCTTGGGCGCAGTTCGCGCTCGCCGAAGCCTACGCCGTGCTGCAGGCGAATGCGGTGCTCGGCAATCGTGTGGCTTGGGAAATCTCCGAGGGTACGGTGCGACCCGAGTTGGCAAGTGCCTGCAAGGTCTTCGGCACCGAAAGCTATATCAGGGTGCTGCGGCTGCTGCTGGATGTCGTGGGTTCTGCGGGAATCGTCAAGCGCGGTTCGCCTGGGTCGATACTACAGGCGCGGCTGGAGCGCGAGTGGCGGTTGTGCCAGATCAATACGTTTGGCGGTGGTGCGGTCGAAGTGCTCCGCGACATGGTGGCAGAAGTTGGTCTCGGGCTGCCTCGCGGGCGCTGAAGGAGTGGATTCCATGTCGGATGCGGGAATGCTGAATTGGCTGTCGAAAGTGCAGGCGATGGTAGGTCAGGAGGCGCTGCCGCCCCAGACTGCACTCGACCCGGTGAACCTGCCGGCGATCCGCCGCTGGTGCGAGGCGATGGGGGAGGACGATCCGCGCTATCTCCAGGGCGAGGTGGCTCCTCCGGCGATGCTGTTCGTGTGGACGATGAGCCACTTCCGCCCCGACCTCACCCGTGAAAGCGGGACGTTGCGCGGGCTCGACCTGGCCGATGGGGCCGGGTTCACCTCGGTGGTGGCGACCAACATCGAGGAGGAGTACTGCCGCGACCTGCGCTGCGGGGACGTGATCACCCAGCGCGTGACGCTCGACGCCGTCTCGGAGGAAAAGAAGACCGGGCTCGGCGTGGGGCATTTCGTGACCTACCGCTATGAGTACAGCGACCAGAAGGGTGATCTGGTAGGGCGCACGCTCTTCCGCATCCTGAAGTTCCGTCCGCCGCAAGAGAAGCAAGACGCTCCGGCGGGGAAGGCGCCCGAGGCGAGGAAGCCCCCCCATCCTCGGCCGGCAGTCACCAGGGACGGCGCCTTCTTCTGGGAGGGACTGAACCAGCGCAAGCTCCTCGTCCGCAAATGCAGCCGGTGCGGGCACCTGCACCATCCCCCGGGTCCGATGTGCCCCGAATGCCAGTCGCTCGAGTGGATGGCGCTCCAGTGCTCGGGGCGCGGCAGGATCCACAGCTTCGTCGTCGTGCATCAGCCGCAGATGCCGGGGTTCAAATATCCGCTGCCCGTGGCGCTCGTGGATCTGGAGGAGGGCGTGCGCGTCGTGGCGAACCTCCTCGACATCGAACCCGAGAAGGTACGCATCGACATGCCGGTCGAGGTGGAGTTCGTCGAGGTCGACAAGGACTTCGTCATCCCGGCTTTCCGCGAGCGCCGGGCCGGCTGAAAGGAATCAGGCGCATGGATTTCAGATACAGCGAGGAACAGCAGAGTCTGCGCCGACTTGCAGGGCAGATTCTCGGCGACCGGTTCTCGGACGAGGGCCGCCGGGAGTTTTCGCGCTCGGGCCAGTCTTACGACCCGCCGCTGTGGGCGACGCTGGCACGGGCGGGGCTGCTCGGTACCGCGATTGCCGAGGAACACGGCGGCACCGGGCTCGGTCTCACCGAACTCTGCCTTCTGCTCGAGGAGCAGGGGCGTACTCTTGCCGTTGCGCCGCTGCTCGCGACGCTGGTGCTGGGTGCGATGCCGGTGCAGAAATTCGGCAGCACCGCGCAGCGTGCCGCGCTCCTGCCGCGGGTCGTTTCGGGGGAGATACTCCTCACCGCAGCGCTCGAAGAGACGGGCGGCGGCGATCCGCGGCAGCCGGCTGTCAAGGCCTCGGCGAACAGGCCGGGCTGGCGTCTGAAGGGCGTGAAGTCCTGCGTGCCCTACGCTGCCCAGGCGCGGGCCATCCTGGTCGCGGCGCGCGCCGGCCGCAACGACATGGCCGTGTTCATGATCGACCCCGCTGCCAAGGGCGTGTGTATCGAGCCGCAGGCCTCGAGCGGCGGCGAACCGCAGGCACAGGTGACGCTGACCAACGTGCAGGTGTCGGCAGCCGATCTGCTGGGCGGCGTTCATGATGGCGAGGCCATCGTCCGCTGGATCGTGGAGCGAGGTCAGGTGGCGCTTGCGGCCCTGCAGTGTGGGCTGATGGCCGAGGCGCTGCGGCGCGCCGCTGTCTACACCAGGGAGCGCGTGCAGTTTGGCCGTCCCACGGGGAGTTTCCAAAGCGTGCAGCATCGGCTCGCCGACGCCTACATCGACCTCGAGGCGCTGCGCTCGGTGTATCTGCGCGCCGTGTGGGCGCTGGAGAACGAAATTCCCGCGACCGCCGAGGTCGCGGCCGCCAAGTGGTGGGCGGCGCTCGGCGGGCATCGTGTCACGCACACCGCCCAGCACCTGCACGGCGGCCTGGGTGCGGACCTCGACTATCCGATCCACGCCTTCCTGCTGCGAGCCAAGCAGATCGAGCTTGCGCTTGGCGGGGCCACCCCGATGCTCGCGAAGATCGGCGAGCAGCTCGCGAGCGGCGCCGTGCGCCCGATGACCTGACCGGTACGAGGAACCCATGGCTGCCCAGATCACTTTCGACAGCATTCAGACCGGCCAGCAACTGCCTGCTCTGGACATTCCCATTACCGCCTCGCTCATCGTGGCCGGCGCGATCGCCACCAGCGACTTCTCGCTGGTGCATCACGACAAGGCACACGCGCAGGCGGCCGGTACGCCCGACATCTTCATGAACATTCTCACCAGCAACGGTCTGGTGCAGCGCTTCGTCGGCGACTGGGCGGGTCCGGGCGCGCGCGTCAGGGGACTGAAGATGCGGCTCGGTGCGCCGAACTTCCCCGGCGACAGCATGAAGCTGACCGGCACGGTGAAGAGCAAGGAAACCGTGGGCCAGGACAGGCTCGTGGAAGTCGCCGTGAGCGGCGTCAACAGCCTCGGCGAGCACGTTTCTGCGACCGTGCGCCTGGCACTACCCTGAAACTTCGGAGCGCGCACACTCATGACTCACCCATTGAAGGATCAGGCGGCCATCGTCGGCATCGGCGCCACGGAATTCTCCAAGGACTCCGGCCGCAGCGAACTGCAGCTCGCGGTCGAAGCCATCAAGGCCGCCCTCGATGAGGCGGGACTGAAGCCGAGCGAGGTCGACGGGTTGTCCACCTTCACGATGGACAACAACCCCGAGATCGAAATCTTCCGCAACATCGGCGGCAAGGACCTCAAGTTCTTCAGCCGCATCGAATACGGTGGTGGTGGGGCCTGTGCGCCGGTGCACCAGGCCGCCATGGCCGTGCACAGTGGGGTGGCGGAGGTGGTCGTCTGCTACCGCGCCATGAACGAGCGCTCGCAGTACCGCTTCGGCGCGGCTTATGTGCCGCCGGCCATCCCCTCTGCGGCGCTCGCGACCTTCGGCTGGACCGTGCCCTTCGGGCTGGCGACGCCCGCCTCTTGGGTGGCGATGGCGGCAAGGCGCTACATGCACGACTTCGGGGCGACCAGCGAGGATTTCGGCCGCGTCACGGTGGCCGGCCGCCGCATGGCGGCGGCCAATCCCAAGGCCTGGTTCTACCAGAAGCCGATCACGCTCGAGGATCATCAGAAGAGCCGCTGGATCGTCGAGCCACTCAGACTCCTGGATTGTTGCCAGGAGAGCGATGGTGCGATCGCGATCGTGGTGACGCGTGCCGACCGAGCGCGCCACCTCAGACAGAAGCCGGTGCTGGTCCGCGGTGCCGCCCAGGGCGCCTGCGATGATCAGATGAACATGACGAGTTTCTATCGCAAGGATATCTCGGCACTGCCGGAGATGCGGCTGGTCGCGAAGCAGCTCTATGCCATGGCGGAGGTCGGGCCGGAGGATATCCAGACGGCGGTGCTCTACGATCACTTCTCGCCCTTCGTGCTGCCGCAGCTCGAAGCATTCGACTTCTGCGGGCGCGGCGAGGCGAAGGAATTTGTAAAGGACGGCCATATCGACATGAATGGGCGATTGCCGGTGAATACTCACGGCGGCCAGCTCGGCGAGGCCTATGTCCATGGTGTCAACGGCATCGCCGAGGGCGTGCGTCAGGTGCGCGGCACCTCCGTGAACCAGGTGCGGGACGTGCGCAACGTGCTGGTCACGGCCGGGACGGGCGTGCCGACGAGCGGGCTGATCCTCGCGGCCGGATGATCCCGTGCCCAGGGCGCACCTCGCCTGGCTGCTGGGGCAGGGACAGGTGCCGCCACAGTGACGCAGGGGCGATGACCGGCATGCCGGGGCGCATGCGCTTCGCCGAGGCGCGGGCGGGCACACGCCCGCCGAGATTCGAGGTGCAGGTGGCAGTGAGCGGGCTCTACTTCAAATGAGGGTTGACCAGTTGCACCCCTCATCGCAAAAGGTGTGGGAAAATGGCATGACGCAGCGGCGTCGATACAGCTACCCGAGGAGCTGACACATGGCAAGTCGCGATAAAATGCAGAAACCGGAGTTCATGAGCGAGCAGGAGTGGGCCTGGTTCAAGGAGCGCACCGCATCGGTGGATCTGATCAGGAGCGATGCCAAGGCGGACGTCGAGGCCTATCTTGCCAATCCCGCCGGCCGGTCTACCGGTCAGAGTGCGCAGGGTGGGTTTCCGACGCTGCTGCTGACGACGATCGGGCGCAAATCAGGCGAAAAGCGCATTGCGCCGGCGGTGTTCCTGCGCAACGCTGAGGAACTGGTCGTCGTCGGTTCACTGGCGGGCTACGACCATCATCCAGCCTGGGTTCTCAACCTCAATGCCAACCCGGCATGCGAAGTGCAACTCGACTTCGATCGGTACAAGGCGACTTCGCGGGACGCCACCGAGCAGGAGCGCAAGACGCTGTGGCCGAAACTCGTCGCAGTGTTCCCAGCCTGGGGTTATTTCCAGATGCAGACCGACCGCCCGTTCGCGGTCAAGATTCTCACCCTGACCGGGCCTGCCGAGCCGGCACGCCCGGCGAAGTAAGCCCCCGGGGACCACAGAATGAGCCAAGTGAAATTCGAGCATCTGTTCGCACCTTTGCAGGTAGGCCCCATGCGGGTACCGAACCGGATCTGCGAAACGACCAATACCATCAACTCGTCGATGGTTCCAGGAATGATCGACGAGCACTTCATCGCGCATCACGCCGCCAAGGCGCGAGGCGGCACCGGCTGGATCGGCAGCGAAACATGGCTCCTCAATGTTCCTTTCCCGCCGGAGACGCCGGACGAGGTCGGCCTGTCGATCGGTTGTGCTCCGCATGGAGCCGCGTATCAATATCCGGCATTCGCCGAGGGCATGAAGAAATTCGTGGACGAAGTGCACAAGGCGGGATCCGTCGCCATCGTGCAGCTGACTCAGCTGACCTCGGCATGGGGACCCTCGGCAGTGCCGATGCTTGGGGCGCAGTCCTACACGCCGCACGTGCTCGGCGAGGCGGAAATCGAGTTTTGCATCGGCGTGTATGCCGACGCGGCCGAGGTGGCCAGGGCCACCGGGGCGGACGGTATCGAGATCCACTGCGCGCACGAGACGATGGGCCACAGCTTCCTGTCGCCCGTCACCAACCGGCGTACCGATCAGTGGGGCGGCGGCCCGCGCGAACGCATCCGTTTCGTGGTCGAGGTGCTGCGACGCATCCGGGCGCGGATCGGCGACGGCCTCGCCATCGGCATTCGAATCAGCGCACAGGAGTTTCGCCAGGGAGGCTATGACAACATGGAAATGCGCGAGATGCTCTACGCAATCGCGGAGACCGGCCTGATCGATTTCGCCGACATCGATACCGGCCATTGCTGGGGCGCACCGTCCTATGTGCCGAATTCCTACTACCCCAATGCCGAGTATCGCGAGGCCGGCAAGGCGGCCAAGGCCGACCTGTCCGATCTCGGCAAGAAAGTCGCGGTGATGTTCACCGGTCGCATCAACGATCCGGTGCTCGCGGAGAATCTGATCAAGGATGGCTATTGCGATCTCGTCGGCATGGTGCGCGCGGGCATTGCCGACCCCGAGTTTGCCAACAAGGCACGCGAGGGCCGGCTCGGCGAGATCCGCCGCTGCATCGCCTGCACCCGCTGCATCGACGAGGCTTCCGAGTCGCTGTACTTTCCGTACACACCGATGTGTTCGATCAATCCGGTCATCGGCAATGAGCTGCGCTGGGAACGGGAATTCAAACCCGCGGCGAAAGCCAAGCGTGTCGTGGTGGTGGGCGGTGGCCTGGCAGGCTGCGAGGCGGCGCGCATCGCAGCCATTCGCGGTCACGAGGTGACCTTGCTCGAACAGGGCAAGCGCCTCGGCGGCCAGTTGGTGATCGCCGCCAAGGCTCCGGGGCGTGATTCCTTCGAGGATCAGATCTACTTCGAAGAAAATGAAATGAGCCGCACGGGCGTCGAGGTCCTCCTCGAGTCGAAAGCGGATGTTGCGTCGATCAAGGCATTGAAACCCGATGCGGTCGTCATCGCCACGGGTGCGCGCCCGCGTGTACCGCACGACGTAGCGGGCCTCGAATCGCCGCAGGTCGTATACGGCTGGGACGTGATGGTGGGCAGCGCCTCCACCGGCAAGCGTGTGGCCGTCGTATCGCAGGAGGATTACTACGAGACACCCTGCGTCGCGGATTTCCTGGCGAGCAAGGGCAGGGAGGTCACGATCTTCCACAAGAACGTGCACCTGGGCTGGGAGATCGCGAGATATTCGCTCGGCATGATGATCGCCCGCATGGAGAGCCTGGGAGTTGCCACCGTGCCGAACGTGACGCTTACGAAAGTGGGGCCTGCTGGCCTCGAATTCGTGTCGTCGGTCGGAAGCAGGATCTCGCGCTACGAAGGGTTCGACAGTGTCGTGCTGGTGTACGGCGCGGTGCCGCAGCCGGATCTCTATGACCAGCTCAAGGCCGACGGCGGTATCGCGCAGTTGTTCCTCGCCGGTGCCGCCTGGCTGCCGCGCCGCATGGCGGAGGCGACCCGGCATGGTGCGAGCATCGGTCTTACGATCTGAGGACCGGCGGGGTCGCCATCGACCGGCCGGAGTCGCCATCGGCCGGCCACGGCAAGGCGCCGACGGAGCTGTTATCGGCGGGTCGTGGCGAGGCGCCGGCCCGCCTGGCGTCCAAAGAATGTCGCATCGCCGAGCGAGGTTCCTGAGCTGTAACCGGCGCCCCAGCGAGGCAGCCCGCACGCGGTCCGGCCGGCGGCGAACAGGCCCGGGACGATTGCGCCGTCCTCGTCCAGCACCTCGCCCGTGGGCAGCGTATCGAGCCCACCGAGCGTGAAAGCCGAATAGGAGCAATGGTCGATGCGGCAGTCGAGGGCGATGTACGGAGGTTCGATCAGGGGCTTGAGCCACTTCGCCGACTTGTGAAACAAGGGATCCTCTCCCTGGGCGGCGTGGCGGTTGTAGAGCTCCACCGTGTCGAGGAGCGCCTGTCGGGGCAAGCCCAGTTCGCGCTCCACTTCCTCCCAGGTGTCGCCCGCCGAGCCTATCTCGATGCCCACGGCGGCGTGCATCTGGCCTGCCTCGTAGATCGATTGGTCGGCCAGCAGCCAGATCCGTTCACCGCCCTGGCACAGGGCACTGGCCGCGACGCGCCCGTGATAGACATCCTCGTTGATGAATCGCTGCCCGCGTTCATTGATGAAGATGCCCTTGACGAGCGAGCCTGGCGGGTACCAGGGCAGGGTGGTGAAGCCCTCGGCCATGTTGATCGTGCCGCCTCCGACACTCATGCCGAGCCGGATGCCGGAACCGTCATCCACGGTGCCGAGCGGATACCGGGCGCGCAGCAGGTGGGGAGCGTGACGCCTCACCATGTCGCGGTTCATGATGAAGCCGCCGGCACACAGCACCACGGCGCGGTGCGCGCGCACGAATCGGATCTCACCGCCGATGCGAGCGACGACGCCGTGTACTTCGCGGTTGTGGTCGGCGACCAGGGCGAGGCCCCGTGCGTTGTAGCGCACATCGACGCCCGCTTCGGCGACGTGCCTGGCCAATACGTCCATGATGTGCCGGCCGCCCCCGAGACCGACATATTTCGGGCAGTGCCCGCGCGGGGCCGGTCTTGCGAGCTGCGCGAATGGCCACGCCTCCTCGCTGCCCGACCAGATCAGGCAATCGTCGGTCAGCGGCTCGACGCAACGCTCGGCGACGTAGGAGGTCTTGTATTCGACTCCCTGCGCCGTCAGCCAGCGATAGTGCTCGAGGCTGTTGTCGGCATACAGGCGCACCTTGGCGGCATCGGCGTTGGGGCCGGTGCTCGCCAGCAGGTACTGGTACATGTCCTCGGTCGAGTCCTCGAATCCAAAGGCGCGCTGGATCGGGGTGCCGCCCCCGCCGCCCATGTAGATCTCGCCCCCGGAGAGCGCCGAGGCTCCACCATAGGCCGACGCGACGTCGAGCAGGATCACGCGCGCGCCTCCGCGGGCCGCCTCGATCGCGCAAGCTCCGCCGGCCGCACCGAATCCCACGATGACCGCGTCCGCCTCGATGTCCCAGTGGTGGGTCTGGCACGCAGGCACCGGTCGGCTGGGGGAGAAGCTGGCGTGATCAGTCATCTTGCAGCCCTGGTTCGGCGATCCGGTAAGGCAGGGAGCCACTCGCGGCGCTTTGCAGCGCCTCTTCGTCAGCGGGCATCGGGCCGCAACGCGAAGCGCTGCACCTTGCCGGACGCCGTGGTCGGCAGCGCATCCATGAAATGGACGCGGCGCGGCACCTTGTAGTTCGCCATGTTCTCGCGACACCATGCAATGAGGGAGGGTTCGTCGAGGGTGACGCCCGGGCGCAAGACGACGTAGGCATGGCCGACTTCGCCCATCCGCTCGTCGGGGGCACCGGCCACGGCAACCTGTGCGACGGCGGGATGCGCGCCCAGCAGGTTCTCGATCTCCGCCGGGTAGCAATTGAAGCCGCCGACGATGAACATGTCCTTCTTCCGGTCGGTGATGCGCAGATACCCCGATTCGTCCATGACGCCGATGTCGCCCGTGTGCAGCCACCCATCGCTGTCGATGGCCGCCCGGGTGGCGGCCTCATCGTCGAAGTAGCCGAGCATGACGTTGTAGCCGCGCACCAGCAGTTCCCCCTCCGATCCCCTGGGTACCTCATGGCCCGCCTCGTCGACGGCACGCACTTCGACCCCCGGCAAGGGTGCACCACAGGTGCGGGCGATGCGCTCGGGGCTGTCGCCACGCCTGCACATGCTCACGCAGCCGGTCGATTCCGTCAGGCCATAGCCGGTGATCACGGTACGGAATCCGAGCTCGGAGCGCATGCGCTCGATCAGCGTCACGGGCACGTTCGCGGCCCCGGTCACGGCCAGTCGCAGCGAGGAGACATCGACCGGCGCGCGCTCGCGGCTGGTCAGCAGCGACTGGAACAGCGTCGGTGGACCGGGGAGCACCGAGATCCGATCCGTCACGATGCGCTGCATGACCACTTCGGCGTCGAATATGGCCAGCGGCAGAATGGTGGCGCCACGCAGCAGACAAGCCAGCCAGCCGGACTTGTAGCCGAATGCGTGGAAAAACGGATTGACGATCAGGTATCGATCGCCATGTTCGAGACCGACGATGGAGGACCAGGCATCGAACACACGGATGTTCTGCGCGTGTGAACTCATGACGCCCTTGGGTTGACCGGTGGTACCCGAGGTGAACAGGATGTCTGCGATGTCCTCGCCACGCAGCCGCGCCATGCGCGCGGTCAGATCGTGCTGAGCGACCGTGGCACCCGCGGCAAGGAACGCGTCCCAGTCGGGGCCGTCGAGCACGATGCGCCGCTCGAGCGAGGGCAGCGACTCGCCGGCAAGAAGGTCGGCGTAGCGCGTGCCCAGGAGCTCGTGAACCTGCACGAGGATGCGCGCGCCGCTGCGGTTCAGGATATACGCGGCTTCGCGTCCCTTGAGCCGCGTGTTGAGCGGCACGACGATGGCGCCGACCGACTGAGCGCCGAGCGCCGCCACGATCCAGCGAGCGGTGTTCGGCGCCCAGATGGCCACGCGGTCGCCGTGCTGCACGCCGTAGGCGACGAAGCCGGCCGCGGCGCTGCGGACCTCGGCCTCGAGCTCGAGGTAAGTCCAGCGTCGGCCGGCTTCCTCGAGCGCCACGTCGCCGCCGTGCTCGCGCGCGGCGCGTGCCAGAGCAGCCGGACCGGTTGCGGGGAGTGGGTCTTGCGTGTGCTTCACCGTAACGTCTACCATGAGCCGCTCGATCATTCGGACATCGAATTCAGATTCGGATTTGCCCGAAAACCGTAACAGATAATCACGCGCGGCGCGAGGAGCGAAAGTGGCGGAGGCGGTGCTGGACTTCTCAGGCAGCCGGGTGCTGGTGACCGGCGGCACTGGAGGCATCGGCCGAGGTATCGCCGCGGCGTTCCTTGCTCGCGGAGCCACGGTGATCGTTTGCGGCCGCAGGGATCCGGGGCGGTCGCCGGGCGCAGCCGGACAAGAGCCCGAATTTCGCAAGTGCGACGTGCGTGAGGCGGATCAGTGCCGTGCGCTGCTCGACAATATCGCGCGTGATCACGGCGGCCTCGACGTGCTGGTGAACAACGCGGGAGGGAGTCCGGAGGTCGACTCTGCGACCTGTTCCCCGTCGCTGATCGAAAAAGTGATTCGCTTGAACCTGACCTCGGCATTCTTCATGTCGCAGGCGGCGTATTCGGTCATGAAGAACCAGCCGGAGGGCGGCTCGATCATCAACATATCGAGCGTTTCCGCGGTTCGTTCATCGCCGCGTACCGCGGCCTATGGCGCCGCCAAGGCCGGTTTGCTCAACCTCACGGAGTCGCTGGCCATGGAGTGGGGTCCGCAGCGCATCCGGGTCAACGCCATCATCGTCGGCCTCGTGGCTACCGAGAACTCGCTGGATCATTACGGGGGGGAAGAGGGCGTGAAGCGCGTCGGCAACATGCTTCCTCTCCAGCGTATGGGCACCCCACGTGATGTGGCCGATGCCTGCCTGTACCTCGCATCGCCGCTGGCCGCTTATGTCAGCGGCGCCAAGCTCGAGGTCCATGGCGGGGGTGAGAAGCCGGTCTTCCTGGATCTCGCGAAATCCGCCAAGGACGACAGCAGTCGGTGACTGCGGCAGGAGCGGACGCACGGGCGGGACGTCTGGCCGGTTTGCGCGCCGGTCAGGGGTCGGCTTATCATCGGCTGCGGCCTTGAGTCCCAGGTAAGGGCCGTATGTGAGCCGGCAGCCAGTGTCCCATCAGCCATCTGAACCGAACCATCCGCAGGAGACCCCGCTCTCCCTGGAACAGTTCAGCACCTTGATCGGCGCCGTTTACGAGGGGCCTCTCGAAACCGTGCCGTGGAGCGGGATGCTGGTGATGCTGCGGGAGATCATGCGTGCGAACTGGGCGACGCTGATTCTGCGGCCCGCTTCCGCCGACCAGTTGGCGCTGCTGATTCGGGCCGGTCTCCGGGGCCCGGAAGTCTATACCGCCGCCTACACCCACAATGACATTTTCTCCATGGATCCGTTCGTGGGGCTGCCGGCTGATCGCGTCGTGACCATCGACGAAATGATCGACACCTCCTGGATGAGCGGAAAGTTCTACGAGACCTTCCTGGAGCCGAACGACATCCGCTACATCATGGGGGCCGATATCGTCACCGAGAACGGTGCCGACTGCCGTCTGCGGATCACGCGGCCGGGCAATGAGGAAGATTTCTCCGCGCAGACCAAAGCATTATGTCAGGCACTGCTTCCGCACCTGCGGCGTGCGATGACGCTGCACTCGCGCATCGGGCGCATCGAGACGGAACTCCAACTGTACTCGAACACGATGGACCGCATGCTGGTCGGAACGGTGCTGCTCGATGAAAAGGGTGCGATCATCCGCTCCAACAGCGTTGCCGGTTCCATGCTGGCGGAGAAGGATGGCATGCGGGTCAGCCAGAACAGGGTGCATGCCGAACTGCCGACCGAGGACAGGGACTTGCAACGCCTGATCAGGATCGGGCTCGGGGCGCACGGCGTAGTGCCGTCGGTGCCGCAGGCAATGTCGGTGACGCGATGCTCCGGGCGAGCCAGCCTCGGCGTGGTGGTGCGCCCGATACCGGTGGGCGAATGGCCCGAAGACCGGCATCGTCCGACGGCCGTGGTGTTCATCAGGGATCCCGAGCGAAAATCGCAGCTTTCGCTCGAGATGGTCCGGTACCTGTTCGGCCTGACGGGTGCGGAAGCCACGCTCGCCGTGTTGCTGGCGAACGGGTTCACCCTGGACGAGGCGGCCGTGGAGCTCAAGATCCGCAAGAACACGATTCGTGCCCATCTGCGCTCGATCTTTGCCAAGACCGGGGTACGACGCCAGACGACCTTGATCCACCTGCTGTTGAACAGCGTCGCCTCGATCAACTGAAGTCCCGTTGCCCGAACGCAGCCCTTGCGGTGTAGTCCTTGTGGACGAGGTTGAAGAGGCCTATCCCGACTAGCCTTGGCATCAGAGGAGCAGAGCTACCATGTCGATCACGATCGAGGAACTGGGACGGCAGGTCCAGGCATTGCGCGACATCGAAGAGATCAAGCGTCTCAAACACGCCTATTTCCGCTGCATCGATACGCTCAACATCGAGGAACTCAAGCGGATCACGCACCCCGAGATCACGACCTGCTACGTCGGCGGCAGCTATCGCATCGAACTCAAGAACCAGGCCGAGTTCATCGAGATGATCGCCAGCTCGTTCAACGCCTCGTGTGTGGCCCGTCACAATGGGCATCACCCGGAAATCGAGATCCTCGGCGATCGGGATGCCACCGGCATCTGGTACCTGCATGACGAATTTCTCAATCTGGGCATGATGCTGCGGACCGAAGGCACGGCCTTGTACCAGGATCGTTACTTGAAGGTCGATGGTCGCTGGGTGATCAAGCACCAGAGCTATGAACGGATCTACGAGCGGGTCGAGCCCATCGAGGCGGCTCCCAACCTGACGGTCAACAGGCTGGCCGTCCTCGGTCGCCAGTTGCCGGCAGACCGGTGAGCAGGTCGCGGGCGCCGCAGGCTGGTGGTAACTGGGAGGCGGGATGCAATTCTGGCAATCGTCGTTTCTGTGCGAAGGCGATCAACTCGTCGGTGTTGCGAAGCACTGCGAGAGCGTGGGCTTTCATGGATTTCTCTTGCCGGACCATCTCGTGCATCCGGAGAAGCAGGACTCCAGGTACCTGTACTCGGCCGATCACAAGCCGCCCCAGTTCAGGGATGACACGCCGTGGCCCGATGTCTGGACCATGATCGCGGGACTCGCGGCAACAGCCAGGAAGCTGCACTTCTGTCCCAATGTGTACATCCTGCCCTTGCGCCACCCGATCGAGGTCGCCAAGACCACCGGGAGCCTCGCGTACTTCACCGGCGGGCGCGTGCACCTGGGCGCCGGCGCCGGCTGGATGAAGGAAGAGTTCGACATGATGGGCGTCGATTTTCATACCCGCGGCAAGCGTTTCGACGAGTGCATCGATGTCATCCGCAAATTGCAGACCGGCAAGTACGTGGAACACCAAGGGCAGTTCTTCAATTTTCCGCGCATCATCATGACCCCGATACCGCCCGCGCCGGTGCCGATCCTGATTGGTGGTACCAGTGAGCCGGCGCTCAGGCGCGCAGCGCGCCTGGGCGACGGCTATGTCTCGCCGGGGCAGACAATGGAAGAGGAAATGGCGACGCTGAAGAAGCTGGACAAGTTGCGCCGGGAATTCGGCACGCACGGCAAACCTTTCAGTGCGATCGTGGCCATCAGGCCGGAAGGCAAGCCGGTCACGCCGGCCGACGTGCGCCGTCTCGAAGATGCGGGCGCGACCGGCTACACGGTGTTTCCGTTCGCGTTCACGATCGGCCCCGGCACGACTCTTGCCCAGAAATGCGCGGAGATGGATCGCGTGGCCGAGGAGCTGATCTCCAGGACCTGAATGAGCGCCCCGCCGGTTTCCGCTGAAGCAATCGGTTTGGGCCAGCTGGCGGCGATGGCGATCTCGCCGGGTGTGGAGGCCGCTTCGCCCCTCGCCGATGTTCCTTATCTCTTGCTGCATCTCGCAGGGTCTGCGGGTCGGGTGGGCGCACAGGAAGAGGCTCTGCTGGCGCGCTGGCTGCGCCGGCAGCCATGTCCCGTGCTGGCGATCGTGGACGCGGACGCAAGTGGGCCCCTGCGGGAGGCCTGTGATGTCGTGGTGGCCGATGTGGCGTCTCTCGATGCCGTATTCGAGAACGTCCGCCGCTCGCCGCTGGCCGCGATGGTGCTGGTGCAGGTGCTGCGTGCAACCGAACCCATGGCCGTCGAGCCGGCGCTGGTGGTCGAGTCGCTTGCCTTTGCGACGCTGCAGGCGGGTCCGGAGTTTCGCCGCTGGCTGGAGCGGCGGCGGCCGCGCGCGGATCCCTGCGGCCGCGATCCGGGGCCGGCGGTGGAGCTGGAGCGTCGGGGCGATCACCTCGATATCCGGCTCAATCGCCCTGCTCGTCGCAACGCGCTGTCGGTGGAGATGCGCGATGAACTGTACGAGGCCCTGCAACTCGTGGCAGCCGATACGTCGATCGACCAGGCGGAGATTTCCGGCAACGGCGACTGTTTCAGCTCCGGCGGCGATCTCGATGAATTCGGCACCGCGCGCGACGCCGCGACCGCACACGCCATTCGCAGCCTGCGATTGCCGGCAGTCATGTTGAACGAGTGTGCCGGGCGTGTGGTGTTCCGGCTGCATGGCGCCTGCATCGGCGCCGGTGTGGAGATGGCTGCCTTTGGAAAATCGGTGCGTGCGTCGCGCGATGCGTTCTTCCAGCTTCCCGAGATTCGCATGGGCTTGATTCCCGGGGCCGGCGGCTGCGTCAGCATCCCGCGGCGCATCGGCCGCCAGCGTGCCGCGTACATGGCCCTGTCGGCGGAGCGAATCGATGCGCCGACGGCTCTGGCCTGGGGGTTGGTCGACGCCATCGACGATTGACCCGAATGGCCTCGCTCAGATGCGCTGCCAGATCAGATGGCCGCCCTGTATGGTCGCATTCACATGAACTGCGGCGAGATCGCGACGCGCGACAGACCATGGCCGGTCGAGCAGGCACAGATCTGCCGGCATGCCCGGAGCGATGGGCGTGAGTCCCTGGCCCGGTGCCATTGGATCGCCACTGAACAGCGCAAGCGCCTGCTCGGGCGAGAGCGCCTCGGTGGCGCCGAGCACCTGACCACCCAAGGTGCGGCGGTCGACCGCGGCCTGCATGGCGAGCCAGGGATCGGGATTGCCGAAAGGAGCATCCGTACCCGCGGCGAGCGCAATGCCTGCATCCAGGAACCCGCGCCCGCGATACAGCCATGGCCTGTCCCGGGCGGCCACATCGATGAGATAAGCATCGCCCCTTTCGCGCACGAAATTCGGCTGGGTCACGACGGCCAGCGCTTGCTGCGCAATCAGAGCCAGCACACCGGGAGGTGCCACCGAAGCGTGCTCGATGCGATCCCCGGGCCGGCTTCCAGCCATCGACAGGGCCGTGAGGGTGAGGACGGCTTCGGCTTCCGTGACGCAATGCACGGCCACCGGGCGTCCGGCCGCGTGGCTGTGCGCGATCGCCGCGCACAGATCCTCGAGACTGGGCAGTGCGGATTCACGCAGATGGATCTTGGTGG
This sequence comes from Steroidobacteraceae bacterium, assembly GCA_046347195.1. Lineage (GTDB taxonomy): Bacteria > Pseudomonadota > Gammaproteobacteria > Steroidobacterales > Steroidobacteraceae > TMP-86. The sequence goes on from JAXMGQ010000010.1 coordinate 89,977, forward strand.
GACCGCGGCGGACGGCACCGGCTTCGGCGATTTCATCGAGACTGACATCGCCCATCACGACCACCTTCTGCAGAAGGTCACCGCGAGCGCTGGAGTCGATGAAGTGGCGATATTCAGCGTGCGAATTCCGCGCGCCCGCATCGGTGATCCCGGTGACCCCGAATCGGGCCAGCTGCTCACTGGCCCGGGACAGCGCGGGCGGCGATCCTGCGAGCCGCAGCCGCAGCCATGGGTCGGCGTCGTAGAGCCGGCCGGTTTCAATCGCATCGGCTGCGGGCTGCGGGACGGTGGATTGTGCCTGGTTCGCGGACAGGAGGCGCGCAAGGCCGCAGGAGTTGATGATCCAGAGGCGCCCCGAACGATGCTGGATCCGCACCGGCTTGTGGGGCACCACGCGATCGAGCCAGAAGCGGTCGATATCCCCAGCCACCGACTCGTGATATCCGATGCCGCGAATCCATGCCGCTGCGCCGAGCGGTCCCGCTTGCGCGTGCTCACTCAGCTGCTGAGCCAGTTGCTCCGCCGTCAACACCTCCGGCGGGCCGCAGCGCAGCGATTCGATCGCCGCGGCCTGTGCCAGAAGATGGATGTGATGATCGTGCAGTCCGGGAAGCAGCGCCGCCCCGCCGGCATCCAGCACGGTCTCACCGTCGCGCCGGCAAGTTCGCCGCCACTTCGACGACGCGCGCTGCATCGATCCGCACATCCGTCACCGTGCCGGCCTGCGTCTGCGCATTGCGAATCAGCACGCATCGCCCCAGCCTGCCGGCGCGGCATCGTTGTCCGCACCCAGGGGCCGTGCCGGCCCCACGACGGGCCGGGCAGTGGGCGGCGTGGTATCAAGCCGGCGCGAACGCGCCTCGGTCGTCCACGATTGCCAGCGCTCCCGCAGGGCCTCATCTCTCGATGGCCGGAAAAGCCGATGCAATGGGCCACCACGTCGCGCAGCGCGAGCGACACCAGCAGTCCGCCACCGCTTCGATGGCCGGCCATGGCTGCCACGGCGGCATGCATTCCGGTGAGCGGGTCGGCGATGGCATCGCCACAAATGAGCGGCAGGCCGGTCATCTGCTGCATGAGAGCCGAGAGCCCGGCCGCGACGGCACTGTCATCTCCGAAGGCGGTCCAGCCGCTGCACGGTTCCTCGCGACCATAGCCGGTGATGCTGACCCATGTGAGGCCACGGCGCCGGGCGAGCCATTCTTCCGCGATCACGCCCAGTTGTCGCAAGGCTCGCGGGCGTGAGGACTCGATGACGATGTCGGCCCAGTCGAGTAGTGTGTGCAAGCGGTCCATGCCGTGAGCATCGAATTCGAATGCGACACTGCGCTTGCCACGATTGAGAAGGTCGAAGAACGCCGGCGGGCCGCTGCGGGCGCCGTCCGGTCGGGTCGAGCTTTCGACTTTGATGACGTGCGCACCACACTTCTGCAGCAGGTGCGAGCACAGTGGACCCGCCCACAGCGAAGTCAGATCCACGACCCTGGGCGGAGCCGAGCGCCGTTGCAGCGGACCCGGTGGGCCATGCCGGGTCGCGATATACCACGATGCCGGAACACTCGTGGGTGGCGCCGATACGCAGGCCGCGAGACCTAGCAACCGGGCACGTTCCACCAACGGGCCGGCGGCACGCGTCGCTACCGCCTCGCCGATGGCTTCCCAGGACCGGGCGTGTTCATCCTCCAGCCACGCGGGCACATCCGACCAGTCGGTATCGCGGTTCAGGCTGATTGCGAACCAGCCATCTGCGGCTTCGAGCAGGCGGCAACCGCCGCCGGGAGACATCATCCCGTTCCGCTGCACCCCGGCGATGGCCGCGCGCTCTCCGAGCAGGTTGCGCCCCACCGGTAGGGAATCTGCCATCGCCGGCGCGATGCAATTGAGCGCTTTGATGAGCCCGTCGGCGCAGCTGGCGAGCGGCGCGGGGCACATCTGCGGACGGCTGCCGGCGAGTCCGGTCAGACTCATGAGGCCGCTGCTGGCCCACGAGAGGCCCGGTTCAGGATCGCTTGTACCAGCCGACCCCAGCACCTTCAGCCCCAGCGACTCCAGCAGTGTCCGCGCATAATCGGTCGCAGTGCCGCATCCCGGCAGGAGCAGTGGCTGGTGTGCCAGCCGGATGCCTGTGCCGGGCATCAGTCCTCGCATCCGCTGCGCGGGCTGGAGGGAAACTGGAATTTCATGTGCGCATTGTGCCTGCTGCCGGCGGTCATGACGACCGCCGACCCGCCTCTACGGCTCAGGGTGGCGTGAGAGACTCACGTTCTCGATGCTGCAAAACAGCACGTGGGCGAGCGAGACCGGCGCGAGCGCGAGCTCAATCTTGCCGGCGTTGATGCGGCCGAGGTCGCAGCCAGCGGACTTGGCCGCTGATCTAGATGGCGGTCCCAGGCTTTCGCAAACGCTGCGCCGAGCGTTGCAGAATATGGCCTTGTTCGTCGACGAGCAGTTGCAATTGCGCCTCACCATGGAAAAACGTCAATCGCAGGCGACCAGCGTCTTCGGCAATCCCCTGCTCGCAGCGCGCGGTCAACTGCCCGGCTCGCAGCAGGTCGAGCAACTGTCCGGGCTCGAGTCCCAGATCCGCTGCGATCGCCGTGGCATCGACTTCGATGACGCCCTCGGCAAATTTCGTGAGGTCGATGCGATCCATGATCAGCCAGGTTTCCCGTCGACCCTGGGTGGGGACAGGATGGGGACGTACATCAGTCCAGCCGCAGGTCGAAGGCCAGGCGCGAAGAGGGCCGGAACCCGCAGGTCGTCAGGAAGGCCACCAACTCGGTATTGGTCCAGTCGACCTCGGTCAACGCCTTGTCGACGCGGAGCGTTGCGAGGTTGGCGAGGAGCTGCGAGAGCAGGGCGCGTGCGACACCGCGGCCCTGATAGCTGGGATCCACGCCGAGGGTGTCCATTTCGGCGCTCGGTTCGCTGCGACCGAATTCACCGAGATTGACCCGCGCCATGATGTAACCGACGGCGCGGCCGTCGAGCTCGGCGACCAGCGAGATCCGCACATCCGAATCGTTGAGTACCTCGTCGAGCTTTCGCTGGAAGTAGGCCGAGCGATTCCTGCCCGTGGTCGCGCGATCGATCGCGGCGATAGACGGCAGGTCCTGCGGCTGCAGCGCGCGGATCGGTATCAGATCCCGGGCCAACGGGCCGTAGTCCGCGGGCATCGACGTGCTGTAATCAGCCTCGGGGTCATCACCCACCCGCTCTGGAACGCTGAACGGCGCCTTGCTCTTCATCAGTGCGGTCTCCTCAAGTTTCTGACTCGGGTTCGACGATGGGTCGCGAGGTGTCGCGTTCGAGCACAACCCGTTGCCCAAGCTTGAAACCCGCCGAGTCGAAGAATCGCAGCAGGCCGTGGCTGGTCCAGTCCGCCTGCGTATGCAGCCAATGGACGCCCTGCCGGCGGGCGAGGGTCTCGACGCCCTGGATCAGGGCGTGGCCAAAGCCATGCTCCTGGCTCGAGGGGTCGACGCCCATGGCATCGAGCACGGCCACCGGCTCGAGCTGGCCGAACTCGCCATACAGCATCCGGCCGAGCGCGAAGCCGACGAGCTGGCCGTCATGCTCGACGCCTACCTGCAGGTGCTCATCAGGCCGTTCCACCGCGGCGGCCAGGCGCTTTTCCATGAAGCGCCGGCGTGCATTGCCGGTGTGGGCCTTGTCGATGCTGACCAGCCGCTCGAGGTCGTCGCGCCGCAGCGGACGAACGGGGAAGGTCTGGGACGCCGGGGGTGCGTTCATCGCCGCTCCTTGCCCGGCGACCGGCCGGCGCGCAGGCCGGAGATCTGGTGACGGTGACCGGTGTTTAAATAACTAAACCAGTACGATAATACCGAATTTGTCGAATGTGTCAACGCGGCGCCTATTCCTGCTGCACCGGCGGATCGGGGTCGTACCGGTCCGTGGCGTCGTCGGGCGCCGGGTAACGCTGCAGCAGCCGGTGGCAGAGCGCGACGTGCTCGGCTTCCTCCTCGGCCAGTTCCGCCGCGAACCGCCGGATCTCGGGATCGGCACCCTCTGATTTCAGCCGTTCGAAGAACTGCAGCGCACGCTCCTCACCCGCGAGCGCCAGGGTCAGCGCCTCATGCGCACTCATCTGGTAGTGCACGGCCGCAAGATCAGCGCCTTCGGGACTCTGGGTGGTGCGCCAGCGGGCGACCTCACGTGCGCGGGCTTCGATCCCCGGGTCGGCGGCGCGGCGCGCAATGTCGTCCCGATGAATGCCTTCCGCCCGTTCGAGATCGCGGAACAACGTGACGAGCTCGGGCCGGTTGTGGCTTTCCATCTGGTCGGCCAGCAGCCGATACAGTTCCACGGCATCGGCCTCGATCTGGTAGGCGATCGCGTACAGGTCGGCCAGCGTCTCTGGTCGTGGTGCGTCCTCGGTCATAGCTCGAAATCTCCCTCGATCGCGCGCAGGTCGCCCTCGCGTGATGGTTCACGTGGCCGGTAGGGGCGGCGGCTGCCGCGGTACAGCACGCCGAGCACGAAGCCGTCGTCGGACATCAGACGGCGCGCGGCGCGTCCCGGATCGTCGGTGGCGTTCACCGGTGCGGGGCGAACCAGGTCCTTCCAGCCCTTCTGATCCGGCCGGAAGGTGACGCAGGGACTCAGGATCTCGACGAAGGAGAAGCCTGGGTGTCGGATCGCCTCGGCGATGATCGTGGCGGTTTCGGCGACGTTTCCCGAGAACGCGCGCGCGACGAAGTTCGCGCCCGAGGCCAGTGCGACCACCAATGGATGGAAGGGACGCAGCCCCGTGCCACCTGGCGCCAGCGCCGTGTCGAAATCCGGTTCCGTCGTGGGGGAGGGCTGGCCCTTGGTCATGCCGTAGATGTGGTTGTCCATCACGATGTAGGTGAGATCGACGTTGCGACGGCAGGCATGCAGGAAGTGATTGCCGCCGATGGAGTAGCCATCGCCATCGCCGCTGGCGGCCACGACCGTGAGGTCGGGGCGGGCGAGCTTCAGGCCGGCGGCAACGGCAAGGCCGCGGCCATGCACGCCGTGGAATCCGTAGCAGCGGGTGTAGGCGGGGATGCGCGAGGAACAGCCGATCCCGGACACGACGGCCAGGCGCTCCGGCGGAACGCCGATCTCCGCAAAGGCGCGGGTGATGGACATCAGCACGTGATAGTCGCCACAGCCGGGACACCAGATCGGCTTGACCTCCGAGCGGAAATCGGCCGGCTTGCAGGGAAGTGGGGTGGCACAGGTCATGGGGTCTCCTCGCGTAGCAGGGCCCGCCGGATCTCGCTTGGCCGGATGGGCAGGGGGCCGGGTTGGCTCAGCAGTCCGGTATCCTCGGGAAGGCGGTAGTGGGCCCTGAGGTAGCGGAAAAACTGCTCGTCATGGCTCTGTTCGACCACCAGCAACCGCGTGACGCCGGCGAGCGCCGCACTCATCTCCTGCGGCCGGGTCGGCAGCAACAGGCGCGGCGCGATCAGGCGCACCGGGTGCCCTTCGCCGGCCAGCAGCTCGATCGCTTCGCGGGCCGCGCCGGTCAGCGAGCCCCAGGTCAGGATGGCCCAGGGACCGCTGCCTTCGAGCGTTGCCCAGTGATCGCCATACGCGAACCGCTCGAGCTTGTCGCGCCGCTTGTCGAGCTGTGCCCGGTGGTCGCTCGCGCTGCTCGTCGGCAGGCCGCGCTCGGTGTGTGTCAGTCCGTCGGCCGTGTACTGCCCGCCCGGCGTGCCGGGCGCGACCATCGGTGAGACGCCGTCCTCGGTCAGTGCGTAGCGACGATAGGGCTCCACGATCTCGGAGGCCACGACGCGCTGGCCGGCGAACTCGAGGTCCGGGGGTCGTTCGATGGCGACCACGGTCTGGCCGAGGAACTGGTCCGACAGCACGATGGCGGGTGATTGCAGGGCCTCTGCCAGGTGCACGGCCCATTGCGTCGTCAGCAGGCAGTCGGGCACCGACTGCGGGGCCAGGACCAAGTGGGGTGCGCTGCCGTGCATTCCGTACACGGCGATGTTGAGGTCAGCCTGCTCGGACTTGGTCGGGATGCCGGTCGAGGGGCCGCCGCGCATCACGTTGACCACGACCAGCGGCACTTCGGCCGCGATGCCGAGTCCGAGCGCCTCCACCATCAGCGACAGCCCGGGACCGGAGGTTGCCGTCAGCGAGGGCACGCCGCCATACGAGCTGCCGATGATCATGTTGATGGAGGCGAGTTCGTCTTCTGCCTGGACCAGGATGCCGCCGACGTGGGCGAGGTTCGGTGCCAGCCATTCGAGGATTTCCGAGGCGGGCGTGATCGGGTAGGCCGCGACGAAGCGGATCCCGCCGCGCAGCGCACCCAGGCCGGCGGCCTCGTTGCCGGTCAGCAGCCAGCGCTTGCCACCGGCCTTGCGCGGCTGGCCCAGCGAGACGGGCAACGGTTGCCCACGGACCTGTTCGGCGCCGGTACGCACGGCGCTGCGGCTGGCGGTGACGGCCGTCTCGCCCCGCTCGGCAAAGCGCTTTCCGATCAGTTCGTCGAGAGCTCCCAAATCGAGCCCGAGCATTTCAGCGGCGGCCCCCAGTGCGATCATGTTGGGGCGCAGCTTGGGCGCCGCCTTCACCAGCGCCGCCAACGGCAGTTCCACGATCTGGCTACCCGCGCGGGTGACGAGCGCCGGCACGGGTTCGCCCGCAGGATCACTGAGCACGATGCTCGATGAGGTCAGTGGCAGCTCCGATTCGAAGCGGTTCGCATTCAGCCAGTCGATGCCGACCAGCAGGTCGATCCGATCGCTGTGGCATTCGACCGGGTTCACGGCCAGTCGGACGATGGCGGCTGCCTCTCCGCCGCGGATCTGGGGTCCCACCGAGCGGGTCAACAGCCCGTTCCAGCCGGCGAGGCAGGCCGCCTCGAGCAGCAGGCGGCCGGTGGTCAGGGCTCCCGCGCCGCCGCTGCCGACGAAGGCGATGGACACAGTGGATGAATCGGTCACGGCAACCTCGCAGGCCTAGCCGCCAACCGCCGGGCCGGTCCTTGAGGACGGGCGCCAGGGTCATGGCCAAGTTGACTGTAAATTAGTATTCTGGTACTTCTTTACGTTAATAGGGGGGCGGCGCCTTGTCAATGCACCTCGACCGAATCCGCAGGGGCGGGTGTCCGAACAACCTGAAAGGAGCATCTTCAGAATGGCCATCGAAGTACGTATCAGCGGCCAGGCCGCGGCCGATCACACGCTGATCGCGGGCTGGGCGCCCGCGCCGGGCACTCCCGGTGTCCGGTTCGAGAAGCGCCCGGTGAAGGGCGCGGACGGGCGCCCGGTGGACGGCCTTTATAACGCCTGGATCACGCTCGACAATCCGACGCAGTTCAACTCATACACGACTCAAATGGCCAAGGACGTCATCCTGGCCTTCCGGGCCGCCAGCGTCGCACGCGACGTCGTGGCCGTGGTGTTCACCGGCGCCGGCGACAAGGCCTTCTGCACCGGCGGCAATACCAAGGAGTACGCCGAGTACTACGCCGGAAACCCGCAGGAATATCGCGGCTACATGCGCCTGTTCAACGACATGGTCAGCGCCATCCTCGGCTGCGACAAACCGGTGATCTGCCGCGTCAACGGCATGCGCATCGGCGGCGGCCAGGAGATCGGCATGGCCTGCGACATCAGCATCGCACAGGATCTTGCGCGCTTCGGTCAGGCCGGCCCGAAGCACGGCTCCGCACCGATTGGCGGCGTCACCGACTTCCTGCCGGTGCTGATCGGCAGCGAACGTGCCATGGGCGCCTGCCTGCTGTGCGAGCCGTTCTCGGCGCACGAGGCCTATGCGATCGGACTGATCACCGACGTGGTGCCGGCCCTGAAGATCGATGGCCGCTACATCGCGAATCCGACCGTGGAGACCACGCGGATGGTCGATGAGTTCGGACGTACCGTGTTCGGCAAGCAGCGCACCGGCGAGGCGCTCAAGTCCGGCCAGGAACTGCAGCGCCGCGGAAGCGTGGACCTCGCTTTGCTCGATGAGCGGGTCGAGGCCATGTGCACCAAGTTCCTGTACGTGTTTCCCGATTGCACCACCAAGACCCTCGAGGAGCTTCGCAAGCCGAAGCTGGATGCCTGGAACCGCAACAATGAGGGCTCGCGGGCGTTGCTTTCCCTGAACATGATGACCGAAGCTCGCGCCGGCTTCCGCGCCTTCAATGAAGGCAACAAGGACACCGGGCGGGAGGTCGACTTCATTGCCCTCCGGCAGGCGCTCGCCGGCGGCGAGCCGTGGACCGACAAGCTCACCGATCGTATCCAGCCCGGGGCGCGCCAGCCTGGCGCGCGCGGCAAGTGACCGGACGACGGCCCGCCGCTCCTACTCAAGCGCGACGAACAGAAAAAGGTAATCGAACGTGACCAAAATGACGGTGGCAGACATCATCAGCAGGGCGACACAGCTCTTCGAGGATCTCAGTTTCAGCGCGGCACGCGAGTGGAAGGCCTCGCGCCCGGGCCGCAAGGTCATCGGTTACCTGCCGATCTACGTGCCGCGCGAACTGATCCACGCGGCCGACATGCTGCCGCTCGGCATCGTGGGCGGCGGTGACCAGCTCGAGGTCATCCATGGCGATGCCTACTACCAGAGCTACATCTGCCGCATCCCGCGCTCCACGGTGGAGCTCGGTGTCTCCGGCCGCCTCGATTTCGTCGATGGCATGCTGTTCCCGTCGATCTGCGACGTGATCCGCAATCTCTCCGGCATGTGGAAGGTGATGTTCCCGGGGGTCTACTCCCGCTACTTCGACGTGCCGCAGAACTACGTCGATGAGATCGGCGGCAACTTCTACCACGGCGAGATGTCGGAGCTGCGCCACGATCTCGGCGAGCTGCGTGGCAAGCCGATAACCGATGACGAGCTGCGCAACTCGATCGCGGTCTACAACGAGAACCGCCGGCTGGTTCGCGAGCTGTACGCGTACCGCGCCGCGAAGCCCTGGCTCGCGCCGGCCACGGAAGTCTTTCTGCTGATGCGCGCGGGCCTCGTACTGCCGGTGGAGCAGCACTCGGCGATGCTGCGCGATTACCTTGCCGCGACGGAGGCCCAGCCGCGGCCGCAGCGCGACAACTGCCGCGTGGTGCTCACCGGAGTGTTCTGCGAACAACCGCCGCTCAACCTGATCAAGTCGCTGGAGCTGGCAGGGTGCTACGTGGTCGATGATGACCTGCTGCTCGTGACTCGTTGGCTGACCCGTGACGTGAGCACCGAGGGCGACCCGCTGGCTCAACTGGCCAGCGAGTTCCTGCATCATTCCGAATCCACCGCCGCCAAGTACGAGCCGGACCAGAAAGAGAAAGGCCAGCACCTGGTGCGTTCGGTACGGCGCACCGGCGCGGAAGGGGTGATCTTCGCCAGCCCCAGCTTCTGCGATCCGGCGCTGCTGGAGCGGCCGATGCTGCAGCACGTGCTGGCCGATGCCGGGATCCCGTACATCTCGCTGAAATACGCCGAGAACTCGGGCCAGATGCAGCCGATCCGCGAGCAGGCGGGAACCTTTGCCGATTCGATCAAACTGTGGAGTGGACAATGACCAACAAGACTGCGACCTCCAAGCCGGCAGCGCACGACGTCGAGAAGGACGCCTCGATGCGCAAGCAGAAGGAGATGATGGCCGCCCATTTCGACCGGCTGACCGCAGCGCCCGAGACGGGTGCGAAGGTCTGCAACACCTTCGTGCCGGGCAACCTGAATGAGCTGATCGGCTGCTTCGACCTGCTGAACAACCTGCCGGAGGTCAACGCCATCCAGAGTGGCCTGCGACGCACCTCCGGGCAATACGTGCTCGAGGCGGAGAAGGTCGGGCATTCCGAGGACGTCTGCACCTACGTCAAGTCCGACATCGGCATGATGGCGAAGGGCAACCTCGCACCGAACGGCAAGCGATTCCCCGATCCCAGCGTGCTGCTGCTGTCCTACACGGGATGCTTCACGTTCATGAAGTGGTTCGAGCTGCTGCGCGAGCAGTACAAGTGCGAGACCGTGATGCTGCACACGCCGTACCTGGCGGACGGCAAGATCACCAAGAACATGATCGACTACATGGTGAAGCAGCTCCGTGAACAGGTCATTCCCACCCTGGAGCGGGTCTCCGGCGTGCGCTTCGACATCGACCGGTTGCGCGAGCGGCTGAAGAAGTCCGCGCAGGCCGAGGATGACCTCGTCTACGTGCTGCAGAGCGCGAAGCGCAAGCCATCGCCGATCGATGCCTACTTCGGCGGCATCTACTACATCGGGCCGATCTTCGGCGCCTATCGCGGCACCGACGATGCCATCGATTACTACAGGTTCCTGCGCAGCGAGATCGACGCCCGCATCGCCGCGGGCCAGGGTCCGGTGACGCCGGACGGAGAGATGTCGAAGGAGCGCTACCGGCTGGTGGTGGAAGGGCCGCCGAACTACACGCACTTCCGCCAGTTCTGGAAGATGTTCTACGACGAAGGCGCGGTGGTGGTGGCCTCCAGCTACACCAAGGTAGGCGGGGTATACGACTTCGGGTTCCGTCACGATCCGAGCCGCCCGCTCGAGTCGCTCGCGGAGTACTGCCTCACGGTGTACACGAACCGCAGCCTGCCGATGCGCATCGACATGCTCTCGAGCTACGTTCGCGACTACGAGGCCGACGGCCTGCTGATCAATTCCATCAAGAGCTGCAACAGCTTCTCGGCCGGCCAGTTGCTGATCATGCGCGAGGTGGAGAAGCGTACCGGAAGGCCGGCCGCATTCGTGGAGTCCGATCTGGTCGACCCACGATACTTCTCGGCCGCCAACATCAAGAACCGGCTCGAGAGCTACCTGCAGATGATCGAACAGCGGCGCAGCAACGCCCGCACGGCTGCCTGAGGAACAACGCATGCTTACATTCATCGGTGTCGATCTCGGATCCACCACCACCAAGGCTGTTTTGATGGACGAGAACAGCGAAGTCATCGGCCGCGGCATCACCAACTCGCGGTCCAACTATGCCACTGCAGCCAGGGTGGCCAGCGAAGAGGCACGGATCAACGGGCGGATCACGCTGATACGCCGTGCACTGGAGCAGTCCGGACTTCTCGGCAGCGAACTCGACGGGTTCGTCGGTACGCTGGAGCGGTTGTTCCGGCTCGAGCAGTTCATGGAACAGCTCGCGGACCTGGAATCCACCTGCTACGAGAAGTTCCAGGGCGGGCGGTTCGCGAATCTCGAAGGCCGCGTCCGCGCCGCACTCGAGGAGGTGTTCAAGCGCATCCGGGCGGAGAGCGAGGCGATGTTCGCGCCAGGCGCCAAGCGCAAGTCGGACTTCTTCCGCGACATCGCCGGCGCACGCTTCTACCAGCACGCGGAGGACGTAGCCCGGGAGACCTCGATTCCCTACGAAATCCTGCTCAACCTGTACGACAAGTCGATCATCGACGTGGAGAACCGGCCGCCTTCCGGGGGGCTCGGCGAAAAATTCCGCCGCGCCACGGCGCGGACGCTGGAGGCCAGCGGTGCCGTGGGTGCCGCGGCGGCGCAGTTCCAGAAGGTGATCGACGGCTCGCTCGGGATCGAACTTGAGGAGGGATACCTGGTCGGTACCGGCTACGGTCGCGTCACTCTGCCGTTCTCCATGAGCACATCCGCTCGGAGATTCTCTGTCACGGGCTGGGCGCGCACATCATGTATCCGCGCACGCGCACCGTGCTCGATATCGGCGGGCAGGACACCAAGGGCATCCAGGTGGATGCCAACGGCATCGTCACCAGCTTCCAGATGAACGATCGTTGCGCCGCAGGCTGTGGCCGGTACCTGGGGTATATCGCGGACGAGATGAGCATGGGCTTGCACGAACTCGGCCCCCTGGCGATGAAGTCCGATCGTCCCGCACGCATCAATTCGACCTGTACGGTGTTTGCCGGCGCGGAGCTCCGCGATCGCTTGTCGCTGGGCGAGAAGCGCGAGGACATCCTGGCGGGCTTGCATCGCGCGATCATCCTGCGCGCGGTGTCGATCATCTCCCGCTCGGGAGGCGTGACCGACGAGTTCACCTTCACGGGCGGCGTCGCGAAGAACGAGGCGGCGGTGCGTGAGCTGCGCGCGCTCATCAAGGAAAATTACGGGGAGGTGACCCTCAACATCGACCCGGATTCGATCTACACCGGCGCCCTGGGGGCGGCGGAATTTGCCCACCGGGCATGGCAGGGCGGCTCTCGACAGGAGATGGTGGCATGACGGTAGCAGCAGGAATCGATGTAGGGACGGGTGCGGTCAAGGCGGCCCTCATGCGGGTCGGTCCCGACGGGACCACCGAGTGGCTGGCTCGGTCCACCTTGAGGATCCGGCAGCGCGATCCGCTGGAGCTGGCGCGTACGAGTTACGACCAGTTGCTGGAGGATGCCAAGCTGCGCGAAAAGGATGTCGACTACGTCGCCACCACCGGCGAGGGGGAGGCGGTGCCATTCCACACGGGCCACTTCTATTCGATGACGACGCATGCGCGCGGCGCCATCTATCTCGACCCGGCAGCCCGCGCGGCGCTCGATGTCGGCGCCCTGCACGGCCGGGCGATCGTCATGGACGAGCGCGGCAAGGTCCTCAAGTACAAGATGACCAGCCAGTGCGCCTCGGGATCCGGCCAGTTCCTGGAGAACATCGCACGGTATCTCGGCATCGCGCAGGACGAGATCGGGCCGCTGTCGACGCAGGCCAAGGATCCGGAAGTCGTGTCCTCGATCTGTGCCGTGCTCGCGGAAACCGATGTCATCAACATGGTGTCGCGCGGCATCTCGACGCCGGACATCCTCAAAGGCATCCACATGTCCATGGCAGGACGCCTGTCGAAGCTGCTCAAGGCGATCGGCGCCGTCAACGGCGTGGTGATGATGACCGGCGGCCTGGCGCTCGACGCGGGGCTCGTCGCGGCGCTCGTCGAGGACATCGCCGCGTCGAAGGACATGCGCACCGTGGTCCGGTCGCACGCGGATTCCATCTACGCGGGCGCCATCGGCGCGGCATTGTGGGGAGCATTCCGTTTCGAGAAGTTGCGGGCCCGCAGCGAAATCAACAAGGCCGCCTGAGAGGCCGCCTGAGGCAGGAGAGTCGATTTATGGCACTGATGATTACTGCAGCCTGTACGGCCTGCGATGCGTGTGAGCCGGTTTGTCCGAACAAGGCCATTTCCGTCGGGAGCCCGATCTACGTGATCGATGCGCTCACCTGCACGGAATGCGTCGGCGCGGATGACGAACCGCAATGCAAGCTGGTATGTCCGCAGGACTGCATCGAGCAGAACCCGGATTTCGTCGAGTCCCGCGATGAGCTGATGCAGAAGTACGAGGCGCTGCACGGTTGAGCCGGACGCCGGCGCGATTTGGTGCGGTCGGGTGGCTCCGGTAATATCGTACCTGATTACCGGGCGGCTCGGCCGCCCTGCGGACCTGCCTCAGGCGGGCGGAAGCACAGGGGAGAGTCGCGACGAACTGCGTGCCGGTCGACGGCGGTGTCGATCGCCCTGACGGTCATTCGACAGGCTTGGCGAGCCATTGACCAGGCGCAGCGGCAACAAGCGCGCACCCGCTGCTTCGAGGCAGAGGGCCCCGGGTCGTGATGCCACTTCCGGGCGTGCCTGGCTGGATCCGCCGGGTGCGGCGCACCGATGTCGGCGCGATCATCGCACTCGACACCCTCACGACGGGGATTTCCAAGGACGCACACTGGCGCGAGCTGGTCGCGCGGGGTTGCCGCAAGCGTCGCGAGAACGAATTCGTGTTCCTGGTGGCAGTGTCCGATGATGACTCGACGCCGCCTTCAGGCTTCATCGTCGGCGAAGTGCGGGCCTGGGAGTTCGGGTCCGCCCCCTGCGGCTGGGTCTACGCCATGGCTGTCGACCCTTCCGTGCGGGAACAGCGCGTCGGCGAACACCTGCTGGCGGCGGTGGCGACGGAATTCGGTGCCCGGGCGTCAGGAAGATGCGCACGATGGTGGCCAAGGAGAACCGGCTGCCCATGCTGTTTTTCCGCGGCGAGGGGATGATGGCTGGCCCATACATCCAGCCCGAGAAGGACCTCGAACAGCTCCGGCCCCGGCGGTGGCGCGAGCCTGCGACCGCCGCAGGGTGGGACGCGATGAGGCTGCAGGTCTCGAGCCAGCTCGCGATATTCGCGATCGTGGAGCTTGCGCGCACCCGGAACGCCAGCTCACCGTGGGCGAGATCGGCGCCAAGTACGGCGCATCGAGCTATCATCTCGCGAAAATCATGAACACCCTCGGTCGCGCCGGACTGGTCCGTTCGATTCGTGGTGTGGTGGCGGCTACCAGTTCTCCGGCAATGCACGACGCACGACGCTGCTCGACGTCATCGAGCTGTTCGAGGACCTGAGCCCGGGCGGCGTTGGTCCGGCATCCTCAGGGTCCGGAACGGCCGAGGGCCGGGCGCTGCACCTGGTGCTGGCGAGATCGACGATGCGACCCGCGCCACGCTCGGATCCATCACCCTGGCGACCTTGTGTGCGCTGGCGACCCGTGAGGAGGGGCGCACCCCCAGTCGCCCGCGCTAGAACGACATGCCGTGCTATTCCCTGGATGGAGTCCGACCGCTCGTTGATGCCGAGGCCTTCGTTCATCCATCGGCGGTCCTGATCGGTCAGGTGACGGTTGGGGCGCGTTGCTACATCGGCCTGGCGCCTCACTGCGGGGTGACTTCGGCCGCGTGACGATCCGGGCGGGCGCCAACGTGCAGGACCAGTGTGTGCTCCACTGCTTTCCCGATCAGGAGGTCCTGCTGGAGGAGGATGCGCATATCGGACATGCGGCCGTTTTGCACGGTTGCGTGATCCAGCGCAATGCCCTCGTGGGCATCCAGGCGGTGGTCCTGGATGGTGCCGTCGTCGGCGCCGACAGCATCGTCGGCGCAGGCTCGCTGGTTCCCGCTCGTTTGGTGATTCCTCCGCGCAAGCTCGCCATCGGCGCACCGTGCCGGATCGTCGCAGACCTGAACTACGAGCAGCTGCGCGACAAGGAGCGGGGAACGGCGCCTACTGCACTTTCGCAACGATGCCGCACTGGGCTTGTGCAATGTGAGCCCGAACGGCCGGGCGCCCGCGATCGCTGAGTGGGTCGACGTCGGTTCGTCAGGAGACCCGACGCAGCGCCACCCGCACCAAGCATCCGCGCCTGAACCCGTCGCGTCGGTGAGCCCAGTGACATGGGCGCAACGGTGTTGAGGCTGGGTGCGTGCAGGTCCTTGGCGTAGGGAGTGGCCCACTGGTCGAACTGGCCGATGATGACCAGCGTGTCGGGGCGGATGCCCTGCACCAGCACGGCGGGTCCACTCGTGGTGCCGACCGTGGGAACGCAGGCCTCCAGCATGTCACCCCGCTGATGCCGAGGCGTTCGGCCGCGCCGCGATTGACGATCACGCCGCGATGACCGCGCACGCGATACCTCGTCCATCAGCTCGATCGAGGCATTGCCGCCGTGGTACTGCATGCTCTTGGTGGAGAGCAGCCAGAACGGATAGCCCGCAGGCGAGGCGCCCTGGTGCTCCAGCGCATGCACCCAGCGTCCCGCGACGTCATGCCAGGCCGGCAGGAACTCGTATTCCTTGAGCTGCTCATCCCACCAGTGGATGTCGCGCTCGTGCAGCCGGCGTTCGAGCTCGCGCCCGGCGTCAGCCGCTCCTGGTAGGGCAGCCCCAATCGCAGACCCTTGTTCGACCAGTGTGGGATACAGATACCAGCGGCGCTCGGCCGCGGGGCGCACGTAGAAGCCATGCTCGCGGTGAGGCCATGACCTCGCGGCCACCGCTGAGCCAGCTGGCCGCGCGGCATTCGGCATCCCAGACGGTCTCGACCTCGTGTGCCTTGTCGGTGGCCACAGGAAGTCGTAGTCCATGGCCGCGCAGCGGCACCAGGCTTGCACCGCGGTTGATCGCCGCGTTGTACTGCTCCAGCAGCCCGACGCGCCGCGCCAGTTCGGTGATCCAGGTAGTCGCGCGTATCGCCGCGCTGCCACCACCGGCTGTCGTGGCACGAAGCCCTCGTGATCGCCGTACTGCTCCTGGTACCTGGTATTGGCCAGCCGGATGAGCCGTGGGTCGAGGTCGGCCTCCGGCAGCAGCAGATCCGCCATCCAGTTGGTCTCATCCACCGTATAGGCGAAGGTGACCATGAACGGGAAGCGTGCGATCTGTTCGGCGAGGTGCCGGGTGTCCCAGAAGGCGATGGCCGGGTCAGACCCGACAGGTGATCCAGCAGTTCGGGCAAGGTCGGCTGCATCAGCTTCTCGGCGCATGGTCCTTGCCACATCCACGCGAGATGCCGGGCCCAGTTCGCTCCACGGTCCGTTGGCGCCGGCCAGGGGTGCACCAGCGAATTGCGCGTTGTGGTTGGCTGGCTGGGCGACCCAGCCGCGCGCATCGGTGGGGCTGAGGCTGTGTGCCATGAAGCCGTCATCACCGGGCTTGACGCCTGGTGCCGGTCCTCGTGCGGCCGGTTGATGCGCACCGTGGTATTTCGAGGACCCCACCGGCACTTCGAGCGCGCCGACCAGCACCATGGAGCACGGTGCGCTCCAGACGCAGTCGAAGGCGCCCCAGCCGTTGTTGACCGTCTCGCCAAGAATGATCGCCACCGGCTGGAACGGGAGCGTGCGCCCGTCGATCTCGATGCTCGCCCTGACCGGCGCGTGATCGACATATTCGTTGGCGATTTTGCGGATGCGCGCCGCCGGCACGTCGCACACGCCAGCGGCTCCATTCCGGCGTGTGGCCGCGCACATGCTCTAACGGTTTGGTTGAAGGCAGTACCTGGCTTCGATGTCGCCGTCGTGATCCCAGCGGATCGGTGCCGACCGAGTTCCATGGCCCGCGCCACGCGCACCGGTCCCTCCAGCGCTGGCTGCACGCCGGGTGTATCGAACGGAACCGCCATCGCGGCGCGCTGCATCGTAGATCAGCGGCTTGCCGCTGTCCGGATCTCGCAGGTAGTAGCCATGCGGACCGACGAGGTAAGGCGAGGAGGTGTGCGCCCGCAGGAATTCGACGTCCAGTCCGCGCGCGCGCTCGTGCAGCAGCACGTGCAGCATCGCGAACAGGAAGGCCGCATCGGTCTTTGGCTTGATCGGGACCCACTCGGAGGAGGTCGCGCCCGTGATGGACAGATGCGGCTCGATGCACACCCGCTTGACGCCGCGCAGGCGTGCGGCCGCGTGCCGCGCAACCGCGCACACACCGCCGGTCACATCGACATTGGCGCCGAAGGACAGGATGTACTCGGTGTGCGGTGTGTCGGCCGCGACGGTGAAGGCGCGGTGCCAGTACTCGCCGTACAGGTGCTCGGCGTGGATGCACTTGACGCCCTGGCCGGAACCGAAACTGTAGTCCACCGGGCCCCAGGCCGAGAGCAGCGCCGGGAAGGTGCCCATGTAGTGCGCCGGCGTGCCGCCGTGGCCGAGACTCACGGCCAGTCGCGGCAGTCCCTGCTCGTCGACCACGCCCTTGTCGCGCAGGGCGCGCATGCGCGCAGCGACCTCATCCAGCGCCTCGTCCCAGGAAATCGGCTGGAAACCCGGATCCTCGCCGATGCCCTTGCGCGGATTGGTCCGGCGCATCGGCGTGAGCACGCGGTGCGGTGAGTAGGTCTTCTGGATCAGGCCATAGGCTTTGACGCAGGCCTTCCTTCGCCGGGATGCAGATCGCGCATCGAAGTTCGGCTGGATCTCGGTGGCGACGCCGTTCTGGACCTTGACGGCGAGCAGGTCCGGCCCGGCCACGCAGTTGCAGCAGCAGGTCGGCACCCAGCGGGCCGCGCCCGGTGCGGCCGCCTCTGCCGTGGGTGACGCTGCCGCGGACGCCGCGGCTTTCGATGGCTTCGAAGCGTTCACGTTCGTCCTCGCTTTCGAATCCGGCCTCCACGCTAGTCCCATCCCGGCCGCGCGGAGGGTCCGTGTCCACCCACGCCGCGCTCCGGAGCCATGGGCAGCGCGAAACCCTGGTTGTAGGCCGCGCGCAGCACGAGCGTGTACTTCAGCGCCCAGCCGTTTGCCAGCGCCGCAGCGCCGGCTAGGGCGAGCAGCCATCCGGCGCCGCCCTGGCTCACGAGCAAGGCCAGGATCGCGGCCAGCGCGTCCGTCAGCAACAACGGCCAGTGCAGTTGATCGATCACCGCGCGTGCGTTCGGCGCGCCATCGCGGCGCACGCCGCCGCGATACGTCACCCATGCAATTCCGCGCAACAGGCAGGCAAGTACGAGCAGCGCGGCGAGCCTGTTCGATGCCGTCCCCACCATGAAGCTCCACAGCCGCCAGCAGGCCGCTCCCTTCTGCAAAGCCGGTGGCGAACATCAGCGGCACGCTGCGTGGTTGCCGCCAGGCAGGGATGCCGCGGGCCGCCTGCAGCATGCGCGCCTGACAGTACAGATACAGTGCGGCGCCCAGCGCCATCGCCCAGCGCCAACCCGTCGCCCCGCTGGCGGCAGCCAGCAGCCCGCAACCGATCAACAGCGGCGCCAGCAGCGCCTCGCGCGACATCCAGGAAGTCGACGGATGGCGCAGGACGTTCAGCGCCCGCCAGGGCCGGCCGATCTCCGTCCACACACACACGAGGCCGACGATGACCGAGGCCAGCCCCAGCAGCACGGCGCCCGAGGCCGGGTCCAGTCCGGAGGCGACCACGGCGATCAGCAGGCCAGCGCCGGTGCCACCGAAAATGAAATTCCCCGCCGCGCGCCAGTCCCAGTGCGCCTGCACCCACGGCGCCACGCGCCCGACCACCCCGAAGCTCATCGCTGCGGCTCCACGATGTAGTACACGCCCGGATCGGTCCCCAGTTCCTCGTGCATGCGAAAGTGCTCCGTCTCGCGCAGCAGTCGCGAGACGTTGCTGTCCGGATCGTCGCGATCGCCGAAATGCAGCGCGCCGGCGATGCAGGAGTTCACGCAGGCCGGCGTCACTTCGGGATCGACCCCGGGCGTGCGGCCAGTGGCCCGCGCCGCATCCAGCCGGTCGCTGCAGAACGTGCACTTGGTCGACACGCCCAGTCGCCGCGGATCGAAGACTTCCGATTCGGCCGCCGTGGGTTCGGCGCCGTAGGCGAATTGCGCGCGCTGTGTCTTGTGGCGCTGCTGGTACGGGCAGGCCACCGCGCAATAGGCGCAGCCGATGCACAGATCGTAGTCGATGCCGACCACGCCATCCTCGCGGCGATAGGTCGCTTTCGTCGGGCAGACGTGCATGCAGGGTGGATCGGCGCAGTGCATGCAGCTCACCGGCACGAAGGAGCGGCGCACATCGGGGTACACGCCGCTCTCGATGTCGAGCACTCGGCGCCACTGGACCCCGGGCGGTGTGCCGTTGGCCAGTTTGCAGGCAGCCGTGCAAGTCTGACAGCCCACGCAGCAGCGCAGGTCGACCACCATTACATAGCGGGTCACGGTCGACTTCCGGTTCAGCCGCCGCGGACCTTCTCAGCCTTGGCCGCGACGCGGGAGCGCAGGCGTGCGACCTCGACCACCGCGCGGCTGTGCTCGCCGCTGGCGATCTCCTCCACGTCATCGCGGGCGCTCAAGGCGAAGTGGACGGCACGCCCTTCGGCGCGCGTGACCTCGACGGTGATGGTGACGTGCATGCCCAGGAGCGTCGCGCCGGCGTGCGTCACGCGGATCGCAGTGCCCACCGAGTCCTCGCCGGTGTCGCAGTACTGCAGCAGCAGCGTGCGGCAGGCGATCTCGAAGTCGCGCACCAGCTCGGGCGTTGCGTAGATGCGCAGCTCCTCACCGAGGAAGTCGACGGTGCGGGCGCGGTCGATGGTGATTTCGGTGGTGGCACGGGTGCCGGCGGGCGGTGCGGATTTCACTGCGTTCCTCCTCGATGATGATGCGATGGCATCATCTTGGTACCGGAAATGGCTGTTGATGATGATACGCCAGCCAAGGGGGTGCCGAATTGACTCAAGACAAGTATTTTGGTACTTAAATACGCTAATTTACCGGTTGTATCGGCGGGAAGCTCGCGGGCATCCGGCATCGCCTGTCTGCGGGCCCTCAACGAGCGGGGTGAAACCTTCGATGTCTTTGCATGGAACACGCTGGATCATGCGGGAGCGTGCAGCGGCGCTCGAGGCCGTGGAATTCGACGCCTCCCCCGCCGCCGATGAGGTGGTAGTGGAAGTCGCCGGCTGCGGCGTCTGCCACACGGACCTCGGCTATCTCTACGACGGCGTGCCGACCAAGCACGCCCTGCCGCTGTGCCTCGGTCACGAGATCAGCGGCCGCGTGGTCGCGGCCGGTGATGCGGCGCAGGCGTGGATGCAGAGGCCGGTCATCGTCCCGGCGGTCATTCCCTGCGGCCAGTGCGCCGCCTGCCGCAGCGGGCGCTCGGTGCTGTGTCCCGCGCAGGTCATGCCCGGGAACGATTTTCACGGCGGTTTCGCCACGCATGTCGTCGTGCCGGCGCGCGGCCTGTGCCCGGTGCCGCTCGAGCGGCTCAGGCCCAGCGGGCTCGAACTCGCCGATGTTTCGGTGGTGGCCGATGCGGTCACCACGCCCTACCAGGCGCTGACCCAGGCCGGCGTACAGAGTGGCGACCTCGTCATCATCAACGGCGTGGGCGGGGTGGGCGGCTTCTGCACCCAGATCGCGCACGCCCTCGGTGCCACGGTGGTGGCCATCGACGTGCGTGAGGAGAAGCTCGCGCCGCTGGCCGGTCACGCCGCCGCGCTGACCCTCAACGCCGCGAAGCTCGAGTTCCGCGACCTGAAGGGCGCGATCCAGTCCTTCGCCAAGGCCCATGGGCTGCCCGATCGCTCGCAGTGGTACATCTTCGAGTGCTCCGGTACCCGCGCCGGCCAGGAGACCGCCTTCAACCTGCTCAATCGCGGCGGTACGCTCGGCGTCGTGGGCTTCACCAGCGACAAGGTGAACATCCGGCTCTCCAACCTCATGGCCCACCACGCACGCGCCTTGGGCAACTGGGGCTGCGCACCGGAACTGTATCCGCCGACGCTCGAACTGGTGCTCGAGGGCAAGGTGCGGCTCACCGGCTTCATTGAGCGCCATCCGCTCGCGGACATCAACCGCGTGATCGAGGCCGCTCACGCCGGCGGCCTGCAGCGCCGTGCGATTCTGGTACCACAGGGGGCGAAGTCCGCATGAGCGAGCCGCTGCGCAGCTGGCTCGAGGCCGACGGCCGACTGTTGCGACTGCGGCTCGACCGGCCCAAGGCCAATATCGTCGATGCCGCGATGATCACCGCACTGCAGGCGGCGCTGGAGGCCCACCTCCCGCGCCGTGAACTGCTCGCCGTCCTGCTCGATGCGGAAGGGCCGCACTTCAGCTTCGGGGCCTCGGTGCAGGAACACCTGCCGGCGAGCTGCGCTGCGATGCTCGCGAGCCTGCACCGGCTGGTCCTGACCATCGCCGCCTCGCCCGTACCAGTGCTCGCCGCGGTACGTGGCCAATGCCTTGGTGGAGGCCTGGAAGTCGCGCTGGCTTGCCACCTGATCTTCGTCGCAGGCGATGCGACGCTCGGCCAGCCGGAAATGCAGCTCGGCGTGTTCGCGCCGGCCGCGTCCTGCCTGCTGCCCGGCCTGATCGGACCGCAGCGCGCCTTCGACCTGCTCGTCTCGGGCCGATCGATCAGCGGCGCGCAGGCAGCCGCCTGGGGCCTTGCGACGGATGGCGGAGCCGATCCGCAGGCTGCGGCGCTCGCGTATTTCGAGGCGCATCTCGCGGGCAAGAGCGGCGCCGCACTGCGACAGGCGGTGCGTGCTGCCCGTGGCGCCGACGTCGAGCGATTGCGCCAGCGCCTCGCGGAAGTCGAGCGGCAGTATCTGGAGGAACTGATGGCAACGCGGGACGCGGTCGAGGGCCTGGAAGCCTTCCTCGCGCGGCGCGCGCCTCGCTGGGAGCATCGATGACCGCCGGCTGATGCCGGCGACATCGGGGACTGGCATGATCGTGTTGGACAAGCTGATGAACTACCGGATACCGGAAGTTCGTCAGGTGCTGGGCCCGAAGGACGCGAGCCTCTATGCGCTCTGCGTGGGGCTCGGCCAGGACCCGATGGACGAGCGGCAGCTCGAGTACGTCGACTACCAACGGTGCACCCGGGCCATGCCGTCCCAGGCACTCGTGGCGGCGCATCCGCATTTCTGGATGGCAGCTCCGGAGACCGGCATCGATGCACGACAATTGGTGCACGGCGAGCAGGGTCTCATCCTCCACCGCCCGATGCCGGTCCAGGGAGAACTGGTCGGTCGCACGCGCATCGAAGGCGTCGTCGACAAGGGCGAGGGGAAGGGTGCGCTGCTGTATTGGTCGAAGACACTGTTCGATGCGGCGACGGACGAGCCGGTCGCCACCGCGGAGAGCACGACCTTCCTGCGCGCGGATGGAGGCTTCGGAGGACCGAGTGGACCGGTCCGTGCGCCGGATCCGGTCCCAGATTCACCGCCCGATGCCATCGTCGAGCTCGCAACGAGAACGGAACAGGCGCTCTTCTACCGGCTGAATGGGGATTACAATCCGCTGCACGCCAACCCTGCGGCCGCCCGAAGGGCGGGATTCCCGCGACCGATTCTCCACGGCCTCTGCACGTTCGGGGTGGTGTGTCATGCCTTGCTGAGAGCGGTTTGCGACTACGATGCCGCACGCCTGAGGACGATGCGGCTTCGCTTCACCGCACCCGTGGTGCCGGGCGAGACCATCCGGACGGAAGTCTGGAAGTCAGGTGCTTTCCGGGCGCGGGTGGTGGAACGCAATGCAGTCGTCGTGGACAACGGATCGTTTGCGATGGTTGCCGGGTGATCGCGAGTCGGGCACATCAATGGCTGTGCATTGCTCAACCGATCAGACGAAGCGGCCGTAATCATTATAGATGTCGGGGTGGCTGACTTGTCCTGGGTACGGGTGAGGAAGTCCGTCAGCGAGCAGAAACTGTTCAACCGTGATTCCCTTGACAGTAGAGGACTGAAACTCCCCATTACTGATGACGAGCAGCTTGCGCTTCGGAAACATCTTCGCAAACCATCCGAATTCCATCGGACCTGATCGACCTGCTTTCACTTCGTAGAGGTTCTCGTACGCATCGACGAAATCGATTTCGTGCTCCTTCGACGCCCAGAACCACAGAGCCTCCGGATCCTCGACACCAGCAATGCACTGCCGCCGGAAGAGTTCCTGAGCGACGAGCCACTCGATCCATTTCGCCCGCTCCTGGGGCACGATGGCGTCGAAATCGCTGATGTGCGCCATTCTGTTCGGACTGAATGCCAGCGCGACAGACAAGTTGACGAAATGAAACTTCGCCGGTCGGCGCTGGAGCGGCACACGCTTGTCGGCATCCCATTGATGCGACGGAACGACTGCCAGCAGGTCCGACAACTGCTCGACGTACTCGGCGGCAATCGTATTGTTGGCGAGACCGGACTCACGCGCGAGCTTGAGATACCCTGTTCGCGAGCCGCCCTGAACAAACAGGGTCCGCATCAATGCGAGCAGGAATTGTCGTGAGCGCCCGCTTCTGACCAGTTCGCCAATGATCCAGTCACGAATCATGTCGAAGAAATATTCCGGTATTCGCTCGCGTTGCCGGATCTCCATCGCTGCAACAGGTGACCCACCGCTCAACAGGTAGGCCTTCCACGCATCATTACCCAGCTCGTCATGAAACTGAGCGTGGAAGTCCTTGTACGACACCCCTGTGAACAAGTAGTCGGTCCGCGTGAGCTTCCCCTTCCTGCCTGGAAGCCGCTCAGAACCGCGACGGATGTCAGCCGCTCTTGAACCCGTCGTCACGACGAGAACGTTGCGGAGCTGGCCTCGGTCGGCGATGCGTTTCAGCGCGCGTTCCCAACCTGGTATGGCGGATATCTCGTCGATGAACAGCCGCCGCACCGCGATGTTGGGCCGGAACAGAGAGATGACCTCCAACACCCGTGTTTCGAGTTCGTCCGCGTCGGTGATATCGTCACCGTTCAGAAAATACGCCGAGCCGGCGCCAAACTCTTCCAGGGTTTGCCTCAATTCCAGCTCGAGCCAGGTACTTTTTCCAAATTGTCGTGGGCCTCGAATCAGGATGATTCCGGCTTCCGTCGGAAGCTCGTCGAGTCCGAAACCAAAGCGAAACGTGCAGGGTTGGTCGCGGTACTCCGTGATCTTTGGCCAAAGGTCGTCCCGTTCGATCTCACCTTTTGAAAACAGTGTGTTACGATCATTAACGTTCATAACGTTAATTATATTAACGTCTTCAACGTTAATGTCAAGACGGCTGTCGTGAATACCTTTCGCGATTATTCCATCAAGTACCTGGATTCCACTGCGGCGATTTTCGCTGTGACAGCTTCTGCAATGGGAAGACGACCATTTGTACTATCGACGTTCTCAGGCAGGGCTGACAAGCTGGCCCGGTGATGGATCTCACCGTCGCCACCATTCGGGATTTGCGCGCAGCGCTGGATGCAGGCACGTTGACCTGCGTCGAGCTGGTCGGGCTGTACCTGAACCGGATTGGTCACTATGACCGCCACGGCATTTGCCTGAATGCCGTCCCGGTGCTCAACCCGCGGGTGTTCGAGGAGGCGCGCGCCTCTGACCGCCGCCGTGAGACTGGCAAAGCGCTGGGTCCGCTGGATGGCATTCCCTATCTCGCCAAGGACAGCTACGCGGCGGCGGGACTGACGGTCGCCGCCGGGTCTCTCGCCTTTGAAAACCTGGTTGCGCAAAGGGACTCCTTCGCCATCGAGCGCCTACGTGCGGCCGGTGCCATCCTGATCGGTCTCACCAACATGCCACCCATGGCGGCGGGCGGCATGCAGCGCGGGCTGTATGGGCGCGCCGAGAGTCCTTTCAACGCCGCCTATCTGACGGCGGCCTTTGCCTCCGGGTCCTCCAATGGATCGGGGTCCGGAACGGCGGCCTGCTTCGGCGCATTCAGTCTCGCAGAAGAAACCTGGCCTTCGGGTCGCGCGCCAGCCTCCAACAACGGACTGTGCGCGTACACGCCCTCGCGCGGCCCGATTTCCATCCGCGGCAACTGGCCGCTGATCGCCACCATGGACGCGGTGGTTCCCTATGCGCGTTGCATGGACGACCTGCTGGAAATACTCAACGCGCTCGTGGTCGAGGATCCACAAACCCGCGGCGACCTGTGGCGCCAGCAGCGCGCGGTCAAACTGCCGAGTCCAAGCGAGCTCAGGCCGATCGACTTTCTGTCGCTGCGCGACCGGAATGCGCTGGCCGGCAAGCGCATCGGTGTATCGAAGATGTACATCAACAAGGACAACGGCACGGCACGGCCCATCGCAACCCGGCACAGCATCCTTCAGCTATGGTCGCTGGCCGAGCGCGAGCTGCGGGACTTGGGCGCGCAGATCGTCGAAGTCGACTTTCCCGCCGTGACCAATTACGAGAAACCCGCCGGCGATGCCGGCTCGCTGGTTGGCCGTGGGCTGATTCCAAAGGAATATCCGCCCTCGGAAGGTTGGCATCTGGTCATGCACTCCTGGGACGATTTCCTGCGTGCGAACGGCGATGAGCACCTGTCCAGCCTTGCGCAAGTCGATGGCGCGCAGATCTTCCCGCTCATCCCCGGCGCGCTACCAGACTTGTACGAAGGCATTCCGGATTTCGCCAAGCTGACCGACGCCGCGCGCGAAGGCGTGAAGACGCTGGATGAGATTCCGTTCCTCGAAGAAGGGTTGAAAGGCCTGGAGCAGGCGCGCCGCATCGACCTGGAAAACTGGATGGACGAACTGGGACTCGATGCCCTCGTGTTTCCTGCTGTCGCCGACGTCGCGCCGGCCGACAGCGACTACAACCCGCTTTCCAGCATGCCGCGTGGCGCAACGGCGTGTGGGTTGCCAATGGCAAACTGCGCCATCCGGCACCTGGGCATTCCTCACCATCACCACCTGCATGGGGGTGATGGAAGATACGCGCATGCCTGTGGGCCTTACGTTTGCCGGACGCGCCTACGATGACAACGCGCTGCTGCGTTACGCTTACGCGTTCGAGCAGAGCCATGCGCGGCGCGCCGTGCCAGTGCGCACGCCGCCGCTCGCCGGCGAATGCATCGCGCGCGGCGAAGCGCGGCTACGGCACACCAGCAGCGGCGAACTGCAACTGCGCTGGCGCGCCGAAGTCCTCCCCCTAACGACGGAAGGATTCATTCCCATCGACATCGCCGGCGATGCGCCCGCCGCGGTCACCCAGGTGTCAGTGTTCGTGAATGGCGCGCCGGTGGCGGTTCGGCGGCAGGGCGATGTGTGGAATGCCCGCGTCTTGCTGCCACGGGACATGCATTACCACCTTCACAGCCGCTGGCGCGGGCCTTACGGATCGCTGGTCGTCTTGCTGATGACCACGGCCGGCGGCGCGGTGAGCGGCGATTATCAAATCGTCGGAGGGATAGCGTAAAGGGCAGCGCGCTCGTCAAGGAAGGGTTACCTGGGCGGAGATCACCGGCCGACTCGGCTAGTCGCCACCAGGGATCAGATATGGGGCACGATCTCATGAGGTGGGGCTCGAGCATGCCGATTCAGATTCAGGTCGAGATCCCGTATATTCCGAGCAGGTTCAAGCAGGGCGGCTCATGGATTCGTTCTCCCCGCACGTGGAAATTCTACCGCCGCCGCAGCGTCAGTTGTGGCTCGAGCTGGCCGAACTTCCCGCGGAGTTTGTCCTGTACGTTGGAACGGCGCTGGCGTTGCATCTGGGGCATCGGCAATCCGTCGACTTTGATTTTTTCGCGCTCTGCGACCTGGATCTCGATCGGATCGCGGCGGACATTCCATTTCTCGCTGATGCCAGCATCACTCAGCGCGAGAGAAATACCTTGAGTGTCATCGTGAATCGGGAAGGGCCCGTGAAAGTCTCGTTTTTTGGTGTTCCCAGATTGCGGCAGTTGGCACCTCCGCTGGTCGTTGAAACGAATGGCCTGAAGGTTGCCTCCCTGCTGGATCTGGCAGGAACCAAGGCATCCGTCGTACAGGTCCGAGCGGAGGCCAAGGATTACGTTGACATCGATGCGTTGCTGCAAGATGGCCGTATCCATCTGCCGCTTGCGCTGTCGGCCGCCCAAGCGATCTATGGAAAATCCTTCAATCCGCAGATTACGCTCAAGGCCTTGTCGTACTTCGGGGAAGGGGACCTTCATCGATTGCCTGATCAGATGAAAAACCGGCTTGCCGCCGCTGCGCAGATGGTCGATCTCGACCAATTGCCTGACCTGCAGCACCTGTCGCCGTCGGGCGGCCAGCATCCGAGTGTCGACAAATGAAGCCAATTCCCCTCACACCGCTGATTCAACAGTTGGCATCTCGCGTCATCTGGTTCGAACCTGCGCAACAGGCGCTCGCTGATCCGGTGCGATTTTTGGCTTATGCTCTTGCTTTCGCGCGTCATGAGGATATGCGCGAGATCCGACGGCATGTTTCCGATGATGATTTGCGTGAGGCGTTGGACAATGCTCCGCCGGGAATCATCGATCCGCGATCGTGGGCGTACTGGAATTCAAAGCTGGGGCGGTATCCGCCGCCACCAATGCGTTCGCGAACTTTTGGTGGAGAATGATCAGTTCTGCTTACCGACACATGGGTTAGGAATTGGTGGGCCGTGTAGGGATCGAACCTACGACCAATTGATTAAGAGTCAACTGCTCTACCAGCTGAGCTAACGGCCCAAATCAAACATCAAACTTCCACGCTCTCTACATGGAGAGTTGGGGTGGACGACGGGACTCGAACCCGCGACAGCCGGAATCACAATCCGGGACTCTACCAACTGAGCTACGTCCACCATCGTCGCCCGTCGTCTGGCGCGCCCGGCAGGAATCGAACCTGCAACCGCCGGCTTAGAAGGCCGGTGCTCTATCCGATTGAGCTACGGGCGCTTTGGTCGGGGCAGAGGGATTCGAACCCCCGACCCTCTGCTCCCAAAGCAGATGCGCTACCAGACTGCGCCATGCCCCGTATCCTTCAGCCCTTCGCCAACGAGCGGGTGCGCAATGCTAACAGGTCCGCGACAGCATGCAACACGCTGCAGCGAATAGCGATGAAAATCCTTTGTTTTTCGGAGCTTAGGAGAGGCGGTGATAGGTTTGCCCCACCCAGAAGTGATGCTCGAGGAGCCAAGGAGTAAGCCCATGTCTGTTGCAAAGCGACGCATCGGATTGCAGACCATTGCACCCCAAGGTGTCCATAGGGTGTCCTCGATCCCTGGCCTGATAGTAAGCGTCCCAGCGGCTACAGGACCATCGCGCCATCAGGCGACGGATCGCCTGCATGCTCGGCTTCAAATCCTTCATGAACGCCACCATCGTCCTCGCCGGGATCGAGCGGGCGAACAAGATCAGAAAACACCAGTTCAGCCTCGGCAGGGGCCAGCGGTAGCTGGTCCCTGCCCCTCAACGAACTTTGGAGGCGCGCGCTCGCCCATTAGTTGGCCAAATCGCCAAGATGCTGATCTGCGGGTCGAAAACCCCTAGATGCAACAGAACCAACGTGTCGGACAGTAGTGACTCACAACATCTCTGCAGCGACGGCCGCCGCCCGGAATCTTTTGAGCAGACTAGGATGCAGGGTACCAAGACGAGGCAGCTGGCCGTGCGGCGCGCCCGGAGGGACCGCGAACCAATCGCTGGTGTAGGGCAACACCACCCGTTCGCGCAGATTGAACTTGGTGGGAAAACTCAGGCCAGCCAGTTCGTAGGCCGCCGCATCGATCAACGCAATGGCAAACTCACCGGAGTGCAATTTATCGACTCGCTGCGAAGTGCCATAGGCCACCAGGATCCGATACAGCGGCGCGTCGGCATCATCAACGGTAATCGCCAAGGCCGGGCGATGCTTAGGCCCTGGGCTGAGAGCCTTATTTTCCGGAAATGCGCACCAGAGTATGTCGCCCGCAGAGGGCATTCCCCAGCGCGGATCGGGCGCTGCAATGGCAGCGGGACCGGTCACAACAACGTGGAATTTACCGAGTGAATGTCTTGGCGGCCCGCCAGTCGTCGGATAGTCGACAGTTGCTCGGCGGTGAGCGGCCCGTCGTCGGGCTCATACGCAGGCAAAACACTGTCGGCCAGTCGCCGCAGCGCGATGTGCACGACTTGAGTCTCCTTAAGATTAAGCTCAGCAGCAAGCTTGCGCATCGTCGCGCGGGTCACGCCCAGGATTCCATCCTTGTCGCGAAAACTCACCAGCAACTTTCGGCCGCTGACGACAGCGCGCCTGGCTGGTGCCTTTCGTCTATTTCGGGTTTGAGTTGTGCTCACGGCTGATCTCCTGAAGATATATATAAACTATATATCAAGTCCAGCAATCTATCATCAAGGCATGCAGGCGGACTTCCTCAAAAGGTGTCCACCAGATCTAGAGACCTTCGTAGATTATTCTCTTAAGTTATTTATTTTTATAGAGAAAATTTTTAGTAAGTCAGAAGAATTGATGGTAGCTCAGGCGTAATGCTGGGCACCGCTTCTCATCAATGGGTCGCGAGTTCGATCCCTACACGGCCCACCAATTACGTGATCGGCGCGATGAGTTGCCGATGCGTGTCCTCGGAAATACTAGACCGCCTCAGTAGAAGATCTTTTTCGAGGCCGACCACCCTTGCGACCGTTGGCTCGCGAGCTCTTGCGTTTCGCGCGCGAGGTCGCCTGGCCGCCGCGACTGGCAAAGATGGCTGCGACCGACCGCGGGGGTAGCATCGCGGGCAGGATTGCTGTAAGGAGCCCATGCACACTAATGTGAATGCCCCTTTCTTCGATTTCAATCGCCGATCCGTCCGGCCAAACCTCAAGTTTGCTTAGCTCTTCCGTAGGGACATCCTGCAGTGCGCCTATCCACAGTCGTGGAATCAAGAAGCCAGCATTGCGGTTCGTGACGATCTCGATGGCATCACGCTCGGGGACGTAGCGAGCAGCTTGCGCCCGAACCTCGGTCTCGGCCTCAATTCGCCCGGCGGCAAGAGCCGCGGCGTACTCGGCATCACTGATCCGCCGTGAATTCGTCGTCATAGGTTCACCTGTACTCTCGTACCATCTTGAAACATCACGCGTACCCGTTCGTTCGCTGTCTCGTATTCCGCCTCGGCAATCTGCTTCGCACCCGGAACGGGCCTTGAGTGGAGCTCGATCTTTCCTGCTTTGTTCACTATTCCCCACTGGTTGGCCAAACAAGTTGTCCCTCGCGTCAACCACCAGCTGCGCCGACAATCTGGCAGGCGCCCTCGAACATCGCTCAAGAGGCGATTTACCACGCGCTGCAAAGGAATGTTCTTGACCGGTGCGATGCTGGTGAGATCAACCGCATCGTCGAGGTATGAGAACTTTACCCGCGCGATCCAACCGTCGCCCCGATGTCGCGCGTGGACGTGTGCGGGGCAATGATCGTCCGAGAAGACGTAGATCCCGGCCCCGGTGCCATCGGAAATGAACACGCGACTCATGAAACAGAGTAACCTATCAGCTTGGGTTATTCAATTGCTTCTTGTGCAATTGGGCGGCCTCATACCTAAGGGATTCAGAGTCTTATCGACGAGCAAGCCTTGAAATCGTC
>JAXMGQ010000100.1:0-2231 GCA_046347195.1 Steroidobacteraceae bacterium
CCAGCACTGCTCGAAGCAGCGCTCGTACAGGCGACGGTATTCGCGGTGCACGCCGGCGTTGATGCGTTTGAAGGCCGGATCCACCGCCACCTGGCCCCAGAACGCCGTCCAGAAGGCGCACTCCGCATAGCGTTGCGCGTCGATCGCCAGCGCTTCGGTGAGCACCTTGAACAGGCTCGTCTCACCGCGCGAGCTGCGCGTCAGGCGCTGTTCCATGCGCCGCAGCACCAGGCGAAGCGCGGCGATGACGATCTGCTGCTTGTTCTCGAAGTAATGCGCCACCATGCCGGTGGTGAAGCCGGCGGCGCGCGCGATGCGCGCCACCGTGGCCTGGTCGAAGCCATGGCGTGCGATCACCTGGCAGGCGACGTGCGCGATCTCCTCGCGCCGCTGCTCGTGATCGACGACCTTGGGCATCGCCGGATGCCTCTCAGCGGGCCGGGATGCCGATGCTGCGACCCGCCTGGGCCGGCCGGGGGAGCGCCACGTGCGGCGCGCGCATCGCCTCGAGCCGGGCGAGCACCTCGGGACGGATCAGCGCCGCCTTGTGCGCCTGCGTGTCGACGTGCAGGTGCATCTGCTCGCAGCTCGCGACCAGCTCGTTGTCACGCTCGCGCAGCAGCCGGTGAAACACGTGCAGGCGCTTCGAGTCGAGTCCCAGGATCTGCGTGGTGACGTAGATGGGCTCGTTGACCTGCGCCTCGGTGAGGTAGGAGATGTGGCTCTCCACGGTGAAGAACATGTGACCGGACTGGCGGTAGGCCTCGTCCACGCCGACCCGGCGGTACAGCACGTCCATGGCATCGCCGAACACCTGCATGTAACGCGAATCGGTCATGTGGCCGTTGTAATCGATCCATTCGGGGCGTACCTCGGTGGACACCAGCCGCAGCGGGCCAGCCGGATCCGGCCGTGCCCCATTGAAGGTGGCCTCGGCAGCGTCGGTGTACAGGCGGGTCTCCAGCGCCTTGAGCGTGCGGCCCGCGCCGATGTCGAACTGGCGCAGCACCTGCTGGATGGCGACGAGGTAGTCATCGCGCAGCCGCTCGAGATCGCGGATCGAGCGGCCGTCCGCTTGCGCCTGCGTGCCCTCGACCATGCGGTCGATCAACTGCTCGGTGAGCTCGGGCGCCTCGAGCTTGGTCCACGGCCATTTCAGGCAGGGACCGAACTGCGCGAGCATGTGGCGCATGCCGGTCTCACCGCCCGCCAGGTGGTAGATGAGATTGGTGCCCATGGCCGCCCAGCGCAGGCCCGGCCCGTAGATGATCGACTCGTCCAGCTCCCCGGTGCTCGCCACGCCGTCATTCACCAGGTGAAGGATCTCGCGCCACAGCGCCTCCTGGAGCCGGTCCGTGAGGTGGCCGGGCACTTCGCGGCGCACGTGCAGCGCATGCATGCCGATGAACGTGTAGAAGGCCTTGGCCGCCTCGATGGTGGCGCCGGACGTGCGTTCCCCGCCGACGATCTCCACCAGCGGCAGCAGGTACACCGGGTTGAACGGGTGGCCCACGCACAGCCGCTCCGGCGCGACCATGTCCTTCTGCAGGTCGGTGGGCATGAGACCAGAGGTGCTGGAGGCGATGATGACATCCGCGGGCGCCACACGGCTCACCTGGGCCAGGATCCGCTGCTTGAGCGGGAGCTGCTCGGGGATGTTCTCCTGGATGAAGTCCGCCTGGGCCGCCATGGCGTCGAGGTCGGTGGTGAAGGTCAGCCTGCCCTTCGGCGGGAGCGGCGCGAAGGTCAGGCGTGCGAGCGCCGGCTCGGCATTTTCCACCGCGCCGCGTATCCAGTCCTCCATTTCCGGCTTGACGTCGGCGGCGATGACATCGACGCCGAAGTGCAGCGCACGCGCCGCCCAGCCTCCGCCGATGACCCCCGTCCCCAGCAACCCTAGCGTCCTGACGCTGCGCATGGCGATGTCGTCCCGGGGCCCGGCCCCAAGTTTGTAATGTCACGATGATAATATAAAAAGCGGCGCGACGCACCGCAGCGGGCACGGCGGGCGCGCATGAGGCCGTACCGCCGTGCGCCCGGGCGCGGCGCCGGGCTCAGCGGGCCGGCGACAGCACGTCGGTGATGGGGGCAGCGGCCTGCGGCACGGCCTTCGGAAAGTCCCGCCCGAGGAGTGCCGCGATGGTGGCGGCGATCTGCGCCTGGGTCACGGGCGCCGTGTCGTGCCGCTCGCCCAGCGCCTTCGTGTCGGGGCCCATCACGGCGATCCAGAT
>JAXMGQ010000101.1:0-2218 GCA_046347195.1 Steroidobacteraceae bacterium
TCGCCGTCGATGATGCGCAGCTTTGCGCCGAGCACTGAGCGCTGCGCTCAGCGACGGCACCGCGGTCACGAAAGCACAGCGGTCACGACAGCGCCGCGCTCAGACCGACAGCTTCGCGTCCCCCTCGACCAAAAGCTGCTCCAGGCGAGGCGCCTCGCCCGCGCGCCAGCGCGCCGCGCGGTGACGCACGCGATAGCGCAACGGGCCGCCATCGGCCGTGGTCGCCCGCTTGATCGGCCGTTCGATGCAATGGAACTCGGTGGAGAACTCCTCTGCGCTCGCGCGCACGACGGAGTAGCCGTGTCCGGCCATGTCGACGAAGGTGAGGTGCGGCGCGAGCTCGCGGTTGGTCAGCGCCCTCGCCGCCTCGATGTCACCGCTGCGCGCGTACTCGAGCGCGCTGCGCACGCCCCGGTGCAGCGTGAGGTTGACGGTGGCCTCAGGCTTGGCGCGCCCGGGCCGGTCCGCGAGATACAGCGCACGCAGCGGGTGATCCATCGGCAGCCGATGCTCGAAGGCTTCCACCAGCCCGACGGCGGAGATCGACCCGGTGATGAAGGCGACGCCCACGGGTTCGAAGCGCTGCGGCGGCAAGGCGGAAGCCGCGTATCCCGCCCAGAAGCTGTGACGATCGCCCGAGACGGTGGCGAAGCCCGTGATGCCCTGCGCGCGGATGAACTCGTACAGCTCGGCGCGCTCGCACCACGCTGAGCTGACGTCCCCGCCGCCGCCGCCCGCAAACCCCGCGCCCGGCCAGGGCTTGCCCAGTCCCGCCGGCAGGTTCTGCGGATCCATGCGGAAGTCCAGCGTGCCGACGCTGGCGGCCCACACCTTCCAGGTCGCGGTGCACTCGCGCAACGTGTCCTTGAACCAGCGTTTCTGCGCAGCGCCCAGGATGGTGTACGGCGGGCCCTCGCGGCGGAAATTCGGCACGCTTGCCTCACCGAACTTCAGGGTTTCGGGCGGGTGTCCACCGGCATGCGTGCGCCCGGCATCCAGCGCCGCCATGGCCTCCTCCGGCATCATCTCCGGGAAGTCATCGCTGCGCAGCGGGTCCGCCTCGGGCCGGTCGATCTGGTCCTCCATGCGGTAGCTCCGGAGATCGGTGATCACGAGGTCGACGTGAGGTCCGAACCGCAGGCGGCGGTACGCGGTGAGGCTGCCGATGGCCGCCAGGTTGTTCGGCTCCTGGCCCAGGCCCTGCTCGTCGTAATGGTTGATCGGCGCGGTGTGCACCGACGGCGGATCGAAGGCCTCGAGCGAGGGACCGGAAGACTTGCGGATCCGCGCAGGGATGTACTCGAACCAGGCCTGGTTGGCGGCAACCTTCACCGCTTGCGCAGGTTCGGCGGTGCCCGTGTAGTTGACATGTCCCTGCCAGCCACGCCAGGAGAACTCGTGGTTGTCCCAGATGCCGACGAAGGGGAAGCGCGCGCGGGCATCCTGCAGGTCGGGGTCGTGCAGGTAGGCACGGTAGATGTGCCGGTAACCCTCGAGCGTCGTGGGCGCGTGGAAGTTCCCTACCTGGCGAGCATCCGGCACGCGACCGATGTCCACGATGGTGCGGTCATAGCGCGTCGCCAGTTCGTCGGGATACTCGACCACCTCGTAGATGAAGTCCCCGAGGTGCAACACGAAGGCCAGGCGATCGGCGGCGTCCGCGCGCTCATCCTCGTGGATCATGCGCCGGTAGGCATTCTGCGCACCCTCGTTCACGCACTGACAGGAGACGAAGGCGAAAGACAGGGGACGCGCATCATCGGTGGAAGGCGCCGTGAGCGTGCGGCCGATGCGGCTGCCCCGGCCCTGCTCATCCACGAAGCGATACCAGTACTCGGTGCGCGGCGCGAGTCCCGCGGCGAGCACGCGGCAGGTCCAGTCCGAGCGGGCGAGCACCCTCACGGCCTTGCGGCCAACGAGCGTCGCGAAATCCGCGTGCCGCGAGATCTCCACGTACAGCCGGCCCTCCTCCACCCCCTCGAACGGGCGCCGAGTCCACAGCAGCACGCTGTGGACATCGGGGTCGCCCGAGGCCACGCCTTCCGCGTAGAGATCGCGCCGTTCCTGGAAGGGATGACGCGCGGGCCGCGCACCTGCCGCGCACCACGCCAGCGTCGCGCCCAGCGCGACAGCGGATTCGAGGAACCGGCGCCGGGACAGTTTTTTGGGTCATCGTGGAAACGAGTGGGTAGAAGTTGATCATTTTTCGATCAAATCT
>JAXMGQ010000102.1:0-1944 GCA_046347195.1 Steroidobacteraceae bacterium
CGGCATCGGGCACCGGCGACCCGACCTCGTCGTGCGCATCGGGCACGGGCCGGAAATGCCCCGGTCGCGCCGCAGGCCGGTGGAGAGTGTGCTTGTCTGAAAGCCATGCACCACGATACGTGCACGGCCTCCTGATCGCGTGGTTGGCTGCATTCCCTGCGCTGCCGGCATCCGGCCAATCACCGATCCCGACCCTCGATGACGAGACGATCGAACGGATCGACGCCTTCGTGGCCAGAGAGGTCATCGATTCGGGGTTGCCCGGTGTCGCCATCGCCGTGCTGCGCGACGGCCATGCACCATACGTGCGCGGCTTCGGGCATGACGGCAAGGGCCGGGCCATCACCGGCGATACGCCGTTTCCGATCGGCTCACTCACGAAGTCCTTCACGGCACTGCTCATCCGGCAGGAGATCGAGGCGGGGCGGCTCGATGCCGACGCACCCGTCCAGCACTACCTGCCGTGGTTTCGCCTCGCCGATGCAGAAGCTTCGTCAAGGATCACGCTGCGCCACTTGCTGAACCAGACCAGCGGCCTTGCACGCGCCGACGGCATTACCCCGCTCGTGAGGCGCAGCGAGGCGGGCGCCACCGATCTTGCGCGCAGTCTGGACACTGTGAAACTCAATCGCCCCGTCGGCGAGCGGTTTGAATACAGCAATCTGAACTACGTGCTGCTCGGTGCAATCCTGCAGAACGAAACCGGTCGACGCTGGGACGCGCTGGTACGTGAGCGTGTGCTGACGCCACTCGCGATGACCCGCAGCTACACCGATCACGACAGCGCGCGGCGCGACGGCATGACGCAGCTGCACCGCGTGTGGTTCGGCATTCCCGTGGCGCATACAACACGATTGCCGCCGGGCTTCGCGCCCGCGGGCAGTCTGGTGGCCAGCGCCAACGATCTCGCGCACTACCTGCAGTTGCTGCTGGCCAATGGCGAGACGCCCGGCGGCCGCATACTCTCCGCTCAGGGCGTGAGGCAACTGCTCGCGCCGGGGTCATCAACCGCAACGACTACTTTGCTGTCGAGCGATTTCCGATTCCGCTACGGCGAAGGCTGGTTCGTCGGTCCATTCGGTGCCGCTCCTGATGCACGCTGGCATCTCGGTAATCTCGCCTCCTTCGTCGCGTGGATGGTGCTGCTTCCGGTCGAGAGGCAGGCCGTCGTGGTGCTGATCAATGCCAACAGCGAATTGCCACTCGGTCATGTGAATGCAGTGATGAGCCGCCTGCCCCTCGGTATCGTGAACCTGCTCCAGAGTCAGCTGCCGCCCTCAGGCCCGAGTCTGCGCAGCGCATATCGGGTATTCAACTTGGGCAGCGCGCTGGCCATGTTGCTGTCCCTCGCCGTGGCGTGGTGGGCTTCACGGCGCCGGCGCAAATGGGCAGCGCCGACACTGGTAACCGCGGTCGCCGGTCTCGTTGGCGTGCTTTACGCGACCGGGATGACCCCCACCCTGCTCGCCGCCTTTGCACCGGACCTCGCACTGGTGCTGGCCATCGTGTCGGTGCTGCTATGCCTGCCCCTCGCCCTGCGCATTGGAGGATGGGTACGCCGCACTTCCGCTCGAACCGCCACACCATGAAGCGCCGGCACTACACCCTGCTCGCAGTTCTGGCTGGCCTCGGACTGGCCGTGGTCGTGATCCACACGCGATACAGGAGCGACCTCACGCGCGCTGCCGCACGGGCGGCACAAGGCAGCGTCCTCGCGAACACCCGCTGTGGGCCGATCGAATACCAGCAAGCGGGTCAGGGAATCCCGCTGCTGGTGATCCATGGCGCCGGCGGAGGTCACGACCAGGGCATGGACTTCGCGCGCCCGCTCGCGCAGCACGGCATCCGCGTGATCGCCGTCTCGCGTTTTGGCTACCTGCGCACGCCGCGCCCCGCCGATACCTCACCCGAGGCACAGGCCGACGCCCATGTCTGCCTGCTCGA
>JAXMGQ010000103.1:0-1923 GCA_046347195.1 Steroidobacteraceae bacterium
GCCGCCCTCGCAGTAGCACAGGTAGTACTCCCACTGCCGGATGAAGGACTCCGGATAGCCCTGCGCCCGAACTTCCGGGAGCCTGGCGAGGAAGCGCTCGCGCCACAGCCGCAGGGTGCGGGCATAGTGGGGGCCGATGTCCTCGAGGTGAAAGAGCTTCATGTCGGTGACCCTCGCCACGGAATCGACCATGACCTGCACGGACGGGATGTAGCCGCCCGGGAAGATGAAGCGCTTGATGTAGTCGACTTCGCGGCGCGCCTGCCGGTAATACTGGTCGGCGATGGTGATGGCCTGCAGCAGCATCGCGCCATGGGGTTCGAGCAGGGCGCTGCACCGGCGGAAGTAGGTGTCGAGGTACTGGTGTCCCACCGCCTCGATCATCTCGATGGAGGCCAGCGCATCGAAGCGGCCGCGCAGGTCGCGATAATCCTCCCGCAACAGGGTGATGCGGTCTGCGAGTCCCGCGCGCCCGATGCGTTCGCGCGTGAGGTCGAACTGCTCGGCCGAGAGCGTGGTGGTGGTGACGCGGCACCCGTAGCGCTGCGCGGCATGGATGGCGAAACCGCCCCAGCCGGTGCCGATCTCCAGCAGATGCTGTCCCGGACGAAGCTCGAGCTTGCGGCAGATGGCGTCGAACTTCGCGATCGAGGCCTGCTCGAGCGTCGTGTCCTCGCGCACGAAGATGCCGCAGGAATAGGCCAGGGTCGGGTCGAGGAACAGCTCGAAGAACCGGTTGCCGAGATCGTAGTGTGCGGCGATGTTGCGCCGGCTGCCCCGCCGGGTGTTGCGGTTGAGCCAGTGCGCGGCCTTCAGGAGCGGCGTGGCCAGCCGCGACCATCCGGCATCGAGCTGGTTCATGACCTCGCGGTTCGCCACCATCAGGCGCACCAGTGCGGTCAAGTCGTCGCAGCGCCACAGGTCGTTGATGTACGCCTCGCCCGCACCCAGCGTGCCGCCGAACGCCACCTCGGTATAGAACTCGGGCGAGCGGACCCGCAGCGTCGCCTCCAGGGACCGATCGGCTCCGCCGCGACCGAACACGCGTTCATCGGCGCCATCGACCAGCCGCAATCGGCCGCGACTCAGTCGGTCCAGGCGCGCGTGCAACGCGGCGCGCGCGAGGCGCGCCAGGGGGGAGAGGCTGTCAGTGGGGTGACCGGCGTCGGCAGGCGCCGGCAGGAGGGTCGGACGCATGGGAAGCTACCTCGGCTCGCCGCGGCTCGCGGGTGGCGGGTGCCTGATCGTACACCCGGGCTTTCGAGAGCTACAACCTCAGCGCCGGCGGCGGTGGTCGCGGATGGAGGCGGGAACCGGGTTCAGGTCCCAGATCAGGCCGGTGAAGGACAGGAGCTTCAGGACGTAGTAGGTGATGTCCACTTCCCACCAATAGAACCCCTGGCGCACGGAAGCCGGGTAGTGGTGGTGGTTGTTGTGCCAGCCCTCACCCAGCGTCAGCAGCGCCAGCCACACGTTGTTGCGGCTGTCATCGTTGGTGCGGTAACGCTGCCGGCCGAAGACATGCGAGAGCGAGTTGATGGTGTAGGTGGCGTGATAGGTGAACACGGTGGAGATGAAGAAGCCCCACACCAGCATCTGCCAGCCGTCGGTCTCGAGGCCGGGCGCGAAGTAATCGAGCGCCACGCCGAAGGCGAACACGCCCACCGCCAGCAGCACCGGCACGACCACATCGAACCGGTCGAGGAAGCGCAGCTCGGGGAACTTGAGCAGGTCCTTCACGCGGTTGAGATCCGGCGCGAAGTGCTTGCCCGAGAGGAACCAGCCCATGTGCGCCCACCAGAAGCCCTGCTGCCGGGGCGAGTGCACATCGCTGGGCTTGTCGGAGAAGGCATGGTGGTGGCGGTGGTGCGCGGCCCACCAGATGGGTCCGCGCTGCACGGCCATGGCGCCGAGCAGGCCGAA
>JAXMGQ010000104.1:0-1886 GCA_046347195.1 Steroidobacteraceae bacterium
CGTACTCGGAGGACGCGCGGTTCGCCTGCACCACCATGGCCATCGCGTTCCAGCGGATGTAGGCCTCGATGCGCCGCTCGAGGGCGCGATCACCGGGATAGTCCGGCTCCTGGTGGCGCGAGATGGAATTGAGGTAAGCGGTGTTCGGCTTGAAAGGCAGGTAGGTTCCCGCGCGGCGCGTGAAATCGACCAGTTTCTCGAGGATGAAGTGCGCCCGCTCCGGGCCCTGCGCCTTCAGCACGGAATCGATGGATTCCAGCCACTCCTGTGTTTCGACGGGATCGATGTCTTCGAACGGAGAATGCTGTGTCATGGGCGCCTTGGCAAGGGATTCACGCGGATGCAGACCAAACCACGTCCTGCTAGGATGCGCCACGCACATGCCGTGCGCTCCCGCAAGGGACCGTGATTCGCGCATTATAGCCCGGAACAGCGCTGCTTCGACCCATCTGACATGCCGATATCGCTCCCCCTCGATTCACTGACGGTGCCGGTGGCAATGCGTGCCACGCGCATCGGCGAGCGCGGACTCGCGCGACATCGCGCCGCCATCGTGCTCGTGCCGGCGAAGCCCTCGCGCGACACCTGGTCCGGTGCGCCGCATGAGCAGGTGCTGCGCGCCCTGCACGCGCGCAAGGCGCGGCGAGCGGGCGATGTGCTCGAGGCCACTCTCGGCGAATCGGCGCAGACCTCGCTGGTGCTCGCGTGGGTGGGTGAGGACAGTTCGCCCTTCGAGCGCCTGCAACTCGCACAGAAATGCGCGCGCGCCGCGCTGGCCGGCGAACCCGACGGGATCCTCCTGACGCACCTGCCGGGTGGCACGCGCAGCTCATCGGACGGCGCGCTGCTGGCAACGGTCGCGGCGCTCCAGGCGGCCGCCTTCCGGATGCCGGCATTCAAGAGCCGGCCCAAGCGGCGCCAGCGACTGCGCCGCATCGACCTCGCGCACTCACGAACCCTGCCGGGTCTCGACGCCACGCTGGCCACCGCGGCCGGCAACAATCTCGCGCGCTGGCTCACGGCCCTGCCGCCCAACGAGCTGGATGCCACGGGCTACCGCCGGCTGCTGCGGCAGTTCGCCGCGAAGCAAGGGCTCGCGATGCGCTTCTACCCCGAAGCCGCGCTCAAGCGGCTCGGTGCGGGTGCATTCCTCGCCGTCTCACAGGGCAACCCGCGGCGCGATGCGGGCATCGTGAAGCTGAGCTTCCGGCCGCGCGGCGCGGCGAGCGGAACGATCAGCCTGGTCGGCAAGGGCATCTGCTTCGACACCGGCGGCACCAACCTGAAGCCCCACAAGCCGATGCTCGACATGCACATCGACATGGAGGGCAGCGCCGTGGCGCTCGGGAGCCTGCTGGCGTTGATCCGCAGCGGCGCGCGCACATCGGTGGACTGCTGGCTCGCGATCACCGAGAACCGCATCGGCCCCGCGGCCTACAAGCCGCAGGACGTGGTGCGCGCCTTGAACGGCACGACCATCCAGGTCATCCACACGGATGCCGAAGGGCGCATGGTGCTCGCCGACACTCTCGCGCTCGCCGCGCGCGCCCGGCCCCGCGCCATCATCGACTACGCCACGCTCACCGGCGCCTGCATCTACGCGCTCACCGAACGCTACAGCGGCGCCTTCACCAACCGCCCGCAGGATCGCGACCGCATCGAGGCGGCGGGCACACGGAGCGGAGAGCGGGTGTGGTGCTTTCCCATGGACAGCGATTTCGACACCGACCTCGACAGCAGCAGCGCCGACATCGCGCAATGCGCGGTGGAGGGCAAGGGAGACCACATCCTCGCCGCGCGGTTCCTGAACCGCTTCGTGCCGAAGGAGATTCCCTGGCTGCACGTGGATCTTGCCGCCGGGATGCGGCACGGAGGCCTTGCGCACA
>JAXMGQ010000105.1:0-1782 GCA_046347195.1 Steroidobacteraceae bacterium
AGCGAGGACCCGCTCACCGCCTCCGGCAAGCTCGGCTCGCAACGGATCACCGGACGCTGTGGCTGGACGCGGTAGCGAGCTCCCGGCTCCACCGCCTCGCCGCGGTCGGTCAGGGTGAAATCCGTGCCGTAGCCCAGTTCCTCCAGCAGGCGCTTCTCGAAACGCCGCAGCGGCGGCTCCGGGTTCGCGTCCCCGCCGAGCACTCGCAGCGCCTCGCCGTACTCATCGAACACGCCGGGATGGGGATCGAAGCGCTCGGTGAGCTTGAGCAGCAGCTCGTTCAGGTAGAAGCCGCTCATCAGCCGGCCGGCCGGAAGCTGCGCGAAATCACCGGCGATTTCCGCCGCGGTGAGCTGCCCGGCCTCCGAGCGTCCGGTCCAGGAAATCAGCAGCGGCTGAAAGGGTCGGAGCGTCGCGCGCAGTGCCGACTTGGGCGAGCGCGCGCCGCGCGCGAACAAGGACAGCCTTCCTTGCTCGCGGGTAAACACCTCGACGATGCGACTGGTATCCCGGTAGGCATGTTGATGCAGCACATAGCCCGGGGTAAGCCAAAATCGCTGCGGGTTTCTCACAGCGTGTGATACCCGAACTGGCGCAACGCGCTCTCGCTGTCAGCCCAGTTCTCCTTGACCTTGACCCACAGTCCCAGGTGCACCGGACGCTGCCACAGATCCGCGAGCTCGATGCGCGCCAGTCGCCCGATCTCCTTGAGCCGCTCGCCACCCTGCCCGATGACGATGGCCTTCTGCCCCTGCCGCTCCACCCAGATCACCGCGTCGACCTGGATGCGACCGTCCTGCTCGGCGAAGCGCTCGATCTGCACGTTGATGCCGTAGGGCAGTTCCTCGCGCAGTTTCAGGGTCAGCTTCTCCCGCACCACCTCAGCCGCATGGAAGGGCTCGTCGCGGTCGGTAACCGCATCGGTGGGAAACAGCGGCGGGGAAACCGGCAGGCGCGAGGCGATCAAGTCGGCCAGCCGCGCCAGGTTGTCGGCCGTTTGCGCCGACACCGGGATCACCTCGGAGGCCGGCACACGTTGCGTCATCTCCTCCACGAAGGGCAGCAGCGCGCTGCGCGGATTCACCCGGTCGATTTTGTTGATGACCAGGAACAGCGGCTGCTTGAGTCCGCGGATCCGCTCCCACACCCACTGGTCCTCCTGGGTGAATTTCTGCGCCTCGACCACGAACACGACGAGATCGGCATCCTGGGAGGAGGAGATCGCCACCCGGTTCATGTACTGGTTCATCACCCGGCGGCTGGATTCGTGCAGACCCGGTGTGTCCACCAGCACCA
The DNA here is from genome assembly GCA_046347195.1 of Steroidobacteraceae bacterium. Classification (GTDB taxonomy): domain Bacteria; phylum Pseudomonadota; class Gammaproteobacteria; order Steroidobacterales; family Steroidobacteraceae; genus TMP-86. Next base: position 1,297 of record JAXMGQ010000105.1, read on the forward strand.
GCTGCGCATGTTCGCGATTGACGAGGCCCAGGATGCGATGCCGGGTGGTCTGGGGTTTGGGCGCGACGATGCTGACCTTGCGGCCGACCAGGGCATTGACCAGCGTGGACTTGCCCACGTTGGGACGCCCGACGATGGCCACGAGGCCGGCGCGGAATGCGGTCTCGCTCATACGCGGCCCCGCCAGGCCGTTGGCAGCAGGTAGAACGCCTCTTCGCTCATGCGCGGTTCCGCCAAGCGGCCGGCAGCAGCGCCAGCATCTGATCGGCGGCGCTCTGCTCTGCCCGGCGACGGCTGGAGCCCTGCCCACGGGTGGTGAGATTCAGCGCATGCACCTCGCATTGGACGTCAAACACCTGGGCGTGGGCCTCTCCGTTCACGGAAATCAGATTATACGCGGGCAACGCCAGGGACCGCGCCTGCAACGCCTCCTGCAGGCGCGTCTTGGCGTCCTTCAGTTCCGCGGCCGGCGGCAGCTCGTGCAAA
>JAXMGQ010000106.1:0-1710 GCA_046347195.1 Steroidobacteraceae bacterium
TACGGCGTCATGTCCATCCCGGCCGGATTCGCCGTCCAGCGCTGGGGAGAGAAGAAGCTCATGGTTGCCTCCTTCGTCGCGGCGGCCCTCGGCGCGGCGAGTTTCGCGGCGTACCCCGGCTATGTCATGGCCGTGGGTTCGCTGTTCGTGATCGGCGCAGGGATGGCCGTGCTGCAGGTGGCAATCAATCCCCTGTTGCGCGTGGCCGGCGGGGAAGAGCACTTCGCCTTCAACTCGGCATTCGCGCAACTCATCTTCGGCGCCGCGTCCTTCGTGAGCCCCTTGGTGTATTCCGACCTGGTGAGGCATCTCGACCCCGGGCGTCACGACGTCGAAGGGCTCTACGCGCTCCTTCGCAGCGTGACGAATCCCGCGCTGCCATGGGCATCGATGTACTGGATATTCGCGCTGATCTCCCTCGTGTGCGTGCTGCTCATCGGCCTGCTGCGCTTTCCCACGGTGGAGCGTACCGCCGAGGAGTCGGCGGGCACGCTGTCCATGTACCGGCAGCTGCTGCGCAATCCGTTCGTCTGGTTGTATTTCCTGGCGGTGATTGCCTATGTCGGCTGCGAGCAGGGCACGGCCGACTGGATGTCGCCGTTTCTGGAACGCTATCACCAGGTGGATCCGCACAAGGGAGGCGCGGATGCGGTGGCTTATTTCTGGGGTCTCATGACCGTCGGCTGCCTGCTGGGAATGGTGTTGCTAAAACTCTTCGACAGCCGCCGGGTACTGATCGGGTTCTCCGTCGGTGCGCTGTGCGCCCTGACGGCGGCCTTGTTCGGGCCGGCCGAGGTATCCCGACTGGCTTTTCCCTGCATCGGCTTCTTCGCCTCGATCATGTGGCCCACACTGGTGGCGCTGGGCCTGAATTCGGTACCCCAGCATCACGGCCCGTTCGCCGGAATCCTCTGCTCGGGCATCATGGGAGGCGCGCTGGTGCCCTTCGTCATCGGCTGGCTCGGGGACCGGTACGGCCTGCGATCGGGCATGCTGTTCCTGTATCTCACCTTCGGCTTCGTCCTGAGCGTCGGCGTGTGGGCCCGGCCGCTCATTCATAACGCCACCAGGCGCGCCGTGAAGGAGGGTTCCCGATGAGGCTCACGATGCGCGGTTGCATTGCCGGATTGATGACGGCCGCATGGGCGGGCATCGCCCCGATCTACGGCGCTCAAGTGGCTTCAGAGGCGCAGGTTCCGCCGGCCGCCAGTGCTCTCACCACAGCACGATATGACAATGACCCTTACGTTTTCGCAGCGGCAGAGCGTTCTTCGGTCATCCGCCTGTCGAGGACCGATGATGGCGTGCGCTTCACCTGGCCCGGCGTAAAGCCGCCATGGGACACGGCCCTGCTCGCGGTTCGCAGCTGGGGCGCAGAACGAGACCCTTGGGTCGAAGTGTCGGTCGGTGGGCAGAGCATCCAGCAGTACCTCGATGCCAATGCAGCGGGTGTGCGCTGGCTGAACCTCAGTGGCCTGCGGGACCGACTTGCCGATGGCGCCGAGGTGTCGATTCGCACCCATGCCGTGACGCTGGCAGCCGAGACGGCGCAGCTGCGTGTGTTCGACAATCAGCTCGACCTGCAGCAACGGATCCTGGTGATCGCCCCTCATCCCGACGATGCCGAGATCGCGGCGTTCGGCCTGTACGCCGACCGCCAGGCCAGCGTGGTCACGGTGACCGCCGGCAACGCCGGCGACATGAACTATC
>JAXMGQ010000107.1:0-1683 GCA_046347195.1 Steroidobacteraceae bacterium
TGGCCCGCGAGCACCAGCGCGAACACGAAGGACAGCGGCAGCAGCAGGTAGAGGGTGGCGCGGGTCACATCCACCCAGAAGTTTCCGATGTTGCGAGTCGTCGCCCGCGCAAAGCCCCGCACCAGCGCCATCGCAACAGCGATGCCAGTGGCTGCGGACAGAAAATTCTGCACCACGAGGCCCGCCATCTGAGTGGCGTAGCCCAGGGTGGATTCGCCGGCATATCCCTGCCAGTTGGTGTTGGTGACGAAGCTCACGGCGGTGTTGAAGGCGGAATCCGCGCCGACGGCGGTGAACTTCCGCGGGTTCAGCGGCAACAGCGCCTGCAGGCGTTGCAGCGCGTACACGAGCAGGGCTCCACCGGTGTTGAACACGAGCAGCGCGAACGCGTAACGTGGCCATGCCATCTCCTCGCCCGCCTCCACGCCGCACAGCCGGTACAGGCCGCGTTCCAGGCCACCGGCCAGGCGCGCCGGCACATGAGGCTCGCCTTGCATCACGCGCGCGATGTAGGCGCCCAGGGGCCATGCCAGCATCGCAAGGATGGCGATGAGGAATCCCAGCAACAGCTCGAAGCGCAGCAGTGCATTCATGATCAGACTCGTTCGGCATTGAACAAGGCGTACAGGAGATAAAAGAAGACCAGCATCGCGAGCAGCCCGCCGGCTGCGTAGAACAGGCTCATGTGCCCTCCTCGCCACGATCGAGCAGGACGACCAGGCCCGCCGTCACGAGAACCAGCGCCATCAGTATCGACAGGTACATGAGATCGGCCATGGCTCCTCCAGCGGCGTTTCCTGGAGCATCAGCCTAGGCCGGACCGCATGAGGATGCTGTGAGAAAATCTTGCGCGCTGCGGGCGCAGTTCACGCAGATGTACAGCCTGCCTGCCTCCAGGGCCGCGCTGCCGCCCGTGGAGAGGCTGCCTCGGTATCGGCCCGATGCGGGGCCGCCGCCGGTGAGGTGAATCAGGGCAGCGTTCCGCGGCTAAGCACGTGCCTTCTCGGCCGACCCTTCGAGCCCTGCGCGCAGACGCCTGCCAGGTGGCGGCAGCATGTCGAAAACGGAATCGATGCTGCAATACTGGTAGTAGCCCAGACGCGCGATCGGCCGGATGCGCGCAATATCGATCTTGCCGTGATCCAGGAACCGGTCATCGATGTGGACCGCCACCACGCGACCCATGACGATGTCCACGGTACCCATGGGAGATGAGCCGGGAACCCGGATCGTCTGGAGATATCGACATTCGAAGTGAATGGGCGATGCCGCGACGCGCGGAGGCTTGACCTTCAGGGACGCAATTTTCGCAAGCCCCGCTCGTTCGAACTCATCGACCTCCGGCCCGTACTCCTCGGAGGTCAGGTTGACAGCCTCGCGCAAGTCCCAGGTCGCCATGTTCCAGACGAACTCACCGGTGTCCTCGGCGTTGCGTACCGAATCCTTGGGTCCGCCCGTCGACCGCTGGTTCCCGATGAACAGCACCGTCGGCGGATCGAAGGTGACGTTCTGAAACTGGCTGTAGGGGGCGAGGTTATCGACTCCGTCGACGCTCGTGGTCGAGATCCAGCCAATGGGCCGGGGCACAACGCATGACTTGAAAGGATCGTACGGCAATCCATGGGAGGTCACGCCCGGCTCGTAGTACATAGCTTCCTCGTAGATCTGATGGCAAGAAAAAAC
>JAXMGQ010000011.1:0-99030 GCA_046347195.1 Steroidobacteraceae bacterium
GAAGGCAAAGTCGCTGATTTCCGATGAATTGCTGGACGAATTCGCCCTGTACGGCACTCCGGCGCAGATCATCGAAAAGATCGAGCGAAAAGAGGCCGAGGTCGGGCTCAGGGAAATGAGTTTCGACATGCCTTTCGCGCCGGACGATATAGACCAGTACATACGGCTGCTCGGGCGAAAGGTAATCCCGCACTTCCGGAAAACGGAATGACAATCGGGCTGCGCACCCTGACTCATGCCGGACCGCGCAATATCAGCAGACCCTGGTCGATCAAGGCGTCTCGCCCTGATGTGAGGTGAGCGTCGTGAGCACGCTGCGTTCGAGGGTGCAGCGACGGCAAAAAACTGGTAAAGTGATATCTAATATTCGCTTTACGAGGTCGAGTGCACCATGACAGCCACCACGGTAACGCTCAGCAGCAAGTATCAGATCGTGATTCCCCAGGAAGCTCGTGAAGCATTGGGACTTGCAAAGGGCGACGAGTTGCTCGTGCTGTGCAAACAGGATCGCGTGGTCATCATCCTCAAGCCGAAGAGATTCACCAAGCGGATGGCAGGACTCCATCGGGAGATCTGGCGCGGGGCGCAGGCTTACTTGAACGATGAGCGGGAGAACTGGTGAGCATCCGCCTCCCCGGCGGCCATTCGCGGGTCCTGATCGATACGAGTGTCTGGATATATCATCTCGAAAAGCATGAACGACTGGCGAACCCTGCCGGCAGGATCATCGAATGCATCGAAGACGGAAAGTTTCGGGGCATCACTTCGGAGTTGACGCTGCTCGAACTGACAGTCAAACCCCTGCAACTCGCGCGGCAGGATATCGCCGATGACCATGAAATGTTGCTCGGCTACTTCCCCAATCTGCAGCTTGAACCCATCAGCAGGAACATTCTCATGGATGCTGCAGGTATTCGAGCCCGTTACCGACTCCGAACGCCCGACTCGATTCAGCTTGCCACCGGCCTGTCGGTCGGCGCGACCCTCGCGGTGACCAATGTTGACGCCTGGCGAGACTTTCCGCTCATCGAGACGCTCATTCTCGAAGACCTGGTCGACTAGCGCAGGACCTTTATCAGGAGAGCTGCCCCGCCGCCTTCTCCACCAGCGAGCGCAGCTCGTCCAGGTTCAAGGGCTTCGCCAGCACCGCGCAGCCGCGCGCCTCGAGCTGCTTGCGCAAGGCGATGTCAGGGTCGCTGGTCATGATCATCGCCTGCGAGCGCCGGTCGAACTCGCGCTGCACCTCGCGGATCGCCTCATCGCCCTTCTGCTGGTCGGCAAGATGGTAGTCGGAGATGATGAGATCGGGCTCGAGGTCCGCGGCGATGAGCTGCACGACAGCCTCGACCGCGGCGCGCGCGGCGATGACCTTGTGGCCCCATTTCTCCAGAATGGCCTTCACGCCCGCGAGTTGCTCGGCGCTGTCGTCGATGACCGCGATGGTGAGCGGCCGGGCGCGATCGGCGCGTGACTGCAGGCGTCGCCAGTCCGCCGGCGCGTGCTGGGCGCGATCCGTCCCGGAGGGCACCACCACCCCGAACATCGAACCGCGGCCCGGCGTGCTGCGCACCACCAGCTCGAGCGACAGGAGTTCGGCGATGCGGCTGACGATGGACAGTCCGAGGCCGATGCCGCCGTCGCGCCGCCGTTGCTGGTGCGGCACCTGGTAGTACGGCTCGAAGATCTGCCGCAGGTGCTCGCGCTCGATGCCCACACCCGAGTCGTACACGCCGATCATCAGCCCACCGCTCCGCCGCCGGCAGCCCACCAGCACCCGTCCGGCGGGGGTGTAGCGGATCGCGTTGCTCACGAAATTGCGCAGCACCGTCTCGAGCAGGTGCACATCGGTTCGCACCCAGGCCGAACAGGGCATGAAGCGAAGCTCGATGCCGGCGGCGCGCGCCACACCAACGAACTCCGGGCCGATACGCTCGAGCAACGCGGCCACGGGAAAGTCCGCCGCCTGGGGCCGCATGCCGCCGGAGTCCAGCCGCGCGACGTCGAGCAGCGTGCCGAGCAGGTTGTTGAGCGAGGACAGCGCGACGCGCGAGCGCTGCAACAGCGCCAGCTCCGGCGGTGCAACCCCGGCATCGTCCATCGACTCGAGGAACAGCACCGCCGAGTTCAGCGGCTGGCGAAGGTCGTGGCTGGCCGCCGCGAGGAAGCGGGTCTTGCTGGCATTCGCCTCCTCGGCCTGGAGTTTCGCGGCCTTCAGCGCCAGCTCGATCTCGCGGCGGGATTCCAGCTCGCGGGTGAGCCGGGAATTCAGGGTCTCGAGCTGGCCGGTGCGCAGCCGCACCGTCTCCTCGAGCTTGGCGGCCGCCTGGAACCAGGAGAAGGGCGTGCCTTCGTCATCGACCGCGCGCTCCACGCGGTTGATCAGTGCACGCACGGTCTTGCGCAGCGCGGTGTTCTCGCGCCTGAGTCCGGCCAGGGTCGGTCGCGCCGCGGGCCGCCGGTGCACGGTGCGCCGCGCGCTCAGGTGTCCGCCCCGGCGCCGATACCCACGCAGGAAAAGGAGTTGTTCACGTGGATCGCACCGAACTGCTCGCCGAGCGTGCAGAATCCGGTCACCGAGTTGCCGGTGAACACGCGTCCCACGGCCGCGGTGAGCCCGCCCTGCTCCATCTCCGCCGTGCGCGCCGCGCACTCGAAGCCGACGACGAGCTGGGGCGGACCGATGGCGCTGCGCATGCCGGCGAACATCTCCGACAGCTCGCGCACCATGTCGCGGGGCCTGGCCACGCTCAGCACCATCCCGGGCTCCATCGCGCAGGCGAACTCGAGCGACCCGTCGGCATGCACCCGCTGCATGCCGCGGGCGAAATACTGGCCGCCGATGCGCACCATCAGCGGATGCGAGGCGAAATCACCGGCCGAACGGGCGGGATGGTCCAGCCCCGCCGCCTCCTGGTATGCCTGCAACGCGGGCCTGCCGTCGATCTCGGACACCAGGCGCCTCGCGGGGTCCGCCTCGGTGATCACCACGCGCCGCCGCCGGTCCGGCACGTAGTGCGTGTGGCTCAGCGCATGGATGGGGAAGGCGCTGGCGACCAGGCAGAACACCGCCGCGCCGTTGCGTGCGGCGCCGCGATGCAGGACGCGGCTCGACTCGAGACCCTGCATGTCGGGATGAAAATACGTATCGCCAGCCGACCCGCCGATCAGCGGAACGCCGGCAAGCTCGGTGCCGAGCGCCGCAGTCACGCGTTCTTCGCAGCGCGGCATGGCATCGGCCACCAGCAGGCCGAACTGATACGGAAGGCGCGCGCTCGCGTGTGCACCCAGGCGCCGGCGCAGCGCACGCACCAATTGGCGCGCCTCGTTGAGGCCGAACTGCGTGACGTCGCTGATCAACGCATCCGCCACCTTGAAGCCCGGGACGGGCAGGTGAATGCCGCTGATGCCGCGCGCGGCAAAACCGCGGATGCCGATGGCGCGCCCCGTCATCGCCGCCATGACCCGCTCCCGCCCCGCGTGGCGCAGCGCCGCCCCGACGCGGCCCAGGTCGTAATGCGGCGTGCAGAACAGCAAGGTGAAGCCCTGCTTCGAGGCCGGCATCTGCGCCAGGAGCTCGGCCACGGCCGCACGCTCGCCCGGCGCGGCGCTGAACACTTGGATCGCCGTCCTCGTCACGCGCAGGGGTCTTGCCAGGCGGTGCATGGTGCGGATCATGACACAACCGGCGCTGACGGCGGCCAGGCGCCCGGAAGTCGTGCCCCTAACCCCCGGTACGAAGGATCCACCCGGTCGAGCTGCTCCTCACAACTTTCTCATCCACTTCAACTTGGTGGCGCTGTAAGGCGGGTAGCGCAGTTCCACATCGAAGCGGAACCCGCGTTTCATCACCGCCTTCATGTGACTGAAGGTCTCGAACCCGTACCAGCCGCCGTACCGGCCCATGCCGCTCGGACCCACGCCGCCGAAGGGCAGCTCCGGTGACACACGGAAGACGATGGCATCGTTGATGCACACCGAGCCCGCCTGGAGTTCCTCGGTCACCTGCCGGTCCAGCGCGGCATCCCGCGTGAACGCATACAGCGCGAGCGGCGCGGGCCGCCCGCGCACGAACGCCACCGCCTTTGCCATGTCCGCGACCGCGAGCACCGGCAGGATGGGCCCGAAGATCTCCTCCCGCATCAGCGGACTGTCCAGCGGCGGGTTCACGACCAGCGTGGGCGCGAAGTACCGCTGCGCCTCGTCCACCTGTCCGCCGAGGTGCACCGGCTGATCCGCCAGGTACGATCGCAGACGCGCCAGGTGCCGCGCATTGACGATGCGGCCGTAGTCGGCGCTGCGGGCGGGGTCCTCGCCGTAGCACTTGCGCAGGCGCTGCTGCAGGCCATCCAGCAAGGGCTGCAGCACGCGTTCGTGCACGAGAACGTAGTCCGGTGCGATGCAGGTCTGGCCGGCGTTCATGAACTTCGCCCAGGTGATGCGCGCGGCAGCCACCGCGAGATCTGCATCGGCATCGACGAGGCAGGGGCACTTGCCGCCCAGTTCCAGGGTGACGGGCGTCAGGTGCCGCGCCGCGGCCGACATGACGATGCGGCCCACGGTCTCGTTGCCGGTGTAGAGGATGTGATCGAACCGCTCGGCCAGCAGCATCGTGGTGACCTGTGCCTCGCCCTCCACCACCGCGACGGCCTCGCCGTCCAGGTAACGAGGCAGGAGCCTCGCCCAGGCGGCCGAGGTCCGCACCGACACCTCGGAGGGCTTGAGCACCACGGCATTGCCCGCGGCCAGTGCGGCCACCAGCGGCGAGCCGATCAGCTCGACGGGATAGTTCCAGGCACCGATGATGAGCACAACGCCCATCGGGACGGGCTGGACGCGGCTCTTGCCCGGCTGGGTCATCATCGGCGTGCGGGCGTGCTGCCCGCCCATCCAGCGGCGCAGGTAGCGCAGCGCGTGGTCGATTTCCTTGACGACGAAGCCGATCTCGGTGGTCACCGCGTCGAACAGGCTCTTGCCGAGGTCCTCGCGCAGCGCGGCGGCCAGCTCCGCTTCGTTCTCCGTGAGCAGCCGGCGCAATGCCTGGAGCTGATTGCGCCGCCACCCGGGGCTTCGCGTACGACCCGCCTCGAAGCTCGCGCGCAGCCGCGCCACGAGAGCGCCGGCCGGTTCATCAGTCCGGTTCATTTCCACCTCCCGGTAGATCCGCGCCCCGTGGGGACGCGCGCATGCGAGCCAACCGCGGGCCCAGCCTCATCGCCAGGAACCCGATGGCCGCCGCCTTCGCCAGGCGCACATAGGTCGCCGTCAACCGCCCGTTCTCGATCATCGACAGCATCAACACGGTGTCGATGATCTCCGTGGCGATGAAACTGTCGCGCTCCCCGTCCCGAAGCTTCGGCACCTCGAAGAGCTGGTCGAGCAGCCGCATGCTGGCGGCGGCACGCAACCGATCCGCCTTTCGGTCCCACAGCTTGATGTCCGGCGGCGTCTCACCGCCGATGGCGATCTTCGTCACGACCGGATGAGCGCGGTGATAGCGCACGGCCCGGTCGATGAGGCAGCTCACCACCGCCTGCCAGGACACCCGACTGCGCGCCGGGATGGGCTTGAACAATGCGGCATCCTTGGCGGCCCGATGCTTGTCGAGCAGGGCGAGGTAGAGGGTGTCGAGGTCGGGATAGAAATGGTGAGCCGAGCCCACCGGCACGCCGGCCCTCTTGCACACCCCGGCATAGGTGAGCTCGCGCAGCGAGTGCCGCTCGATGAGTTCGCTGGCGGCGCGCAGCAGCCGCTCGCGCCGATGGTCGCCGCGGCGCTGCGTGTGGCGGTCTCGGGTCGGCGAACGGCGGCGGCTGGAGGTCATGGGTCCTGCGCAAAAGAAGGCTGCAACGACGCAACCGGTCGATACTCGGCGACCGCCGAGTTTCTCGTGACAGCTTGCGCATGGTACAGTATAAGCTGCTGCAAGTGGCAGTTTCGGCGCCACGGAACAGCGCCCGCCGCGGCCGTCGGCCGCGGACAAGCGGCGGCAACGAAATGGGGAGAACACGATGCGATACCACGGACTCATCCTGTCGCTGGCCGGAGCCGGCCTTTGCTGCGCAGGCGGCGCGCAGCGCGCCTTCGCGGCGGAAGCGGCCACGGGCGGCGATGCCGCCGATACGACCACGCTCGCGGAGGTCATCGTCACCGCGCAGCGTCGCGAGCAGCGTCTGCAGGACGTGCCCATCGCGGTGCAGGTACTCTCCGCCGACCTCATCCAGAAGACCGCCGCCGACAACATCGGCAAGATGGATCGCTTCGTGCCCGGCCTCGTCGTCTCCGGCGACAGCCCCACCCAGCCGCATTTCCAGTTGCGCGGCATCGGCGCCAGCGACTTTGGCGTGGGCACGGACCCGGCCGTGGGTGTGTACGTGGACGGCGTCTATGCCGCGCGCTCGGGCGCCTCGTTCCTGGCCTTCAATGATGTCGAGCGCATCGAGGTGCTGCGCGGACCGCAGGGCACGCTGTTCGGCCGTTCGAGCGCGGCCGGCGCCGTCTCGGTGGTGACCCGCAAGCCCTCGGACCGGCTGGAGGGGAGCCTGGACCTGCGGCTGGGCAATGAAGGCAAGCGGCGCGTCGAGGGCATGTTCAACCTGCCGTTGAGCGGCGGTGTCGCGCTGCGCCTGAATGCCGTGAGCAACGAAGCCGATGGCTTCATCACCGACGCTGCCACCGGCCGCAAGCTCAATCCGGAGAAGAACTGGGCGACGCGCGTCGCCCTGCGATGGGACCTGGACTCCGACACGCAGCTGCAGCTCGCCTGGAACCATGATGCGGTGAATCAGCTTGCGCGTCCGGCCATCTCGCTGGTTCCCGCCTCCATCGCGCAACCGCCGGTGGTGACGCCGGCGACGGATGGCTCCACCTGGATCGATCCGCTGACGGCGCCGGTCTACAGCGACGTGGTGGGCAACCGCGAATCGCGCAAGCTGGATGAAGGGGTGCTGCAGTTCTCGCACCGTTTCGGGGAGGTGGAATTCCACTCCACCACCGACTGGCGCCAGTTCGCCACCGAGAACCGCGAGGATGAGGATGGCACCACCCGCCTCGGCACCTACTTCGACACTGCCAACGTCGAGCACAACGCCAACTGGTATCAGGAGTTCAAGCTCTCCGGCCGCAACTCGCTCATCGACTGGGTGGCCGGCGCGAGCTACTCCTCCGAGCATGCCCAGCAGCACAGTGACACCGACCTGTACACCGATGGGGTGGACACGGTGCTGAGCAATCTGGGCATCCAGCCCGGCGGCCTGTTCGGACCGACGAGCGCGGGCCTCGCCTCCTTCGGCATCCCCATCAGCCTGATGGGCGCGCCGTGGCAGGAAACCATGTACGACGATGGACGGTTCAAGTCGCTCGGCGTGTTCGGCGATGTGATCTGGCATCTCACCGACCGGCTGAACCTGACCACCGGCCTGCGCTATTCGCGCGACAAGAAGGAGTTCGTCTGGACCTCGCCCTACCGGGTGGCGCCGCAACTGGAGGGTGCTCTCGCCGCCCTCGACCAGCTCGGGGTGTTCGGTACCGCACTGCCGCCCCTGTCGACCTATCAGTTCAACCTGATCTTCGGATACGGCCAGGCGCCGGGCGGCGCCTACCAGTACGCCACCTCCAACACCTGGAGCGATGTGAGCCCGCGCCTGGTGCTCGACTACAAGGTCAACCCCGACACCATGGTGTACCTGTCGGCGGCCAAGGGGTTCACTCCCGGCGGTTTCGACAGCGTGCAGATCAATGGCCGCTACGACAAGGAAACCGTCTGGAACTACGAGCTGGGCCTCAAGACGACCCTGCCGCAGGCCCACCTGCTCATCGACGCGGCCGCCTACTTCTACCAGTACAAGAACAAGCAGTCCCTCGCGCTCGACACCCTGTCGGGCGGAGTGCCTCAGTACGTGGTCGACAACAGCGACCAGAAGGCACATGGCCTCGATCTCGACCTGCGCTGGCAGCCGGTGGCGGATCTGAGCCTGGGCCTGTCGGTGGCCTACATCGACTCGACATTCACCAAGTACGTTTCGCAATACGGCACCGATCTCGCCGGCGAGCCCACCGGCGAACCGACGCTTTCCTTCTCCGCCAATGCCAGCTACTCGGTTGCGCTGCCCGGCGGCAGCCGCGTCGAGCTGTTCCTGGCCGACAGCCATCGCGGCGCCACGCGCTGCAATGCCGATGCGCTGGCCAACAAGGCCTGCCTGCCGGCCGCGAACTTCCGCATCGGCGGCTCGCAGAACATCGCGGACGCGCAGATCGGCTGGCGCAGCGCGAGCGGCAAGCTGCGGGCCGCGCTGTACGGCAACAACCTGTTCGACAAGCGCTATGTGACGGGCATCAACCAGATCACCGCGGCCACCTTCGGCACTCCGTTCGCCTCGGTGAACGAGCCGCGCCGCTATGGCATCGACCTGCATGCGGCGTTCTAGACCGCGCCGCTGGCTGTCCCGGGCCGCGGCCACCGTCACCTGGGCCGCCGCGCTGGCCGCAACGCAGGCGCTGGCTGCAACGCAGGCGCCAGCCGGCCGTGCGCTGTACGCCAGCTGCGCGGCCTGCCACGGCAACCAGGGCGAGGGCCGCGCCGCCGTGAATGCGCCGGCCATCGCCGGACTTCAGTCCTGGTACGTCGAACGACAGCTCGGCAACTTTGCCAATGGCATCCGCGGCGCCGCCGCGGGTGATGCGGAAGGCACGGCCATGCGGGCTGCGGCGGGGGTGCTGACAACGGATGGGGAGCGCGCAGCCGTCGCCGCTTACGTCGCGGGCCTCGCCCGTCCGCGCACCGCCTCGCGCACTGCCGCGAGTCCCGCCTCCCAGACCAACGGCCGCAATTACTTCAACGCCCTGTGCAGCACCTGTCATGGCGCGGATGCCCGCGGCAACCAGGCGCTCGGCGCTCCGCGACTGGCGGGCGCCGCACCGGAGTATCTTGCGAGGCAGCTCGCCGCCTTCAAGTCCGGCCGCCGCGGTGCCCATCCGCAGGACAAGCTGGGCGCGCAGATGCGTGCCATCGCCGCGATGCTTCCCGACAACGCCACCGAGCACGATGTCATCGACTACGGTGCGGGACTTCCGCCGTGAAACGCCTCGCCTCGCAGGTGGCGCTGCTCGTCGGGGCACTGCTGGTGGGGGCATCACTCACCGGCTCACCCACCGCTGGTGGATCACTTGCAGGTCAGGCGGCGGCCGGTACGCCGGCCGCCACGGCGCCTGCGCGAACCTCATCATGGCATCTGTCGGATCAATGCCCTGCCAGCTTCGAGAAGCGCGAATCGCGCTGCTGGTTGCGCAGCGCCTACCAGCAATATGCCTCGCTCACCGGCGCGGGCGTGGGCGGTCTCAAGACCGGCCTGCCGCCCATTCGCGATGGCTTCACACCCCAGCAGATCGACCTCGGACGCTACCTGTTCTTCGATCCCGTGCTCTCCGCCAATGGCCACCTCGCCTGCGCGAGCTGTCACGTGCCGGATCGCGGCTTCTCCGATCATCGCACCCACAGCATCGGCATCGCGGGACGCGAGGTCCGCCGCAACGCCCCCAGCCTGTGGAATGTCGGTTTCCTCAGGCGATTCTTCTGGGACGGACGCGCGCACTCGCTCGAGGAGCAGGCGCAGGGGCCGTTGTACAACGCCCTGGAAATGGGCAACCAACCCGAGGCGATGCTCAGGACGTTGAACGGCCTTCGGGCGTATCGTGAGCTGTTCACGCAGGCGTTCCCTGCGTCCGCGGGGTCCCGCGGCGCCATCTCGGCCCCACAGGTCTACGGCGCGCTGGCGGCCTTCGAGGCCTCCCTGATCTCCCTCAACAGCCGCTACGATCTCTACGCACAAGGCGTGACCGATGCGCTCAGCGCGAACGAACTCGAGGGGTTCAACGTGTTCCGCTCCTTCGTCGCGCGCTGCGCCGAATGCCACACCCCGCCGCTGTTCACCAACCAGCAGATCGCGGTGATCGGCATGCCGGAGGCCCGGGGTCACGCCTTCGACCCGGGGGCAGGCGCCGCGCCCGATGCGCCCCTGCTGCGGGGCGGCTTCAAGGTTCCCAGCCTGCGCAACGCATCCTTCACCGCACCCTATGGTCACTCGGGCCAGTTCGGCACGTTGCGCGAAACGGTAGCCTTCTACACGAAGGGCCGAGGCCACGCCGTGCCACCGGGAGAACACCTGCAGCTTCACTGGCACATCTGGGAGCCGAAGCTCTCCGATCATGAACTGGACAGGCTGGTCGACTTCATCGGCGCCTTGAGCGATGAGTCCTTCCTGCCTGCCACCCCCGATGCCCTGCCCTCGGGACTGCCGCTGCCCGCCGAACTCAAACGCGATGGAGAACACTCGTGAAGAAGTCCCTCATGCTCAGCATCGTGCTCGTGGCCCTGGCCGCCGCCGGCGGATACCACTACGGTACGCGCCACGGTTTCCAGGCACCCACGGTGGCCGCGAGTTCCACCGCCGAGACGCTGTCGGGCGCGAAGCGCCCCGCCGCCGTGGCCTCCTCGCTCCAGCCGGCAGCGCGCAACGGCAAGGTCATCACCGTCAAGCCGGGAGAGTCCATCCAGGAAGCGGTGCGCCAGGCGCAGCCCGGGGACACGGTGCAGCTCATGCCGGGCACGTATTTCGAGACGGTGTACATCGACAAGGACGACATCGCCCTGGTCGGCGTGATCCATGGCGGGGACTGGCCCACGCTCGATGGCCAGAAGACCCGCAACGACGCGGTGCTGTACTCGGGCAATGGCATCCGCGTGGAGAACCTGAAGTTCACCAATTACAAGGGCAACGCCATCATGGGCCAGGCGGGCAACAACTTCGTCATCCGCCACAACTGGATCCTCAACTCCGGCGTGTACGGCATCTTCCCGGAGTTCGCGCAGAACGGCCTGATCGAATACAACACGCTGAGCGGCATCGAGGATGCCGCCATCTACGTCGGCATGTCCGACAACATCCAGGTGTCGCACAACGAGGTGCATGGCAACGTCGCGGGCATCGAGGCCGAGAACTCGCGCCACGTGATCATCGAGAACAACCTCGCCTACGACAACGCCGGCGGCATCCTCACCTTCATCACCCCGGGACTGCCGATCAAGACCACCGATGACATCGTCATCCGCAACAACTTCGTGGTGTCGAACAACCACAAGAACTTCGGCGCGCCGGGTTCGATCGTCTCCGGCGTGCCGAGCGGCACCGGCATCATCGTGATGGCGGCGGACGATGTGATCATCGAGAACAACGTCATCCGCGACAACAAGAACGCGGGCATCGTGGTCGCCGATCACAAATCCTTCGCCAACATCACGCCCGACCCGGAATCCGAGCCGAACCCGGACCGCGTGCAGGTGCTGGCCAACTTCTTCGCCGACAACGGCTATGAACCCATCAAGGACATCCAGGCGCTGATGCTCGCCGGTCTCACCCGCCAGGGACCGGACCTGGTCGCCGTGGGCGGCGGCACCGGAAGCTGCGTCTCCAATCGTGACGGCATCAAGTGGCTGGGCGTGAGCGCCTGGGGCCCCTGCCAGCGCACCGACACCCGCGACATCACCACCTACCTGCTCGACAAGCCGGCGCCCCCGCGCGTGATGAATGCCGCGGACCGCGGCAAGCTGGTCTACTCCTCGGTGTGTGCCGGCTGCCACGCCTACAACGTGCGCATGATCGGCCCGCCCACCCAGATCATCCAGGTCATGTACGCCGGCAACCCGCAGGGAATCGCCGACTACATCGCGAAGCCAGTGAGGAAGCGCGAGGACTTCCCGCCCATGCCACCTCAGTCCCACCTGAGCCCGGACTTGAGGCTCGCGGTTGCGCAATACCTGCTGACGCTGAAGTAGGCGAGCTGTGCGTGGCCTCGACCTCGGGCCTGTTCGGTCACGTGCCGCTGATGGCACACGGCCACACGGTGAGCGAGACCGAACTCGTCGTCCTGTCGCAGGCTGGATTCGAGCGGCTGATCCAGGAGGAGCCCTTCCGCCGCTTCGTGTAGAGTGAACCCGAAGGCCAGGCCCCGTCAGCAGGCGGGCGACCGCGAAGCCTCGTGTCGATCTCGAAGGAACAGGAGCAGGATCATGAAAATGAACGTCGGCGGCATCGACCGTCCGGTGCGCATCATCGCCGGTGTGGTACTCATCGCGCTGGCCGCAACCCACACCATCGGACTCTGGGGCTGGATCGGCATCATCCCGCTGGCCACCGGCCTCGCGGGATTCTGCCCGGCGTATACCCTGCTGGGACTGAACACCTGCCCGCTCAAGAAGGGCTGATTCGAGCCGCTAGAACTTCACCTGCGCCCGGGCGTAGAAATACGCGCCGTTGAAGCCGATGGGCGAGAGCACGTCGTAGGGGAAATTGCCGGCGTAGTTGATGTCATCGCTGGAGCGGTCCGGATACTTGTCGAGCACATTGGTGCCGCCGATGGCGAAACTCAGGTTCTTGAGCGGGCGCACCTCGGCCTCGAGATCGAGCTGCGTCCTGGCTGAGTACACCTGGCGCGGCTCGAAGCCGCCACCGAAGTCGAACACGCGCACCGCACTGCCGTAGCGCGTCAGCCGCGCAACCAGCGAATACGTCTGCGCCGACCAGTCCGCCGACAGGATGGCCTTGCTGCGGGGCGCGGCGTCCTCGATGGTGTTGCGCTCCTCCACGCCGAACAGCACATCGTTGAAGCCCAGCGCCTGGAGCTGCGCGGGCGTCGCGCGCACACCATCCACCTCGGTCTTCGCGTAGGAGTACGCGGCCGTGAGCTTCAGCGCGCCCGGCGCGAATCCCTGCCGGTAGGTCGCGACCACATCGACGCCCTTGGTCCTGGTGTCGATGGCATTGGTGAAGAAGTTCACGCCCTCGATGCCGGTCAGGCCGAACTGCGACTGGATGAAGCTGGTGAGGTCCGTGCCGCTGATGCGCTCGGAGATGGTGATGCGATCCTTCACCTTGATGTGGAAGAAATCCACCGTCATGTTGAACGAGTCCACCGGCGCGAAGGTGAAGCCGACGCTCAAGTTCACGGACTTCTCGGCCTTCAGGTCCTGCGCGCCCAGCGCCTTCGCGATGGGGCTGGCCACCGGCAGGGTCAGGAGCGAAGCGAGCACCCCACCCTCGCCGAAGCTCGTCGAGGTGGCCTTGTAGGAGATCTGGCTCAAGGACGGAGCGCGGAACGAGTTGGACACCGCGCCGCGCAACGCGAAGGTGGGCGTGACCTGAAACAGCGCGCTGAGCTTGCCCGCGCCGGTGTTGCCGAAATCGCTGTAATGCTCGAACCGGCCCGCCAGTTCCACCAGCAAGGCCTTGGTCAGGTTGGTCGACAGATCGACGTAGGCGCTGCCCACGCTGCGTGTCGCATCGGCGGCATCGGCCGGCTGCAGGCCGGGTCCCGCCTGCGCGCCCGCATCGAAAGCCGTGAAGGGCCCCGCTGCGTAGGAGGCCGGGTCGCCCGGCTGGGTCTGAAACTTCTCATGCCGGTATTCCGCGCCGACGGCGAGGTTCACGGCTTGCGCAAAGGCGGACAGGCTCAGCGGCCGGCTGGCATCGAGGTTGAGGCTGAGCTGATCGAAACGGAAATCCCCCAGGTGGAAGCTCGTCGGGCTCGCGGCGCCCAGCGATGCGTTGATGGAGTTGCGCAGGTCGTAGACAAACTTGTTCTGACCGAAGGTCAGGCTCGTGTCCCAGCTCCAGGCCGCGGCGTTGCCCGACACTCCCGCCGTCAGTGACAGGTCCTTGTTCGTGCCGACCGAGACGGGCCGGAATCCGTTCGGGTACACCGACACGACGTTGGAACTGCTGTCGGGATAGCGGAAAAAGGTCGCGCCGGTGGAATCACGATGATCGTACGTCCCGAAGGCATAGAGCTCAGCCCCGCTGCTCAACGGCAGGCGGCCGTTGAACCAGGCATCCACATCGAGCGCGCCACCGTCGCCCGCGGCATAGTTGACGTGACCCTGGGTCGCCAGGTTCGCCGGCGTCGGGTCCGCCTGGAAGATGATGGTATCGAACCCCGAGCGGTTCGTGGGACTGTGATGGCGGTACTCGGCGCCTACATTGAAATGTCCGTCCTCGCCGAAGCGAAAGCCCTCCTTGAGCTGAGCCACCGTGGTGCCGCCATCGTGCAGGTTCTGGTCGGTGGGCTCGAACTTCGTGCGGTTCTGCCCATAGCTCAGCGCCGCCTCGCCACCTTCCGAATCATCGAGGATGATGTTGATCACGCCCGCGATGGCATCCGAGCCGTATTGAGCACCCGCCCCGTCGCGCAGCACCTCGATGCGCTTGATCGCGTTCAACGGGATGGAGTTGAAGTCCACCGGCGTCGTTCCCTTGCCGGTCTTCGACTCGAGGTTGACCAGCGCCGAGGTGTGGCGGCGCTTGCCGTTCACCAGCACCAGCACCTGGTCCGGGCTCATGCCGCGCAACTGCGCGGCGCGCACATGGTCGGCGCCGCCGGAATTGGACTGGCGCGGGAAATTGAACGAGGGTGAGAGCGCCTGCAGCGCCTGTCCCAGCTCGGCGGAGAGCGCGCCGGTGAGGGACAGGTCCTCGGCGCTGAGCACATCCACCGGAACCGGCGAATCCAGCACCGTGCGGCCCTTGATGCGCGAGCCGGTGACGATGATCTCCTGCAGCGAGTCAGGTCCCGCCGAGGCACCGGCGTCCGTGGCAGCCCGCGCGCCGGTCGCAAGGCCCGCGCCCAGCCACAGGCAGGAAACAGCCGCCGCCCGCGGCCATTCGATGTGCTTCATGTCTTCATCCCCTTGTCATCGTTTCGCCGATGCGGCGCAAGCCCCGCCATTATATTCAATGCGCGTCCGGCGCAACTCCCGCCGGCAAGATCCGTCCGGCATGAGCTCATGCCGGCGCGATCGGTCCGCCGGGCCGGCGGATCCTTGCTACAGTTCGCGGCGCGATGCGAAACGCACAGCACCCGGCCCCCGCCAGCACCGAATTGCCTGACCTGCCCCATCGCCTGCTCGGCGTCTGGCATGCCGCCTCCGTGTGCGTGGGCATGGTCATCGGCGCCGGCATCTTCAAGACCTCTCCCGCGGCCGCCGCCAATCTTCCGGGCTCGATGTCACTGATGCTGGCGTGGTTCGGCGGCGGTCTGTTCGCCCTGGTCGGCGCCCTGTGCTTCGCGGAGATGGCGGCGGCCTTCCCGGATGCCGGTGGCGACTACTTCTTCCTGCGCAATGCGTACGGATCCTGGATCGGTTTCCTGTTCGCCTGGTCACGCTTCGCGGTGATCCACACGGGCTCCATGGCGATGCTGGCCTTCGTGTTCGGCGACTACCTCGGCCAGGTGGTGCACTTCGGCTCGCATGACAGCGAGTTGTTCGCCACGTTCATCATCCTCGTGCTCATGGCCATCAACCTCGCGGGCATCCGCGTCGGCATCGGCACGCAGGTGGGACTGATGCTGATCGTGGCGACAGGCCTTGCCAGCGTCGCGCTCGCCGGTGCCTGGCTGTGGTGGCAGGGAACACCTCCCCCGCCGGTGCTGTCCACCGCCCCGGCGGCGCCACATTTCGGCGCGGCGCTGGTGTACATCTTCCTGGCCTATGGCGGCTGGAACGATGCCGCCACGCTGTCGGCGGAGATGCGCGATGAGCACCATGGCATCCGGCTCGCGCTGGTGCTGGGCATGAGCGCGGTGACCGTGCTGTACCTGCTCGCGAACTGGGGATACCTGCAGGGGCTGGGCTACCCGGGTCTGGCTGCGAGCGATGCGCCGGCAGCGCAGCTCATGCTGCGCGCCTTCGGCCGGCCGGGCCAGTACGCCATCATCGCCGTGGTGGCGATCACCACCATCACCTCGATGAACGCCATCATGATCACCGGCGCGCGGACCACCTATGCCGCGGCCCGGGACACGGGCGTGCTTCCCTCTTTGAGCCGCTGGCATGCCGTGCGCGGCACGCCCATCGCCGCGGTCATCGCCATCACGGTGGTCTCACTCCTGCTGGTGGGGTTCGGGAGCCTCGCCCGCGGCGGCTTCATCGCCATCGTCGACTACATGTCGCCGGTGTTCTGGCTGTTCATGACCCTGAGCGCGCTGGCGGTGATCGTGCTGCGGCGCCGTTTCCCCGCCGTGCGCCGTCCCTACCGGGCGCCGCTGTTCCCCTTGCTGCCGCTGTTGTTTGCCCTCGGCAGTGCTTATGTCTTCTACTCGAGCGTGGCCTACCTGAAACAGGGCGCCCTGGCCGGGGTCGCCGTGCTGGCCGTGGGCGCCGTGCTGCTGCTGCCCTTGCGGCGCCGCGGCCGTGCTTCGCGACGCGCACGTCCCTGATCGCAGGCGGTCCCTGGCCGGACAGACTTCCCCCTGACGGCGGCGGCAGGACATGCGAATGCGCATGATAAGATTCCGCATCAGGGGGACACATGAACACACCCACCGCCTTCATCCGCAATTGCTGGTACGTCGCGGCGTGGACGCACGAGGTCGGCGCGGGCACCTTGCTGGGCCGCACCATCACGGGCGTTCCCATCCTGCTGTGGCGCGATGATGCCGGGCGCGTCATCGCCTTCGAGGATCGCTGCTGCCATCGGGGCGCGCCGCTGTCCCTGGGACGCCGCGAAGCCACCGGCGTTCGTTGCATGTACCACGGCATGCTGTTCGATCCGGACGGCCGCTGCATCGAGATCCCCTCGCAGGACTTCATCCCGCCGCAAGCGCGGGTGCGCACCTTCCCGCTCGTCGAGCGACACCGCTGGATCTGGGTGTGGATGGGCGACCCCGAGCGAGCCGATGCCTCGCTGGTTCCGGACACGCATGTGCTCGATGACCCGGGCTGGCGCGGCACGCCGGGCTACCTGCACTACCCGACCAGCTACCTGCTGATCGCCGACAACCTCCTGGATTTTTCGCACCTCGCCTACGTGCACGAGAAGACGCTCGGGGGTTCGGCGAAGTATGCGCAGGTTCGCCCGAAGGTCACGCCGACGCCCCGCGGCATCCGCGTGGAGCGCTGGCTGCTGGACGATGAGCCCGCGCCCTTCCTGAAAGGGCTCAAGAGCTGGTCCGGCCGTGTCGACCGGTGGAACCTCTACGACTTCGTGCTGCCAGGCGTGCTGCTGATGGACTCGGGCAGCGCACCCGCCGGCACCGGTGCCCCGGAAGGCCGTCGCATGGATGCCGCCGAGTTCTTCGGCTGCCAGGCGATCACGCCGGAGACTGCGAGCAGTTCACATTATTTCTTCCAGCAGTCGCACAGCTTCGCGCTGGATGACCCGACGGTGACCGAAGGCCTGCGCGATGCCGTGCTGGCCGGCTTCCAGGAAGATTACGACATGATCTGCGCGCAGCAGCGCGTGCTCGACCTGGATCCGGACTTTCCCATGCTGGGCCTTCGCATGGACACTGCCCTGGGCCATTTCCGGCGGTTGGTGGACAGGACCCTGGCCGCGGAACAGGCCGCCCTTGCGACGGCCTCCACCGCTGCCTGACAATCCGCACCCGTCAGTCTCACTTCCAGCCAAAGGAAATGCCCATGGGCCAGTACGCGTTGATCATCGATGGCAAGCGCATCGACTCCACCCCCAAGACCTTCAAGGTGCTCAATCCTGCGGATGAGTCCGTCGTCGCGGAAGTTCCCGAGGGCACCGTCGAACTGCTGGACAAGGCCGTGGCGGCCGCCCGCAAGGCCTTGCCCGGTTGGTCGGCGCAGTCTTCCGAGGCGCGTGCCGCCAAGCTCATGGAGATCGCTGACCTGCTCGAGAAGAACCAGGCGGAACTCGCGCAGCTCATCACCAAGGAACAGGGCAAGCCGCTGGGCGGCCTGGGCTCGAACTTCGAGGTCGGCGGCGCGGCGGCGTGGACCCGCGTCACCGCCAGCCTCAACCTGCCCGAGGAGACCATCCAGGACGACAAGCAGGGCAAGATCCTGCTGCGCCGCAAGCCCGTGGGCGTGGTCGGCTCCATCACCCCGTGGAACTGGCCGATGATCATCGCCGTGTGGCACATCATGCCGGCCATCCGCATCGGCTGCACCGTGGTGATCAAGCCCTCGCCCTACACCCCGCTCTCCACGCTGCGCATGGTAGAGCTGATGAACACCGTGCTGCCGCCGGGCGTCATCAACGTCGTCACCGGTGATGCCGAAGTCGGCAATCGCATGTCCGTGCACCCCGGCATCGACAAGATCGTGTTCACGGGATCAGTCAACACCGGCAAGAAGGTCATGGGCGGGGCTGCCAACACGCTCAAGCGCCTGACGCTGGAACTGGGCGGGAATGATGCCGGCATCGTCCTGCCGGGCACGAACATCGATCCGCTGCTGGAGAAGCTGTTCTGGGGCTGCTTCATCAACGCGGGCCAGACCTGCGCCGCGCTCAAGCGCCTGTTCGTGCACTCCTCGCAATACGAAGAGGTGGTGAAGAAGCTGGCGGACTACGCCTCGAAGATCCCCATGGGCAACGGCATGGACGAGAAGAGCGCGCTGGGACCCTTGAGCAACAAGATGCAGTTCGACAAGGTGTCCGCCATGGTGGATGAGGCCCGCGCGCGCGGCGCCCGCATCGTCCTCGGCGGCGTGAAGCCCAAGGGCCCGGGATTCTTCTATCCGCTGACCGTCATCGCCGATGCCACCGACGACATGCGCGTGGTGAAGGAAGAGCAGTTCGGCACGGTGGTCCCGGTCCTCAAGTACGAGACGGTGGACGAAGCCATCACGCGCGCCAATGCGCTCGAAGTCGGCCTCGGCGGTTCGGTGTGGGGGAATGATCCGGCGGAAGCGGCCAAGATCGCCGCGCGCCTGGAGTGCGGCACGGCCTGGGTGAACCAGCACGCGGGGCTGCACCCGATGGCGCCGTTCGGCGGCGTGAAGTGCTCGGGTATCGGCGTCGAGTTCAATGTCGATGGGCTGAAGGAATACACGACGGTTCAGGTGCTCAACATCGCCGTCTGATCCCATCGCAATGGTCCGGGCCCGCATCAGGGCCCGGACGTGATGATTTGACCTTCCCGGCGGACGGGGCCATCGACAGCGCCCCGTCCGTCCTTTTGCCAGCGCTTCCTGCGCCGCAAGAAACAATCAGGATTGAATGTTTTTTATCCCGGCCGGCGTATACTCGGACGGAAGCCCCGCGGCGCATCGCACCGCCCTCACCCGGAAGGACATCATGGCCGAGACATTGATGAACCGAATCCCGCGCGCGCAGTTACCTTCGGAGCTCGCTCCCGCCTGGGACGCGCTGAACCGGCTGACCGGCGAGCCCACCTTCGTGGAAGTGTTCGCGCAGAACCCGGCGATGCTGGGATTCGTGATGAGCGATTTCTACGCCAAGGTGTTCTTCGGCGGAAAGGTCGACAACCGCTACAAGCAGCTCTCCAGGCTCCGTCTGTCCATGGCGCATGGCTGCCGCACGTGCAACAAGCAGAACGTGCCCGGCGCGCTCGAGGCCGGTATCACCGCCGGGCAGATCGCGGCGATCGGCGACTACGAGAACGGGCCGTTCAGCGAGGCTGAGAAGGCGGTTCTCGCCTATGCCGACCAGGTCGCGCTCACCAACATGCAGGGTGAACTGTCCCCCGATCTGTATCGCCGGCTGCGCGCCTCCTTCAGCGACGCCGACCTGTGCGAGCTCGGCGTGGTGATGGCGGTGATCTCGGGCATGGCCAAGCTGTCCTTCGTGCTCGGCCTGGTCGAGCGCGAACCCTACTGTCCCTTCGGCAGCGGCGCGACGCCCACACACTGATTCAAGGATCCATCGGAGCATTCGAACATGGCAACCGTATTCCTGCACGACAAGCCGTTCGTCCTCAACCCCAACGCCGAGCCGACATCCCTGGAAGCCAAGCGGCCGCCGATGGACAACGGCCTCGACGTGCCATCACCCGACCGCTACTACAGCCGTGAATTCATGGCGCTGGAATGGCGTTCGCTGTGGCCGCGCGTGTGGCTGCTGGCGGGGGCCACCTCGGACATCCGCGAGGAAGGCGACTACACCGTGTTCGACATCGGGCACGAGTCCGTGGTGCTCGTGCGGCAGAAGGACGGGTCGATCCGCGCGTTCCACAACGTATGCCCGCATCGCGGCAACAAGATCGCGCTGAACGAGTCCGGCAGCGTCGAACGATTCACCTGCGCATTCCACGGCTGGCGCTTCTGCACCGACGGCAAGCTCGACCACATCACCGATGAGGAATGCTTCCATCCTGCGCTGCTCAATCCCCGGCCACGACTCTCCGAGGTTCGCTGCGACCAGATCGGCGGGCTGATCTTCGTCAATCTCGATGGCAAGGCCCCGCCGCTGCGCGAATGGATCGGCCTGCCGCGCGGCTACATCGAGAACTACGAGATCGACAAGATGAGCGTGGTTCGCCACGTGCGCACGGAATGGCACGGCAACTGGAAGGTCGGGATCGACGCGTTCTACGAGACCTACCACCTGCCGCACATTCATCCGCAGACGCAAGGAGTGATGGAGGACTTCTCCCAGTACGACCTGTATCCGAACGGATTCAGCCGGATGATCGTGCCGATCTGCCGCAAGTCCCACCGCGTCGACGACCAGGAAACGGTTGCAGCCGACCTGCAGTACATGATGCGCGAGGCCGGCATGAACCCGGCCGAGTACAGGGGCAGCGCCCGCGATGTGCGCACCGCGGTGCAGATGGCGAAGCGCGAACGCGCGCGCCGCCTCGGTCTCACGCACTACGAGAAGTTCACGGACGGCCAGCTCACCGACAGCTGGGCGACGGGATTCTTCCCCAACGTGCAGATCGGCATGCACCCGGAAGGTGTGTTCATCATGCGCTTCCTGCCCCACCCCACCGACCCCGAGCGGTTCTTCTACGACAATCTCACGATGTACCGCTTCGTCGATGATCCGGACTATTTCGTTCCTGGCTGGATGGGACTGCCCAAGGACACCGACGTCACCGGCTCGAACCGTCCGGCGGTGGAGCAGTACAGCGCCGACCAGCGCGCCGATCTCGGACCGGTGCTCAACCAGGACGTGGAACTCGTGGCGGCCGTGCAGCGCGGCAGCAAGTCGCGCGGCTTCCGCGGGCCGATCTGGGGCGAGCAGGAATCGCGCGTCCGGCACTTCCACCGCGAGCTGGACAAGGTACTCGGCATCAAGCCCTGATCAGGACCCACGCGCCTCGAGCTGACGTACGAGGATCACCCTGCCGACGTCTGTTCCGGGGCGGGGGACAAACATTGGCGCGCAGGACGGGGCTGGCAACCGAGTGGCACAAGCCGCGGGCTCGCGCAAAGCGAACCCTGGATCGAAGCAATGGCCGCCAGACATTCCCCGCCCAACAGCACGGCAGGAAGCGGCGGCCCTGCCTTCACACGGTCACCGGTGGAGGCCCCGTCCTGCGCGCCAATGTTTGTCCCCCGACGCGGCCACCACGCCGAAAGGTCTCATCCCCCTTCCGTCATCTCCACAGACGCCACGCAGGTCAACTGAAGCAGTTTCCTTCGAATCGACTCTGCGGTGGCCGTCGAGATGCCATCGAGCATGATCTCGATGGCCACGAACTGATCCTCGCGGGCCAGGCTCACGCGCCACGGCGTGACATTGGCGAGATTGCACAACCCGGCCACACGCGCGAGCACATCCGGCTCCACCTCGGCACGGATGGCATAGGTGAACACCGTGCCGATGACGCTGCCGGTCGCCGGCGCCGTGTCACCCGCATAGACATCGGCCACGGCGGTGATGCGGGTATCATTCATTCGAGGGCGCCTGTGGGTGCATGGTGCCGCCATTCTAGACGCGCCGCTGCGCGCTGTCGCCGGACGGGAACATCGCATGGATCCACGCGCCTTGCTGATGCAGGCTTTCGAATGCGCGATCGCCGCCGCGGACCCCGCGCGCATCCTGGCGCCGGCGACCCTGGACCTGCGCGGATCGCGCGTGCGCGTGCTGGGTGCGGGCAAGGCTGCGGCCTCGATGGCGGCCGCCGTGGAAGCGGCGTGGGATGACCTCACGCTGCTCGAGGGAGTCGTCGTCACCCGCGATGGGCATGCGCTGCCGACGGCGCGCATCACGGTGCTCACGGCCGCACACCCGGTGCCCGATGAGCGCTGCGTGGCGGCGGCGGACTGGCTCCTCGATCTCGCGCGCGGCTGCCCCGCCGGCACGCTGATGCTCGGCCTGTGGTCGGGCGGCGGCTCGAGCCTGCTGAGCCGTCCCGTCGAGGGGGTGTCGCTCGCGCAGTACCAGGATCTCACCCGGGCGCTGCTGAGAGGCGGTGTGCCCATCGGTGAGTTCAACACCTTGCGCCGGCACCTGTCGGCCTCGCAGGGCGGGCGCCTCGCGCTCGCCTCCCCTGTCGCCATCCGCAATCTCATCCTCTCCGACGTGCCGGGCGATGATCCCAGCGCCATCGCCTCGGGACCTTGCTGCCCCGATCCCACGAGCTTTGCCGACTGCCTGGACATCCTGGCGCGCTGGCGCATCGAGGCGGCCGACAGCATCCGGCAGCACTTGCTGGCGGGCGCGGCAGGTCGCGTGGAGGAAACACCCAAGCCAGGCCATCCCCGCTTCGCAACCGTGGACACGCGCATCATCGGCAGCGGCGCACGGAGCCTTGCGGCGGCCTCACGGTTGCTTGGCGAGGCTGGCGTCCGGGTCATCGATCTCGGCGATGGCATCACGGGCGAGGCCCGCGAGGTGGCGCGCTCGCACGCCGCCCGCATCCGCGAACTGGCCCGTGGCCGCGGCCCGCACGAAGCGCCGGTGGCGCTGCTCTCCGGCGGCGAATGCACGGTGAGCGTCCGCGGCCCGGGCCGCGGCGGCCGTTGCAGCGAATACCTGCTGCAGCTCTGGCTCGAGCTTCGGGAGCTGGCAGGGGTGCACGCCATCGCCTGTGACACCGACGGCATCGACGGCACCGAGGACAATGCCGGCGCGTGGTTCGGGCCCGGACTTGCGGATCGAGTGCGTGAGGCTGGCCTCGACGCCGGGGAATGCCTGCGACGCAACGACGCCCATGGCTTCTTCGCCGCTGCCGGCGCGCTGGTGCATACCGGCCCGACCCGCACCAACGTCAACGACTTCCGCTGCGTGATGCTCCTCTAAACCGTCGGGACTTTCAGCGCAGGAGCTGGGTCACTGCGATGCCGACGAAGTTGCCGACCACGTGGCAGAGGATGCCGGTCATGACCGCGGGCGTGACCATCGAATGCCACCCCTTGCCGGCCACCACCGCGACCGTCGCCGCCGGCCCCACCAGCGCTGCGCCACACCCGGTGATGGACTCCGCGAGGTTCAGCTTCAGCAACCGGCACAGGGTCAAGGTCACCGTGATGGCGATGGCCAGCAGCAGGATGACGTAGAAGAACAGGCTCAACGCGCTGTCGAGGAAGGTGGTGATGTCGGTGCCGAGGCCGATCATGGCGAAGAACAGGTACATGAACAGCATGCCCAGCTCGAACTCACCGCGGAGCTTGCGCAACTGGCGCGGGAACAGGTTCGCCATCACCACCGTGAGCGCCGTGACGTACAGGATGTGGTACTGCCTCTGGTCGTGTCCGATGGCAGTACCGACCGCGAAGCCCAGGAGCTTCGCCAGGGCGCACAGCCCCAGGCTCAGGGCCAGCGCGCCGCTGATGTGCGTGAGCCGGAACTCAGGGATGGCGGTGAGTTCGGCGGCGGCCACCGGGTCGCCCTGGTCGACCTCGCCCGGCGTCGCGCCGAACAGTCGCTGGATGAAGCGGAACCCCGGCAGCGCCACGAGCGTCATCAGCCCGAGCACGCTCGGGATCATGCTCGCGCCTGTCGCCACCGACAGGGCCGTGGGAGTCATGCCGACGGCGTTGGCCACCGCCACCAGGCTGATGGTGCCGCCGATGAAGCCGCCCGCGTACACGCCGGCCTCCTGCGCACCGACATGAAACGGGTGCAGCAGCACGTAGCCGACGAGCGCACCGATCACCACGCCGACGCAGGCCACGGCGAAGCCGATCATCACCCGGCCGCTTTCGATGAAGATGCGCTTCAGGTCCGCCTTGATCATCAGCAGCGGGATGGCGGCCGCCACCACGTACTGACCGATGAAGTCGGCCACCGTGGAACTGAAGGCGGTGACGTGCAGGTTCGACAGCAGGCTCCCGAGCGAGAGCACCACCACGACGCCGGGGAAGACCTTGCCGTAGCGGGATGCATCGGCCAGGAACCCCAGCCACACCATGATGAGCACCACCGCCATCATCGACAGCACATCGTTCGGCGCGATCACGGTCATCCGGCGGCCCCCGTTTGCGGCCAGCCGTGCGGCGGCTGTCCTGCCCTTGGACGCGATACTAGCGCATCGCGCGCCGCGTATTCGCATGGTGGCTCATGCGGGCATTAGCTGGCCTGATGCGATGCTGTGAGGCTTGCGCTGCACGTCGTCCCGGGATTAGGTTAGCCGGCGCATGAACACCATCGCCTGCTTCGGAGAACTGCTGCTGCGGCTCAGCGCGCCGGGGGTGCAACCCCTGCTCCGCTCGGCCCGACTCGAGACCTGCTTCGGCGGCGCCGAGGCGAACACCGCCATCGCGCTCGCCTATCTCGGGCACCGGGCCCGCATCCTCACGACGCTCCCGGACAACCCCATCGGCGAAGCCTGCCTCGGCGAACTGCGCCGGCATGGCATCGACAGTTCCGGCGTGAGGCTGCGTCCGGGGCGGATGGGACTGTATTTCTACACGGCGCCGGCGCAGCTGAGACCGGCCCGCGTGGTCTATGACCGGGCGTCCTCGGCATTCTCCCTGGCCGGACCCGCCTGCTACGACTGGCCGGTGCTGCTGGAGGGCGCGCAGTGGCTGCATGTCTCGGGCATCACCCCGGCGTTGGGAGAGGCTTGCCTCGCGGCATTGCGCGCGGCCGTGGACGCCGCGCGCTCGGCCGGCGTGCGCATCAGTTTCGACTGCAACCTCCGCCCCTCGCTGTGGGCCGGCCGCGAGTCGCAGGCGCCCGACTTGCTTCGACCGTTTGCGCAGGCAGCGCAACTGCTGTTCGGCAATGCCGCCGACATCGCGGCGCTGTTCGGTGGCTCGCCCGGAAGCGGCCCGCCGCAGGAGGCCCAGCAGCAGGCCGCGCAGGCCGCCTTCGCGGCCTGTCCAACGCTTGCGCACGTGGCCGCCACGCACCGGCACACGCACTCGGCCGACCATCATTCGCTCACGGGTTTCCTGTCGACCCGCACCGCGACCTGCACCAGCCGGCTCTTCGAGCTCGATCCCATCCTCGAGCGCATCGGCGGCGGGGACGCCTTCGCGGCGGGCATCCTGCATGGCCTGTGCCGCGGCGATTCGGCGCAGCGCACCGTGGACTTCGCCACGGCGCTGTCCGCCCTCAAGCACACGCTGCCGGGGGATTTCAGCACTTTCGGCGCGGGAGACGTCGAACACCTGCTGGAGGCCGGCCGGCTGGACGTGCGCCGCTAGTGCCCGGAGGTCAGGCCATGAGCGCAATTGATCGCCGCATGAAGAACTATCACCCGCAAGCAGTGCCCGCAGCGATTGGCTAAAGCGCGGCGCATTGCGATCATGGCGCCCATGGATTCCCCGCTCACCGTCGACGTCGCCATTGCCGGCGGCGGCGTCAATGGCCTCGCCTGCGCCGCGACCCTCGCGCGCGAGGGCCTCGCCGTCTGCGTGGTCGAGCGCAACCCCTGGGTCGGCGGCGGTGCGGTCACCCGCGAGGTGACGCTGCCCGGCTTCCGGCACGACCTGTTCGGCAGCTCGCATGTCTGGATCCAATGCAACCCGGACTTCCAGGCGATACGACCGGAGCTCGAGCAGCACGGCCTGCACTATCTTTGGGCCGAGGATCACATCACCGGGCACCCCGACCGCAACGGCGGTCCCGGCATCATCATCTACAAGTCCATCGACAAGACCTGCGAGAGCATCGCGCGCTACTCGCCGGCCGACGCCGCGCGCTACCGGCAGATCCATGATGATTTCAGCCTGGTGAAGGACGGGTTCCTCAAGGCATTCTTCTCCCCGCCTTCACCGCCCTCCACCCTCGCGCGCGCACTCGAGACCACGCACGAGGGCCTGCGGCGCCTGCAGGAGTTCTCCCTCTCGGCCCGGGCCTGGGTGGAGAAGAACTTCGAGAACAACTTCGTCAAGGCGGTGATGCTCAACTGGGCGCTGGCGCCGCAGATCCTGCCCGAGCAGGAAGGCGCCGGGCAATCCTTCTACATCATGATCCCCGCCATCCACGTGTACGGCCAGGCCATCCCGCGCGGCGGCAGCCAGGAACTGCCCAATGCCATGGCCCGCTATGTCGAGGCGCACGGGGGCAAGGTGCTCACCAACGCACCGATCCGGCGCATCCTGGTCGAGGACGGCCGGGCCACCGGCCTCGCGCTGGCCGATGGCACCACGGTGCTGGCGCGCCGCGCGGTGGTCTCGGCGCTGGAGCCGAAGCAGACCTTCCTCGATTTCGTCGGTACCGAACACCTGAAGCCCGACTTCGAGCGCATGGTGCGCGGCTTCTCCTTCGGCCGCATCAGCATCTGCCGGCTGCACCTGGCGTTGTCGGAAGCTCCACGCTTCGACAATGGCGCCGACATGAGCGCCTGCCTGTTCCATCGCGTGGTGGACTCCACCGAGCAGATGATGCGCTTCTACGCCGAGATCGCCTTGGGGCTACCGCCCACCGACCCCTTCCTGTGGAGCGCCTGCTGGACGCTGATGGACCCCACCCGCGCCCCAGCCGGCAAGCACACGCTGATCCTCGACACCTTCGTGTCGAACTGGCTGGCCGACGGGCGAAGCTGGAAGGACATCGGCGAGTGGTACGGACGCGAGGTGCTGTTGAAGAAGCTGCGCCAGTACGCGCCGAACATCGACGACTCCACCATCCTCGGGATGTACGTCGAGACGCGCGAGACGCTCGAAGCCGCGAATCCCAGCTTCGTGGACGGCACCACCAACGGCGGCGAGCGCATCGCCGCGCAGCTCGGCTACTTCCGGCCCTTCCCGGGCTATGCGCACTATCGCTCGCCCATCCGCCAGCTCTACATGACCGGCCCCCACTGCCATCCGGGCGGCGGCATCTCGGCCATGGGCACCATCACCGCGCGCGTCATGCTGGACGACTTCGGCCTGCGGCGCGCCAACTTCTGACACGACACTTTTCACCCGAGGCGAGACCATGAGCAAGCGAATCGAGAAATACACGGCGCTGGTGATGCAGCCGCAGATACACGTCGCCGAGGACCGCGCCGGCATCCAGAAAAACCTGCAGCGCGCGCTGCAGATGATCGACTTCGGCGTCGGCTACACCTGGGAGCTGCCGGCGAGGCTGGTGGTGTTCCCGGAGTACTTCCTGCAGGGGGTCACCACGCCGGGCAAGGGCGAGCATGGCATCGACTCGTTCATGAAGAAGGCCATCACCTTCGACGGTCCGGAGTTCAAGGCGCTCTCGGACAAGGCGCGCGAGTACAAGCTGTACATCGCCGGCGGCGGCGTCGTCGAGAAGGTGCCGCAGTTTCCTGACCGCTGGTTCAACACCGCCTTCATCATCGGGCCCGACGGTGAGCTCGCGCTGCGTTACCACAAGTGGCACATCCCCGCCTCCATTGGCCTGGGCACCAGCCCGCACGATTTGTTCGAGGAATACAAGCAGGTGTTCGGCGGCGACATCAAGACGCTGTTCCCGGTCATCGACACGCCCATCGGCAAGCTCGGCACCATGACCTGCCACGATGGCTGCACCCCGGAGGTGTCGCGTGCGCTGGGCTACAACGGCGTGGAGGTCATCTGCCACCCGGTGGCCCTGCAGGAAATCGAGGGCGTCTCGCCGCCCTGGGATTTCTGGGTGTTCACGCGCCGCACGCGCGCGCACGACAACATGGCCTACGTGCTGGGCTCGAACTGGGGCACGGTGGATTACGCCTACTATCCGCGCGCCTTCTGCTCGGGCAACTCCTTCGCCATCGACTACACCGGCATGATGATGCGCCACGCGCCCTACCCCGAGGAGCAGGTGCTGGCCGCCACCATCGACATCGAGGCGCTGCGTGAGCATCGTTCGCGCTGCAACCACAATTGCTGGGTGGACCTGCGCACGGAAGGGTTCCGCCAGATCTACGAGAAGCCCATCTATCCGGCCAACCAGTTCCCCACCGGCAAGCCGCCGCGGACGCTGGCCGACAAGATGGGTCCGCTGAAGGAAGTGTTCCGCGACCTGTACGGGCGTGGCCAGTTCATGCCACCGGCCGGCATGACTGTCGAGGACATGCCGGACCTGCACGAGCGCCGCGTGTCTCGCGCGCAGGACCTGGGCACGTTGAAGAAGAGCTGAGGAAGTCACATGAAGGTTCACTCCGCGCTCGCCGACATGGACATCAGCATCGGCGAGGTCCGACGCGAGGGGGCCGAGCTGGT
The DNA here is from genome assembly GCA_046347195.1 of Steroidobacteraceae bacterium. Classification (GTDB taxonomy): domain Bacteria; phylum Pseudomonadota; class Gammaproteobacteria; order Steroidobacterales; family Steroidobacteraceae; genus TMP-86. The sequence continues at coordinate 28,316 of JAXMGQ010000011.1, forward strand.
GCTCGCCTCGGGCGCGGGCAGCTCGCTGGACACCACCATCCGCATCGATGCGCGCGAGGCGCTGCGCATCCTGGGAAGCGTCCTGGGCAGCGCCGGGGGCCTGGGATTCGTGCTCGGGTTGCCGTTCCTGGCCCTGCGACGGCCGGCGACGGCGAACGCAGCGGGTGCGGCCCGAGGCCGCGCCGCGGCGCCCGCCGACATCAACAAGCCCTGGTAAACACGCGGGCCGCAAGGCCCGGCCTGCCGCTCAGATCCGCATCATCACCGACTGGGTCTCGAGATAGAGCATGAGGCCCTCCAGGCCATGCTCGCGGCCCCAGCCACTCTGCTTCATGCCACCGATGGGCATGCTGATCTCGGGGATGCCATGCGCGTTCACCCAGACGATGCCGCTGCGCAGCGACTCGGCGGTACGGTGGGCGCGGGAGAGGTCCCGCGTCCAGACGCTCGCGGCGAGCCCGTAGATTGAGTCATTGGCCTGGCGCACCGCGGCCTCGGCCGTGTCGAAGGGCATCACCGTCACGACGGGCCCGAAGATCTCCTCCTGCACGGTGGGGTTAGCAGCATGCTCGCAGGCGATCACGGTGGGGGGATAGAAGAAGCCTTCTCCTGGCCGCGGCTCACCGCCGCACAGCAGTTGCACACCGGCGTCGCGGCTGCGGCTGACGATGTCGTGCACGCTGTCGCGATGCGCACCGGCCACCAGCGGACCCACCTCGCTTGCAGCGGCGAGCCCGGGACCCATCACGAGGCCCGAGGCGATCTGCGCCAGCCGCTCGCACACCTGCGGGTAGATGCTGCGCTCCGCGTAGACCCGCGAACCCGCGACGCAGACCTGCCCGGCATTGCTGAAGATCGCGGCGGCAGCTCCCGGGATCGCCTCCTCGAGGTCGGCATCGGCGAAGATCAGCGTCGGTGATTTGCCGCCCAGTTCGAGCGACAGGCGCTTGAGGTTGCCCGCCGCCGCGGCGAGCAGTTGCCGACCCACCGCCGTCGAACCGGTGAAGGCCACCTTGTCCACTCCCGGATGTGCCGCGAGGGCCTGGCCCACGATGCGGCCACGGCCACTGAGCACGCTCACGGTGCCCGGCGGAACGCCCGCCTCGAGCAGGATTTCAGCCAGGCGCAGCACGGACAGCGTCGACCACTCGGCGGGCTTGAGCACCACGCTGCAGCCGGCGGCGAGCGCCGGCGCCAGCTTCCAGGCGGCCGCGACCAGCGCCCCGTTCCAGGGAATGATCTGCGCCACGACACCCACCGGTTCGTGGCGCACATAGCCATGGAACCGCAGCCCCGGCACGGACGGTTCGAAGGTGGAGCCCGGCATCTTGGTGCACCAGCCGGCGTAGTAGCGGAAGGTCTCCGCCGCATGCGGCACTTCGTAGGCCAGCGTGGGCGCGTACAGCTTGCCACCATCGAGGCACTCGAGTTCCGCCAGCATCCGCGCCTCGGCGTCGATGAGCTCCGCCACCCGCCACAGCACCTGTTGCCGGCGGGCGGGCGTGAGGTCGCGCCAGCGCCGGTCCTCGAAGTTGTGCCGCGCCAGCGTTACCGCCGCCTCGACATCGGCGGCGCCGGCAACATGGAAGCGCCCGATGGGCCGACCCGTGGCAGGGTCGATGGCCTCGATGGGATCCTCGGCGCCGCGCACGGCTTGCTCGCCGATGAAGAAGGGGCGCGCCTCGGCCAGGTACGCCCGCGTCGCCGCCGAGACCTCGTGGAGCTGGGACATGGGCTAATTCTTGAGATAAGCGGTGAGCACGTCCAGCACCGCATCGTTCTCGTGGGCGAGCCCCACGGTGATGCGCAGGCAGCGCTCCGGCCCGCCGCTGCCCACGGGTCGTGGAATGATGCCGGCCGCCTCGAGGGCGGTGGCGGCGCCCGCCGGCGTATGCACGTCACCGGTGAAACGCAGCAGGTAGAAGTTGGTGACCGTGGGCACCCATTCGATGCCCGGCAACCGCGCCACGCCCTCGCGCAGCTTGCGCAGCTCGCGCGCGTTGTAGTCGCGCACGTAGGCGGCATACGCCTGGTCGCGCACCGCGGCCGTCGCCGCGGCCATGGCCGCGGAGGAGGCGTTGAAGGGCGTGCGGATGCGCTGCACGGCATCGATGATCGCCGCCGGCGCGTAGGCCCAGCCGATGCGAAGGCCGGCCAGGCCATAGAGCTTGGAGAAGGTGCGGGTCATCACCGCGTTGCCGCCGGCATCCACCAGCCCCGCGCCGGCATCGAAATCCGGCTCGCTGACGTAATCCGCGTAGGCGGAATCGATGACCAGCAGCACCTCGGGCGGAAGCTGGCGATGCAGTCGCGCAAGGTCCGCTGCCGCGAGGTACTGGCCCACCGGGTTGTTGGGGCTGGCGAGGAACACCATGCGCGTGCGCGGCGTCACCGCCGCGAGCAACAGGTCCGCATCGGGCCGCAACGCCGGTTCCTCCGCGAACACCAGCTTCGCACCCTGCGCCGTGGCGTGCACCATGGCCATGGCAAAGCTGAAGCGGCTGAACACCACTTCATCGCCGGGCCGGACGTAGGCGCGGATCAGGAGCTGCAGCAGCTCATCGGATCCGTTGCCGCAGACGATGCGCGCCGCGTCGAGCCCGAAGGTCTCGCCGATGGCCTCGCGCAACCCGAGCTGGCTGCCATCGGGATAGCAGAACAGCTCGTCCGCCATGCGCCGGTAGGCCTCGATGGCCCGCGGCGAAGGGCCCAGGTGCGACTCGTTGGCGGACAGCTTGATCGGCCGCGCGCAGCCCTCGAGACCGCACTTGCCCTGCTGGAAGGGTGTGAGCGGCGAGAGCTCCGGGCGCGGCGTGGGCGCCTGCGATGACTCCCGCAGCCGCACGTTCATGCCGGCACCTGCGCGACCGGCACCTGCGCGTGCGCGGGCGGCTTGATGATGTGCTTCCAGGGCGAGGTCATGTCCTCGCAGGGGACCTCGATGAGCGCCGGCGCATCGCGCTCGAGGGCCGCGCGGATGGCGCGCGTGAGCTGAGCCGGGTCGCGCACGCGCTCGGCCCGCATGCCGAAACTGTCGGCGAACTTCATGAAATCCGGATTGCGCAGGTCGGAACCGATCTGCCGCCCGCCGAACCACTCCTTCTGCTGGCGCTGCACGTTCTGGAACTTGCCGTTGTTGAACAGCACGGTGACCAGCGCGATGCCATGCTGCATGGCCGTGGCCATCTCGTTGCAGGTGAACAGGAACCCCCCATCGCCGGCGATGTTCACCACGGCCTTGTGCGGATGCGCCACCTTCACGCCCAGCGCGGTGGCATAGCCATAGCCCAGCGTGCCCTGGTACCCGCAGTTGACGTGGTGGCGCGGCTCGTACACCGGGAATCCGTACCAAGAGGCATAGCCCACCTGGGTGATCTCATCCACGAAGTAACCATCCTCGGGCAGGGCTTCGCGGATGGCGCCGAGGAAGGAGAGCTGGGGCTGCACCTGGCCGATCTCGGCCGCGATGCGCGCCTTCAGCGCGAGCAGTTCCGCCTCGCGCGAGGCGGGGGAGAAGCCGCGCCGCGACAGCGCGTGACTCAGCGCGGCCATCGCTTCCTGCGCATCCGCGTGCAGCGCCACCGCGGGCGCTTCGATACGATCCAGCTCCGCCGGGTCGATGTCGATGCGGATGATGCGCATGCCAGGCGCGGTTTTCCAATGCAGGAGCTGCTGCTCCATGCGCGTGCCGATGCCGAGCACCACGTCCGCGTCCTTCCACAGTTCGTAGCCGGCGGGGAGCACCTGCGAGAGGTAGTGGCGATCGGAGAGGATGCCGCGCCCGCTGCGAAATGCCACCACCGGTGCCTGCAACCGCTCCGCAAGCTCACGCAACTGCGCCGGCGCATCCGCCGCACCGCCCCCCACGATGATCAGCGGACGGCGGGCCTTCACCAGCAGCTCCGCCGCCTGCTCGATGCGGTCGGTATCCAGCGCCGGGGCCTCGAGCGGATTCGCGGCGCCGCGCAGCTCCACCGGCGCCTCGAGCCCCATGATGTCCATGGGCATCTCCAGCGCCACCGGGCCCCGGCGCCCGCCGGTGAGCCGCGAGAAGGCTTCGTTGACGATGGCCGGCGCATCCTGCGGGCGATCGATGCGCGCGGCCCAGCGGGTCAGCGAGCGGAGCGTGGCGAGTTGGTCGGGCAGCTCGTGCAGGAAGCCGATGCCACGGCCGATGGCGTGGCTCGGGATCTGTCCGGTCAGGCACAGCACCGGCGCATTGGTCGCGTAGGCCGAGCACAGCGCCGCGGTGGAGTTGAGCACGCCCGGACCGGGCACGACGGTGTAGACACCGGGGCGGCCGGTGGAGCGTGCATAGCCGAAGGCCATGTAGCCGGCGCCCTGCTCGTGGCGCGAGCCGACGAAACGCAGCTCGCTCGAACGCCGGTACATCGAATCGAAGAAGTGATCGAGCTGCCCGCCGGGCAGGCCGAAGATCGTGTCGACGCGATTGGCGAGGCACTGCCCGAGAATCGCATCCGCGCCGCTCATCCGTGTCATGGGATTGGATTGAAACCCTGTGGCCAGCCTGGGCTGCCATTAACTCGCGACCCGCCGATGCAATGCAATTCATCCCTTTTCATGGGCCGATTAGCAACCCTAATTTGGCGCGAAGGTGTCCCATGCTACCGTTCTGCCGCATGCCAGCCTGCATCCCCGGCCACTCACCGCGCCGATTCGCCACCGAGCGCATCGAGCACCGGTTGCGATGCTCGACCCTCCTCCACCAGCCAGTCACGGAAACCCGCCACCACAGGGTCGGCCAGGGAGCCGGCCGAACAAACGACGTAGTAGGCGAAGGGACAGGGCAGTGCGAAATCGAAGGGCTTCACGAGCTGGCCCTTTTGCAGCGCATCGGCCACCAGTGCGCTGCGGCCGAGCGCGACGCCATCGCCATGGATCGCGGCGGCCATCACCAGGTGCGAGTGGTTGAAGCCGGGACCGCGCTCGGTGTCGATGCCCTCGACCCCGGCGGCGGCGAGCCAGGCGCGCCAGTCGGTGACCATGACATCGTGGAGCAGCGTGTGGTGCGCGAGGTCGGCGGGCACGCGCAGCGGCTTGTCGGCCGTGATGATGGCGGGACTGCACACCGGGAACAGGCTCTCGGACAGGAACCTCGTCACCTCGAATCCCGTCCAGTCGCCCTCGCCGTAGCGGATGTCGATGCTCACCTCGCCCTTGGCGAGCGCATCGGCATCCTGGCCTGCCGCCTGGACGCGGACATCCACGCCCGGGTGCGTGCGAAAAAACCCGCCCAGGCGCGGCAGCAGCCAATGCAGGCCGAAGGAGTCGAGCGTGGCGACGTTGAGCACGCGCTGCCGGCGCCGGTCCATGACCACGCTGGTGGCGCCACGGATGGCCTCGAAGGCCCCGCTGATGCGCGGCAGGTACTCGCGCCCCGCCTCGGTCAGCGCCAGTCCCTGGCCGCGCCCGATGCGGTGGAACAGCGGCACGCCCAGCCACTCCTCCAGCGCCTTGATCTGGTGACTGACCGCCGCCTGGGTCACATGGATCGACTCTGCAGCTCGGGTGAAACTCAGGTGACGGGCAGCCGCCTCGAACACGACCAGGGCGTTGAGCGGTGGCAGGCGGCGCGACATGGACGGATCTCCAACCGGTTGGACGTAATGCTAAGGTAGCCCGCGGAGGCTGATGCGATGAAAATAACCGATGCGCGGGTGATCATCACCTGCCCTGGCCGAAATTTCGTGACCCTGAAGATCCAGACCGACCAGGGCCTGCACGGGCTGGGCGATGCCACGCTCAATGGCCGCGAGCTCGCGGTGGCGGCGTATCTCACCGAGCACGTCGTCCCCTGCCTCATCGGCCGCGATGCGCACCAGATCGAGGACATCTGGCAGTACCTGTACCGCGGCGCCTACTGGCGGCGGGGTCCCGTGACCATGAGCGCCATCGCCGCCGTCGACACGGCGCTGTGGGACCTGAAGGCCAAGGCCGCGGGGATGCCGCTGTACCAGCTCCTGGGCGGCCGCAGCCGAAACGGCGTCATGGTGTATGGCCACGCGAACGGCCGCGACATCGCAGAGACCAGCGATGAGGTGCAGCGCTACATCGACATGGGCTACCTCGCGATCCGCGCGCAGACCGGCATCCCCGGCATGGCGAGCACTTACGGCGTCTCCGGCGACAAGCTGTTCTACGAGCCCGCCGATGCGGACCTGCCCACCGAGAACCTGTGGTCGACCTCGAAGTACCTCGCGCACGTGCCGATGCTCTTCGAGGCCCTGCGCGTGCGCTTCGGCCAGGGTCCCCACCTGCTGCACGACGTGCATCACCGGCTCACGCCCATCGAGGCGGCGCGGCTGGGCAAGTCACTCGAGCCGTATTCGCTGTTCTGGATGGAGGATGCGACGCCGGCCGAGAACCAGGCGAATTTCCGCCTCATCCGCCAGCACACCGTCACCCCGCTCGCGGTGGGCGAGGTGTTCAACACCCTCTGGGACTGCAAGCAGCTGGTGCAGGAACAGCTCATCGACTACCTCCGCACCACCGTGGTCCACGCCGGCGGCATCACGCACCTGAAGCGCATCGCGGATTTCGCCGCACTGGACAACGTGCGCATGGGCTGCCATGGCGCCACCGACCTCTCGCCCGTGTGCATGGGGGCCTCGCTCCACCTCAACACCGCCATCCCGAACTTCGGCGTGCAGGAGTACATGCGGCACACGGAACAGACCGACGCGGTGTTTCCGCACGACTACCAGTTCTCCAAGGGCCGGCTGCACCCCGGCGACACACCCGGGCATGGCGTGGACATCGATGAGAAGCTGGCCGCGAAGTATCCCTATCAGCGCGCCTACCTGCCGGTGAACCGGCTGGAGGATGGCACGCTGTGGAACTGGTGAGGATTCACGTCCAGCATGCGCGTGCGCGGCAGGATGACGAGGTCCATGTCCTCCATGGGGATGGCACCCAGCAGCACCTGATCACCCATGACCAGCGCGCCGCAGAAGCCGATGCGGTTCTTGAAGCGAAGCTCGACAGGGCCGACGTAAGGCACGCGCCGCCGGCTGCCGTCGGCCAGCGAGACTTCCTTGTGGTCGATGGTCTCCAGCGCGAGCTGGAATCGCACATGCTCCGGGATGCACAGGAACAGCGCTCCGGAGTCCGCCAGGGCTTGCGTTTCGATCACCGCAAGCGACGGGTCGCGCGGATTGCGCAGCACCAGCTCTCCCATCACCAGCGCCATTGACATCTCCTGACGCTAACACCTGGGCCAAAGGATAGCCAGTCGGCCGCCCGCCGGGCATCGCGAAACCGCCGCAATCACCCGGAAAGTCGCGCCGAGGCGGGATGCAGGAATAACGCTCGGAACAAAAGGCCCGCGACGTTGCCGTCGCGGGCCGTAAGGAAGTGCCCAGGTCAGCCCAGGCGCCGGCTTTTAGAACCGCATCGTGATGCTGGCGCCGATGGTCCGCGGATTCGGCCGCAGGCGGATGCCCGACAGGCCGAACTTCTGGTACGAACCGGTGTAGTAATCCTCGCCCGTGAGGTTCAGCACGTAGACGTTGAACGAGAGGTGCTCGAGGTCCACTCCGCCACGCAGGTTGAACACATCGAACGCGGGCACCTTGTAGGGGAAGTCGCCGTACGGCAACGCCCGAACCGTGCCGGAGTTCGGCGATGGGCCCGTGGTCTGCTGCCAGGTCAGCCCTTCGATGTCGCTGTACACCGGATCGCGGTGCGTGTACTCGACCCTCGCCCACGCGGCGTTGTTGCCAAAGGGCATGCGGTACTCGCTGAACAGGTTCAGCGTCGACTTCGGCGAGTTCGGGATCGGCAATCCCTTCACGGAAACCTGGAAACCGCCCGTGATGGTGCTCTTCTTGTGTCCCCCGATGCAGTCCGGGTCGAGCGCGCTCACCGCGCAGGCCTGATCCTCCAGGATCTCGGTGTTGAGGAAGCCGATCGAACCACCGAAGGTGATGTGCTCGGTGGGTCGCGCCGTCAGCTCGATCTCCGCGCCCTTGGCCTCGGCCTTGGGGAGGTTGACCGTCTGCTCGAAGTTGGTGGACAGGTCGCCCGGCACCAGGAAGCGGAATGCTTCCATCTGCAGGTCCTTCCACCGCATGACGAACAGGGAGGCGTTCAGGCGCACGCGGTGGTCGGCGAACTCGGACTTGAAGCCGACCTCATAGTTCCACATCGTCTCCTTGTTGAAGGGCTGGGCCAGTGGCGCGTTGGTGCCACCGGCATTGCCCATCGAGAGTCCGCCGGCCTTGTAACCCTTCGACACGGTGGCGTAGACGCTGACATCGTCATGCAACTGGTAACGCGCGCCGATGCGGGGTGTCGTGTCGTTGAAGCTCGCGTCGCCATTGACCACCGGCCGCGCGAAGTTGACGAAACTCTGGAAGAACCCGGCCGTCGGCGGCGGCGAGGGCGGGTTGTTCGGCGCGATGCCGTAGGCCTGCAGTCCCCGCGTGACCTTGTCGTGCGTGAAGCGCAGGCCCGCGAACAGTTCAGCCTTGTCCGTGGCGTGCCAGGTGACATCACCGAATCCCGCGACGCTGCTCACCTTGTAGTGCTTGGTGTTGAGCGCGAGGCCGAGCCCAGGCGGGAATGGCGGCAGCAACCCGCCCGGATAGCCCGGAAGCGCCGCCGTCGGATCGCTGGAGACCGCGACGTCGTTGAACTGGTCCTGCTTGTCCTGTGCGTACATCGCTCCCACCGTCCAGGTCACGGGCGTGCCATGCCCTTCCAGGCGGGTCTCGAAGCTGTAGGACTTGCCGGTGTAGTCATTGGTGCGGGACAGGATGTCCGCATTGCCGACGAGGTCGTTGTCGAAGAAGCGATGGTTCTTCGAGTCGATGACGCCGGCGATGTTCTTCCAGGTCAGGTGTTCGCCGAAGTCCTGCGCCAGGTTCGCGGTGGCGATGACCGTGCGCAGGTCGTTGCGCTGCTGCAGGTCGGCGCTGTAGCTGCTCTGGTTGTCATTGAGCCAGAAGCCGGTACCCGGATTGCTCGCGACGCCGACCACAAACGTATCGGCGGAGTCGAGGTCGAGCACGCCCGACGGCACGGTCTCATCCGCGCCCTGGTGCTCCTTGCCGTACAGCACGCTGAAGTTCAGCCGCGTGGCATCGGAGGGGGTCCACGAACCGCGCAACCGCAGGTTCAGCCACTTGTGTCCGGCGCCATTGCCGGGCCCCACGTTCTTGACGATGCCCGTGCTGTCCTCGTACATGCCCACCGCGCGCAGGCGGAAGGTCTCGGAGACCGGGATGTTGTACACCGCCGCGATGTTCTCGGTGTTGCCGTGCGTGTCGTAGGTCTCGGCGCCGACCTTCACCCATCCCTCGTACTTGTCGGTGGGCGCCTTGCTGGTCAGGTTGAGCGCACCGCCCAGGGCATTGCGGCCGAAGGTGGTGCCCTGCGGGCCGCGCAGCACCTCGACCCGCTCCATGTCCGGCAGGAAGGGGTTGGCCACGCCGTTCGGCACCGAGGCGATGCTGAACTCGTCGAGGTAGATGCCGGAGCTGTTGACGAAGGCGTTCTCGCCCGTCACCAGGTTGTTGACGCCGCGGATCGCGAGTGCGAGGCCGCGCGAGCCGGATTGCTTGTCGTTGGTGAAGGAAACGTTCGGGGTCTCCATGAGGTAGTCCATGGCGCCGCGGACATTGGCCTTGTCGAGCGCCTCGCCCGAGAAGGCCGTCACACTGACGGGGACGTTCTGCAGGTTCTCCGCGCGGCGTTGCGCGGTCACCACGATTTCCGCCAGGGCTCCCGTGTCCTCGGCAGACGCCGCCGTGGTCAGGCCGATTCCCGCGAGGGGAGTGACTGCCAGCAGGCCGGCAGCGATTGGATGACCTTTCTTCATTGAATACCCCATGTGTGATTCGACTTGTCGACCGTCCGCATCGCGCACCTGCCGTTGCAACAGGTCCACGCACGGTTTTTTAGAATAAGGAGCCGGCTCCCGCCAACAAGCAATCGTTTCTAATCGGTGCGATTAGAACATCTCATTCCGACCGCCGCCGACAACCCGGCTCCTACTGATCTATGCTGCCGCAAACGGGCGGTTGCGGCAACTGGACGCAGGAGGCCCGGGTCATCAGCGTTGCGCGAGCGCCACAGGGCCGCTGGATTCGCATCGCGTCATGGCATCGCCCACGTCTCGATGTGCACAAGCGCGGGATGCGCGTCACTTCATGAACTGATTCAGGAAGCGCGCGACCTTGCCGCGCGCGAGCCGGGATTCGGGCAGATCAAAGCGGATTTCCTGAAAGGTGTGCACCATCCCTTCGTAAAGGTCGAGCTTCGCCGAGCCCCCTTGGGTGTCGATCGCCTGATAGAGCTGGACGAAGCCGCTGAGCAGCACCTCGCGTGTGCCACCCTGAATCAATACCGGCGGGAATCCCCTGCCGATCGTCGGCGAGAAATCCGCGAACACGGGCGAAACATAGGGATTCCTGCGCTCGGCCTCCGGCACGACCACATCGAGCATGCGATTGATGCCCGAGACGTCGAACGCCGGTTCATAGCGACGCAGCGTCGTCAGCGTCTCACCGCGCATGGTGAGGTCGGCGGCAGGAGACCATAGAACCACGGCTGCGACGGGGGACTTGCCCTGGTCGCGCATCTTGAGCGCCGACCCCATGACCAACCCTCCCCCCGCCGAGGCTCCGACCAGGGCGATCGAGGTCGGTGGATGGCCCTGTTTCTCCACCGCATCCACCACCCTGATCACCTGATCGATCATGGCCTCATAGCTCGCGAACGGCGCCAACGTATACCCTGCGGATATCACGCGCAGGCCCGTATCCGCGGCCAACGGTACCGAGGCGCCCAGGGAACTGGATGGCGAATTCATCACATATCCGCCCCCGTGGACGTAAATGATCACGCGGGCGTTTTCGCGATAGCCCTTGGGTCGGATATCGAGGACCGGTACGCCATCGTAGGTTGCGTGGGTGATCGTCGGCTCGTACGCCTTCACGATGGCATCCATCGTGGGTCAGGCGTTGCTCGGTGGCCGATTGAGCCTTGCGCCAGCCATCCAGATCACCGGGCGCCGGCATCGATGGGTAGGTCGACGGATCCGGCAGTCCCCGGGTGAATGCCTGTGCTTCGGGCGAGATGGTGGCGGGTACAGGATTTTCGAAACGGTCCTGCCCCGCTGCCGGAGAAGCGCTACAGGGCGCAGGGCGACCACCGCGAACTGCGCCCTGTGGATTTTCATCGGTATCACCGCGATCAGTTGGTCTTGACGATGACCTTCAGACCGTAGATGCGCGGATGCGGCATCAAGCGGATGCCGGCGAGGCCGAAATGGTCCGACGTGCCGTTGAAGTAGCTCTTGTCGAACAGATTGTCGACATAGGCATTGACGCTGACGTTGTCGTTGCTGACCCCGGCTCGGAGGTTGAAAATGCTGTAGGAGGGATCCTGGTACGGGAACGAGGGCAGGCCCAGCACCGGCGCGGCAGTCGCTTCCAGATTGCCGGCAACGGTGGATCGATAGACCCACTCCAACCGCACGAAGCCTTTGTACGCATCGGCGATCTGCCTTGAATAGTCAGCCATGCCGTTCAAACTCCATTTCGGAGTCTTTGGCAGACGCTTGCCGGTCAGGTCGACCACTGTCCCGCCGGCCAGCACCGCATCGGGAAATGAACCGAACTCGCTGTCGAGATAACCCGCGCCGAAACCCAATTGCAGTCCCGGTGCGACGAGGGCCTGCATTTCCAGCTCGACACCCTTGTTCTTGGCGCTGGAGGCGTTCAAGGTCTTGGTGACGGCCGAGCTGATATCGTTCGGATCGGCCAGGTAATTCGTTTGAACCTGCAGATCAGTCCATTTCGAGTAGAAGATGGCGCCGTTGATGCGAACACGATTGTCCGCCAGGTCAGCCTTGAACCCCGCCTCATAGTTCCACAGCTTCTCCGGCTGGAACCTCGGTGCTGATGCCGCCATTGATGTCGACGCCCTCGTCTTGTAACCCCGCGCAACCGAGGCGTAGGTGGTGATATTGTCGGTGGCCTTGAACTTCAACACGGCGCGGCGAGAAGTTGTTGAACTTGCCCGAACCAGAGGCATCTGGAACCGCGCCTTCGAAGGCAACGACGCCGAAGTTCGACGTGTCGATCTTGTCTTCGGTAAAGCGGCCGCCGATGGTCAGGCCCAACTGATCGGTCAGGTTATAGGTGCCTTCGGCAAATGCTCCGAAACTCTTGGTCGTATAGACGATGTTGTTCTCGTTGATCCGGAAGCCATTCGGGATGGGCGGCAGCAGCCCGATCACATTGCCGTTTTCATCCGTGTACGAGCCCTCAGAGCCGGCGGTGATGGAGTTGAACGCCTTGAATTCATCCTTTGACACGATGCCGCCGAAGGTCCACTCAAAAGTCCTTTTGCCGGTGGACTGCAGTCTCAATTCCTGGCTGTACGACTTGCCCTTCCAGTGATTCAGCCGGTTGATGGCATCGACGCCGATGTTGTCCTGGTCGAAGGATCGGTCCGTCTTGCTGTCGATGTATCCGGAGATCGAGGTCACCTCGAAACCATCGCCTTCGTAGTTGACGCGTCCGTTCAGGATCAATGAGCGGTTGTTGTTGAACTCCCGATGGTTGTGGTTCACCAGGCGCTGATTCGCCGGATAAAAGCCGATGCGGCCCTGGTTGATCGGCACGAAATCGGCGCCGAAGATGCTCTTCGTGTCGAGGTCGAGAACGCCCGAAGCCACCGAATTGTCCATACCCCCCTTTTCGTCCATGAAATTGACGTTCAAATCGACCGTCAACTTGTCGGTGGGCAGGATGCGTGCGGCGATGCGGAACGAGTTGGTCTTGTAACCGCTATCCGGCGTACCGAGCGGGTTGACGTTCTTGATGTACCCATCGCTCTCGGAATGCTTGGCGACGGCCCGGAGGAAGAAATTGCTCGTGACGGGAATGTTGACCACGCCGCCGATGTCCCAGGTGCTGAACCGGCTGAAGCCCGCTTCGCCTTCCGCATAGAACTTGCTGTCCGGTTTCCTGGTCGTGATGTTGATGGCGCCGCCCAGGGCGTTCCGGCCGAAGTAGGTCCCCTGCGGACCGCGCAGCACTTCGACGCGCTCCACATCCTGGAGATCCGGATTGATCGTGCCGTTGGAGACCGCGCCGACACTGAGTTCATCGATGTAATAGCCGATCGAGCTGGCGGTGGTTGCTTCGGCAAGGTTCACGTTGCTGACGCCGCGAATGGAGACGTTGATGCTGCGGCCACCCGTCTGCCCATCTTCGGTAAATGCAATGTTGGGCGCGAACTGCAGATAATCCTTGGCTTCGTTGATGTTGGCCTTGGTCAGGGTTTCCGCATCGAAGGCGGTGATGCTGATCGGCACGTTCTGCAGCGACCTGCGCGTCGCTGGGCGGTGACCACGATTCCTGTGAGCGCATCATGCCGCTGTCACCGGATGATTCAGCGGTGGCAAGCGTGGAAACCTCGGTACCAACATCACTATCGCGCAAATCAGGTATTCACCACGATGATCCTCTATGTTGAAGGCTTCGCCAGCCACTCTTGTTTCGTACTCGCGCACCGCACCCAGTCCTCGAGCTAAACGAGTATGCGTGTGCACCATGGAGTCCGTTCATGCGATCGTTTCAATCAGTGCGATTAGAACATCTCATTCTGGCGGTCGCCGCTAACCCGGCTCCTTCTGATCTATGCTGCCGCGATCGAACGATTGGAGGCAGCGGGACGAAGGAAACGATGCGGCCGATTCATTGGGGCGTGGTGGGTACGGGCCGCATGGCGGCCGCGTTGACCGAGGCCATCGCATCACTTCCGCCGCAGGAGGCCCGCGTCATCGGAGTGGCGTCGCGCGATCGCCACAAGGCCGCCAGCTTCGCCTCGCGCCATGGCATCCTCGCGCGTGAGGGCCTCGACGAGCTGCTCGCGATCGCCGAACTGGATGCCGTGTACATCGCGACCCCGCACACCGAGCACCACCGCGGCATGCTCGCCGCCATCGCCGCCCGCAAGGCCGTGCTCTGCGAAAAACCTTTCACGATCAATGCAATGCAGGCCAGCGAGGTGATCGAGGCGGCCCGCGCGGCGGGCGTGTTCGTGATGGAGGCGATGTGGACGCGGTTCCTGCCCTCCCTCATCGCGCTGCGCGAATCCCTTGCCGCCGGCACACTGGGACCGCTGCAGATGCTGGTCGGGGGCGGCGCATTCCTGCCCGACCGGCAGTCCGGCCATTACCTGCTCGATCCCCATCGCGGCGGTGGAGCGCTGCTGGATGCGGGCGTCTACCTGGTGTCGCTCGCATCGCTCCTGCTGGGGCCGCCGTCGAATATACATGCGACCGGAATCATCGGCCCCACGGGCGTGGACGAGCAGCACAGCGTCCTGCTGCAGTACCCCACCGGCGCGGCGGCCTGCCTGTATGTCTCGCTGCAGGCACGCCGATCCCCCGACCTCGAGATCCTGGGACGCAACGGCCGGGCCCGGCTCGAAGCGCCGGTGTTCCGGCCAGCCCGCATCACCTGGTGGGATGCCGATGGCCGCGAGAGCGTGCGTGACTACCCCATCGCCGGCAGCGGCTATGCCGCCCAGGTGCTGGCGGTGAACGAGGCGCTGCGCGCCGGCCGCACCTGCTGCGAGGTGATGCACCCGCGGGAGTCGCTTGAGATCATGCGGACGCTGGATGCCATCCGGGCGCAACTCGGGCTGGTCTACCCCTGCGAACGAACCTGAACTCTTGGGAGAGCATCAAATGGCAGTGGTTCTCATCACCGGTTCGAGCAGCGGCTTCGGCGCCTCCGCGGCCCGACATTTCGCGCGTCGCGGCGACACCGTGTACGCCTCGATGCGCGATCCCGCCGGCGCGGAGGAGCTGACCGGCATCGCGCGTCGTGAATCCCTGGACCTGCGCCCCGTCGCGCTCGATGTGACGCGGCCGGCGGAGTTCGCGCCGCTGGTCGCACGCATCGTGCGCGAATCCGGCCGGCTCGACGTGCTGGTCAACAATGCCGGCATCCTGCGGGCCGGCGCGTTCGAGGATCTCACCGAAGGTGAGTTCCGGCGCGTGCTGGAGACGAACTACGTGGCGCCGATGCTGTTGTCCCGGGCCGTGCTGCCGCAGATGCGCGCGCAGAACGGCGGCTGGATCATCATGATCAGCTCGTTGTCCGGCATCGCGGGGCTCCCCGGCGATGTCGCGTACACGGGCAGCAAGTTCGCACTGGAAGGCGCCACCGAAGCGCTGCGCCACGAAGTGGACCGGTGGAACGTCAAGGTCGCGCTGGTCCAGGGTGGCCTGTATGCGACGCGCATCATGCAGCCGAGCCTGTCGGGACCGGACCAGCTGCCAGCCGGGTATCCGGCCAACTCTCCCTACCGCCCGCTCATCGAACACCGCCAGCGCGAACTCGCCAGGCGCCTGCCCTCGGCCGCCGACCCCGACATCGTCGGCCGGCTGGTCGTGGAGATCGCGCAATCCGATGGCCGCCAGTTCCGCTGGCCGGCCGATGAGATCGCGAGGAAGGTGCTGGGCACGATGTGGGCGCAGGACGATGCCGCGCGCGATGCCTTTCTGCGCGGCGTGGCGGGCACGCCCTGGTGGAGCGCGGGCGATGCGCCGCCCTCGCAGGACTGAGCGGGCATGCCACGACGCATCATCTTCCCCGCCGCGGGCCAGGTGCAGTACGCCAGCTTCGAGTCGCGCGCGCCCGGACCCGGTGAGATCCGCGTCCGCACGCTGTACAGCCTGATGAGCATCGGCACCGAGACGACCATCCTGCATGGCCGCTACGATGCGGGCACACACTTTGCCGCGCGCTTCTCCTTCCCGCAGATCAAGACCGGCGTGCAGGCCGTGGGACTCATCGAGGCCTGCGGCGATGGCGTGAGCGAGTTCGCTCCCGGCGCGCAGGTCTTCATGCGCATGGCGCACACCGCCGAAGCGACGCTCCCGGCGGCCGCCTGCTCGCCGATACCCGAGGGACTCGATCTCAAGGCTGCCTGCTGGTGCGGGCTCGCCAAGACGGCCTTTCGCGCCGCCCATGCGGCGCCGTTCCAGCTCGGGGGCGAGGTTCTCATCCTGGGCGCCGGGCCCGTGGGGCAGATGGCGTTGCGATGGGCCGCGTGTGCCGGCATGAAGGACATCACCGTGGCGGATGTCTCACCGCTCCGCCTCGATCTCGCACAACGCGGCGGCGCGACGCGCTGCGTGCAGGGACCTGCGGACGCGCTGCGCGCCACGCTCGACCTGCCGCCCGGCGGGGGATTCGAGTTGGTGGTGGATTCCACCGGCAACCCGGCGGTGTTCGGCGCCGCGCTCGGCCTTGCCTGCCCGTTCGGCAAGGTGGTGCTGCTCGGGGACACGGGATACCCCGACCGGCAGCACCTCACCTCGGACCTCATGACCCGGGGACTCACGCTGATCGCCACGCATGATCACCACGACCGCGGCGGTTTCGACCAGCGGCGCATCGATGCGCTGTTCTTCCATCTCGTGCGCTCCGGCGCATTCCGGCTGGAGGGACTGATCACCCACGAATTCGCTCCCCAGGACTGCGCCGCCGCCTACCAGCTCGCCAGCGAGCGGCGGCAGGACGCACTGGGTGTGCTGTTCGACTGGACTGCGACAGATTGAGGATCCAGGCATGATCAAGCTCGCGCACGTGTGCATCGAATCCGCCGACCTCGAGGCCACCGAAGCTTTTTACCGGTGCCTGGGACTCAGGCGCCAGTTCGACTTCCGCAACCGGCAGGACCAGCTCGTCGGCTACTACCTCAAGTTCGATGATGAAACCTTCCTCGAGGTGATCGCCGTGCAGCAGGTGCGGGTGGAAGGCGCGGTGCGTCACTTCGCCATCCAGGCCGAGGATGTGGAGGCGGTGCGCCGCGCCCTCGTGGCGGCCGGGGTGGATTGCAGCGAGGCGTACGAGGCGGACGATCACAATCGCATGTTCACCTGCCGCGACCCCAACGGGGTGTTCATCGAGGTCCAGCAGTACGGACCCGCAAGCCTGCAACGGCACGGCGGCACCTGCCCCGTCGACTACGTGCCGAGGCCCGCATGAGCGGCGCCGCGCGGGTCTGCATCGTCACCGGCGGCGGCGCCGGCATCGGCCGCGCCTGCGTGGCGCAGTTCGCCTCGCAGGGACATCACGTGCTGGTGGCCGACCTCGATGCCGCGGCCGCCCAGGCGTCAGCGCAGGCCGCGCAACAGGCGCACGGCATCGAATGCGCAGGGATTGCCTGCGATGTCGCCCGCCGCGCCGACTGCGAGGCCGCCGCACAGGCCGCATTGTCACGCTGGGGACGCATCGACGTGCTGGTGGGCAACGCCGGCGTGCAGCAGGCGGCCCGGGTGCTGGATACGGACGAGGCGCAGTGGGAGCGGCTCGTGGGCGTGAACCTGCGCGGCATCGTGAATGCCTGCCGTGCCGTGCTGCCCAGCATGATCGCGCAGCACGACGGCCGCATCGTGCTCGTCTCCTCGATCAATGCCCTGCTCTCCCCGCCGGGCATGGGTGTGTACGACATGACCAAGTGCGGCGTCATCGGCCTTGCGAGGAGTCTCGCGGTGGATCACGGCGGCGACGGTGTGCGCGTCAACGCCATCTGCCCCGGCGCCACGCTCACCGATCATCACCTGAAGCTCGCCGCGCAGCGCGGCCAGAACGAGGCGCAGCTACGCGAGCGCACGCGCGGCTACGGGTTGCTCGGACGCGTGGCCGAGCCCGCCGAGATCGCCTCGGCCATTCACTTCCTCGCCAGCGATGCCGCCTCTTTCGTCACCGGCGCGACCCTGGTGGCGGACGGCGGATTCACGATCAAGGGCTGAACACGACCTCGCCACGTCGCGGCGCCGGGGCTCGCGCAGCCGCCTTGAGAATGGCGGATGCGAAATTCGGGTTGTCGGGATTGACATCGACCGTGCGCGTCCGCGGGATGACCACCAGATCCATGTCCTCCATGGGGATGGCGCCCAGCAGCACCTGATCCCCCAGCACCAGCGCACCGAAATACCCCACCCGGTTCTTGAACCGAAGCTCGATCGGGCCAGCGTAAGGAACCAGTCGGCGCGAGCCGTCGGCCAGCGTGACTTCCTTGTGATCGATGACTTCCAGGCGAAGCTGCACCTGGATGTGCTCGGGCACACACAGGAACAGCGCGCCGGTGTCTGCGAGCGCACCGGCCTCCAGCGCAGCGATCTCCGGATACCGCGGATTGCGTATCGATACCACTCCGTTGACGATGCCCACCTGTGCTTCCCTCTCAGCCATCACAGGCACCCACCGTACCATGCGCACAACCTCCGCGGTGCCAGTCAAACCGGCGCATTGGCGAAGATTCTCGGCGCATCGGGCAGCCTCACCTCGAGCTGCGGCGTAGAGATCTCGATCTGCTGCGCATGCAAGGCCGCCAGCATCGCGACATTCAGCTCGCCCGGCGCCGCGGCGAAGTCATCCACGCCCACCCAGGGCTTCACGTCGATGGCCACCGCGGATTCGCCCAGCGCCGCAGCCTGGACGAACGGCGCCGGCTGCTTCAGCACCCGCGGGTTGGCCTGCACCACCTCGGTGATCAGCGCCAGCGCGCGCGGCAGGTCCGCGCCATAGGACACACCGACCCGCAGCTCGCATTGGCGGATGCGGCCGTAGTTGTGCAGGATCTCACCCACGATCTTGCGGTTCGGCACCACCACCCGGGAGCAGTCCAGGTGCGTGAGCTGGGTGGAGAACAGGTTGATGGCATCCACACGGCCCTCGACCCCGACGATGGCGATGTATTCACCCACGCGATAGGGCTTGGTGAAGATGATGGTCAGGCCCGCCACCACGTTGCTGAGCACGCCCTGGGTCGCGAGGGCAATGCCGGCACCGGCGACTCCCAGGCCCGCGAGCAATGGCAGCAGCCCCCACGCCCAGTTCTGCGCGCATGATGGCGCAGTCAGGCCGATCAGCAGCACCTGGCACGATGCTGCGGGTGAACAGGATGCGCAGCGGCGGTTCGAGGTCGAAGCGGTTCAGGCCCTTGGCTACGCGCCGCGCCACCGCGCGACTGACGAACACGCCGGCCGTCATGATGAGCGCGGCGACCACCAGCTTCGGCCCGAAGCGCATGGCGATGTCGATGAACGTGCCGCGTACGTGATCCAGGGTCTGTGCGTCCAGGCTCATGAGGTCGGGTCCTCCTGCGTTGGCTGCAACTCCAGTTCCGGCAGGTCCTGCTTGGCGAGGCCCTGCACGTCGCCGGCGATGGCGATGAGTTCGTTCATCGCCAGGGTGATCTGCTTCTCGCGCCGCGCCCAGCGCTGCAGCGTGCTGGTCTTCTCCGACTCGAGTTCCTCGCGCATGCGCCGGAACGAGTCCACGACCGCGCGGATCTTCTGCGCGAACTGCACGCTGGTGACATAGTCGTACACCGCCTCCATGCTCTCCCCCTTGCCGGCGCTGACCAGCCGCTGCTGGTGCACCTCGAGAAGCCCGGCGCGCAGCGCCTGCGCCAGCGGGATGGCCGTGCTCCACAGCGTCACCCATACCTCCTCGTGAACGCCGAAGGACTGGCCCTGCGGGAATTCACGCGGGCAGGACAGCGTCACCAGGATGCCGAGGTCCGCGCCGCAGGCACGCATGTCTTCCTTGAGCTTCACGGTCCAGGGCGCGCTCCAGTCCCGGGCGCGCTTGATCTCCCACAGGATGGTGCCGGCCCGCTGGCCGGCGCGGTTCATGATGCGGTGGACGATGTCACCGCCGCGCGCACCCTTGCGGACCTCCTCGAACACATCGATGGGGAAGGTGCGCCGCAGGGCCTCCTCCACCGTCAGCTCCAGCACCTCGCCCTGCAGCTGCTGCGAGCCCTGCTCCATCTTGCGCTGCGCCGCCACGAGCTGCGCATTCACGTCATCGAGCTTCTTCTGCAGGTCCGCCTTCTCCAGCGCGGAGCGCTCCTCCACCTGCTGGCGCACCTTGGCCTCGAGCGCCGCGCGCTCGGCATCGAGCTTGCGGGCCGCCTCCAGCTCCAGGGCCGCCGCACGGTCTCCCAGGGCCGCCTTCTCCCGCCGGAGGGCGATCTCCTGTTCCCGAAGCGCCTGGACCTGCGTGGCCTGCTCGGACAGGCGGCGCTCCAGGGCCTCGCGTTCCTGGCGCGAATCCTCGACCGCGCGTTCACGCTCGGTGGCCAGCGCCTGGCGATGCGCGAGCTGCTCGCGCGCGGCCTGCTCGGCGAGTTGCTGGCGAAGCTGCGCGAGCTGCTGCTCATGGCCACGATCGTGCTCCGCGATCTGTGCCTCCAGGCGGCGCTGTTCACGCGAGCGTTCGGCCGTCATCAGCTCCGCCAGCGCGGCATCGCTGCCCTGCTCGAGGCTCTCGAGCGCGCGGCGGGCGAAACCCTCGTCCAGGCTGAACTCATGCGCGCATCGGGGGCAGGTCACGCGCGTGTCGGCGGCGATGAGCAGCGGATGGGCGGGAGGGCTGGAGGAACTCATGCGTCAGTGCCTTCCCCGGGCCACCTGGGCGAGCATCCCGGTCCGGATGGAGTCCGGCGGATTCAGTACCACGCGATCGGCCGGGGCCAGCCCCTCGAGCACCTCGACATCCTTGCCGAAGTCCCGGCCCAGGTTCACGGACTTGACGGTGATGCGACCGCCGCCGTCCAGCGTCGCCACCTGCAACCCTTCTCCGCGGAACAGCAGGCAATTGGAGGGAATGCGCAGGCTGGCCGTCCCGGGAGCCAGGGCAAAATCCACTTCTCCATAGGAACCCGGGCGGATGGCCGCGGCGGCATTGTCGACCTCGAGCTGGGTGAGCAAGGTGCGCGAGGCCGGATCCAGCGAGCCTGCCGTGCTCACCACCCGCGCGGGAAAGCTCTTCCCCGGCAGCTCGGCGATGTGCAGCATCGCCCCTCCCCCCACCTGGATGGCCGGTGCATAGGCCTGCGGCACGTTGACGTAGACGCGCAGCCGCGAGACGTCCTGGATGTGGAAGAGCTCGGCGCCGGCGGCGGGGCCGCTGCCCGCCGTGACCAGCGCGCCGACGTCGGTGCTGCGCGCCGTGATGATGCCATCGAAGGGCGCCACGATGCGCTGGAACTGCCCGAGCTGGCGCAACCGGTTGAGATCCGCCCGCGCGGCCGCGAGCGCCGAGCGCTTGGCTGCCGCATCCGCCAGCTTCTCATCCACGTCCTGCCGCGCCACCGAGTCCGTCGCGAGCATCGAGGACCAGCGGGTGGCGGTGGACTGCGCGAGCTGGTCGGCCGCCTGCGCGGTCGCCAGCATCGCCTCGGACTGCGCGATCTGCTGCGTGACCTCCGGCGTATCGATCTCGGCGAGCAGCTGGCCCTGCTTCACCCGCGCGCCGATGTCCACCAGCCGCCGGCGCAGGTAGCCATTGGTGCGCGCGTAGATGGGCGCATCGGCCCAGGCCTGGACGTTGGCCGGCAGCGAGAGCGCATCGCCGGCGGGGTCAGCATCGGCTGGACCACCGACACCGTCAGCGCCGCGGCGGCCTGTGCCTCGCGCGCCAGCGCATTGCGCCCTGGATGCGCGCCAGCACACCCCAGGCGGCCAGCAGCAGCACCGCGGCGAGCACCAGCCAGCGGCGATTCCTGCGTGCGGGGACCTCACTCATGGGGCCGCCTCGCGGCGCGCAGCCGGGCACGGATCAGGTGGAACACCGCCGGCGCACGAAGAACAGCGTGCTTACCGTCGCGGACATAACCCGCCGATGACGGCGCGCCTGAGCGGCGCATTCTGCTCGCCGCCATCCCCGAGGCCGAGCGCCATCGGCATCATGCCGATGATCATCGCAAAGGCGGTCATCAGCACCGGACGGATGCGCGACGCCCGCCTGGATCGCCGCGGTCCGTGCATCGACCCCGGCATCGAGCTGCGAGCGCGCGAAGCTCACCACCAGCACGCTGTTGGCGGTGGCCACCCCCATGCACATGATGGCGCCGATCAGCGCCGGCACGCTCACCGTGGTGTGCGAGGAACAGCATCCAGACGATGCCGGCGAGCGCCGCGGGGAGCCCCGTGATGATGATGAAGGAACTGCCACGACTGAACCCACCACGATGAGCAGGTACACGAGGATGATCGCACCGAGCAGGCCCAGCAGCAGCCCGTTGAAGGAGCCCGTCATCGTCTCGGCCTGTCCTCGAATCGTCACGCTGGAACCCTTGGGAACCTTGCCCGCCATGTCAGCGACGATGGTGCGCACATGCCCGGCCACGAAGCCGAGATCCGTTCCGTGAACCGAGGCGAACACATCGATCGTCGGACGGGCATTATAGTGGCTCACCACGGTGCGCGGGGCCGACGCTGCGGCTGAAACGCGCCACGTTTCCCAGCACCTGCGGCGTCGCTCCGGTGCTGGCGTGTGCCGATACCGGCGTCAGCTTCAGGTCCTCGAGCGAGTCGAGACGGTATTGCGGGGTCTGCACCACCACGGAATAGGAGGTGCCGGTCTTCGGGTCGATCCAGTAGGAAGGCCGGGTCCGAAGCTCCCTGACACGAGACCAGCAGGTCGCTGGCGATGCCGGCCTTGTTGCGGAGGCCCAACTGCTGCGCCTGGGTTCGATCCACCGCGACGTTGATCTGCGGGTAGTCATCCTGCTGGTGATGCACGTCGCCCTCGCGCCTGGATGAGCTGGATGCGGCGCACGAGTTCCTGCGAGTAGGCGCGATTGGCCGCGACATTGATCCCCGTGACCCGCACGTCGACGGGCGCCGGCACCCCGAAATTCAGGATCTGGTTGACGATATCGGCCGGCAGGAAGGCGAAGCTTACGCCCGGGAAACGCCTGCGCAGCACCTTGCGCAGCCGGACGATGTGATCGGCCGTCGGGCGTGGTGCTCGGCGAGCGCCACGAACACGTCGGCACGGAGGGTCCCACCGGGAAGGAGGTGCTGTAGGCCAGTTGATGCCGTAGGGAACTCCGATGTTGTCGGCGATGCTGGCAAGCTCCGCCGCCGGGATCACCTCACGATCGTCGCCTCCACCTCGTCGGTGAGCGCCGCGGTCTGCTCGATGCGCAGGCCCGTCCGGCCGCGCAGGTGCAGCTTGATCTGCCCGGCATCCACGCCGGGGAAGAAATCCTGGCCCAAGCCCGGCAGCGGGCCCAACGGAAAGGCGAGCAGCGCCGAGGCGGCCGCGGCGCCGAGGAACACGGCCACGAAGCGGCGGCCGGCATCCAGCGCCCGGGTCAGCCAGTACCGGTATCGCTCGCGCATGGCCAGGAAACGGCGGTCGAACGCCTGGTGCCAGCGCTCCAGCAGGTTCGCCGCTCCTTCCACCCTCGCCGCTTCGTGCGCCTTCAGCCAGTACTTCGCCAGCGTCGGCACCAGCGTGCGCGACAGCACGTAGGAGGCCAGCATCGCGAACACCACGGCCTCGGCCAGCGGCACGAACAGGTACTTGCGATGCCGGGCAGGAAGAACATGGGGATGAACACGATGCAGATGGCGAGGGTGGACACCAGCGCGGGCAAGGCGATCTGCTGCGCACCCAGCATGATCGCCGCCTCGACTTCCATGCCCTCTTCCAGATGGGTGTTGATGTTCTCGATGGTCACCGTGGCATCATCGACCAGATCCCCACGGCGAGGGCGAGCCCTCCGAGGGTCATGATGTTCATCGTCTGGCCCAGTGCGGACAAGCAGATGATGGAGGTCAGCGCGGCCAGCGGGATGGAGATCGTGATGATCAGCGTGCTGCGCCAGCTTCCCAGGAACAACAGGATCATGAGCGCGGTCAGCGCCGCCGCCACCAGCCCTCACGCACCACGCCCTGCACGGCGGAGCGCACGAAGAGGACTGATCGCCAAGCGTCTGCACCGAGACATCGTCCGGCAGCTGCGCCTTCACCGCGGGCAGCGCCGAGTGCACCCCGGCGATGACATCGAGCGTCGAGGCATTGCCGGTCTTGAGCACGTTCATCATCACGGCCCGCTGGCCGCCGAGCCGCACGATGTTGGTCCGCGGTGCCGAGCATCACGCACGTGCGCGACATCGCGCATGGGATCACGCTGCTATTGACGTACCGGGGCACGGCAGGTCGTTCAGCTCCTCCACCGTGCGGTGCCGGAATTGAGCCTCACGAAGTACCTGGTGGGACCGATCTTCTGGGTGCCGGCGGGAATGATGGCGTCCTGCGCGGCGATGGTGTTGGAGACATCCAGCAGCGGAGAGCCTGTTGGCGCGCAGCGCCTGCGGGTCCAGGTCCACCTGCACCCGACGAAACCGCCTCGCCCAAGGGATAGGGCATGGCCGCGCCGCGCACCGTGGACAGACCCATGCGCACGTGGTGTTGAGCGACAGATCGAACATCGCGGACTCGGTGAGCGAAGGACTGGACACCGCGAGCTGCAGCATCATCGGCACGGTGGAGGCATTGAAGGCCAGGATGAACGGTGGCGTCGTACCCGGCGGCGCGGGAGCGAATCTGGCAGCCGACACGGCCGTGATCTGCGCATACGCCAGTTCCACCACTGGGCTGGAAGAACGTCTTGATCACCGACATGCCGTTCAGCGACTGCGACTCGGTGTGCTCGAGGTCGGTGACCGTGGTCTGCGCATTGCGCTCCATGTTGAGCACGATGCGGTTGGCCATGTCCTCCGGCGGCAGCCCCGAGTAGTACCAGACGGACGCCACGATCGGGATGTCGATGCTGGGGAAGATGTCCACCGCGGTGCGCGCCAGGGTGAAGATGCCCAGCAGCACGATCAGCAGGCTCAAGGCGATGAACGTGAGCGGACGCCGCAGCGCGATCTGGACGATCCACATGTCAGGCGGCCCGCGGCCGTGCGCGGCCCGAAGCGGGGTTCGCGCTGCCGGGAGTCAAATCAATAAGGGTAGTCGGTGGAACGCCGGCCCCGCAGCGCCCGTTGTTCCGACCCTTGCCAGAAACGCGGCGGGCGGAAGTTCTCCACGGCACGACGCGGACCGACTCGCCGGTCGGGGTAATGCCGGTACCGGCAGCGGCAGCCGCCCACCTTGGTGCATCCGTCCAGCGGCAACCGCGGTGCCTCAGCCGACAGGAATCGCGTGTCGACCAGCGCGAGTGCGGCTTGACACGCCGATCCATCGGCGATCACGCTCACGGCATGCCATCGGCGGGTGTTGTCCATTGATGCCGGGGACCTTTCGTTCGGCTGCGAGGGGAAGATTTGCATCATATTCGCTGAAGATGACCCGGGCAATCAACGCCACCCCGGCCCGACGGGCGGAAGGCGCCCGCCATTGGCGAAGGCGCGTGACACCCGCGGAAGCGAAGATACTTTAGAATTTTCTTGCAACACACTGTTTTCACTTTGGAATCGCAAGGCGAAAAATCCACCATGAGCGAGCTGGCATTGAGCGAGGCGCACCTGCCGGACCTCGAGGACGCAGCGCTTCTGTTCGACGGTTACCGGCAGTTCTATCGCTACCCTTCGGACATCGAAGCCTGCCGGGCCTACCTGCGGGAGAGGCTCTCACACGGGGAATCGCGCGTGTTCCTGGTGCGTCGCGCCGGCCGCGCCGTGGGCTTCATGCAGCTCTACCCCTCCTTCAGCTCCCTCTCGCTCCGGCGGGTGTGGATTCTCTACGACTTGTTCGTGGCGGTGGAGGCGCGGCAGCGCGGCGTGGCCACCCTGCTGCTGCAACGCGCACATGCGCTCGCGCGGGAGACCGGCGCGAGCGAGGTGAACCTGGCCACTGCCCTGGACAACCGCACGGCGCAGCGGGCCTATGAGCGCCTGGGCTGGGTGCGCGACGAGGAGTTCTGCTACTACAACCTGGTGACCTGATCCCGCACGGTGCGGGAGGAGGGACTCGCGAGGGCGAAGCTCAGAGGCGCTCGAGCAGCGCGGCCCCCACCGAATAGCCCCCGCCGAAGGACACCAGCAACACCCGCCCGCCCGGAGGCACGCGTGACTCGTTGCGATGCAAGGTGATGGGCACGCTGGCGCTGCCCGTGTTGCCGAGCTTGTCGATGCTCACCGCGATGCGCGCCGGGTCGAGCCGCAGCTTTTCGGCCAGCACCTGCAGGATGCGCAGGTTCGCCTGGTGCGGCACCACCAGCGACAGGTCCCCGGGAGCGAGCTTTGCGCCGGCGCAGATCTCGCGGCTGATCTGCTCCATCTCCTCGCAGGCGTTCTGGAACACCTCGCGTCCGTGCGGCATCGACAGGCCGCCTCCGCGCGGCTGCATCCGCACCGCCGCAGGGCCCTTGCCCAGGTCCGCCCGGCCGCGGGTCATGGTCGAGAGCACTCGCCACGGGCCACCCGGCGCCAGCAACACCGCCGCGGCGCCATCGCCCCACAGGTGGTTGCTCTCATCGTCGCTGAAGTGGCTGTTGTGCTCGGTGGCGATGATCAGGGCGCACTTCGAGCGGCCAGCCTCGATGAAGGTGACGGCCACCTCGAGCGCATTCAGGAACGAGGAGCAGGCCGAGGACAGCTCGAACACCTTGGCATCGCGCAACGCGAACTCGCGCTGCACCTGGTGCGCCGTGGTGCCGATGGTGTCGTGCGGGGTGTAGGAGGCGGAGATGACCAGGTCCACCGGTGCCGGCCATTGGCCGATGCCGGCCAGCAGGTCGCGCACGGCGGCGATGGCCATGCTCGAACTGGTCTCATCCGCGCCGGCCCGCCGCCGCTCCTCGATGCCGGTGCGCCGGACGAACCAGTCCACCGGTTTTCCCGTCCGAGCCGCGAAATGAGCGTTGTCCAGGACGTGGGAGGGAACGTATTCGCCGGTGGCGAATATGTGAGCAGAGCGCACCTGTGTGTCTTGTCCAACGTTGGGACCCGGGATCGGGCCGAGCGCAAGATAGGGGCTCGATACCCCCCTGTCAACCCGCCGCCCGCCACGGGATCCTGCGGGGTTTCGCAGGCGATCGGGAACGCGCCTACGGCGAGAGCAGGGCGGCCTTCACCGCCACGCCGTCGATCTGCCCGCAATGCAATCCGAGCAGCAGGCGCCGGCGACAGATGCGCCCCGCAGCCGATGCGGTCGGTGCATCACCACACGTGCACGCGCTCGGCCGGCGGCAGGTACAAGGGATCCGTGGGCTGGATGTCGAATGCCTGGTACCACGCATCCAGGTTGCGCAGCGGGCCGATGACCCGGAAGCGCGATGGGCTGTGCGGGTCGCTCATGACCTGCGTGCGCAGGCTCTCCTCGCGATCCAGGCTCCGCCAGACCTGCGCCCAGGACAGGAAGAAGCGCTGATCGCCGCTCAGTCCGTCCAGCACCGGCGCCTGCTGGTCCTTCAACGACAGGTGATACGCAGCGTAGGCCACCGCGAGGCCGTTGAGATCGCCGAGGTTCTCTCCGAGGGTGAGCCGGCCGTTGACCTTGAGGCCCGGCGCCACCTCGAACTGGTCGAACTGCCTGGCCACCCGATCACCCAGCGCCTTGAAGGCCGCCTCGTCCTGCGGCTGCCACCAGTTGCGCAGCACGCCATGCTCGTCGGACTTGGCGCCCTGGTCATCGAAGCCGTGGCTCATCTCGTGGCCGATCACCGCACCGATGCCCCCATAATTCACTGCCGCATCGGCCTTGGGGTCGAAGAACGGCGGCTGCAGAATGGCGGCCGGGAAGACGATCTCGTTGAAGGTGGGGTTGTAGTAGGCGTTCACCGTCTGCGGCGGCAACTCCCACTCGTCGCGATCGGTGGGCTGGTGCAGGCGCTTGAGCTCGCGTTGCCATTCGAACACCGTGGAGCGCACCAGGTTGCCGAAGGCATCGGCAGGCCTCACCGTGAAGGCCGAGTAGTCGCGCCACTTGTCGGGATAGGCGATCTTCGGCCGGAAGGTCGCCAGCTTCTTCAGCGCCTGCTGGCGGGTCTGCTCGCTCATCCAACCCGCCGCCTCGATGCGCTGGCGGTAGGCCGTGCGCAGGTTCTCCACCAGCTCGAGCATCTGCGCCTTGGCGCTGGGCGGGAAGTAGCGCTGCACGTAGATCTGCCCCACCGCCTCGCCCAGCGAGCCGTTGGTGGCCTGCACGGCCCGCTTCCAGCGATCACGCTGCTGGGGCTGGCCGTTGAGCACCTTGCCGTAGAAGGCGAAGCGCTCATCATCGAAGGCATGCGGCATGACGGCGGCGTGTGCGACCAGGAAATGGTACTTGAGGTAGGTCTTCCAGCTCGACACCGGCACCTGCGTGAACTCGCGCGCCAGCTTCTCGATGGCGTCGACTTCGGCGACCACATATTCCTTCTCGCCCGCAACGCCCGCCGCACCGAGCAGCGACTGCCAGGGGAAGGCGGGCGCCATCTGGTCCAGCGCGCGGCGCGTGCGCAGGTTGTAGGTCAGGTCACGCTCGCGCTGCTTCTCGATGGGCCAGTGGAGCTGCGCGATCCTCGACTCGACGTCGAGCACCTGCTGCGCGGCGTCGTGCGCGGGCGAGACGCCGGCGAGCGAGAGCATGCGCTCGATGTGGGTGAGGTACTGCGCGCGGATGCGCGCGAACTGCGTGTCGGTGTTGAGGTAGTAGTCACGCTGCGGCAGCCCGAGGCCGCCCTGCCCGATCACCACGATGTAGCGGTCCGGGTTCTTCTCATCGAGGGTGATGCCGAAATTCACCGGCGAGGCGAGCTGCAGGTCGGGCCGCCCGAGGAGGGTGGCGACCTGGGCATGGGTGCTCGCCGCGTCGATCTCGGCCAGTGCCGGCTGAGCCGGCCCCAGGGCATCGTGATCGATCTGCGTCGTGTCGAGGAAGGCACGATAGTAGTCACCGATCTTCTGCTCGATCGAGCCCGGGCGCGCCTGCACCGGGAGGTTCTGGATGATGTCCTGCACCCGCTTCTCCGCCTCGATGACCAGCGGGGTCATCGAGCTCCACTCGGCGCGGTCCGGCGGAATCACGTTGGTGGACAGCCAGTGTCCGTTGGCATAGGTGTAGAAGTCCGCACCCGGGCGCACCTTCGGGTCGCGCGCCGTGAGGTCGAGCCCCCAGGGGCCGAAGTCGGCGCTGGGAGCGGCGGCGGGCGCAGCGGCCGGAGCCGCGGCCGGCGCAACGGGTGACGCAGCGGGCGGATTCGCCGGCGTGTCCGCCGCGGACGCGGCCTGGATCCCGGACAGTCCGAGGACGAGGCAGGCGGCGAGGCCGGCAGGAAACGGGAGTCGGATCATGGAGGACATCCTTCGCATCGGTGCTGCTTCCGTGAATGAGCGCGGAACTGTAGTGGGGTCCGCCCTCGCGCGCAATCGGACCAAAGGCAACTCAGGCATGGGATGCGGCCTGCCAGGGAAGCCTGTCCAGGTCGAGGTTGCCGCCGGTGAGCACGATGCCGATGCGCGAGCCCGCGCGGAGCGAGGTCATCTTGTCGAGCGCGGCGAACCCCACGCAACCGGAAGGTTCCACCACGAGCTTCAGCACCGACCAGATCCGGCGCATGGCAGCGATGATGCCCGCATCGTTGACCGTGACGATGTCATCGACGTAACGCATGATCTGCGGCAGGGTGAGATGCCCGACGGTGGCGAGCAGGCCATCGGCGATGCTGCGCGGCTCCGGACAGGGGATGACGCGGCCCGCGCGAAAGGACAGCACCGCATCATCCGCGCCCGCGGGCTCCGCGCCGATGACCAGCAGCCGCGGGTTCAGCGCCTTGGCCGCCACCGCGATGCCGGCGAGATGACCGCCACCGCCTATCGGGCAGACGAGCGCCTCGAGATCGGGCACCTGTTCGAGGAACTCGAGCGCCGTGGTGCCCTGTCCCGCCATCACCCGGTGATCATCATACGGGTGCACCATCACGGCGCCGGTCCGCCGCTGCAGTTCGGCCGCGGCCGCCTCCCGCGCCGCCTGTCCGGGTTCGCACAGCGTGATCTGTCCGCCGTAGCGGCGCACCGCCTCCTGCTTGGCCAGCGGCGAGTTTCGCGGCATGACGATGTGCGCGGGAATGCCCCGCAGCGATGCCGCACGTGCAAGCGCGGCGGCATGGTTGCCCGAGGAATGCGTCAGCACGCCGCGCGCGGCTTGCGCCGCCCCCAGCTCCAGCACCGCGTTGGTCGCGCCGCGCGCCTTGAACGCGCCGGTCTTCTGCAGGTTCTCGCATTTGAACGACACCGTGAATCCGCATTCGGCATCCAGCGTGCGGCTGCTCATCACCGGTGTCTCGTGCACATGGTCCGCGATGCGACGGCGCGCGGCACGGATCAGCGTCAGTGTCAGGGGATCCTGGCTCATGCACCCTCCTGTATGTCGAAGCCGAGCATGCCGGCCAGCTGCCGATAGGCGAACGGATCCGTGACGGCCACGAACACGAGTCCGGTGATGGCCCCGGCGATGTGCGCATCATGGTTCACCCGCCCGCCTCCACGCCGCGAGGAGTACAGGCTGTAGGCCAGGTAGCCGATGGCGAACAGGGGCGCCGGGATGGGAACCGGCAAGGGCAGGATGAACAGCCGCTGGTGCGGAAAATACACGATGGCCGCGAACAACACCGCGAGGATCGCTCCCGAGGCGCCGAGCGAGGCGTAATCGGGATCATTGCGATGCTTGTAAACAGTACCCAGGTTCGCGAGCACGAGACCGGCGAAGTACAGCGCCAGGAACCTGGCCGTGCCCACCGTCCGCTCCATGGCGAAGGCAAAGAACCAGAAGGTCAGGAGGTTGAACAGCAGGTGCTGCACGTCCGCGTGCACGAAGCCGCTGCTGACCAGGCGGTCGTACTGGCGCTCCCGCACCACGCGGTAGGGACGCAGGATGCAGCGCTGGATGATACCCGGCGAACCGAACAGCCCCGCCAGGCTCAAGGCAAGGGTCACCACGAACAGGATGGCCGCGCCGCTCATGGAGCGCATGATAACGCGGTGCTTCGTGCCGGCGAACCGGATTCCTGCTAGCATGACCGCTCTTTCGTGAGGGGTTGAAAGGTGTTCCGCCACTGGCATCGACTGCGGTCGGTCCTGTTCCTCGCCATCGCGCTGCAGTTCGCGCAGGTGGGAGCGATGGCGCACGCCCTCTCGCACGATCCCTCGCGGCTGCGCCTGCCGGACCGCGTTGCCCTGCATGCGAGCCTCTGTGGTGAGTGCGCCACGTTCGGCGCCGTGCTCACGCCCGGCGCCGCGCCTTCCATGGTGGAGGCCCGTGCCGCGGCGCCGACGGCCACGCCCGTAGCCTCTCCCGCCTGCGCCTGCATTTCCTCCAGCGCGCGCCATCACTTCGAAGCCCAGGGACCCCCCGCGCCCGCCTGATCGTGTCGGAGCCTGCGATGACTCGCGGGTGTTCTTGCATGCAGGTAGGAGCAGGACCATGCGAAAGATTCCTGGCGGCGCGAAGCTCGCCGCCCTCCTGATGATGATGATGCAGGCAGTGGCCCCAGGGTCCGCCCAGGCGGACGAACTGTCGGACCTCAAGGCCGATGTGGCGGCGATGAAGGCCGCCTATGCACAGAAGATCGCGGCGCTGGAGTCACGGATCCAGCAACTCGAGACGCAGGCCTCGGCTGCCGCGGCGCTCGCCCAGGCGCCGGCGCCGGAAGCCGCGGCACCGCCGCCACCACCGCCTGCCGGCGGCGGCGGCCAGACGGCGTTCAACCCGGCGGTGTCGGTGATCCTCGCCGGCAACTACAGCAACCTGTCGCAGGACCCTGGCACCTACCGCATCGCCGGCTTCATGACCAGCCCGGAGATCGGCCCCGGCGAGCGCAGCTTCAACCTGGGTGAATCCGAGCTCACCTTCGCGGCGAACGTCGACCCGTACTTCTTCGCGAACCTCACGGCCTCCATCGGGGCCGATGATTCCATCCACGCGGAGGAAGCCTACTTCAAGACGCTCTCCCTGCCCGCGGGTCTCCTGCTCAAGGGAGGGCGATTCTTCTCCGGCATCGGCTATCTCAACGAGATCCACGCGCATGCCTGGGACTTCATCGACCAGCCGCTGGTGTACCAGGCCTTCCTCGGCGGACAGTACGCCACCGATGGCGCGCAGCTCAAGTGGATCGCGCCCACGGACCTCCTGCTCGAGTTCGGCGCCGAGACCGGCAACGGCCGCGCGTTCCCGGGCACGGGGCGCAATGCCAACGGCATGAATGCCACCGCCCTGTTCGTGCACGCCGGGAGCGATCTGGGCGATGCGGCGAGCTGGCGCGCCGGGGTTTCCTGGCTGGACCAGCGCGCCCGGGATCGGGCCTTCGACAGCGTCGATGCCAGTGGCGCCAGTGTCGTGGATGCCTTCAGCGGCCGCTCACGACTGTGGGGAGCGGACTTCATCCTCAAGTGGGCGCCCCACGGCGACAGCACGCTGCGCTCCTTCAAGTTCCAGGCCGAGTACCTGCAGCGGCGCGAGACCGGCTCGCTCGCCTTCGACACGCTGGGGGCGGACCTCATCGGCGACTATCGCAGCACGCAGTCAGGCTGGTATGCGCAGGCGGTCTACCAGTTCCGGCAGCGCTGGCGTGCCGGCCTGCGCTATGACTCGCTGCACAGCGGGGATCCCGACATCGGACTCATCGCCTCGAGGCGGCTCGTCGCGGACGAATTCACGGATCTTTCGCGCGCCAGCCCCGACCGGCTCAGCCTCATGCTGGACTACAGCCTCAGCGAGTTCTCGCGGCTGCGCTTGCAGTACGCCTACGACGAGGCGCGGCGCGCCGAGCGCGACCACCAAGTCTTCCTGCAATACCTGTACAGCATCGGCGCGCATGGCGCGCACAAGTTCTGAAGGAGTTTCCCATGCGCAAACTGATCCTGAATCTCGCGGCCCTCGCCCTGGCGATGTTCGCCCTGCCCGCGAACGCCGCGCTCAAGGTGCTCGCCACCACGCCCGAGTGGGCCTCCCTCACGCAGGAGCTGGGTGGAGACAAGGTGGACGTGTATGCCGCCACCAGCGCATTCCAGGACGCGCATCGCGTCGAGGCCAAGCCCAGCCTCGTGGCCCGCGCGCGAAATGCCGCGCTGGTGGTCGCCACCGGCGCGCAGCTCGAGATCGGCTGGCTGCCGGTGCTGTTGCAGGAGTCCGGCAACCCGCGCATCCAGCCGGGCGGCCTGGGCTACTTCGAGGCCACCTCGGCGCTCAGGTTGCTGGAAGTCCCGACCAGCGTGGATCGCGCGCTGGGCGACATCCACCCGCTGGGCAATCCACACGCGCACCTCGACCCGCACAATGTCGCACTCGTCGCCAAGGCCCTGAGCGCCCGCCTCGCCCAGATCGACGGCGCCAATGCCGCCTACTATGCGCAACGGGGCGCGGACTTCGCCTCGCGCTGGCAGGCGGCGATCACCCGCTGGGAGGCAGAGGCCGCGCCATTGAAGGGCGTGCCGGTGGTGGTCATCCATCGCGACCAGGCCTATCTGTGCCACTGGCTGGGGTTGACGGAACTCGCCGCCATCGAGCCCAAACCCGGCGTGCCGCCCACGGCCGGGTATCTCGCTCAGCTCGTGGTCAAGCTCGGCTCATCGCCCCCGAAGATGATCCTGCGCAATGCCTACAACGACTCGAAGGCGGTGGACTGGCTGTCCGAACGCGTGCACGCGCCGGTGGTGCTGCTGCCCTACACCGTCGGCGGCACGCCCGAGGCGAAGGACCTGTTCAGCCTGTTCGACGATACGTTGAACCGGCTGCTGGCGGCGGCGAAATGAGCGCGCTGGTCGACTCGTTCGGCATCCTCTGGCCGGCGCTGATCGCCGGGATCCTCGTGTCGCTGTCGCACGTGCCCATGGGCCAGCAGGTGCTGGCCCGCGGCATCGTGTTCATCGACCTCGCCATCGCGCAGGTCGCAGGACTGGGCGTGATCATCGCGCATGCCTTCGGGTTCGAGACGCTGGGCTGGGGCACGCAGGTGGCCGCGGTGGCGGCAGCGCTCCTGGGTGCGCTGCTGCTCACCTACACCGAGCGGCGCCGGCCCGAGGTGCAGGAGGCCATCATCGGCGTGCTGTTCGTGCTCGCCTCCACCGCGCAGATCCTGCTGCTGGCGAATGACCCGCATGGCGGGGAGGACCTGAAGGACCTGCTGGCCGGGCAGATCCTGTGGGTGTCACCCGCACAGCTCTGGCGGGCCGGCGCGCTCACGGCGCTGTTCCTGCTGGCCTGGTTCACCGTGCGCGAACGCCTCGGCCGCGTCGGCTTCTACGTGATGTTCGCCGTCATGGTCACCGTGTCGGTGCAGATGGTGGGCGTGTACCTCGTGTTCACCAGCCTCATCGTACCGGCGCTCGCGACTTACCGGCTCGCACCGAAGCGCCAGTTGCCGGCGGGCCTCGTGCTGGCCTTCGTCAGCTACGCCGTGGGGCTCGCGCTCTCGAGCGTGCTGGACCTGCCCTCGAGCGCGGTGGTGGTGTGGGCGCTGGCGGTGTTCGGACTCATCCTGCACCTGGTCGGTCCTCGGGGAAGCCCGCCTCCCGTGCCGCACGCACCCGCAGGATCATGACGGCCTGGAGATCAGGGTCCGGCACGCGGCTACTGCAACTGCCAGCCCACCAGCGAGTTGCCAGCCGGGAAGATCAGCATGTCCTCGCCCGCCGCGGGGCCTGAAGGCGGCTGGGGCCCGCCGTTTTCGCTGTCGATGCTGAGTGGGAGCGGTGCGGTTCCCGACCAGAGTTCCACACCGGTTGCAACATCCACTCCGAAGACCTTGCCGCTCGATGACCCGACGAACACGGTGTCGTTGACGACCACCGGTGCCGTGACCAGGTTGCCATCGCCGGTGTAGGTCCAGGTCTGCACCCGATCACTCAGGCGGGTCGATGACAAGGTGCCCGCGTTGAGCGCGATCAAGGCGGTGGCGGTGATGGCCGGAGCCCGGGCCGAGCCGAGAGACACCGAGTAGTTGCCGGTGATGGCGTCGAACAGGTCTATCGAGGTTCCCGAGCGGCCGAACACGGTGCCATCCCTGACGCTGGGGGTGTAGCCAAACGAGGGACTGCAGGTGCTTTGGGACTGCCATTGCCTCGTGCCGTCGGCCGGATCGAAGGCGCTGACGAAGCAGGACGAACCCTCGGTGTAGACGCCCTCGGACGAGACGGCAGGGGACGAGAATTCCGTCGAAGCGCCCATGCCGTTCGTCCAGAGGATGGATCCACTGGACTCATCGAGCGCCGACAATCCGCCGTCACCGTTGATGAAGACCATGCCACCGTAGGCGTTCGGGGAGCCTTCATACCAGTTTCCGGACAGCTGGGTGTTCCACAACGCGCCGCCGTCGGCGGCATTGAAGGCGCTCACCACGCCATTGAACATCAGCACGAACACCCGGCCGTTTTCGTAGGTCAGTCCCGACCCGAAGTACACACCTGCGATCGAAACGGGGCCCCACAATTTCGCGCCGCTGTGGGCGTCCAGGGCATACAGCCGATTTCCGTACGAGCCGTCGGGATTGGCCGTGGTCACGAACACCGTGCCGTTGGCGATCAGCGGATAGGAGACGGGAGCGCCAAGGTCCACGGTCCAGTTGGGCGATGAAGCACCCGGATGCTGGATGCCGTTCGTGGTGATCAACACGCCGTCATGCCTTTCCGTCATTCGGTAGGCGGTTGCGGCTGGCGCGGTGATCGCCGGACCCACGGTCAGCGAGGTATCCGCCGCAGCGGATGCCGCCGCATTGGAACACTCCAGATGATAGTTGAGCGTTCCCGTGCTGGAAGCCGTGAACGTCCGGAATCCGGAAGTGGTGAGAGTGCCGCTCCAGTCCCCGGAAGCGGTGCAGGCCGATGCATACTGGCTTCGCCACCGGACCGTCGCCGACTTTCCAAGGGCAACGGTGGCCGGGAACGAGGTGAGGGTCACGGCAGGCGCCGCCGCGGCCACCACCACACTGGCTTCAGCCGGCAGGCCGGGATCGGAGCAACGGATCGTGTACGTGTGGTTGCCCACCGTGGTTGGCGTGACGGCCTGCGACCCGGCGCTCGGCAGGGTGCCGCTCCAGTCGCCCGATGCGATACACGAGTTGGCGTGCGTGGAACTCCACGTCAGCGTCACCGGAATTCCCGCGCCCGTGGTCATGGTGTCGGCCGACAGGCTGACCGTGGCCGATACGCTGACGGTATACGTGACCGGTATGCTGATCGTGGAGCCGGCCTGCAACGTCGTGCAATTGGCGTCGGTGCAGATCGCCGTCTGCACCGTGTCGGTGTAGGTGCCAGGACCGATGACGCTGGGATCCTTGAAGCTGACCGTCAGGATCAGTTGCATCCCGGATTCCGTCATCGAAAGCCCGGTGATCGCGTTGTTGGTGGAACTCGCCCCCACGTAGGTGCCATTCGCAGAGGCGTTGTGGACGGTGATGGTGATCTGGCCGGTCGGCGAGCCGCTGGTGGCGGCATCCGCCGTCACCGTCAGGCTGGCGGGCTGCACGGACAGGCTCGCGGGGGGTGGTCCGCCGCCGCCGCCGCCCCCACCACCGCCACCACAGGCCGACAGAAGCGTGGCTGCCAGGAGCAGCAGGCAACGAATGCTCGATGAGATGAATGGGGCTCGCATGACCTCCTCCCTGGAGGCGACCGTGATCTTCTTGTTCCGACCAGGATCAAGTATGACAGCAATGCTGTCAGGTTGCGTTCAGCATCCAACCGGCGGCGCAGACGGCGGGGACGCCCGGATTATGTATCCCGCAGGGAGTTGATCCGGCTCGTCCGTGCGGCTCACCGCGCCAGGCTCATCGCGCCAGGCTCGCCTCGCCCGCATGGCGGCGCAGCCACACCGCCAGCAGCAGGTAGATGACCAGCAGGCACGCTGCGCTTGCGCCCAGCGACTGATGGATGCCGATGCGCGCGCCGAGCAGGCCGGTGGTGATGCCGCTGAAGAACCGCATCCCCAGCGCCGCCATGGTGAACACGCCGATCACCCGGCCGCGCTGGTCGGCCGGTGCGTAGATCTGCACCAACGTCTGCGCCATCGCGTTGTAGCTCAGCTCGACGAAGCCCGCGCCGAACAGCAGCAGCACCGACAGCCAGTAGTTCCAGGAAGCGGCGAAGCCGGCGAGCAGCACTGCCCAGGTGATGGCCAGCACGAAGGCCGTGCGCGTGCGCGGCTGCATCAGCGGCCGCGTCTCGAGCAGCACGCCCGCGGTGAGCCCGCCGGCCGCATCGGCCGCCAGCAGCAGGCTGTAGAGGAAGTCGGCGTTGGCCCTGCCCAGCGAGGCGGCGAAGCCCGGCATCTGCGCCTGATAGGCACTGCCGATGAAGAACGAGGAGGCGGCAATCAGCGCCGTCATGGACAGCAGCACCGGATGCGCCGCCACCGCGCGCATGCCGACCAGGATGTCGGCGATGCCACGCACGTCGCGCGGCTGCGCCCGCCGGGGGCCGCTGTAGCGTATGCGCAGCATCAGCAGGGCCATGGGCGCATACAGCAGCGCATTGACCCAGATGCCCCACTTCGGGCCCAGTCCCATGAGCAGCGCCGCACCGAGCGCGGGGCCCGCCAGGAACCCGACATAGCGGCTCGTGGCGTTCAGGCGCACCGCGCTGGGCAGGCGCTCGCGATCCACCAGTTGATGGATGAGCACCTGTGATGCGGGCAGCCAGAACACCCCGGCCATGCCATGCGCGATGAGCAATGCGGCCGCCTTCCACATCTCCACCGAATCGGTCTGGAACAGCCAGCCCCAGCCCACCGAGACCAGCGCCAGCATGCCCATGCCCACCTGGATCAGCCGCCGCACGTCCACCCGGTCGGCGAGCGCCCCCGACCAGGCCGCGAACAGCAGGTGCGGCACCCAGTGCGAGATGACCGCGAAGCCACCCATGACGGGCGAGTGGAACTTCTGGAACATCACCCAGTAGCTGATCACGTGCTCGACGTTGTCAGCCATGACCGCGGCGGTGGCGAAGGCGAAGTACCAGCGGAAACCGCGGCTGCTGAGGGCGGAGGCGCCGCGGGGTGCGGCAGCGGGGTCTTGCGACGGGGTCATCCGATCATGATGTCCGATCTCGCGTCCACCAGCGGATGAGCCGCGGCATCGGGGCCGGCCGCAGGCTGATCCGGAGGCACCGTGGCCTGTGGCTCGTGGCGTGCCGCGAGCGCGGCGGCGAGCGGATGTGGCGAGGGAGCGCTGCGATTGGTGAGCACGATGACGGTCAGGCGCGGCTTCAGCAGGCGCAGGATGAGGTTGCGAAAGCCCACCGACTCGCCCGAGTGCCATGCGGCGTCATGGCCGACCCGCCAGCCGAAACCGTAGCCGATACCCGGCTCTCCCGTCACCACCGCGGCTGAAAGCGCCTGCTGCCACCGAGCCGGCGGCAGGAGCTGCCCGCCGTCGATCGCCGCATCCCAGCGCGCGAGTTCCTCCACCGACGCATAGATGCCGCCATCACCCAGCGTCGCGCTGGTCAGGCTCTGATCCGTACGCTTCCAACCCTGGCCGTCCCACGTGTAACCGAAGGCGCGGTGCGCAACCACCGACACCGCCGCCTCGTGCGCGACGGCGTGCCGCATGCCGAGCCGGCCGAAGACCCGCGCGCGCAGGAAGTTCGAATAAGGGCAGCGCGCCGCACGCTCGATCACCAGCGCAAGCAGCACGTAGCCCGTGTTGCTGTAGCGGAACCGCGTGCCCGCCGGAAACTGCAGGTGCGGCTCGCGTTCCACCAGCTGCAGCACATCGGCATCGCTGAGCGGCACGCAGCGCTCCGGTTCGATCAGCGTCTCGAAATCGACGATGCCCGAGGTGTGCGTGAGCAGCTGCCGCAGCGTCACGCCTTCGGTGGCTGGAGGCAGCGTGGGAAGCCAGCGGCGCACGGGATCATCGAGGCCGAGCGTGCCCTCCTCCACCAGCAGCAACAGTGCCGCCGCCGTGAACTGCTTGCTGACCGAGGCGAGTCGAAACTGGGTCGCGGGCGTCACCGGCGTGCGGCTGTCGAGTTCCGCAAGGCCGGACCCTTGCAGCAGGAGCGGTTCGCCCCGGCGCAGCACTGCGATGGCGGCGCCCGGCTGCGTGCCCGCGTAGTCCCGCAGCATCGACTCGATATCAGTCACCGCCATGGCGCGTCCTGGAACGCCTCTCAACGGCTGATGGAGTCCATCCGTACGACCGCATCCCCCACGAACGGATTGCTGCGCCGTTCCGCTCCAAAAGTGGATGTCGGTCCGTGCCCGGGCACGAACTGGATGTCATCACCCAGCGGAAACAGGTTCTCCCGGATCGAGCGGACCAGGTCCGCATGATTGCCACGCGGGAAATCCGTGCGGCCGATGGAGCCCTGGAACAGCACATCGCCCACCAGCGCGAATCGCGCGCCGGTGTGCACGAACACCACGTGCCCAGGCGTGTGCCCGGGACAATGCCGGACCTGCAGCGTTTCCTCACCGACGCTCACCGTGTCGGATTGTTCCAACCAACGCGTCGGCGTGAACGATTCGGCCTGCGGGAAGCCGTATTGTCTGCCGGAATCGGGCAGATCATCGATGAGGAACTGATCATCGCGATGCGGCCCTTCGATCAGCACGTGATGGCGCCGCGCCAGTTCCGCTGCCGCAGCGGCGTGATCCACGTGCGCATGCGTCAGCAGAATCTTCTGCAACTTCAGCCTTGCTGCTGCAGGACCTGTTCGATGCGTTCCAGGTCCCCACCGGGGTCCACCACGGCTGCCAACCGGGTCTTTTCACACCACAGCACCGAGCAGTTCTGCAAGAACGCCGTCACCGGCACGATCATCGCCTTCATCGCCACTTCAGCCACCAGTGTCCCGAATCGCTGCGCTGGCGCGCGGAATCCCGCGCCAGCGTCCCGGTGGCTCAAAATCTTCGACACCCGCAACCCGAAGGTGCGCGGCTGCGCCGTCACGATGTAGGTCTGGTTGTCGTTGGTGGGCGTGATGTTGGCGAAGCGGGTGAGCTGCGCCCGCCGGTTGGCGACGTTGCTGATGTAGGCGGTCAACTCCAGGCCGTCATAAGATGCGCCGCCCGACAGGTCCATCAGTGCATACGCCGGCTGGAAGCCGATCACCTGGAATTCGGTGACCTTGAGGTTGGGTGCCACCTTGGTCTGGTACATCAGCGAGGCCTGCCCGTAGGGTGCCCAGCCGCCGATATCCCGGAAGGCGTAGCGCGCGACCAGATTGCCCTTGAACTTCGGCACCTGCGGCAGGTCCGTGCCCGGCGTCGCCAGCGGGCCCTGGTAGGAGCCGCCCGGAAAGAATGGCGAGGTCACCGCAGCGTCGTTCACGCAGGCCGGTCCGCTGATTTCAAACGTGCCTTTGCAGACATAATCCCTGATGTTGGCTTTCAGCAGGGTGAAGTTGGCGCTGAGCGTCAGTCCGCTGGTCACAGCGAAGGTCAGGTCCGTCTCGATGCCCCTGATCCGCGCATTGCCGGCATTGGTGATGGCCGTGATGCTGGGTGGCACCAGGAAGCCGAACTGGAAATTTTTCCATTCTTCCCAGAACAGCGCGCCATTCCACCGCAAGCGGTGATCGAGCCAGGTGGTTTTCCAGCCGATCTCGTAGTTCTTCAGGGAATCCGGCTGGTAGGGCTTGCCGTTCGGCCCGGCGATGCGGTTGACGCCGCCCGGGCGGAAGCCCTTGGACCAGGTGGCGTAGACCATCTTGTCGGGCATCACCTTCCAGGTGGCGGTGAGCTTCGGCACGTTGCCATGACCGGCGGTGTTGGTGTCCAGATTGGTGCAGGGAGTGCCCAACGAGAATGCCGGCTCGAAGCAGGTCGCCATGCCGGTGTGGCTGGAGTAGTGGTTGGAATAACCGAAGAACCCCTTGAGGCCGTTGTCGAACCAGTACTGGCGGAAGCCACCGGTCAGGGTCAGGTTGGGCAGCACATCCCAGTCGATCTGCGTGAACAGGGCCCTGTCGCGATCGACACGCTGCTCGCTGGTCAGCCAGATGGTGTTGGGCAGGGTCGGGAGGGAATAGTAGTCCGAGAAGCCGTTCGGATTCGCCGGCCCGCCGGGGTCGCCCACGGCATTGGTCCAGCCGTAACCCGGCATGGTGTATTGCTGATAGATGTTGTGCAGCTGGCGCTGGATGAAGCCGCCGACAGTGGCGCGCACGGGATATTTCTGCGGCGTGCTCACGCGCAGCTCATGGCTCCA
The DNA here is from genome assembly GCA_046347195.1 of Steroidobacteraceae bacterium. Taxonomy (GTDB): domain Bacteria; phylum Pseudomonadota; class Gammaproteobacteria; order Steroidobacterales; family Steroidobacteraceae; genus TMP-86. The sequence continues at coordinate 69,250 of JAXMGQ010000011.1, forward strand.
CTTCTCGAAGAAGCCGCCGCCGCGCACGAACTCCTGCGACATGATGGGTTTGCCATCATTGCCGGTCCAGTACGCCCCCGAACCGAACAACCGGTCGTAGAACAGCGAGTAGTCGCTGTACTCGGCGAAGGTGAAGCTGTTGCGCTTCATGAATCCACCCGAGTACACCAGGTCGAAGTCGCTCATCTTGCCGGTGACGGTCAGCGCCAACTGGTGCCAGTTGTCCCGTGTGGAGTCCGGCCCGAACCTGGCGATTTGCAGGTCCCCCATGCTGGGGTCGTAGCCGAAGAAACCCTTGGTCGCCACCCGCTGGGTCATGAACGTGGGCGTCACCGACCAGTTCTCGCCCAGATCGAGTTTCAGCATGGCGCGGCCGCCGCGGGTGTCGACGGTGTTGAAGTTGTTCTTGAGCCAGGGCGCGTTGGTGATGGCCCCGGCGCCGACCACGCCCACGGGCGGACAGCCAGGCGACTGGCTGGTATTGCCCGACCACGTCGGGAAGGTACGAACGCCGTTGACGATGCAACCCGTGGCGCTGGTGCCCGCGACGTTGTCGATGTAGCCGGCGTCACGCTGCAGCCAACCCACCAGACGGATGGCGGCATTGGAGGAGATGGGCACGTTGATGAAACCCTCGATGCTGCCGCCCACCCCGCCGCTCTGCACCGCATTGCCATCCACCGAGAAGCCGCCATAGAGCTTGGTGGTGTCGGGCTTGTTGGTGATGATGCGCACCGTGCCGGCTTCGGAACTCGCGCCGTACAGGGTGCCCTGCGGACCCTCCAGCACTTCGATGCGCTGGATGTCGTACAGGTGCACCTCGGGTGTGCCGTCGATGGTGGTGACGGGCTGCTCGTCCAGGTAGGTACCCACCGAGGGCTGGGAGCCGGAGTGATTGCCGTCACCACCGTTGTTGACGCCGCGGATGTAGATGTGCGACTGGCCCGGTGCCCCGGCGCCGCCCTGTCCGTTGCCACGTGAATAGGAAATGCTCGGCGAGTACTTCACGTAGTCGTCGACGTTCAGGATGTTGAGCTGCTGCAGCTTGGTGCTGTCGAGCACCTGCACCGCGATCGGCACGTCCTGCAGGTTTTCGACGCGCTTCTGCGCCGTCACCACCACTTCCTCGAGGCTCACGGGCGCCTCCTGGGCATGCACCATGGCCCAGGGGAGCGAGGCCAGCAGGGTGGAAGCCACCGGGATGCCGGTGCGCGCCAACGGGTGGCGCTTCAGTTGCTGAAGACGGTTGAGTTTGCGACGACGGCTGCGAGTCATGAGAGTGTCCCCTTTTTCATGGATCAACCGGATTCATAGGTCATCCGGTACTTGCGGATAACGGTCGAGAACGGATCCGAGCTCGCGTTTGAGCGGCTCGAGCCACGCCTCGTAGTGGCGCCAATGTTCCAGGCCCTCGCGAAAAATGGGGCGGCGGACCTGCTCCGAACTGGCCGTGCGCACGGCCCGCTCGTTTTCGTGAAAACTGAGGCAGGCTTGCTCGAACGGCAGCCCGCAATAATCGAGCAAGCGATGTACCTGGCCTTCCGTGTCCTCGACCATGCTTTCGTAGTGGACTCGCAGCACCCGGCCAGGCAACACGGCGTCGATATGCGCCATGAATCTCACGTAATCGCGATAGTAGCGGCCCAGGTCCTCGAGCGAGTAGGTGAAATTCTGGCCGCGGGCAAAGTGCTGCTTGAAGCAGGAGAAGCCGCAGGCCAGCGGGTGGCGGCGCGCATCGATGATTTTCGCGTTGGGGAGGATCAGGTGGATCAAGCCCACGTAGAAACAGTTGTTCGGCATCTTGTCGATGAAGAACGGTGCCTCGGTGCGGCGCAGCGGCCGGGTCTCGCGCAGATAACGCTCGCCGAATTCGCGCAACTGATCGCCGTCGAAATGCGCCAGCTTGCTGGCGAAGTTCTCCTGCGGTTCGCCACCGCGCAGGATGTCACGGGCGATCTGCGGCAGCTGCGGCAGCTCCATGATGCCCTCGACCTGCGAGTGGCTGGCGAGGATCTGCTCCAGCAGCGTCGAGCCCGCGCGCGGCAGGCCGAGGATGAAGATCGGGTCGGAGGCCGTGGCGCCAGACCCGGCTCGCCGCGCGAAGAAATCGCGGCTGTGCAGCTCGATGCAGCGGTCCACGTAGGTGGTGGTGGACGGCGCGCTGTAGGGGTGCTCGGCCAGGCGCAGGGCGTTGCCCGTGACGTAGTGGCCGAATGACTCCTCGTACCGGGAAAGATCTTCCAGGGCCTTGCCCAGCGCGAACTCGAAGTGCAGGCGGGAGTCCGTATCAAGATCGGTGCGCTCGAGTGCGGTGCGCAGCGCCTGGATGTCCGAGTCCGAGAATCGAAAGGTCTTCAGGTTCGCAAGACTCCACCAGGCTTCACCCAGGGTGGAATCCAGGTCGATGGCGCGCCGATAGGCCTCGATGCACTCAGCGTTGCGGCCCGCAGTGCGCAAGGAGTGGCCCAGGCTCATCCAGATCTTCGGCTGCTGCGGATACTCCTTCAGCACCCGCTGGTAGACCACGATGGATTCGGCGTAATCGCCCGTGTTGGCGAGCACGGCGGCCTGCAGGAAACGATAAGCCGGGTTGCGCGGCTCACGCGCCAGCAGGCGTTGAACCTGTTCCAGGGCGGGCGCGGCGTTGCCCTGGCGCACCAGCACCGAGGCGTAGTTGTAGCGCGCCATGTCGAAACTGGGCGCGAGTGTCAGGCACTGCTCCAGGAGCTGCTGCGCATCCTGATAGCGTCGCAGGCGGCCGGCCACCTCGGCCAGCATGCGCAGCGCCGCGACGTCGGTCGGGTGCTTGGCCAGGTGCTCACGCAGCTTCGTATCCGCCACCGGCAGGTCGTTCGCCACCAGCGCGGCGGCGGCTTGCATCAGATGCGGGTCGCGGTTTGCGGCATTGAGATAGCGCGCTCGCGCATCGTCCGCGCCTGCACTGTCCCCGCTGGCATCGAGCTGATCGGCCAGCAGGCGCCAGCCATCCGGTGAGCCCGGTTGCAGATGCAGGGCATGGCGCAAGGCCCGCACCGCATCGCCGATGCGGCCCGCCTCACCCAGCGCCGCACCCAGTTCCAGGAACACGGCAGCGGCGCGCGGCTGTTCGCGTGACAGGGGCTCCAGGATCGCCAGGGCTCCTGCCGGATCGCCGGAGATGCGCCGCGCTGCGCCCAGTACCAGGCGGGCACGAGGCTCCGCCGGCACGGCATGCAGGATCGCGCCCGCCTGCTCCGCCGCCAGCTGCGGATCCTTCTGCAACAACCACGTCGCGTGCGCGATCGCGGTCTGCAAAGAACCCACTGGGTCAGCGGCGGCTTGTTCCCCCATGTGGTGAGTCTACCACGATCGTCCGCAGCGTCATCACGCACGAGAAACCTAGGCTTATGCGGCTGGTGGATCGCCGAAGGCTGGATCGGCTGCTTCCTGTTGCATCTCGACCACAGCAACTTCTGGCGGACTGGGCAGGCTCGGTGAGGATTGCTGCGTTATCATTCTCATCCGCAAGACGGGGCAGACCGAGGAGAAGGCATGACGGCAGCATCAACTTCGATACCCCAGACCTTTTCGCTACCCCAGAGCCTGGTCGCCGACTTTCAGCGGGATGGCGCGATCTGCATCCGCGGCCTGTTCACCCCTACGCAGATGGAGCTGTTGCGCGGCGGGATCGATGCCAATCTTGCGCACCCGAGCCCGCGCGCCAAGGTTGCCAGCCGCAGCGACGATCCGGGCCTGTTCATCGAAGACTTCTGCAACTGGCAGGAGAACGAAGCCTATCGCAGATTCATTTTCGAAACGCCGCTGGCCATGGTGGCGGGCCGGCTGATGCGCAGCCGCCATGCCAGGCTGCATCACGATCACATGCTGACCAAGGAATCCGGCACGCGCCAGCGCACGCCTTGGCACCAGGATCAGCCCTACTACGACATCGAGGGACGGCAGAACTGCAGTTTCTGGATTCCCGTAGACCCGGTTCCGCGCGAATCGACGCTGGAATTCGTGGCGGGCTCTCACCTGGGCCCCTGGCTCATGCCGCGCTCGTTCATGGATTCTCAGGCCAAGTGGTTTCCGGAAGGGAGCCTGGCGGACTTGCCGGATGTGGAGGCGCATCGCGAGCGTTACCGCATTCTCGGCTGGGCGCTGCAGCCCGGCGATGCCGTCTGCTTTCACATGCTCACCCTGCATGCCGCGGCGGGTGTGAGCGGCGGGCAGCGCCGGCGCGTGTTCTCCGTGCGCTTCATCGGCGATGATGTCACGCATGCGCCGCGCCCATGGGTGACTTCGCCGAGCTTTCCCGGTCTGCAGGACGAACTGCCCGCCGGCGCGGCCATGGATCACCGGCTGTTTCCGGTGCTGTGGCAGGCTGAATCAACCTAGCCGCGGCGTTCGCACTCAGCAGAAGTCAGAACTTCTGGCCGAACTTCACGCCGATCAATCGCGGCTTGATGCCGTAGGCGCGCGCACCGGCATCGCAGATGTCGGTGTTGCACTGTGACACGAAGCCCAGGATGCCGCGCTTGTCCGTGACGTTCTGGATGAAGGCCTCGACGTTCCACTTGTCCTTGCCGAATCCACCGGAAAGGTCGAGGCTCGTGTACGAGGGGGTTTCACCGACGATCGCGTTCTTGCTCGCTTCGAGGCTGAAGCTGGTCGACCCTTGATGGGACAGGGAGGCCTGCACGAAGCTGTCCAGGCCCGCCACGTTGAACTTGTAGCGGGCCGAGGCATTGGCCTTGAACTTCGGCGTCACCGGCAACTGCGTGCCCGCCGGAGCGACCAGCACCGGATCCGGCTTCACTGAATCGGCGGTGCAGTTCGAGGTGACGACACCATCCGGCGCCGAGCAGAAGTTCGTGGTCAGCTTGGCCTTCACGTACGTGCCCGAGAAGGTCAGCATCAGCGCATCGCTGGCCGCCCAGCTCACATCGCCTTCGATGCCCTTCGACTCGGCATCGCCGGCGTTGAGGATGGAGGTGATGCCATTCACGCCCTGAATGCCGTACTGCGCGCCCTTCCACTTCTCGAAGAACACTGCGCCGTTCAGGCGCACGTGCCGGTCGAGCCAAGCGGTCTTCCAGCCGATCTCGAAGTTGCTCAGCCGGTCCGCGGCATAGGCGACGATCTCGGGGCGTCGGTTGTTGCCGCCCGGACGGAAGCCCGTGGAGTACGTGCCGTACACCATGCGATCCGGATCGATCTGCCACTGCAGGTTGATCTTGTGGGTTTCACCGCCCTCGGTCACCCGCTTGCGCGTGTTGATGCAGGGCATGCTCGTTCCCGCCGCCTCGGCATAGTCGGCCGGTGAACAGAACTTCTCGCCGGAGCCCTGGCCATAGGCCAGCACGCCGATGCCGTAACCGAAGAAGCCATACAGCGTGTTGTCGACCCAGAACTTGCGGATGCCGCCGGTCAGCTTGAGGCTGTCGGTGACGTCATAGGTAATCTCGCCGAACACCGCCTTGTCGCGGTCGGTGCGGTTTTGGTCCGAGCGGTACAGCACGTTCGGGTGCTTGGCGACCTGGTGGTTGGCCGGCAGGCCATCGACCGAGAAGTCGACCTGGATGTAGTCCGACTGGCGCTGCATGAACGCCCCCACCACCGCCCGCAGACGGTTGTCCTGCGGGGTGGACAGCCGGATTTCATGACTCAGCTTCGTGTACTTGTCGCGGTTGACCGTGTACTGGGTGGGATCAGCGATGTTGTTGCCCGCCGGGTCCGCCCAGTAGGTGTATCCGGAGCCGTAGGTGTCATACGCCAGGGTGTAGTCCGCGTAATCGATGATGTTGTATATGCGGCGCTCGAAGTAGCCGCCCGCATACGTCAGGTCGAAGTTGCCGATCTTGCCTTCCACCGTGAGAGCCGTCTGGTACCACTGATCGACATTGCGTCCGAAGATGAAGTCGGTGACGGTCAGGTCGCGCGGATTGGACGTGTTCGCCGGCGGATGTGGATACAGGAAGGTGAAATCGCCGTTCGCCTTCTGATGCTGGTACATGAGCATCGGGGTGATCGACCAGGAGTCGTTCAGGTTCACCTTCAGCGCCGCGCGGCCTCCCGCGCTGGTCACGCTGTTGGCGTTCTTCTTGACCGTGCTGGGATTGCCCAGGGGACTGCAGGGATCAGGCACTACGCCGCCGAAGTTGTTGCGCGTGCAGGGATGCGACGCGCCATCACCGTAAGGCTCCGGGGACGGCGCCGTTCGCTGATAGGTTCGCTGGATGGGAATATTGTCGATGTACCCGCCCTCCTGCTCGATGAACCCGACGAGACGAATGGCCGCCTGGTCGCCGAGCGGGATGTTGACGAAGCCCTCGAAGCTGCCGCCCGGGTCGCCCTTCGTGTACTTGTTGGCCTTGACGTCATAGCCGGCGGCAAACTTGGACGGATCGGGCTTGTTGGTGATCATGCGCAGCGTGCCCGACAGCGAGCTCGCGCCGTACAGGGTGCCCTGCGGTCCCGCCAGCGCCTCGACTCGCGCGATGTCGTAGACATGCAAGTCGAGTGATCCGGCAATGGTCGTGACCGGAATTTCATCCAGGTACAAGCCGGTCGCCGGCAGGGAGCCGGCGTGCAGGCCGTCACCGCCGGAGGCAATGCCGCGGAAATACAGCTGCGCCTGGCTGGGCCCCAGGGACTGGAAGGTCACGCTGGGCAGGAGCTTGGCATAGTCATCGAAACTGGAGACCTGGTGCTCCTCGAGCTTCTCCGCACCAAGCACCTGAAGACTGATGGGAACCTTCTGAAGGTCTTCCGATCGCTTCTGCGCCGTGACCACCACTTCCTCGAGGACACTTCCCGACTCGGCCTGTTGCGCTTGTGCAACGCCCGCCCCCGCCAGCATGGCGGATGCGAAGGGCATTCCGGCCCAGGTGGCTCCGATACGCTTCAGTTTTCTCTTTCGGCTGCGTGTCATCGATATCCCCTTTTTATGTAGGACATGCCGCTCCCGGCCGTGGAGTGTAAGCTACAGTGAAGAAGAATCAATACTCTTGGGCGCCAGGGTAGGCGTCCAGGGCGGGACCCAGCGCCTGCTTCAGCGGCCCCAGCCAGGGCTCGAAGTGGCGCCAGTGATCGACCCCCTCCCGGTAGATGGGCCGGCGGACCTGCTGGGCACTCGCGGTCTTGACCGCGCGTTCGTTCTGGTAGAAGTGCAGGCAGGCCTCCTCGAAGGGCAGGCCGCAGTATTCGAGCAGGCGACGCACCTCGTCTTCCGTGTCCTCGACCATCCGTTCGTAGATGACCCGGTGGATCCGCCCCGGCAGCACCTCGTCCATGTGCGCCATGAGCTCGACATAGTCGCGATAGTAACGACCGATGTCCTCCAGCCCGTAGGAGAAACTCTGGCCGCGAGCGAAGTGCTGCTTGAACACCGAGTATCCGCAGGCCAGCGGATGCCGTCGCGCATCGATGATCCGCGCCCTGGGGAACAGCAGGTGGATGAGCCCGACGTGCAGGCAGTTGTTGGGCATCTTGTCGATGAACAGCGGCTTGTCCGTGTGCCGATGGATGCGGGTCTCGGCGAGGTATTGCTCGCCCAGGCGCCGGAACTCCCCGGCCGGCAACTGCGCGAGCAGCCCGGGATAGCGGTCATCGTCGGACTGCGCATGCCGGTCCGCCAGCGACAGCGCTACTTTAAGCATGTTGGGCAGTTCCATGGTGCCCTCCACGCTCGAGTGACTGGCCAGGATCTGCTCGAGCAGCGTCGAGCCGGCGCGCGGCATCCCGAGGATGAAGATGGGATCCGGCGCCTCGCATCCCCAGCTGCTTCGCGCGGCGAAGAATTCGCGCGTATAGACCTGCCGGGAGCGGCGCACGAGCGAGGTGGTCTGGTCCGGCTCGTACCCGATCTGCCGACGGCGGATGAGATTGCCCGAGGCATAGTGCGCGAAGCACGCCTCGTATTCGCGCACATCCTCCAGTGCCTTGCCCAGCGCGAAGTCGAAGTGCAGGCGGTCGGTGTCCTCCAGATCGGTGCGCGCGAGCTGCGCGCGCATCGCCCCCACTTCTTCGTCCATGAACCGGAAGGTCTTGAGGTTGGCGAGGCTCCAGTACGCCTCGCCCAGGTGTGGCGCGATCTGGATGGCGCGGCGATAGGCGGCGATGGCATCGGCCTCGCGACCCGCGGTGCCGAGCGCATGGCCATAGCTCATCCAGATCTTGGCGCTGGCGGCATGCGTGGCCAGCAGCTTCGAGTAGATCTCGATCGACTCCTGGTAATCGCCGATGCGCGCCATCATCACCGCCTTCAGGTTGCGGTACGAGGGGTTGCGCGCATCCACCGCCAGGAGTTGCTCGATGTGATGCAGCGCCTCGGCGGGCCGGTTCTGTCGCCCGAGGATGATGGCGTAGTTCTGCCGCGCGGCGTGGAAGCTGGGCGCAAGCTCCAGGCAACGCTCGAGCAGCGCCGCCGAATCGGCATAGCGGCCCAGCCGCGCCGCCACTTCCGCGAGCATGCGCAGGGCCGCGACATCCGTCGGGAACTGCTTCAGGTGCTCGCGCAACAGCAACTCCGCCTCGGGAATGCGGTTCTCGTGCAGGGCGGCCGCCGGGGCCAGCAGGCGTGGATCGCGCGTGGAGACCTTGATGTGCGCCGCGTAGGCCTCATCCGCGCCGGCGGCATCGCCGGTGGCGGTGAGAAAATCACCCAGGGTGCGCAAGGCATTGGGAAGATCGGGCTTGAGCTCGACGGCGCGTTGCACCGCTTTCACGGCATCGGGAAACCGGTCCGCGTCCGCCAGCGCGAGGCCGCGCTCGAAATGCGCCTGCGCCCAGCGATGCTGCGCATCGCTGAGAGCGGAGAGCACCGTCACGGCAACGTCGGTCTCGCCGTTGAGCCGATGCGCAACGCCCTTGATCAGCGTGGCCACCGGATGGTTCGGCACGGCCTTCAGGATCTCCGAGGACTGCTCCAGCGCCAGGCGAGGATCGCGCTCCAGGAGCCGTGCGGCATGCTCCAGCGCCATCGCGACGCTGCCGGTGGGATCAGCCGTTGCGCCCATGCGCCCGTCGCCCCCGCGGATCCAGCCTCGCGAGGAACTCCAGCACCGCGCCGTTGAAGGCATCGTTGCGGTCGCCGGCGATCATGTGACCCGCCTCCCGCACGTTGAACACCTCGAGCTGCGGGAGCGCTGCGCGCAGTTCCGCGATGCCCGCATCGCTCACGATGTCGCTGTGCATGCCGCGCACCAGCAACGCGGGCTCGTGGAACTGCCGGCAGCCACGCAGCATGGCATCCACATCGAACATCCTCGCGCCGAGTGCTTCGCGCACGAAGACCGGGTCCCAGTGCCAGCGCAGGCGGCCCTGCGGGTCGCGGCGCAGGTTCTTCATGAGGCCTTCGGGACTGGTCGGGCGCGGCCGGTGCGGGTTGTAGGCAGCGACGGCCGCCGCCGCCTCCTCGATGGTGGCGAACCCTTCAGGATTCGCCTTCATGAAATTCGAGATGCGTTCCGCCCCGTCATGCTCGATGCGCGGCACGACATCGACGAGCACCAGCGCCGCGACGGGGCGATCCGGTTCGCGGCTGATGGCGTGCATCGCCGTGAGCCCGCCCAGCGAGGCGCCGATCAGCACGGGTGGTCGGTCCACCATGGCCATGACCCGTGAGAGGTCCGAGGCCAGCTTGTCGAGCGTGTAGCCCGTGCTCGTCCCCGCCCACTGGCTGTCTCCGTGGCCACGGGCATCGAGGTTGATGACATCGTAGCCGCGGGCGGCGAGTTCGCGAACCGCGCCGTGCCAGGAATGCCGCGTCTGCCCGCCGCCGTGCATGAGCACCACGGGCTGGCCCGTGCGCGATCCTGCCCGATCGCCGGCCAGCGTCAGGCCGTCCTCGGACTCGAAGGTGAAGGGGTGGGAAACCCAGGTCATGGGCTCATCGTACCTGAGCCGCTTCCCGGGACGGTCGCGTTTTTTGGCATGCCCCCTGTGCCCGGGTCAGGCATCATTCCACCCCTCCACCAAACACCCGAGGATCCGATCCGCATGGAACTCTATGTCACCCCCGGAGCCTGCTCGCTGTCTCCCAACATCGTGGCCCACGAGGCCGGCATCCCCTTGGAACTGAAGAAGGTCGACCTTAGAGCCAAGGTCGTGAGCGGCGGCGGCGACTACAACCAGATCAACTCCAAGGGCAGCGTCCCGCTGCTGCAGCTCGACAATGGCGTGAAGCTCACGGAAGGTCCCGTCATCGTCCAGTACCTGGCCGACCAGAAGCCGCAGAGCGGACTGATGCCGGCGGCGGGCTCGTTCGAGCGCTACCAGGTGCTCGAGTGGCTGAACTTCATCTCCTCCGAGATCCACAAGTCCTTCTCGCCGATGTTCAACCCGGCCGCGAGCGCGGACTGGAAGCAGGGGGCGCTCGCGAACCTGCAGCGTCGCTTCGACTTCGCCGACAGCCACCTGAAGAACCGCGAGTTCCTCGTGGGTGACAGATTCAGCGTGGCCGATGCGTATCTGTTCACCGTTCTCGGCTGGACCAAGTACGCCGGCATGGACCTGTCGAAGTGGCCCGCGCTTGCGGCCTACGCGCAGCGCATCGCCACGCGTCCCAAGGTGCAGGAAGCCATCAAGGCCGAGCAGTCGCTGTCCTGATCGCTGTCCGGATCCCCGGCGCCACTCATCGCGTCTGCCTTCGGGCTGGTGCGATGAGCGGCGCGAGGTCCGGGAAACGGTCGAGCGCCACCTCGCAGTCGATGCCGGCGACGGGCCCGCGGTGGTAACCGTAGGTCAGCAATGCGAAGGGAACGGCGGCGGCGCGCGCCGCTGCGGCGTCGATCTCGCTGTCACCCACCATGAGCGCCTGCGCCGCCGATGCGCCGAACCTGTCCAGGAGCCCGGTCAGCATGCGCGGATCAGGCTTGCGGTAGGCATGCGTGTCACCGCCGACCACGGCCTGGAAATAGGGCGCGAGGCCCAGCCGCTCGAGCACCACGTGAGCCGGCGCCTCGGGCTTGTTGGTGCACACCGCCATCGGCACGTCGTGTTCGCGGGCCAGGGCGAGGGTTTCGATGACCCCGTCATAGAGCCGGGTGTGCGCGATGGGATCGGACTGGTAATAGTAGAAGAAGCGCTGCAGCGCCTCGTGCGGATCGGCAAGCGCAAGGCCGCTTGCAGCGAACGCGCGCCTCAGGAGCTGCACGGCTCCATCGCCGATCATGCTGCGTATCCGGGCGATGTCCAGTGCCGGCGCGCCGAGTTCGCCCAGCACGTTGTTCACGGCGATGCGCAGGTCCGGCGCCGAATCGATGAGCGTGCCGTCGAGGTCGAAGATCAGTAGCGAACGGCGCATGAACGCGGGAACCGGGGGCCGTTCAGAAGCCGAGGAACTCGGCGATCTCGCCCAGCGGCGCACGCTCCGTGCGCAGCGTGTTGATCGGTGCACTCTCGTCCCGATACCCCAGTGCCATGCCACAGAACAGCACGCGGCTGGCGGGAAAGTGCAGGAACTCGGCCACGGCGCCATGCCACACCGTCCAGGATTCCTGCGGGCAGGTGTGCAGTCCGCGTTCGCGCGCGAGCAGCATGATGCACAGCATGAACATGCCGACATCCGACCATTGCGGCGGCCCCATCTGCCGATCGAGCGAGAAGAACAAGGCCACCGGCGCGCCGAAGAAGTCGTAGTTGCGGGCGAACTGGGCGAGCCGCGCCGCCTTGTCCTCGCGTGGCACCTTGATCGCCGCGTAGAGATCCTCGCCGTTCCTGAAGCGCCGTCCGCGCCAGGGTTCGGTGAGGTTCGGCGGGTAGATGTCGTACCCCGCCCCCTCGCCCATGGGATGGGCCGGCATCCGCGCCTGGATCAGCGCGCGGAACCCGGCGAGTGGCGCACCCGTGAGCACGTGCACCTGCCAGGGCTGAAGGTTGCCGCCGGAGGGAGACCGGCGCGCCTCGTCGAGGATCTCGCGCACCATGGCCTCGGGAACGGCCGTGGGCAGGAAGGCGCGGCAGCTCATCCGGCTGCGGATCGCCTCGGTGACGCTCATCTTCATCGTCCTTTCTCCTCGCAGGTTTCCTGCACGCGCCGCTGGATGATCTGCGCCAGCAACCTTGCACCCGGCCCCGCCGCATCCCGATCCGCGAACATGAGATACAGCGTCACCCGGCGCTCCGCGCCCTCGCGCAATGGAAGCGGCACGAGCTTGCCCGACTTCAGCTCCTCGGCGATGTTGTCGACGGGATACCAGGCGAAGCCCAGTCCCAGGCCGGAGGCATGGATGGAGGTGGCCTTGTTCGAGACCGTCCAGCGCCGCTCATTCAGCCAGCCGCCACTGCGGTTCCTGCCGGGACTGGAGTCGCGCACAACCAGGTGCCGGTGCTCGGCGAGATCCTCGAGGGTCAGCTCGCGACCCAGCGAGTGCAGCGGGTGCGAGGGCGCTGCCACGCACACGAAGCGTTCGACCATCAGCACATCGCCGAGGATCCCCTCCGGCACGAGCGGGCCGATCGCGACATCCACCCTGCCCTGCTGCACGGCTTCCTCGGTACCGGCGAGCACGGTCTCCTCCAGGTCGATGCGCACATCGGGACGCTCGCGGGCGAACTGCGCGAAACACTCGAGCAGCACCCAGGTGGGGAAGACGAGATCCACGGCGATGCGGACCTCGGGTTCCCAGCCCCGCGCGAGATCCGCCGCGGCACGCTCCAGCCGGGCCGCCTGCTCGAGCAGGCCCTTGCCCCGCCGGTACAGCACCTGGCCCGCGGCGGTGAGCTGGGCCTTGCGGCCCTGGATCTCGAACACCTGCACGCCGAGGACGCTTTCCAGCTTCTGGATGTTGTAGGTGATGGTGGACTGCGTCCGGGCCAGCCGTTCGGCCGCCTGCGCGTACCCCCCCGATTCGACCACCGACACCAGGGCGCTCCACTGTTCCAGGGCAATGCGGGGCTGGGGCATTTATCGAACCAATTGATTATTACCGCCGATATTATCGACTTTTATATTCAATCGGCAAATACAAAATAGGGTCATGAACCAACTCCCGGAGATTCCCATGACCCGACTTCTGCAGATCAACACCAGCCTGTTTGGCGATTCAGGGCAGTCCAGCCAGTTGGCAGAGGCCATCACGCGCTCCCTCATCGAGGCGCACCCCGGCGCCGAGGTGCAGCGGCTCGACCTCGCCAGCGACCCCGTGCCCCATCTCACCGCGGAAACCTTCCAGGCATTCGCAACGCCGGCGGAGAAGCGCACGGTCCGGCAGCGGGATCTCATCGCCCCTTCCGATGTCCTCATCGCCCAGCTCGCCGCCGCGGACGTGCTGGTGCTGGGCCTGCCGCTGTACAACTACGGCGTGCCATCGGCATTGAAGGCGTATTTCGACCACATCGCACGCGCCGGTGTCACCTTCCGCTACACGCCGGCCGGACCCGTGGGCCTGCTGCGCGGCAAGAAGGCGCTGGTGGCGGCGGCGCGCGGCGGCCTGTACCGCGGCACGCCCGCGGACACGCAGACGCCCTACGTGCGGGACTTCCTCCGGTTCATCGGCATCGATGACGTGCAGTTCATCTACGCCGAAGGACTGGCCCTCGATGCGGGCCGGCGAAACGCGGCGATCGAGCAGGCGCTGGCCGACATCCCCGCCCTTGCCGCATGACCGCCTTGGGAGGTCTTCAGTGCCCGCCGCCGGAGGACCCGCGAGCGATGCCAAAGGGCGGCTTCGCCAGCCACACCAAGGGGATCAGCAACAGGAACATCAGGCTGAACAGGCGGAACAGGTCGTTGGCACCCAGCGTCTGAGCCTGCTGCACCAGCAATCGGTCCACGTATTGAAGCGCGCGGCTGCCTTCTATCCCGATCCGGGACAAATCGCCCTGGAACTGGGTCCACCCATAGGCCGACTCACGCACGTGCTCGCTGAGCACGCTGTGGTGGAAATCGGTACGACGGTTCCACAGCCACACCGTCACCGCGGTGGACACGCTGCCCGACATGGTGCGGACGAAGCTGGAAATGCCCGTGGCGGAAGCCAGCTCGTCGGGCTTCACCGAGGAGAGCGTGATCTGGTTGAGCGCGAGGAAGAAGCTCGTCACGCCCAGCCCCTGCCAGAACCGCGGCGCGGCGAGCTGCAGGAAGGTCGCGGTGGAATTGAGCGTGGACATCCAGTACATGCTCACCATGAATGCGCAGAAGGCGAAGCTCACCACCAGACGCAGGTTGAGCCGGTGCATGTTGCGGCCGAGGAGCGGTGAAATGACGACCGACAGGATGCCCACGGGCGCCACCGCAAGTCCCGCCCAGGTCGCGGTGTAGCCCACGTTGATCTGCAGCCAGAGCGGGAAGATGATGTTCGATCCCATGAAGGCGAAGTACGCCACCGCGATGCACAGCGTGGTGACGCGGAAATTGCGACGCCCGAAGAAGTGCAGGTCGACGATTGGGTGTGGATCCTTCAGCTCCCAGGGGATCAGGAAGGTCAGGCACACGACGCACAGAGCAGCCGCGGCCACGATGATCGGCGAGCCGAACCAGTCGAGTTCGTTGCCGTTGTCCAGCATGTACTGCAGGCTTCCCACGCCCACCACCAGCAGCGACAGGCCGACGACATCGATCGGCAATTTCACGCGCCGCGACTCGCGCCCCTTCAACACGCTGGCGAGGACGGCGGCAGCCAGCAGGCCCACGGGGAGATTGATGTAGAACAGCCAGGGCCAGCTCAGCTGGTCGGTGATGTATCCGCCGAGCACGGGCCCGAACAGCGGTGCGAGGATCACCACCATGCCCCACAGGCCCAGCGCCATGCCGCGCTTCTGCACGGGGTAGTTGCGCAGCAGAATCGCCTGGCCGAGCGCCATCAGCGGCCCGGACACGAGGCCCTGCAGCAGGCGGCAGATCACCAGCATGGGCATGTTCACCGCGAGGCCACACAGTGCCGAGAACAGCATGAACAGCAGGATCGCGGTGATGAAGGTGCGCACCTCGCCGAAGCGCCGTCCGATCCAGCCGGTGAGCGGCTGCATCACCGCGGAGGCGAGCTGGTAGGAACTCACCGTCCAGGTGCCCTCGGTGGTGCTCACGCCGAGGCTCCCGGAGATCGCCGGCACCGACACGTTGACGATGGTCATGTCGAGGAGTTCCATGAACGTCGCCAGCGCCACGGCCACCGTCAGCAACATCAGCGACCCGCCCTGCAGCGGGGGCAGCTCGCCGTTGGCGTCTCTCGGGGGCTGGGCGCTCATGGATCAGTGTGCGCGATGCGCCGTGCGCGGGTGCGCTTCGGGCTCAACGGCCGAGGTCGAGGTTGCGGGAGATGATGGCATCCGCCGCCGCCGCGGCCTGCGTGCGGTCGCGGGTGTACACATCGGTGTCGGCGATCGGCCGCGAGGCGGGGGTCGAGGCGAGCACGGCTCCCGAGCGGTCGTGCGTGTCGATGATCACGGTGGTGGAGAGCCCGACCCGCAGCGGCGTCGCAGCGAGTTCGCGCGGCTCGATCTCGATGCGCACCGGCACCCGCTGCACCACCTTGATCCAGTTGCCCGAGGCATTCTGCGCCGGCAGCAGCGAGAACGCGGCACCCGTGCCGGCCGCCATGCCGACGATGTGGCCGTGGAACTCGACGCTGCCGCCGTACAGGTCGGTGGTGAGGGAGGCCGGCTGCCCGATCCGCAGGTGGCGGAGCTGGCCTTCCTTGAAGTTTGCATCCACCCAGAGCGCATGCAGCGGCACGACGGTGAGCAGGGTCTGGCCGGGCGCCACGCGCTGCCCGAGCTGCACGGACCGCTCGGCCACGTAGCCATCGATGGGCGAGACGATGGCATTGCGATGCGAGGACACCCAGGCATCGACGTAGGCGGCGCGTGCCTGCAGCACCGTCGGATTGCCGGCGACATCCGCGCCGGCGACCAGCGCCCGCGCCGCCTGCGACTGTCGCACCGCCTGCTCCAGCGCGGCACGCGCAAGCTCCACCTGGTCGCGCGCATGGCGCACTTCCTCGGGAGCGATGGCCTGCTGCTCGACGAGCGGTTCGCGCTTGGCAAGATCGAGCCGCGCGCGCTCGAGTTCACGCCGCCGCGAATCGATCAAGGGGCCGTACTGATCCGCCGTGGCGGACTGCTGGTGGACCTGGCGCACGGCCCAGGCCAGCGCCGCCGCCGCACGGTCGAGCTGCGAGGCGGCATCGGTGGGATCGAGCTGCACCAGCACCTGGCCCGCCTTGACGAGCTGGGTATCATCGGCGCTGATCGCGACCACGGTGCCGGGCACCTGCGCGGAGATCAGCACCTTGTTGCCGCCCACGTAGGCATCGTCGGTCTTCTCGCGCAACGACAGCACCATCAGCCAGTACAGCCACCACAGGATGCCCACCGCCACGAACACGGCGGCGATGATCCACATGATGCGGCTGCGGTTGCCGTTGCCGTTGCCGTTGCCGGCGGGAGCCGATGGTGTCGACGGCGCGGCGGGCGATGGTGCGCCGGCGGAAGCCGCTGCGGAGCTTGCGGGGTTGTCGATGGTCATGGGCTTTTCCGTGCTGTCGGGACAGGCTCGCGCGCCGTGCTCTCGCGCAGGCCGGGATCGATCTCGTAACCGCCGCCCAGCGCGCGCCGCAGGGCGATATCCGCCGACAGCGCGGCGCCCTGCAACTGCAGCGCTGCGTCCTGCTGGTCGAGCAGGCGCTGCCGGGCGTCGAGCAAGGGCCGCAGGTCCGTGACCCCGGCCGTCACGCGCGCCTGCGCCGAGCGCGTGGCGCCGGCCGCCTCGGCGACCTCCTGCGCGCGCTCGGCACGCTGGCGGGCGAGCTGTTCGCGCATCGTGGCCTGGGTCGCCACCTCGCGTGCGGCGGTGGTGATGGCCTGGTCGTAATCGGCCACCGCTGACTGGAGCTGCGCCTGCGTGCCGCCATAGCGGGCCTTGAGCCGGCCCGCATCGAACAGCGGCAGATGGATGGCCGCGCCGATGGAAGGCACGCCGCTCTCGGTGCGCAACAGCTTTCCGAGATGCAGGCTCTGCACGCCGAGCAGTCCCTTGAGGCTGATGTCGGGATAGAACTCGGCACGCACCGACTGTTGATTGCGGCGTGCCGCCTCCACGCGCCAGCGGCTGGCGGCGATGTCGGGACGCCGCGCGAGAAGGTCGATGCCCACATCGTCCGGCACCGAGGCCGAAACCTCGGGCAGCGGCCGCGAGGTCAAGGCCGGCAGTTCGTGCGGCGCCTTGCCGATCAGGGCGGCCAGCGCGACCACGCGCAGGCGCACCGATCCTTCCAGGCCCACGACCTGCTCGCGCGCCATTGCCGCGGCAGCGGCGGCGGAATGCAGCACATCCGGCGGATCGAGCTCAGCGGCAACCCGCGCCCGCGCGATGCTCTCGTTCCGGGCGGTATCGGCCGCGCGCTCCCGCGCGATGCCGAGCCTCGCCTCATCGACCTGCCAGCCGTAGTAGCTGTCGGCGATGGAAGCGGCCAGCTCGAGTTGCGCGGCCTGCCGCTCGGCCTCGCTCGCACGGGCGAGGTCCACGGCGGACTCGATGGCCGCGCGCAACCGGCCCCACCAGTCGAAGGTGTACGACGCGGCGATGCCGAGGTCAGCCTGGTTGTACCAGTTGAACCCCAGGAACTGCGGCGGAATCATGCCGTTGTCGCTCAGCCGCTGCCGCTGGTACTGCGCCTCCAGGTCCACCTTCGCGCCCAGGTTGGCACCGGCCTCGCGCACCGATGCCCTTGCGGTGGTGAAGCGCGCACCGGCGATGTTGAGCGAGGGCGCCGACGCGAGGCCCAGCGAAATCAGTGAATCCAGATCCGGATCGGCGTAATGCGACCACCACTGCGCCTCGGGCCAGGCCGCCCCGGCCTGCGGATTGGCTGGCGGATTGGCCGGTGGATCGATGGGTGCGTTCGACCTGAGCGTGGGGGCCGCGGGTCGCGATGGCACGTGAACGCAGGCGGCGAGCGCCAGCACGATGACGCAGAGCGCGACCCTCATTCGTCCTCCTGCGCAGGACCGATGGCATCGAGGGAATCCGCGACCCGCTTCAGGAGCGAGGTGAGATCGCGGACCTCGGTGGCCGAGAGGCTGGAAAAGGCTCCGCGCGCAAGGTCCGCCGTGCACGGCAGGCACTGATGCAGCAATTCGCTGCCGCGAGGGGTGATCTTGAGCACCATGCGGCGGCGGTCCGCCTCGCTGGCCACCCGGGTGATCAAGCCCCGCTCCACCAGCGCATCGGAGACTCGGGTGATGTTGGCCGGGCTCTGTGCCATCGACTGGCACAGGTCACTGGGGAAGCACACCCCGCCTTCGCGCGAGAACAGCGAGGCCAGCACGCGGAAATCAGCCTCGGTGAGGCCCCGCGGGCGCAACAGGCGGTCATACCGGCTGGAGTATTCCCGGCCGAGCAGCACGATCAGCCGGCTCAGCAGGATTTCATCGCCGGGCAGTTCGGGCAGGCGGGATTTCACCCGCGCGAGGCCCTGCTCCATGCCCTGGATCTGTGTCTTGACCATGATGGGTAACTATTTCAGTGGTTGATAATTTACCACTGAAATAAAAAGGTGCAAACCAGCGATGAGGTCTGTCCGCTAGCCGATCAGGCGAAATCCGGTTCCATGGACGGTCTGGATGAGCTTGTGCGCATGCTCATGGTCGATGGCCTTGCGCAGCAAGGACATGTGGGACCTGAGCAGGTCACGCTCCGGCACCCGCTCACCCCAGATCACGCGTTCGAGGCGGTCCCGGCTGACCACCCGCGGCGATTCGCTCATCAGCAACTGCAGCAGGGTACGGTTGATGGGACCCAAGTGGATGAGGCGGCCCGCGCGCCGCACCTCGCACAGCGCGGGGTTGTACTCCAGGTCGGCGATCCGCAACTGGATCTCGGGAGATCGGCGACGTCTGCGGGCAAGGACCGCCATCCGCGCCGCCAGTTCCTCCGGATCGAAGGGCCGCGAGAGGTAATCGTCCGCCCCGGCCATCAGTCCTGCGAGCCGCTCGGTCACCTCCGCGCCCTCCCCCAGGATCAGGATCGGGGCGGCGGGCTGGACCTCGCTCTCCAGGCGCCGGCACAGCGCCAGGCAGCCGGCACGCGAGTGGCAGAGCGTGGCATCGAGCAGGATGACATCGGCGCCGCCCAACAGCGCGCCATCGAGACGGGCTGAGGGACCCGCAATGACCTGCGCCTCGATACCCCGCTCGTGCAATGCCTCGCGCAGGGGTTCCACCGATGCAACGGGGGTTTCTGCGATGATTACGACCTGCATCGCGCTTTTTGACGGGATTCGACTGGCGAATCAATCGCATTGCAACGATGGAGCATCAGCCGCGATTGACAGCGGCCTTCATATCCGTCAAACGCTGCAAGATGGCTCAGCTCGACCGATCCTGCCGATCCTGTCTCCTCCTTGCCAGAGCAGGCGTGCGCGTTCCCGAAGGCCGCCGCGGATGAACCTTCACCGCGAGGATCTCGACCAGGTTC
Source organism: Steroidobacteraceae bacterium (assembly GCA_046347195.1). Classification (GTDB taxonomy): domain Bacteria; phylum Pseudomonadota; class Gammaproteobacteria; order Steroidobacterales; family Steroidobacteraceae; genus TMP-86. The sequence continues at coordinate 88,649 of JAXMGQ010000011.1, forward strand.
AGCTGCTGCTGAGCGGTGATCGTGCCGCGTTCGAACGCTTCTTCGAGGATTATTTCCCGCGGCTGTTCCGCTTCGTGCTGCGGCGGGCGGACCGGGACGTGGAGAGTGCGCGCGATGTGGTGCAATCCACGCTCCTCAAGGCCATCCGCAATCTCGGCGCCTATCGGGGAGAGGCATCGCTGTTCACCTGGCTGTGCCAGATCGCGCGCCACGAATACTCCGACCTGCGCATGCGCCAGCAGGCGGCGGATCGTACCGTGGTCGCGCTGGAGAACGACCCGTCGGTGCGCGCGGCGCTGGAGTCGCTGCGCTGGGCGGAAGACGCCGAACCGCCCCAGGCCATCGAGCGCGAACAGCGCGACGAACTGGTGCATGCGACGCTCGACTACCTGCCCTCGCGGTACGCGAAACTCCTGGAAATGAAGTACGTGGATGAGCTGCCGGTGGACCAGATCGCCCAGCGCATGGGAATGACGGCCATCGCCGTGCAGTCGCTGCTCGCGCGGGCGCGCGCCGCCTTCCGCGAGGCCCATGAGGTGCTCGCATCGGGACTGGCTGATCTCAAGACGCGCAATGGCAGGCTCAAAGCGCAGGAATCGAAGGCATGAACGAGGATCCGATCGGCCGCGCCCTGTCGCAGGCTGGCCCGCGTCCCACGGCGCCTGCGGAACTGCAGGCCCAGGTACATCGCGCGGTCGAACGAGGCTGGCAGGACATGCTCGCGGGCCAGCGACTGCGCCGGCGGCGCCAGTGGCTGGCCGCCGCCGGGGTGCTGGTGGCGCTGGGCGCGGCGCTGGGCGCGGGGTGGCTGGTGCACACACCGGGAACTCCCGCCGCCGGGGCGGCATTGTTCGTGGCCTCGCGCGGCGCCACCGACGTGAGGACGCGAGCAGCGGGCGGGGACGCCACGGGAACGGCCACCGGGACCGTGCTCGGCGGACGCATGCTGCCCGCGGGCACGCATGTGCGGACCGGCCGGGATGGCATCGCGCTGCTGGCGATGGGACCGGTGATGCTGCGCATCGGCCCCGACAGCGATGCGTTGCTCGACAGCCCCGGGCAACTGACGCTGAATCGTGGCCGCCTCTACCTGGATTCCGGCGCGCGTCCGCTGCACGGCGGCCATGTGCGCCTGCATACGCCGCTGGGCGATGTCGAGCACCTCGGCACGCAGTTCCAGGTCCGGCTCGAGGATCACCAGCTCAGCGTGGGCGTGCGCGAAGGCCAGGTGCGGGTGAGTTCCGCGGCCGGCGAACAACTGCTCGGCGAACGCGAAGGCGTGGAGGTGGATGCGCAAGGCCATGCGAGGCTGCAGGCCGTGCCGGCCTTTGGCCCTTCGTGGGACTGGACCCAGGCACTGCGGCCCGACTTCCCCATCGAGGGCCGCACCCTGGCCGAGTTCCTCGAGTGGTACGCACGCGAGACCGGGCACCCGGTCACCTTCGATTCCGCGGCGACGCGCGCCGAAGCGCAGGGCACGCGCCTCAATGGCAGCATCACCGGCCTGTCGCCGCAGGACGCGCTGGCCGCCGTGCTCGCCTCGACGCAGTTCGTGCTGGTGAGCAATGAGGATGGTTCCCTGCGGGTCACGGTGAGGCCGGGAACGCATGCTAAGCTTCGCGTCGATGCGATGCCGTTGCGCGCCGCCGAATCGGGCCCAGGCCCCTGAACCGCGCGGCCGTCGTCGCGGCGGCGCCTTTCTCAACCTGCTCGCCCTGCTTGCCCTGCTCTGCCTCGCGCAGCCGCCAACCCTCGAGGCTGCCGAGGCCGGTCAGCTCCTCACCGACGCGCTGCATGAATTTGCATCGCGCGGCGTCCGGCTGATCTGGTCCTCGCAGTTGGTCGATGCGAGGCTGAAGCTCACCACGGCACCTCGCGGCGCTGGCAGCGAAGAGCAGCTCCGGTCGATCCACGATCCGCTCGACCTCGCGCTGCAGCCGCTGGCCGCGGGAGGCTGGGTGGTGGTGTCGCGACCCCCGAATACCCCCGCCGCTCCCGAGCAGCCCGGCTCCGCGGCCGCGGCACCGCCGGTGCTGTCGACGATCACCGTGCAGACCAGCCGCTACGATTACTCGCGTGACACCGAGCTCGCCGAATACAGCATGGACCGGCAGCGGCTGGAGCAGATGCCCGGCACCAGCGAAGACGTGGCCCGCTCGCTGCAACGCCTGCCGGGCACCGCGGCCGGCGATTTCTCCGCACGCACGCATGTGCGCGGGAGCCGCGATGATGAGACTGCGTTCCGCTTCGACGGTGTCGCGCTGATCGACCAGTTCCACCTGAAGAACTTCCAGGGCCTGTTCAGCGCCATCGACCCGGCCGTCACCGACACGGTGCATTTCTACACGGGGGATTTCCCGATCGAGTACGGCGGCAGCATCGGCGCGGTGGCGGACATCACCCCGCGCCGGCCCACCCGCCTGCTGGCCGAGGCGGGTGTGTCGATGCTCAACAACAGCGTGCTGCTCGGCGCGCCCTTCGCGCACGATCGGGCCTCGGTCCTCATCAGCGCGCGCGAGAGCAACCTCTCGCGCATCGCGCGCATCCTCGATCGTGACATCGGTGAGCCGGAGTTCCGCGATCTCACGGTGCGGCTGACCTGGGATCCGCTCGAGCGCCTGTCATTGAGCGCCGGGGTGCTCGCGCTGGAGGATGGCGTGGACCTGTCGACGGAGGAGCCGATGCAACTCGCCAGCGCCACCTATCGCGACGTGTACACCTGGCTTCGCGGCACGGCGCGCCTGCCGCTGGGCCTGAGGTGGGAGTCACTGCTGTCGACCGCGAGCCTGGATGCGCATCGCTCGGCGCAGGTGGACCGGCCGCAGATCAACCAGGGAAGACTTACGGAGCTGCGCAACTCTTCCCTGTTCACGCTGCGGCAGGAGCTGTCGGGCCCCGCGGGCTCCGCGGCGAACTGGCATGCGGGCGCCGAGTACACCCACGCCTCCAGTCTCGCGGGCGTGACGAGTCAGGTGAGCCACGATCCGCCGTTCTTCCCGGGCGTGCAGCCGCTGGGCAGCGTGCAGCGCCAGTTGGACGTGCACGCCCGCTACACCACCTTCGCAGCCTGGGTCTCCGGGCGCTGGTCGCCGGGGCCGAACGATGTTCTCGAGGCCGGCATCCGCCGCGACAGCCAGACCTTCCAGGCGGAGGACGAGCGCTCGCAATGGAGCACGCGCTTCAACCTGTGGCACCGGCTCTCCGCCACTCTCGCCCTTCGCCTGGCCTGGGGGCAGTACGTGCAGCCCCAGGCATTGAGCCGGCTCGATGTCGCGGATGGCCTGGACACGCTCGACACGGCGCGCCGCGCGCGCCAGGCCTCGCTGAGCCTGGAGAAGGACCTGGCCGGGGGCTGGCAGCTTCGCATCGGCGCCTATGACAAGCACGAAGGCACCGCGCTGCGCAGCTTCGACAATGCATTCTCGTTCCTGGTGCTCACCCCGGAGATCGAGATCGACCGGGTGGCCTACACCAGCACCGGGGCGCACCTGCGCGGACTCGAGTTCGCCGTGCAGAGCGATCGCGCGCGCCCGCTGAGCGGCTGGGCGTCGTACGTGTGGTCGAAGGCGCAGGAGCGCATCGGCGGCGCCAGCGTGGATCGGAGCTGGGACCAGCCGCATGCGCTGCAACTCGGCGCTCAATGGCGCCGGGGACCCTGGCAGCTCGCCGGCACCTTCAACTGGCACAGTGGCTGGCCCTTCACCGCGCTGCGCGCCTCCTCGACGACGTGGATCGATCCAGCCACCGTGGAACTCTCGCTGGGTGGACGCAACGCCGAGCGTCAGCGTCACTTCCGCTCGCTCGACCTGCGGCTGAGCTGGGAACGGCGCTGCCGCGTGGCACGCTGGAGGCGAGCCTCGAGGTTCGCAACGCCTTCAACTCCGACAATGAGTGCTGTCGCAACTTCCAGGTGCTCACCGGCGCCGATGGCCGCTCGCAGCTCGTCGAGACCTCGCGGGACTGGCTGCCGGTCACGCCCATCCTCGGGATCCGCTGGCGCCTGTAGCCGGTACCAGAGTTTTCGGCCCATCGTTGCGCAGATGTCGTAAATTCGTGGGCGGGAGCCGGGGGCTGGCTGGCGCGGAGGAGCAGGCACATGCAGCAGGGGTTGACGAAGCGGGGCGATGCGGACGCAACGCATCCGGCGGCGAGCATCGCGCTCGCCGCGCTGACCTTCATCAACCTCTTGAACTATCTCGACCGGTATCTGGTCTCGGCGCTGGCGCAATCCCTGAAGGACTCGCCGCTGGCGATGACGGACTTCCAGCTCGGCTTGCTGATGACCGGCTTCCTCGTCGTCTACATGCTGGCGGCGCCCGCCTTCGGCGCGTTGGGCGACTCACGGCCACGGCCGCGGCTGATCGCCTTCGGTGTCGCCTGCTGGAGCATCGCCACCGGCCTGTCGGGCGCGGTGCAGTCCTTCTGGGCCCTGTTGTGCGCACGCGCGGCGGTGGGCATCGGTGAAGCTGCGTATGGAACCATCGCGCCGGGCCTGCTCGCCGACTATTACCGCCGCACGCAGCGGGGCCGCATCATGGCGGTGTTCTACTGCGCGATCCCCGTCGGCTCGGCGCTGGGCTACATGGTGGGCGGATGGGTCGACAAGCACTATGGCTGGCGGATGGCGTTCTACTTCGCCGGGTTCCCGGGCCTCGCGCTGGCGCTGGCCGCGTGGCTTCTGCCCGATCCGCCCCGAGGCGGCCAGGAACGGGAAGCTGGCGCCACTGCCGGTGACAGCGGGTCGACGTTCGGCGCCGCCGGCATGCAGTTCTGGCAGCGCATCCGGCACATCGTGTCACGTAATTCCTACAACCTGACCGTGCTCGGCTACGCGGCGTACACCTTCGCGGTGGGCGCGCTGGGATTCTGGATGCCCTCCTTCCTCGAGCGCGCGCGCGACATGCCGCGCATCGAGGCGACCGTGAGCTTCGGCGCCATCGTCGCGGTGTGCGGTTTCGTCGGCATCGCCGGCGGCTGGCTGGGCGACTGGCCACGCGATGCTGCGCCGTGCATTCCTGTGGCTCTCGGCAGCGGTCACGCTGCTCGCCGCACCGTTGGTGTGGCTGGCACTCTCCACCGACTCGACGCCCGTGTACTGGGTGAGCATGGTCAGCGCGCAACTGTGCCTGTGGCTGTCGGCCGGCCCGGTCAACGCGACCATCCTCAACCTTTCCTCCCCGGGCGAGCGCGCCACCGCCTTTGCGCTCAGCATCCTGACCATCCACCTGCTCGGCGATGTGATCTCCCCGCCCCTGATCGGACTGCTCTCGGACTTCAGCTCCCTCGGCGAGGCGATCCAGATCGTGCCGCTCGCCATCCTGCTCGCCGCCCTGTTGTGGATGCAGGGTGCGCGGTCGCAGCGGCTCGAGCGCGCGGACGAGTTCCCTGCCACTGCCTGACGGTATTGGACAGTCGCGTGGGCATCGCTCATCCTTCGCTCCTTCGCAAGGTCGACGAGGGTGGACGGGTGCGCATCATCGTGAAGCTCGCCGGATGGCTGCTGCTGGGGTCGGCCGCCACCGCGAACGCCTCCGGATTCTTCGGCGCCGACCAGGAATGGTTGCGCGCCGACGTGCAATACCTGGTGGATGCGGGCGTCCTGCACCTGGGGGTGAGCACCTGGCCCATGGCCATCGACGAGATCCATGCGGCCGTGGCCTCGGTGGGCGATCGCGCTCTCGAGCCTGCCGAGGCGGCGGCGCTGGGTCGCCTGGAGCACACGCTCGACACCTTCGACACGCCCGACGATGATGAGGTGATGGCCTCCGTGTCGGTGCATCCGACGCGGTTTCGCCAGAACGAGTCGATACCGCGCGAGGACGCCAGCATCGGCCTCGTCATGGGCCGCGACTTCGGCAGGTTCACCGCGCACCTGTCGGCGAGCCTGAACAGCCGGCCCGCGCAGCAGGCGATACCTCCGGTCGACCGCCAGATGTTCCGTCCCGACGGGTCCTACCTGTCGCTGGCCACGGGCAACTGGATCTGGAGTGCGGGCTACATTCCCCGCTCCTGGGGACCCAGCCAGAACGACAGCCTGATCCTCTCCACCAATGCGCGGCCGATGCCCGCGGTGAGCCTGGATCGCCTCTCGGCGATGCCACCGTCATGGAAGCTGTTCCACTGGGTCGGTCCCTGGCGCTTCAACATCTTCCTGGGCCGCATGGATGGCGAGCGCGCGGACATCCAGAAGCCGCTGTTCGCCGGCGTGCGATTCAGCTTCAAGCCCCTGCACGGCCTGGAACTCGGCCTCACGCGGACCTCGCAGGTCTGCGGCAAGGGCCGGCGCTGCAACTTCCACACGCTCAAGGACTGGCTGCTCGGCAATACCAACACCAACACCTCGGCGAACATCACCTCGGCCAACGACCCCGGCAATGACATGGCGGGGTTCGACCTGCGATGGAACACGCGCGTGTTCCACCAGCCGATCGCGCTGTACGCGCAGATGATCGGCGAGGATCAGCAGGGCGGCGTGCCGTTCAAGTACCTCGGCGAGGGCGGTCTCGAGACCTCATTCGATTTCCATTCCGGCGCGGTGCTCCGCGCCAACGTGGAATACGCGAACACCAAGTGCTCATTCTCCACGTCCAAGCCCATCGACCGATGCGCCTACCGGCATTACCTGTTCAACCAGGACGGCTATCGCTATCGGGGGTTCATCGTCGGCTCGGACTGGGAGGGCGATGCGCAGGTCACGAGCGTGAAACTCGACTGGGTCCAGCCCGGCGGCCAGACTTTCCGGTTGCGCGCACGACACGGCCAGCTCCACCGCAATGCCATCACCGATCCGTTCAACGTGGCCGCGCCCACCCGCCGCGATCTCGACGGGGCCGACCTCGAGTGGCTGTTCGACACCGGCGAATGGGGAGCGTTGCGCACCGGCCTCGGCTTCGACAAGCTCCGCGACCCCGCGGCCGGGCACACCACCCAGGTCGGGCGCTGGTACCTGCAATGGAGCCATCGCATCTGATGCCCGAACCACCGCTGATCCGCGATGCGCGGCAGGAGGACCTGCCGGCGGTGCTGGCCATCTATAACGAGGTCATCGCCCACACCACCGCCGTCTACAGCGAGGCTCCGGTGAGCCTCGAGGATCGGGAGAACTGGTGGCGCGCGCGACTCTCGCAATCCTACCCCGTGCTCATCGCCACGGTGGCCGGCGAAGTGGCCGGCTTCTCCAGCTTCGGAGATTTCCGTGCCTGGCCCTGCTACTCGCGCACCGTCGAGCACAGCGTGCACGTGCACACCGGCCACCGCGGCCGGGGGCTGGGCGCCTCGCTGGTGCAACCCCTGTTCGCGCGCGCCGCCGCGCTGGGCAAGCACATGATGATCGCGGCCATCGATGCGGACAACGCTTCCTCGCTTCGCCTGCACCAGCGGCTCGGGTTCACGCCGGCCGGACACTTCAAGGAAGTCGGCTTCAAGTTCGGCCGCTGGCTCGACCTCGTGTTCCTGCAACGGCGCATCGACGCGCCGGCCCCGGGCGAGCGCGGGTAGAGCCGGCCCCGCGAGGCTCAGGATCGCCGCCGGGCAGCCTCGATGCGGGCGAGCGCCTCGCGGATGTCATCCCGTGAGCAGATCTGTTCGAGGCCTGCCGTGAGCTTGCGCTGCCAGTTCGGGTACTGCCACCAGGTTCCCGGCACGTTCACCGGCTCCGCCATGCCCAGCAGGTCCTCGATCTGCACGGCGACCAACATCGATGCGCTGCGCGCCAGGTACTCGTGCACGGCCATCGCGAGGGCCGGATCGAACGGCTCGATGGTGTCCTGGGGACGCGGCGGGGCCAGTCCTTCCGCGCGCAGCGCCGCCAGCAGTGCATGCCGGTCATGCTCGCGCTCGCCGAGCAGGGCATCGCGCACCTGCTCGTCCGGGTACAGGTTCAACCGGCTGCGCAAGTCGATGTCACGCCCTTCCCAGTAGCTGCACAGCGTCGGCATGTCATGTGTGCACGGCGTGGCGAGCGCCATGTGCTCGTAGTCGCGCGGGCGCCGGAACTGCTCGCCGCTCTTCTCGAACAGCAGGACCTTGTAGTGCAGCAGCCGGTGGGCATGCATGGCCGCGCGGATCTCGTCCGGCACCACGCCGAGATCCTCGCCCACCACGAGGCAGCGATGCCGCTCGCTCGCGAGGCAGAGCACCGCCATCAGTTCGTGCAGGGGATAGTGCACATAGGCGCCCTCGGCGGGCGACTGGCCCGCGGGCACCCACCACTGGCGGAACAGCGCCATCACGTGGTCCAGGCGCAGCGCGCCGAAATGCCGCATGTTGGCATCCATGAGATCGACGAAGGGCGCGAGCCGCGCGGCCTGAAGGGACGAAGGATCCTGCGGCGGCAGGCCCCAGCCCTGGCCCCGCAGCGCGAGCGGATCGGGCGGCGCGCCGATCTCCGCGCCGAGCCGGAACACCTCCTGGCTGGACCACACCTCCGATCCGGAAGGGTGCGCGCCCACGGCGTAATCCCCGTACAGGCCGATGCCCATGCCCGCATCCCGCGCCAGCATCTGGCACCCGCGGAGCTGCTCCTGCGCCAGCCATTGCAGGTAGAGGAAGAACTCGATCTCGATGGCGTGCTCGCGCGCGAAACGCCGCACGCTGTCCGATGTGGGAGAGGCATACTCCGCCGGCCAGTTCTGCCACCCGGACTCCCCGCCCTTGCCGGCGCCGACCCGCTCATCCAGCGCATCGAACAGCGCGTGCAGCCGCAGCGCCTCGCCACCCTGCTCCACGAACTCGAGGAACGCGCGCGCGCGCGGATCCGCCGGCTCGAGGTGATGTTCGCGGAAACGTGCGTGCAGCAGCCGCAGCAGCGGCAGCTTGAGTGCGGCGACGCCGCGATAGTCGACGAGGTCGGCATCCCGGAGCTGGCCCAGGCGCATCTGGAAGTCATCCGCGCGGGAACGTTCGATCGCGGCCGCGCATTCGCCGAATTCAGGGACGGCCGGGACGTCGATGTAGAGCACGTTCAGGAAGCGGCAGTTGGAAGCACTGTAGGGACTGGCCCGCTGCGGATCCGCGGGCGCCAGCGCATGCAGCGGATTGAGCGCGATGAAATCCGCGCCCAGCGGCGCGAGCCAGCGCACCAGGGTGGCCAGGTCCCCGAAATCCCCGATTCCCCAGTTGCTGTCGCTTCGCAGCGTGTAGAGCTGCACGGCGATGCCCCAGGCTCGCTTGCCGGACTCGAGCGCCGCGGGCAGGTGGCAGCGAGGCGGCGCCACCACCAGCCGGCAGCAGGTGACCGGGCCGCCCGACAGCCGTGCGTGCACATCGTGCAGTCCATGGGGCAGTTCGACCGGCAGTTCGAAGCGCCGGCGCGTCATCCACACCCCGTCGATCTCGCCGCGCCACAGCTCCTGCATCGCGGCGGTGGAGGCGACGCCGCGATGCTCGCGCCCATCCTCGAGCCGCAGTTCCCACAGCAGGCTGGCGCCGAAATCGCGGGCCGTGACGTTGACCTCCAGCGCCAGTGGCGAGGCATCGGCCACCGCCACGGGCGGCAGCAGCCCCCGGTTGCGCGCGGCCTCGAGGTCGCGGACCTGGGCGGCCATCCCCGCCTCGTCGGTGACCTCGCATCCCATGGCGCGCAGCAGGCCGCGGCGTGTCTCGAGGGAGAAGTGACGCAGCTCGCCACGATGGTCGTGGTAGGCATCGCCGATGCCGCGCAGGCGCGCCAGCCGTTCGATGAGGGTCGGGTTCACGCGTCAGGCCTCCAGCAAAACGATGGACAGGGATTCGAGCTGATAGGCCGCATGGAAACACGCGGCCGGGATGGGCTCCTCGCCCCTCGCCTCGAGCGCCGTATCGAACAGCAGGCGCCAGCCCTCGAGCGCCTCGGGCAACTGGAACGAGACCGGTTCGTGCGCGGCATTCACCAGCATCAGCACGCGCGCGCGGCTTGCCTCCGCCAGCCCGAAATTGATGCCAATGGTGCGACGCTGTGGCTGCAGCCATTGCTCCTCGCCCATCTCGCCGCCCTCCGCGCGCAGCCAGGTGACGTCCTTGTAGCCGCCGCGGCGCACTCCCTTGAGGAAGGTCTCACGGCGGAACACCCGCAGGTTGCGGCGCAGCCGCGTGAGGCGCCGGGTGAAGTCCAGCAGCAGGCCATGCTCGCCGGTGGGCGGCCAGTCGATCCAGGAGATCTCGTTGTCCTGGCAATAGGCATTGTTGTTGCCGCCCTGCGTGCGGCCCAGCTCATCGCCCGCCTGGAGCATCGGCACGCCCTGCGAGAGCATCAGCGTCGCCAGCAGGTTCATCGACTGGCGCACCCGCAGCGTGCGCACGCCGGCATCCGCCGTCTCCCCCTCCACTCCACCGTTCCAGGAGAGGTTGTGGGCGTGGCCGTCGGCGCCGCTCTCGAGGTTGGCCTCGTTGTGCCGGTGGTTGTA
>JAXMGQ010000012.1:0-98935 GCA_046347195.1 Steroidobacteraceae bacterium
AATCCGCATCGAAATGCGGCGACTTGTTGGGAATGCGGATGTAGCGCTCGAGCGCGGGGACGATGGAGGAGTCCCAGAGCGCTTCGATGCGTGAGGCGAGTTTGAGCAGGTCCATGCCCGCATATTAGCAAGGCGGGCCGATGCAGGGCACCGGCCCGCCTTGCGCGCAGGGTGCGCGGGTTAAAACTTGACGCTGGCGGTCACCCCGAACGTGCGTGGCGGCGCGAACTGGTAGTTGTTGAGCTGCACCACCGCGAACCGCGCGAAGTTCGTGTAGATGGTCTCATCCGTCACGTTGCGCATCCAGGCCTGCACGTCCCAGTTGCCCTGGCGCGGCGCGTAGGTCAGCGACAGGTTGGCCGAAGTGGTCGAGGGCGAGCGCGTGTCCACGTAGTTGAAGAAGCTGTAGTACTTCGCGCCGGAGTACTTGCCGTCCACTTCGCCGGTCAGCTTGCCGAAGCCACCTTCCCAGGTGTGTTCGAGGCCCAGCACCGCCGTGAACTTCGGCGTCCCCGGCAGCTCGTTGCCCGCCAGCGAGCCCACGTTGGTGCCATTCTCATCCACCGCGTTGTCGAACTGCGTGAACTTGCCGTTCACGTAGCTGAGGTTCAGGTTGATCTTGCCCACGGGGGCGACCAGCGCAACGATGTCGGATTCGACGCCATAGATGCGCGCCTTGCCGGCGTTCTGGATGGCATTCGCACCACCCGGGCACAGGCCTGCGGAGAACTGGTTGGCCTGGTATCCCTTGTACTTCTCGTAGAAGATGGCCGCGTTCACCTGCACGCGATTGTTCGAGAAGCGGTTCTTGCTGCCGATCTCGAAGGCATCCACCGTCTCGGGCTTGTACGTGACGACACCACCGCAGGTGCCGGCGAAGCCGCCACCCTTGAAGCCGGAATCGAACTTGGCGTAGAGCAACTGGTCCGGATTCATCTGGTAATCCGCACCAGCGTGGAAGGTGGTCTTGGATTCGTTCACCGCGCCGGCACCGTCGCTGGTGATCACGGGGCCCCCGAAGGGCGCGAGGTTCAGGATGTTGAAGCCGGTGCGAACCTTGCTTTCCTTCGTGTACCGCGCGCCCGCCGACACCTTCCACTGGTCGTTGATGGCATAGGCCAACTGCCCGAAGCCCGCCTTGGACTCGGTCTTGATGCCGTAATGAAAGGTGATCAGGAAACTGTCCAGGAACGGCCCGGGGCCGTACCCCACCGCGGTGGATTCCAGCGGGTTGTTGTCCTCGTGGAAATAGAATCCGCCGACCTGCCAGAACAACCGGGCATCGGAGGCCGAGGACAGCCGCAGCTCGTGGTTGCGGGTCAACGGATTCTCGTTCTGCACGAACTGCATCGGGAAGGGACCGGCGAGACCGGTGCCATCCAGCCGATGGCGCCAGTGGGCGTTGTCGCTGCCGCCGAGATAGGTCAGGGACAGGCCACCAGGCAGGTGATCGTACTTGAACTCCCAGCGGATGCGACTGCTGTAGGTGTGACTCGTGGTCGGCGCCGCGTTGTCGAAGTGCGTCGGGTCCGGCGGCTCATAAAAGGCCGGCGCAAGGCAGTTGCCACTGCCGCAGATGGGGCCCTGGGCGGACACATCACCCACCCCGTCGGTGTCATCGTACTGGTAGGACAGGAGGGCCGAGAGATCGTCCGTGAGGTTCCACAGCAACTGGGCACGGCCGGACTTGGCGTTCTCGTCATCGCCCCTCTGGTCGAGGCTGCGCATGAGGCGATAGCCCTGGTGGTAGCGCGAGGTGCCGGAGAACCGCAGGAACACCCGATCGCTCAACGCCAGGTTGAACGCGCCTTCGAAGTTGGCGAGGTGATAATCGCCCAGGCTCACATTGAGATAGCCGTTGCGCTCCGCACTGGGGCGGTTGGTGATGATGTTCACCACGCCACCCGCGGAGTTGCGGCCGTACAGGGTGCCCTGCGGACCCTTGAGGACCTCCACCCGGGCGATGTCGTAGAACGAGGAGAACAGGCCGAAGCCGCGATTGGTGAAGAAGCCGTCGCGGGCGATGCTGATCGCCGGGTCGCCGATCTCGGTGAGATCCGAACTCGACACGCCGCGCATCGCGATATAGGCGGCACCGTTGCTCGACACGAAGTTCAGGCTCGGGTCATTGCTGGCCAGGGTGGTGAGATCGTGCACGCCCGACTTCTGCAGGTCATCGGCGGTGTACACGGCCATGGAGATGGCGGTGCGCTGCGCGGTCTCCTCGCGCTTCTGCGCGGTCACGACGATCTCCGCGAGTTCGCCTTCCGCGGCGGCCTGCGCGAATACCGCGTAAGGAACCATGAGTGTGCCGGCCGTGGCGAGCGCCACGGCGAATGCCGTCTTGTTCATCCCTACTCCCCTCGTGCTGCCGGACCGACCAGCCCGCGATACCGGGCTGCGATGTAATGGTTTACACTGCTGGCTTATACCTGTCCGCCGGGGAAAAGACAAGCGATGCCGACGGCCATGCACTGCACCTGTTGTCCCCGCGCAACGCGCCGGGGACCGCGGGCCGGCCGGCCGGCGCCTTCCGATCCATGGTCGCGGCCGACACGGTGAGCTAAGCTCTGTTAACGATTACAGGATCCGCATCGTCCCGACGCCTCCATGCCCACCGTCCCCTTCAAGCCGCGACACATGAAGATCAGCCTGCTGACGGCCGCCGTCCAGGAACTCACTGCGCGGGAGCGGCGCGATGCGGACCCGGATCTCGCCGTGGAGGAATGGCTGCATTTCGCCTCGCGGCTGGATTGCCCGTTCATCCAGCTCTCCGCGGCGCTGCATCCCAGCCGCACGGATGTGCCGCCCGAAGCCATGCTCGATCCGGTGGCCAACACCCTGGACCTGCGCTCGGCGTTCGACGCCTCGCGGGCCCGGCGCGTACGCGCCGCGATGCAAGCCTCGCGCGTGGGTCTGTCGGACCTGGCCTATTTCGACAACATGCTCGTGGCGGACCCGCAGGCGAGGCGGGTCAAGCATGAGTTCATGCTGCGCGTGTTCGATGCGGCCGTGGCCCTCGGCGCCGATGCCGTCTGCGGCTTCGTCGGCCGAAATCCGGCGCTGCAGATGGATGAGAACCTTGCAATGTTCGAGGCGCAGTTCGTGCCGCTGCTGCGCGAAGCGAAGGCGCGCGGCCTCATCTACCGGGTCGAGCAGTGTCCGATGCCCGGTTGGACCACCGGCGACACCTGGCACAACAACATCGCCTACGCCCCGGGACCCTGGATCGCGCTGCATCGTATCTGCGAACGTCACGGCGTGGGCGACCAGTTCCGCATCCACTACGATCCCTCGCATGCCATCCTGATGGGCCAGGACTCGCGATCGGTCTTCCAGTACCTCAAGGACCAGGGCTACGGCTTCCTGATTTCGGGCTTCCACGTCAAGGGCCAGGTCATCGACTCGCGCGGCGTATCCGCCTGGGGTCATGGCGGGCAGACGATGGAGCGCGGCGACTGGATCGCAGGCCGCGTCTCCCCTTCCCCGGCGGACTGGCGACATGCCTGGAAGAAGCAGACCGTTCTCGCCGAGCACGAGCTTCCCGGCACGGCGCGCCACGATCCGCTGGCCTACCTTCAGAACCGGTCCGTGGACTGGCTCGACCACCAGCTCGCCGCCCGCGAACTGCTCGGGCTGGATCCGGCCGACACCTTCCTCGTGGTCGAACACGAGTTCCCTCCCGCCAGGATCCAGGATCCCGTGCGGCTCGAGCCGATCCTGAAAGGGTCGCTGGCCTTCGTGCGCGCCATCGACGAAGCGGCGGCCGCGATGTACGCGCTTCAGAACGAGGTGCTGCCGGCCCAGGACATCGCGGTGCAGGGCGTGGGGCGCGAGCCTTACCGAAGCTGAGGACGCGAGTTCAGTCCTTCGCGTAGCGGATGGTCTCGTTGCGGAACAGCAGCGAGAACAGCACCAGCACCACGGCGGCGAAGCCGGCCGGGAACAGCCAGATGGTGCGCCAGTCGTGCACGCCGTCCACGACATGCAGGTCGGCGATGCGCCCCTCCGCCCAGAAACCCACCAGCATGCCCACGCCATAGGTCGCCAGCGTGATCAGGCCCTGCGCCGAGCTCTTGCATGCCTCGCCCGCCTTCGAGTCGATGTAGATCTGCCCCGAGACGAAGAAGAAGTCGTAGCACACCCCGTGCAGCGCGATCCCGATGATCAGCAACGACACGAGCGGTCCCGCATCGCCCATCGCGAACAGGCCGTAGCGCACCACCCAGGCCAGCATGCCGGCGAGCAGCGTGATCTTCATGCCGTAGCGCTTGAGGAACAGCGGCAGCAGCAGCATGAACAGCACTTCGGACATCTGTCCCAGCGTCTGCTTGCCCGCCGCGTTGCTCACGCGGATCTCGGTGAGAAACTGGTTCGCATCCTGGTAGTAGAAGGCCAGCGGGATGCAGATGAGGATGCTCGAGACGAAAAACACCAGGAAGTTGCGGTCGGCGAGCAGCTTCAGCGCATCCAGGCCCAGCGCGTCGCGCACGCCTTCCCGCACTCCCTGCCCCGTCGCACGAGCGCCCGCGGGCGGTGTCGCCGGCAGCGTGAAGCTCAGCAGCCCCAGCAGGAGCGAGGCGATGGCGCTCCTCCGGAAGGTGTTGGCCAGCCGTCCGAGCGGCACGGCATCGGCGGCATCCCAGGCGAACACGTAGCTGATCGCAAGCCCCGCGACGATCCAGCCCACCGTGCCCCAGACGCGCAGGCGCGAGAACTGTTGTGACGGATCGCTGAGCTGGCGGAAGCTCACCGAATTGACCAGCGCGAGCGTCGGCATGTACAGGATCATGTAGGCGAGCAGGTAGGGAAAGAACGCATCGAACGCGACGGCGCGGGAGGCCTGGTAGAGCAGCACCGCGCCGCACAGATGCAGCACGCCGAGGACGCGCTCGGCATTGAACCAGCGGTCCGCGATGAGCCCCACGATGAAGGGCGCGATGATGGCGCCCCAGGACTGCGTCGAATAGGCCGCTCCGATCTGTGCGCCGCTGGCCTTCAATCCGGCGGCGAGGTGGCTTCCCATGGTGACGAACCAGCCGCCCCAGATGAAGAACTGCAGGAACATCATCGCGCCGAGCTGGATGCGGATCTTCATGTCACCGGCTCCGAAAAGGTCAGGCGATCTCGCCGAGCAGCCGGCCCAGCATCACCTGGTGCCGGCGGATCATCTCCACCGCGCTGAAGGGATAGATGTCCTGCACGTGCCGCTGTCCCTCGTACTCCGTGGCGATGACCCCGTCGTAGCCACCCTCGATCAGCGCCGGGATCACCTGGGTGAGGTCGATGGCAGGGTCCACATCCTTCTCATCCAGTCCCCAGGTCTTGCCGTGGATGTGCCGGCACTTCGACATGATGGGAATGAGGTTGCGCGGATTCTCAGGGTTGATCATGTAGACACCGAAGAGGTAGCCCTGCGCCGCCGTGCCACCGTTCATCTTTGCCAGTTCCGCGGCGACGGCCTCGCGCGGCTTGCGGTTCTCCCAGGCGTTCTCGATGAACGCTGCCGCCTCGGCCGTGAGCACGCCCTGCCGGATCATGTGGTCGCGCTGGTAGGGATTGGGTCGGTTCTGGAAGATGCCCATGTCGGGCACGAAGCCGAAGTGGCTCGTCTTCTCCGCGATCTTCAGGAGCCGCTCGACCAGGCGGCCGTGGATGTGGACCGGGAAATGCAGCTCCACTCCCAGCCAGATGTCTTCCTTTTCGAGGTGAGGCACCATCGCCTCGAGGATGTCCACCGGCGTGCCGATCAGCGCACGGATGCGCGGGATGCCCAGGCGCTTCGCCAGGCGGATGTCGCGAAGCATGGTCTGCACGCCTTCCTGAACGTCGAGGACGTGCGTTCGCGTGCGCAGCGAGTCGATGAACTGCGTGTAGCAGGCGGGCTCGAGTCCGTATTTCTCGATCCAGCCATGCCACTGATCCACCCACGCGGCAGGCGGATCCGGGAAATCCGGCACCATCATCTCGGCCAGCAGCTCCACGCCACGGGCGCCGATGTCCGACATCTCGCGCAGGCAGTCCTCCACACTCATCTGCCGAACGAAGTAATCCTCCTGATAGGAGTACATCGCCACACCGCGGCGGATGTGGTGCCGGCCGGCCGCCGGCTTTGGCGCCGCAGTGGCGCCGCCCGTGACCACGGAAGCGGCCATGGCGCCCGCAGCTGCTCCCAGGAACGTTCTTCGTGACAAGGTCATGCGACTCTCCTACTGCACCAGGGTCATGCGGCGGGTGACCACCGTCGGGCCTTCGATGAACGTGGAATACTTGCCGTCCTTCCAGAGTCCGGGAAAATCCTCGTACAGGTGTTCGGGATCGGAAGCGGGCAGGTAGGACTTGCGGATCACCATCGAGACCTTGACCTCGTGGATGCCCGGCGCAAGGCCGCCCGGCCGCTTCACCCTGAGGTGCGCCGGATCTCCGAAGCCCCAGCGCACGCTGTCGGCCTCGTACATCTGCGCCATGCTGAAGGTGCGACCCGAGACCTCGATGCTCATGGACTCGGGCGCGATCACCTGACCGTCCACGGAGAGTTCCAGGGAATGCACGGACGACAGGAAGATGCCGCGGTAGTAAGGCACGCGGATGTCGATCTGATAGCCCGATGGGGGACCCGAAGAGGACCCTGAAGACCTGGACGCGGCCGACTCCCCGTCGCGCAGGTTCCTGAAGCCGGTGTTCATGATGACGTAAGGTTCTTGCACGTTGGGATCCTCAGGAAAGTCGCTTCAGGCGGGCGGGCGCGCGCCCAGGGTTCCGGCCTTGAGCTGCGCCGCTGCATATTCCGCGGCGCGCGCCGTCAACGCCATGTAGGTCAGTGAGGGATTCACGCAGGACGTCGAGCTCATGCACGCACCGTCGGTGACGAACAGGTTCGGCACGTCGTGCGCCTGGTTGTGGGCATTGAGCACGGAAGCGTGCGGATCCGCACCCATGCGCGCGCCGCCGAATTCATGGATCGAAGTGCCCGGCGTGAATGGCTTGTCCAGCGGCTGCACGTCCACGCCGCCCGCCGCCTTCATCATCTCCACGGCCTGTGCCCACATGTCGTGTCCCGCCCGCGCCTCGTTGTCGCGATAGGTCAGCTCGAAGCGCAGCTGCGGGATCCCGAAGCGGTCCGTCTCGCGCGCGAGCACGACGCGATTGTCCTCGTAGGGCAGGCACTCCGCGAAGCCGATCATGAACATCAGCCAATGTCCTGGCTTGCGAAGCGCCCGCTTGAAATCGGCGCCGAAACCCGGCGTGCTGGCCCAGGTCGTGTTCCATTCCATCGGGAAGGCCATTCCCTGGTAACCATATCCGCGCAGGAAATCCACACCCGGCTCCTGCCTGTCGAGATTGGGGCGTCCGAGATTGCGGAACCGCGGCAGGTAGAACGTGTTCGGGCGATTGCCGAAGTAATACTTGGCATCGAAGCCGGGCATCACCGCGACCGCGCCCTGCCCGTGCACGTGATCCATGACGTAACGGCCCAGCGTGCCGCTGCGGTTGGCGATGCCCTGTGGGAAACTGCGCGAGGTGCTGTTGAGCAGGACCTGCAGGGACGCATACGCCGAGGCACACAGGAACACGAGCCGCGCCGTGAAACGCTGCCGGGCGCGCGTGTTCGCATCCACCACCCGCACGGCGACCACACGGCCCGACTTCTCGTCGTACTCGAGCGACTCGACCACGCTGTCGGGCCGCAACGTGAGGTTGCCGGTGCGGCGCGCAGCCGGCAGCGTCGAACTCTGCGTGCTGAAATAGGCCCCGGCGCTGCAGCCGCGCTGGCAGGGTCCGCAGTAATGACAGGCGGCGCGATCCCCGATGGGACGCGTCAGGTTCGCCACGCGACCGATGGTGACATGCCGCCCCGGATAGGTGGTCTCCACCGTCCGCTTGAACGCCTTCTCCACCACGTTCAGTTCCATCGGCGGCTGGAACTCGCCATCGGGCAGGTGATCCAGGCCCAGCGGCTCGCCGCTCACGCCGATGAATCGCTCCACGTGGGAGTACCAGTCGCGGATGTCGCGGTACCGGATGGGCCAGTCGCAGCCGTGTCCGTCACGCCGGTTCGCCTCGAAGTCGAGGTCGCTCCAGCGGTAGGAGTGGCGGCCCCACATCAGCGACTTGCCGCCGACGACATCGGCCCGGAACCAGTTGTAGGGCTTGCCGGGCGCCTGCTGGTAGGGATTCAACCGGTCGTTGTTCCAGAAGTGGAGCGTGGTGAAGTCGAACCCGCGCGCCCGCTGCTGGATGGGATAATCGGAATCGTACAACGGCCTGTCGGCAAGGTTGCGCGAGGGGATCTTCCACGGCGGCAGGTGTTCGGTGGGGTAGTCCCGGCCATGCTCGACCATGCGGCCTCGCTCGAGCACCAGCACCTTGAGTCCCCGCTCGCACAGTTCCTTGGCGGCCCATCCACCGGTGATGCCCGAGCCGACCACGATCGCATCGAAATCCGTGTGTGACATGCGCAGTCCGTCGGCCTACGAAGACCACTGTCGGCCGGCGGACGGGAAGTCATAGTCGCCGTGGTAGGCCGCGGGTATGGGGTTGTAGGAGAGTTCCTGGGTGGCACCGATCTCGGAGGTGTAGTAGCCCAGAACGGTGAGCGCCTTCAGCCGGGTGAAGAACGGCGTGGCTCCGCCGATGGCATCGTTCACCGTGTCGATCGGTCCCGGGTGGAATGATCCTGCCACTTGCTCTGCGTCGGCCAGGGCGGCCGTGTGCTGCCGGGACTGGCAGTCCATGAACCCGCGCCCGAACCGGGTCCTGCAGAATGCATCGATCTGCGCGAGTCCGCCGAGGAATGCGCTGCGCTCCGCGTCCGTGAGCCAGGTGCTGATGATCTCGTCCATGAACGCCGGGACGCCGGCGCGAATGGCGCCCGGCGTATCGGTCTCCGGGATGATGAGTTCGGACAGCGTCGCGAGCATGGCGCGCTGCTGGGGCTCGAGCCGCGAGGCAAAGGCCTTGGAAGCGGAACCCCGCGCTCCATGCCCATGCAGATGACCCTGCACGGCCGCCTCCGCCAGCCGCGCACCGAATGCACCACCCGCGGCGAGCGCCAGGTAACGCAATGCGTCACGCCGGTTCATGTCGATTGGCCAGTCATGCTTCCCCCGCGCGGCCAGGACGAGCCCCCAGGCGGCCGCTGATGCGAAGCATGGTACAAGCCGCCGTCGATGTAAAGCATTACAGCGCGGACGGGCGTGCCGATCCGCACCTGCCTGGCAGGCGTGGACTTCAGGATTTCGACGAACGCCGCCGCGGCGCGGCGGTGCTGGCGCGTATCTCCAGCTTGTGGGGAAGCGTGACGCTCACCGGCTTGGCGAGCTTGCCCTGCAGGATGCCCAGCAAGAGCCTGACCGTCTCGCGCCCGATATCCAGCATCGGCTGGCTGATGGTGGTCAGCGCGGGGCTCAGGTAACGCGCGAACCGGATGTCATCGAACCCGACGACCGACAGATCGGAGGGCACGGTCAGTCCCGTCCGGCGTGCGTAATCCAGCACGCCGATGGCCATCTCGTCATTGAAGCAGAAGATCGCCGTCGGCTGCGGATCCTGCGCCAGCAGCCGGGCGGCGCCCGCGATGCCGGATTCGATGGAGAAGTCCCCGTTGACCACCACGGCCTGGCGGCTCGCACCATGCTTGCGTGCGCTGTTCATCGCGCCGCGCAGCCGGTCGCGGCTCAGCGGGCTCGCCAGCGGACCCGTGATGATGCCGACATGCCGATGGCCCAGTCCGAACAGGTGTTCCATCGCCTCCGAGGCGGCCGCGGTGTTGTCGACATGCGCACTGGGCACGCCGAGTCCCGGCGTGTACTCGCAGCCGTTCACGATGGGCGCACGCCCCCGGTGCTGCTTCATGAACTCGCGGCTCGAGCGCGACAGGCTGTGGCCGAGGAAGATCAGTCCATCGACCTCGCGCCGGAGCAGCATCTGGCCGTAGCGCTCCTCGAGTGCCGGCTCGTGGCGGGCATCGCCGAGCACCACCGAGTAGCCGTCTCGTCCTGCCGCTTCCTCGATGCCGCGGATGATCAGTGAAAAGAACGGATTGGAGATGTCCGGCACCGTCACCAGCAGCTTCTTGGTGGTGAAGGTCCGCAGGCTCTTGGCGGCCGCATTGGGCGAATAGTTGAGCTCCGCGATGGCCTTGAGCACGCGGCGTCGCGTCCCGGTCGAGACGACCTCCGGGTTGCTGAGGACACGCGACACCGTG
Organism: Steroidobacteraceae bacterium; assembly: GCA_046347195.1. Lineage (GTDB taxonomy): Bacteria > Pseudomonadota > Gammaproteobacteria > Steroidobacterales > Steroidobacteraceae > TMP-86. The sequence goes on from JAXMGQ010000012.1 coordinate 10,208, forward strand.
GCGGTGGACACGTCGGCGCGGGCGGCGACGTCGTGGATGGTGGTCATGGATCTCTGCGACAGGATGGGAGCGTCCACGGCAGTATACCCGGTGCGGATGTAAACGGCATTTTCCCGGGGTTTCGCCCGACCCGGTGCCTGCGGCGGGCTCCCGTCAGAACAGCTTCTTCAGATACTCGAAGGCTTCGCGGGATTCCTTCATGGGATCCGTCGAGCGATCGTACTCCACGTAGAAGTGCTCGACGCCGGCCTTGCGGCCCGCCTCGATGAGCTTCGGGAAGTCGAGGATCCCCTGGCCCACGGTGGTGAAATCACCCGCAGCCGTGCTGTCCTTGAGGTGGAACTGCCGGTAACGGCCCGGATGGCGCGCGAGATAATCTAGCGGATCCGCCTTGCCGTGGACCATCCAGTACACGTCCATCTCGAGCTTCACCGTCGCGGGGTCGGTCTGCGCCAGGAACAGGTCGTAGGGGACGTAGCCGTTCACCGGCTCCAGTTCCACGCTGTGATTGTGGAAGCAGAAGACGAGCCCGGCCTTCGCGCACAACTCGCCGCCGAGATTCAGCCCCTTGCAGAACTCATCGACGAGCTGCCGCGTGGCGACCTGCTCGGGCCAGACGATCTGCAGCACGATGTAGCGCTGCCCGAGGATCTTCGCGCGGGCGATGCCCTCCTCCACCGTGGCGCCGATGCGATCCACGGTGGCCGTCTCCTGCCACAGCTTCTGGATCTTCGGCCCCTCGATCCTGTGATGCACGTAATCGCTGAATACCCGGTACAGGTCCCCGGGCACGAGGTGCTGGGAGGGAGACTTCAGGCCGTACCGGTCGAGCAGCTTGCGCACGAGGTGCGGATCACGGCCGAAGGCGCCGATGGTCTCCACTTCGCGATAACCGATGGCCGCCACCTGGCGCAAGGTGCCCTCGAAGTCCTGCTCGAGCGGCGACATGACGGTGAAGAGCTGGAGCCCCAGCGAGCGGACAGGACCGCGGGTGGCGGCCCACGGGGCCCGGGCGGCGGCGACTCCCAGTGCGGTGGCCGCACCCTTGACGAATTCCCTGCGACGCATGTGAACCCCCCGCTGGCCGATGGCCGTATCGGTCGTGTAATGGATTACAGACGCGACTATAGCGCCAGGCCGCCGGCCTTGCCAGCCCGTCGATGGTCTTGCCCATCACCGTGACGAGGATGGGAGTCACGGCGGTACATGGGTAGCGCCGCGTTCGGAATCGTTTACACTGCGAACGACAACGATGAACGCGAGCACCCTCAAACAGCCGCCGGGGGAGCGGCGCCAGGCCGGAACCTCGCAGGCCCTGGTGCTGATCCTCGCCAATGTGCTGCCCACCATGGGCATCGTGTCGCTGGTGCCGATCCTGCCGCAGCTCTTCGCGCAGTTCCGCGACTTCCCCCAGGCAGGATTCTGGGTGCCCACCATCATCACGGCGCCATCGGTGTGCATCGCCTTGCTTTCTCCCGTCGTCGGGGGTATCGCCGACCGGGTGGGACGCCGCACGCTGTTCCTGGCCGCCCTCGCTGCCTACACGGTGGTGGGCAGCGCCCCGCTCCTGCTCGACTCGCTACCCGCCATCCTCGCGAGCCGGGTGCTGCTGGGCATCGCCGAGGCCATCATCTACACCACCGTCAACACCCTGATGGGCGACTACTTCCATGGCGAGACGCGCCGCAAGTGGCTCTCCTACCAGAATGCGGTGGGCTCGCTGCTGGCCACGGTGCTGATCGTGGCGGGCGGCATCCTCGGTGCCATGAGTTGGCGGGGACCGTTCCTCCTGTACCTGTTGTCCCTGCCCATCTTCCTCGCGGCCTGGGTGCTGACCTGGGAGCCCGAGCCGCAGGCCGAGGACCTGCTCGCCGCGGCCCCGGGCGAGCCCGTTCCGTTTCCCTGGCGCACGATGGCCTTCGTCTGCGCGCTCACGCTGATCAGCGCCGTGGTGTTCTTCCTGCAGCCGCTGCAGACGGGCGTCGTGATGAATGCGATCGGGCTCGGACGCCCCGACCTGATCGGCATCGTCAGCGCCGGCACCGGTTTCGCCCTGCCGCTGGGCGCCTGGCTGTTCGGCCGCAACAAGCGCTGGCGCTTCGGCCAGTTCCTCACCCTGGCCTACGCGCTGTTCGCCGCGGGACTGTACACGCTCGGCTCCGCATCGACGCTCCTCACCGTGGTCATCGGCGCCTGCCTCGCGCAGTTCGCCTGCGGCATCACCTTCCCGCTGCTCACCACCTGGTGCCAGGGCAAGCTGCAGTTCGAGGTTCGCGCCCGCGGCATGGGACTGTGGATCTCGACGTTCTTCCTCGGCCAGTTCCTCAGCACCTCGACGGTGGCCTTGTTGAGCGCGCCGGCCGGTGGCATCGGCGGGGTGATGCGCTGGGCGGGGTTGTTCTGCGTGCCGGCAGCGGTGATCGCGCTGCTGGGCGACTGGCGCACCACGGCCAGGCAGACCCCGTGAGCGACCCGCGCCTCATCGACCCTTCGCGGCGCCGTGCGCTGCAGGCGCTGCTGTGGCTGGGCACGGCGGCCGTGACGCGACGCGCCGGTGCGGGTTCACCCGCAGGTTGCATCGACGTGCATCATCACTTCATCCCCGACGCCTTCCGCCGGTTCTGGTCCGCGCCGGGACGGGGTCCCGCGCCGCCGATGCAGTGGACGCTGGAAGCGGACCTTGCCGAGATGGACCGCGGTGGCATCGACACAGCTCTCCTGTCGATGTTCACGCCGTACGATGCCGGCAGCACGGCGGAGCGGCAACGTCTCTCGCGCGAGATCAACGAGGCCGGTGCGGCGCTGGTCGCGGCGCATCCACGGCGCTTCGGCCTGCTGGCAACACTTCCCCTGCCGGATCTCGACGCCAGCCTTGCCGAAGCCGCCCATGCACTGGACCAACTCCATGCCGATGGCCTCGCGCTCTACACGAACAGCGGCGACCGGTGGCTGGGACACGCCAGCTTCGCGCCACTTCTCGCCGAGCTGAACAGACGTGCCGCGGTGGTCTTCGTGCATCCGACGACGGCGGCCTGCTGCCGCGGCCTCGTGCAGGATGTTCCCGATCCCGTGGTCGAATATGGCACGGACACCTCGCGCTGCATCGCCAGCCTCGTGTTCAGCGGCACGCTCGCACGCTTCCCGGACATCCGTTTCATCTTCTCCCACGGCGGCGGCACCATGCCCTTCCTGATCGAGCGCTTCCTGGGCGGCAGCGCGGCCGAGCTCGTGCCCGGCGTGGTCACGGAGGGACAGTCCGGGCCCTATGCGCCGCATCAGCCGCCGGGCGGTGCGCTGGCGGCCATCCGGCGGCTGCACTTCGACACGGCGCAATGCGCGAACCCGGTGGCGATGCGGGCGCTGCGCGGGGTGGTCCCGGCCAGCCAGGTGCTGTTCGGGAGCGATTACTTCTACCGTTCACCCGGCGGCACCGTCCGGGCTCTGGAGCACTGCGGCGTCTTCGACCGGCGGGAACTGCACGCCGTCGAGCGCGGCAATGCGCTGCGGCTTTTCCCCCGGCTCCGAGTCGCCGCGCCGCCGGGCTGACGGTTCCGCAACGACGGGGTTGCCGGTCCGGATGTAACCCTTTACATTTGGCTGTCATTCGGAGAATCCCATGTCCAACCTCCAACCCACCGAAACCGCCCGCGTCATCGGTGCGGGTGGCCTGAAGGCCACCAACCGTGGATGGCTGCTCGACATCCGGCTGCCCTGGTATCGCTCGCTCCCCCTGTCCACGGTGGAACTGAGTGAACTGCGCATCGACGGAGTGGCCATCGACCTCGGCCAGGTGCAATTCGAGCTCGACGGGCAGAGCATCCCCGCGCGTTCGCTCGGCGAGCAGTGGAGTCGGGTCTGGTACGTGCTCGATTCCGCCCTGCTGCGGTTTCCGGCACCGCCCGGTGCGGGCGACACGGCCGAGGTGAACGTGACGCTGACGCTGTATCCGCCCTACATCCGCGGGCTCGAGCGCATGACCCGCGAACAGCGCCGGTTGCGCGTGCAACGGCCGGGCGCCGGACCCGGCGAGCCGAAGGTCCCAGGCCCGCGACCGGGCTCCACGCTCTACGCCTACACCAACGAATTCCTCTCGCGGCGCTACGGATTCGAGGATCTGCTGCGCGAAGTCTCGAACCGCGGCATCGGTCCGGGCCTGGAGATCGTGGGCTACCAGAGCATCCGCGGGTTTCCGGAAGTGTCCGATGCCTTCGCGGATTCCTTCAAGTCCCGGGTCACCGAGCTCGGACTGGTGCCGACCTCGCTGGGCATCAATGCCGACCAGGAGATCCGTCGCGGCCAGCTCCTCGATGAGGACGAACTGGTCGCCTATCACGAGCCCCAGTTGCACGCAGCCGCGAAGCTGGGATTCCCCGTCGCGCGCTACCAGTACGGCGCAGGTCCCGCGGTGATCCGCAGGCTGGTGCCGCTGGCGGAGAGACTCGGCGTCCGGCTGGGTCTCGAGATCCACGCACCGCATCACGCCAATCATCCCGACGTGCTCAAATTCCGCGAGATGTACGCCCAGGTCCGCTCGCCCTTCCTGGGCTGGATCCCCGATTTCAGTTCCACCGCGCGCACCGTCCCGCCGAGCCTGCTCGACTCCTTTCGCGCCAGGGGCGTGCCGGACAGGCTCATCGATCTCGCCATGGAGGCCTGGCATGGATCCGGCGATGCCATGGCGCGGATGGGTCAGTACAAGGAATCCGCCCGCAAGGCAGGCTTCGATGAGATCCAGCTCAACGAACTGAGCCTGGTGTTCCCGATGTTCGGCAAGCAGGACCCCCGGAGCTGGCTCGAGCTCATGCCCGAGGTCGTGCACGTGCACGGCAAGTTCTTCGGTTTCGATGCCGCCGGCGAGGAGGAAGCCATCGACTACGGCGCGCTGCTGCCGCTGTTCCGCGATGGTGGTTACACCGGCTTCATCTCCAGCGAATGGGAGGGCCACATGTACTCGAACGCGGATGCCTTCGAGATGGTCGAGCGGCACCAGGCGATGTGCCGGCGGATCCTCGGTGCAAGGTCAGCGTCTTCGTGAGCCGGATCACAGGCCCGTATCGAACCGGCCGTCGATCAGCACGAAGGCAATGCGGCAATTGCGCCCGGACCGGTTCGACCAGGCATGGTTGGTGCCACGCTGGACCACCACATCGCCCGCGCGGGCGATGACCTCGCCCACATCCAGGATCAGCGTGATCTCCCCCTCGATGACGATGCCGTAGTCGATGGACTCGGTCCGGTGCATCATCGGGTGCGGCGCGCCCGGCGCGGTCGAGGCCTCCGGCGCACCGATCTGCGCGAAGTAGCCGCGGGCCGCGGTCTGGTCGAGCTTCAGCATCGACGGATCCTCCGGCGGAATGTCCAGGATCCGGATGCGCGTACCGTTGCGCGGCGGCAGCAGCGTGAGCCGGGCTTCAGCGGGTTCCCCGCTGCGACGGTCGATGCGCGCCGGCGTCTCGCGCGTGTTCCAGATCTCGTAGAACGTCGGCCCGTGCTCACCGAGCTTCTGCACGCGCTCGGGCGGTGCGTCCGAAAAGACGACGGCGCGGCCCTGGTCGTCGTGGCCGGTGACGATGCGACGCATGATGGGGGCATGGGGGCTTTCGCGGGTCGATGGATCCGGGGTCACCTTCCAGCCAGATCATCGAGAGCTTCACCTGGGTGAACTTCCAGTCCCCGGCGATGCGTCGGAAACGGCAATCGTACCAGCCTCCCGCCATCCAGTGATCCGTGGGCTTGTCCCGCACGTGCACGGCCTGCAGGTAGGACCGTGACCGGGCCTCATCACCCTCGACCGTGATCTGGTGGTTCGAGCTGATGTGGTGGGTGGCGCCGTACCGGCCGAGGCTCTTCGGCACCTTGTCCGGCATCTCGGACCTGAGCATCACCAGCGTCCCGCCCTCCGGCCGCGGCAACTCGAGACGGCCGTCCTCCGCGTACAGGTCCACGTATGCCGTCCAGTCACGCCGATCGAGGGCCGAGGCGAAGGCATGCAGCCGCTCGCTGATGGCCGCGCGGTCGATGAGCCACTGCACCTGTGCCGCCAGGTCCTTGCCCATCCCCTGCTCCTTCCAGTGGCCGGGAAGAAGCGGGCCCGGCAACCCCGCTTTCATCATAGCGCGGAAGCCACGGCTCGACCGCACCGCGGAAAATCGAGCCAAACGCCCTGATCGGTGCGAAGAGCGAAACGCCGCACTGCGCTTCGAAGCCGGACCTCCGTCACAACGTGAACTCTTTCCGCGACCCGGCGCGCGCGAAGGGCTATTTTCCCTGGGAATCGGCCGATGACCCGGCAGGTGCCGGTGTCGGCGCAGCCGGCCGCCAGGCCGCGCGCTCGTAAAGCCACGAGATCATGGATTCCCGCAACGAACAGCCGAAGCCAGTGTCGAAGCCGGTCATGGCCCGGGTCAACCGGCTGTTGCTCGGGCTCGTGCTGTACACCCTGGCCGGCGCCACCTTGATGCTCACCGGGGCGGGTGGTGAACGCTTTGCCCATTACTTCGGCCTGCTGTCGGATGCGCCGGCCAACGTCATCGCGGCCGTCCTCACCGCCATCGTCGCACGGCACGAGCCGCGGGGACCCGTCCGAATGGCGTGGTTGTTGCTGACCGGCGCCATCGCGCTGTATGGCGTCGGCAGTGCCATCACGATAGCGTCGTGGATTCAGGGCGTGGAACCTTTCCCGGGGATATCCGACGTGTTCTTCGTCGCGTTCTTTCCCGTCCTGTTCGCCTCGATCCTGTATTTCATCCGGGGCATGGCCGGGCGTGTGCCCTGGGTGCAGCTCAGCATGGATGCGACCATCCTCATCGTCGGCTTCGGCGCCTTCTTCTGGTTCCTGGTGATCCGCCCCAGCGCGGCGGTCACCCAGGCCGATATCATCCGCAACACGCTCAGCCAGGCTTACCTTGCGATGAACTGCATCGCGCTGCTGATGCTGGGTATCCAGGTGCTGTCGAGCGGCGGCCGCCCAGGGGCCCGGCGCGTGCCGCTCCTGCTGCTCGCCGGATTCGCCATCATGTTCATGGGCGACATCGTGTGGTCGCTGATGAAGATTCGCGGGTACTACCTGTCGGGCGGGCTGCAGGACGTCATGTACCTCGTCTGCTACACCCCCATCTGCTTCGCCGCACGCGAACAGCTTCGCAAGGTCCGCTCCCGCAACGAGGCAACATCGCCCGGCGTGGATGCGCCCGGCGTGGATGCGCCCGGCGTGGATGCGCCCGGCGTGGACACGCTGGCGCAGATGCTGCCGTATGCCGCGATGCTGACCTCGCTGTTCGTGCTGGTGTTCCTGACGAGGGATGACATGAGCGGGCCGGTGCTCATCATGACCATGATCGTGTTCACGCTCACCGTGCTGGTGCTCGCCCGCCAGGCCATGGTCCTGCGCGAGCACGCGCAGGTGCGCGAACGCATCGCCGCGCAACGCGTCGAGGACCGCTACGCCTCGCTCATCGCCAACGCCTCCGACGCCATCATGATCGTGGGCGTCGACGGCGAACTGCGGTTCGCCTCTCCCGCCTCGGAGCGCACGCTGGGATTGAAGCCCGGGGAGGTCTCCGGACGCAATCTGCTCGAGTTGTGGGCCGGCGAGGACGCCGAGCGGTTGCGCACCTTTCTCGAGGAAGTGGCTGCCTGCCGGGACGGCATGGTCGGGCCCGTGGAACTGCGCATCGAACGTGAGCGCGAACGCTTCGTGCTGGAGATCGTCGGCAGCAACCTGACCGGCGACTCCGCCGTGCAGGGCCTTGCGCTCAATTTCCGCGACATCACCGAGCGCAAGATGCTCGAGGAGCGGCTCCGCCAGCTCGCCTTCCACGATCCGCTCACCCTGCTGGCCAATCGCAACCTGTTCCGCGACCGGGTGCAGCATGCGGTTGCCATCGCGCAGCGTGACAGGACCGAGGTCACGGTGATGTTCCTCGACCTGGACAACTTCAAGAACGTCAACGATTCGCTGGGTCACGATGCCGGAGACCGCCTGCTGCAGGCAGTGGCGCAGCGGCTGGTCAAGACGACCCGGGGCTCGGACACCGTGTCGCGACTGGGCGGAGACGAGTTCGCCGTCCTGCTCGAGGCCGTGGCCACGCGCGCGGACGTGGAGGCGCTGGCGGGGGCCCTGATCTCGACGCTGGATGAACCGTTCTCGCTCGGCGACACGTGCGTGAAGGTCGCGGCCAGCCTCGGCGTGGCTTCCTCGCGCTACGCCAACGATGCGGAGGAACTGCTCGGCAATGCCGACATCGCCATGTACCACGCGAAGTCCGCCGGCAAGAAGCGCTACGTGATGTTCCAGCCCGAAATGCAGGAAAAGCTGCATCGGCGATTCCGCCTGGAGGCGGACATGGCCGGGGCCCTCGCGAAGCAGGAATTCTTCCTCGAATACCAGCCCATCATCGATCTTGGCACGCGCTGCCTGCTCGGCGTGGAAGCGCTGGTGCGCTGGCGTCATCCGGATGCGGGCGTCATGATGCCCGGCCAGTTCATCCCGGTGGCCGAGGAGTCCGGGCAGATCATCGCGCTGAGCCGCTGGATCCTGTCACGGGCCTGCTCCGACCTGTACCAGTGGCGCCAGTCCATCCCCGGCGGCGCCGGCCTGCGAGTGGCGGTCAACATCTCCGCCCAGCACCTCCAGCACGGCGACCTGGCGCAGGACGTGGCCGATGCCCTCGCTGTCTCCGGCCTCGAAGCCGGCAACCTCGTCATCGAGCTCACCGAAAGCACGATCATGTACAACTCGGACGCCAACTTCGAGAAGCTCAGCCGGCTGAAGGCGCTGGGCGTGCGCCTCGCCATCGACGACTTCGGTACCGGCTATTCCTCCCTGTCGTACCTGCATCGCTTCCCGATCGACATCCTGAAGATCGACCGATCCTTCGTGAACCGGCTGACCAACTCGGACAACGGATCGGAGCTGGCGCGCGCGGTGATCACCCTCAGCGAGACGCTGGGTCTCGACACGGTGGCCGAGGGCATCGAGTTCGAGCCTCAGGTGGCGGCCCTGCTGGGCCTCGGCTGCGTGGCAGGACAGGGCTTCCTGTTCGCCCGACCCACCTCGCTCGACACCCTCGCCGACTCGGTGTTCGTCGCCAACCGCAGCGCCCACTGGACCGCGCAGGCGGAGTTCGAGGACTTCACGGCCACTGGCCGATTCCAGGCGCTGAAGACGGCCGGCAGGCGCGGCAACGCCGCGTAGCGCCGCAGCCTCAACGGGACCTTGAGGCAACACCCGTCACGGTCTCACTCGGTCGCGGCCGGAACGATGACCGGCTCCGCCTCCTTGCGCCACCATCCACCCGCACCCAAGGCGCGCCACGCCGCCGGCAGCCATCGCACCAGCGCGAAAGCGAGCCACAGCGCCCACAGCAGCATGGCGAGCTTGTACCACCACAGCGAAACCGACAGCACCCAGGGCGCAGGCACCGGACCAGAAGACATGTCGTTGAACCAGGTCAGCGCGGTGAGGTCTGCCCCCAGCCGGCGATGCGCATGTCGGGCACGGCAAGCAGTCCATTGGGAATCGCTGAGACCAGTGACACGACGGTGATCACCGACAAGGCGATCATGACGACCTGCAGCGCATTGTACCGGCGCACGCTCCACGCCGCGGCGTCGACGCCCTCGCGCCAGCGCAGCGCGAACTGCCAGACCGTGAACAGCAGCAGCACCGCCCAGGAGAAGGTGCTCAAGCCCAGGCCCAGCAACAGCCATTCATGCATGCGCAGCGAGGAGTGGACGCTTCGCGACAGCAGCACGGCGAGCACGATGAACACCAGCAGCTCGCCCCAGTACAGGATCGCCGGACCCACGCCCGACCCGCCGGCCATCAGGATCCAGCGGTCCGAGGGCGATCGCAGCACCGAATTCAGGTTGCTGCCGGCGGTCCTGAGATCCACGCCCGGCAGGCGCGTCAGCAAGCCGACGCCCGCAGTGCGCTGCCAGTGGATGTGGATGCGGTGCGAACCCGGCAGGACGGCCAAAGGCAGTTCGCCCTTCTCCGGCCGCACCGAAATGACCGAGTCGTCCATCCTGACATCACTGACCTGTGCATCGGCGGGAAGCGCGATGAGGTGACGCCCACCCTGGGTGCTGCGATACGACAGCGTGAGATCCGTTTCGCTCGCCCGCTTGCCCACCGCGGCGCTGAGCGTCGCCTGGTCGATCGCGAGTGTCGCGCCCTTCACTGCGGTGGGCCGCGTCACGCTCACCTTCAGCGTCTCACCCGGGCGCGGATGGTACTCATACGTCCAGTCACCGGCGATCCTCTCCGGCAGCACGGCGGGCGGCCCGTCAAAGCGGGTTCGCCACGTCGGACTCACCTTGAAGCTCCACACCTCGATCCAGGCCGCCTCCTTCGGCGCCGCCAGGATGAGCGTGTCGGACCGGCTGATGCCGATTGCCACCTCACGCCGGCGGCGTTGCTGTCGAAGCCCACCAGCACGTTGCCATCGCGAGCCTCCACGCCGGCGGTCAGCACCGACTCCCCGCCGAGCAAGGGCACCTTCAGGAGAATCCGCTTTGCGGGTGCAAGCCGCTCGATGGTGGTGGACACCGACCAGTCCAGATCGAGCGTCAGTTGTCGATGCACGCGCACGAAGGGCGGGAACTGGGCGGAGGTCTCCGACGGCTCGTTCGTGGCGACGGCCTTGCGCCGCACCAGCTCCAGCGTGTTGGCGAGCAATCGGCCGCATTCACTCCCGTGACATCCCAGCCGGTGCCGGCGACTGAAATGGCACGCGGCACCTGCGGAAAGAGGAGCTGGATCGAGTCTGCGGCGGCAGGTGGCCAGCCACCCTGACCTGGTGCACACCCGGCTGGAGCGCGATCCAGTATTGCTGGGAACTGTCACGATAGACTCCGGCCACCGCCGTGCCGTCGACGCTCACCGAGTCGGGGCTCGAAGCGGTTCGCCGCCGAAGGCAGCGCCACCGCCACGTCCGTGAGCGCCGACACCTCGAGTTGAGCCTCGAGGTTGCCCGGCTCCAGCGACGCGAGGCCGAAGGACCTCGGGACAACTCGGCAGGCATTCGGGCGGGCGCGTGAGCCGGTTCCGCAATTCGTTCAGCGCTTGCGCATCGGGCGTCGCGGCGGCGCGCACCGATCCTGTTCCAGCTCCGAGCAGCGACAGCAGCACGAGGATCGTCGCGGTTATACCCCGCATCGCCAGGAGCCGGCGCCACTGCGCCCGCAGGTCATCCCCGCTTCTCGCCAGCACGACGAACACGAGAGCCAGCAAGGCAACTCCGAGCACCCGCCATGCCGACATCGCGAGGGTCGGCAGGATGACGAACCGGACGCTCTGCGCTGCCTCCACCGGCCCGGCCCAGGAATACTCGTAGGAGACGAAGTTCCATCGCGGTCGTCCCGGGCCGGCCTGCACCAGCGTTCCGGGGGCATAGCCCTGGTACGAGCGCTCTGACGAGAGGGACATGCCATAGGGATTCTCGACCTTGGCCGCGCTTGCCGGCGCCGCCTCGATCTGTAGTGCAGATGCGTCCGCCGCGCCCTGCGTCTCCATCTCGTCCAGCTCAACCGGTGACGGCTCGCTCTCCTGGACGGGGGGCGGCGCGCTGTCCCGCCGCGTTGCCGTCACGACGATTTCCTCCGCGCGCGGTGCACCGGCGGCCCTGGGAGCCGCCATGGGTACGAGGCTCGCGGGATAAACCTCGCCGCGGTCCGCCAATTGCGGGTAGAGCGCATAGCGGACCTGAGAGATGGCGAAAGGCACCAATACCACCAGCAACAGCGCCAGCAGCGCAGTCCGCGCCCAGGACGCGAGGACGCGCGGCTTGCCCTCGGGTGCCACGCGCAGGATCGCCAGCGAGACCAGCACCGCCAGCAACAGCCACACGAGCGAGGCGTTCTCATGATGCACCAGCGCCACGGCCAGCAGGGTCACGGCGGCGAAGCCGGCACCGAACAGGCGCAGGGCGATGGCCGCCGTGATCAGCAGGAGAAACAGGTCCAGCAGCCGCCATTGCTCGACCCAGGCCTGTGGCGCGGAGTCCGCGCCCAGCGCGGCCAGCAGCCGATGCCCCGGCGGCATGACCAGGACTCCCGAGACATTGTCGAAGCGCTGCACCCAGCCCGTGGCGAGACGCGTCCCCCACTCGACTCCAGTCGGCCCAACGTCGACAGCGTCAGTTGCGGGCTGCGCAATTCCACCCCGCTCGTGGCGGCGTCCGCCCCTTCGGTCACCAGCAGGCTCTCGCCGTTTCGCGTCGCGCTGGCGAGGCGATAGGGCTTGACCATGTCGAGCCGCCAGTTCGCCCGAAGCTGCCCATTGATCTCATCGGCGATCGTGTAGCCGCCATGATCGAAATCCAGGTAGAGCTGGCGGTGCAGGGTGAGCCGGTTGCCGTCCTGGGCCGACAGGCCGCGACTGCGCTCCACCACGCGCAGGCTGCCGCCGGGCAGGAGGCGGAAATTCGGGAAGCCGCGCCATTCGGGCGGGACGTTCGCCTGGGCGGGGTCGATGCTCTCCGCACCCTCCACGGCCGCCACGCGCAGGCGATCATTGGCGGCGAACGCCCAGATCTCCTGCCGCGCCCAGATACCCCGGGCCGCGGGCAAGGTGATGCCGGAGGCACTGTCGCTGCCACGGGCCGTGAGCCGGATGTCCCAGCTTCCCGCGCGCACCTGCACGCGCAACCGGCCGTCCGGGTCGAGGCGGGCCGGCAGCGCACTGCTGATCGACATCGGCGTGAACCCCGCCGGCAGGACCGTGGACGTCGGAGTTCCTCCCGCGCATCGCCCGCCACCTGCAGCCGCAGGTGCGTCGTGAGGATGGCGGGCAGTTCGTCGGCCAGCAGCCGGTAGACCTGCACCTCGATGCCCTGGGCTTGCTGCCCGACGCGGGGTTTGCCCAGCCAGACGGCGCCACCGGGACGCTCGGCCTGGGATACCGCGCGGCCTTCCAGTTGCAAGGACACGAGGCCCGACTGCGCCGGGATGGGGAGCGACTCGGGACGTTTCTCCCAGGCAATGCCACGGATGTCGTAGCGTCCCGGCGCCAGGCGCAGGTGTGGGACGCCTTCGTGTGACACGACCGCCCCGGCCTTGCCATTGACGGTGACGTTGCGCGGCCAGTACTCGGTGCTGCCCGGCAATGCGACCCACGCGTCGTTGAATACCCTCCAGCTCTGTGCGAAGCGGCCGCCGGCGCCATCCAGTTCCAGGCTGAGCCGGCCCGGCCAGGCGCAGATGCGTGCCTGCGCATCACCGGGATCCGCATTCAGGAACAGGGGCAGCGGCGAAACTCCTGGCCATCCAGCACCCACCCCTGCCAGCCATCGATGTCCCGGGGCACCGACACGGCAGCGAATGACGACAACGGCAGCAAGACCGACGCGATGAAAAGACGGATCAGCAGCCTCATCCGAGGATCCCTCCAGCGAAAATCCCGATGCTTCCTGTCAAACGTGCCCGCGGCGTTGGCGGGGTCGAGGCGGCGTTCCACCCGGCGCGCACGAGCCTCTCAGGCTGGCGTCTTCCACAGCGCCATCAACACCGGCAGCACCATGGGCCGCAGCTTCGCCGGCACCCGCGCCAGGAGCGAAGCCTCGAAGCTCTCCACCACCTTGCGCACCTTCGCGACGAGCTTGCGCCCCCTGAGCGTGAGCTGCAACGCCTGGGAACGGCCATCCACGGGTCGGCGCTCCAGCAGTCCGCGTGCCTGCAGGCGCGCGACGAACGGCACCATGTTGGCCCGCTGGATCTCGAGGCTGCGACCCGCGGCGCTCTGGGTGATGCCGGGACTCGCCTCCACCAGCAGGAGAAAGGCCACGTCGGCGTGCCGCAAGTGAAGCGGCGCGAGCCGCCGGTTCAGCTCGGCGAGCGTCGCGCTGGAGGCGCGTCGCAGGACATAACCGGGGAATTGTTCCAGCGGGTCGTGCATGGTCGTGACGATGGTTGTAAAGCAAGCCGGTGTGGATTTAAACTGTTATTGGTCATAACAATCAAGTCGCCGCCGCGCCAGGGTCGGGCGGCGCCCGCCACGCTCGCATCATGGGAGTTGACGCATGAAGTTCGAACGCAGGAATCCGCTGACCGGCGAGGTGGCCTCCTCGGCCGCCGCGCTCACCCCCGCCGACATCCCCGCCATCGTCGCCCGTGCCGCCAAGGCCTTTCCCGCCTGGGCCGCCACCGGGCCCAACGCCAGGCGCGCGGTGCTGATGAAGGCTGCCGCGGCGCTCGAGGCGCGAGCGGAGGCCTTCGTCGCGGCGATGATGGCCGAGATCGGCGCGACGAAGGGCTGGGCAATGTTCAACCTCGGACTCGCGGCCTCCATGGTGCGCGAGGCCGCCGCCCTGACGACGCAGATCGCGGGCGAGGTCATCCCTTCCGACAAGCCCGGTTGCCTCGCCATGGCCTTGAAGGAGCCGGTGGGCGTGATCCTCGGCATCGCGCCGTGGAATGCCCCCATCATCCTGGGCGTGCGCGCCATCGCCGTGCCGCTGGCCTGCGGCAATGCGGTGATCCTCAAGGCCTCCGAGACCTGCCCGCGAACGCACGAACTCATCATCGAGGCCTTCGCGCAAGCCGGCTTCCCCGAAGGCGTGGTCAACGTGGTCACGAACGCACCGCAGGATGCCGCCGCCGTCGTGGGCGCGCTCATCGACGCACCGGAGGTGAAGCGCATCAACTTCACCGGCTCCACCGCCGTGGGTCGCATCATCGCGAAACGTGCGGCAGAGCACCTGAAGCCCTGCCTGCTGGAACTCGGCGGCAAGGCCCCGCTGGTCGTGCTCGCGGATGCCGATCTCGATGAGGCGGTGAAGGCCGCCGCGTTCGGCGCGTTCATGAACCAGGGGCAGATCTGCATGTCCACCGAACGCATCATCGTGGTCGAGGCGGTGGCGGAGGAATTTGCGAAGCGCTTCGCCGCCAAGGCGAAGTCCATGGCGGCGGGCGACCCGCGCGAAGGCAAGACCCCGCTGGGCGCCGTGGTCGACCGCAAGACCGTCGATCACGTGAACGCCCTCATCGAAGATGCGCGCGGCAAGGGCGCGAGGATCCTCGCCGGCGGCACGGCGGATTCGGTGCTCATGCCCGCTACCGTCGTCGATGGTGTCACCGCCAGCATGAACCTCTACCGCGACGAGAGCTTCGGTCCGGTCGTGGGCATCCTGCGTGCCCGTGACGAGGATGATGCGATCCGGCTCGCCAACGACACGCAGTACGGCCTGTCGGCTTCCGTGTTCACGCGCGATGTGGCCCGTGGCCTCGGCGTGGCGCGCCGCATCCGCTCCGGCATCTGCCACGTCAACGGCCCCACGGTGCACGATGAGGCGCAGATGCCCTTCGGCGGTGTGGGCGCCTCCGGCTACGGCCGGTTCGGCGGCCGGGCCGGCATCGACAGCTTCACCGAGCTGCGCTGGATCACGGTGGAAACCCAACCTGGCCACTTCCCCATCTGAACGAACCATCCACCGGAGAGTTTTCCATGAGCGAAAGAGCCGAAGCCGAAACGGTCGCGTACAGCGTCGAGGGCGGCATCGCGTGGGTCCGATTCAACCGCCCCGAGAAGCGCAACTGCATGAGCCCGAAGCTCAACCGGCAGATGTTGCGCGTGCTCACGGAGCTCGAGTTCCGCGACGATGTGGGCGTGCTGGTGCTCACCGGCGAGGGCTCGGCCTGGTCGGCCGGCATGGACCTCAAGGAATATTTCCGGGAGACCGAGGCCCAGGGCCTCGCGGGCGTGCGCCGGTCGCAGCGTGAAGCCTACACGTGGTGGGAAAGGCTGCGCTGGTACCAGAAGGTGACCATCGCCATGGTCAACGGCTGGTGCTTCGGCGGCGGCTACGGTCCGCTGTTCGCCTGCGATCTCGCCATCTGCGCCGATGAGGCGCAGTTCGGGCTGTCGGAGATCAACTGGGGCATCCTCCCCGGGGGCGGGGCCACCAAGGTGGTCTGCGACCTCATGCCCATGCGCAAGGCCATGTACCACGCCTTGCTGGGCGAGAACCTCGGTGGCAAGGAAGCCGAGGCCGCGGGCCTCGTGAACGAGTCGGTGCCCGCCGCGCAGCTTCGCGCGCGCGTCGAGGAAGTGGCCGGCAAGCTCCTGAAGAAGAACTGGGAAACGCTCAAGGCCACCAAGGATGCGGTGCGCCGCGCGCGCGAGATGACCTATGACAATGCCGAGGACTACCTGATCCGTGCGCAGGAGGCTCTCAACTGGCACGACAAGAGCGATGGGCGGCACGTGGGCATGAAGCAGTTCCTGGATGACAAGAGCTACAAGCCGGGCCTGGGCGAGTACGACAAGGCGAGCGGTTCACGCTGAACTCCCTGACACGATACGGGCCCTGCCGATGATCCTCTTCGATCCGGTCGCCACCCATGCGGCCAGCCGGTCCGCGGCGCCCGCGATGGTGGATCTCGAGTCCGGACGGCGCTGGACCTACGCCCAGCTCGACGCCACGATCGACCGGCTGGCCGCGTGGATCGTGGATACCTTCGGGCCGGCGAGCGGCGTGCGCCTCGCGACGCTGTCGCGCAACCGTGCCGAGATGCTCATCCTGCAGCTCGCCGGCGTGCGCGCCGGCACGCTGTTCACGCCCTTCAACTGGCGGCTGGCGCCGCCGGAAATCGAGGCGCTCGCCGCCGATGCGAAGCCGGAGATCGTGTTTCACGAAGCGGACTTCGCACCACCTTCGGCCGCGCGGCGCGCAATGCCCATCACGCAACTGACCCGGCTCGGCATCGACGCGGCAAGGCCCTCGCGCGCAGCGCGCCGGCCCTTCGATGCCGTGACGACCATCCTGTACACCTCGGGCACGAGCGGGCGCCCCAAGGGCGTGATGCTGTCGGAGTCGAACAGCTTCTGGGGTTGCACGAACTTCATCCTCGGCAACGATGTCACCGCGCACAGCGTGTTCCTGTGCGACATGCCGCTGTTCCACACGGCGGGGCTGTTCACCGCGGCGCGCGTTCCCCTTCTCGCCGGCGGCTGCGTGCTGGTGTCGCAGGGCTTCGACCCGCGGCGCACGCTCGAACGGCTGACAGACCCCGCACTGGGCGTTACCCATTATTTCTCCGTCCCGCAGATGGCCGCGCGGCTCTGGAACGAACCCGGCTTCCGGCCGACAAGCTTGCGCAAGCTGGTGAGCTGGGCGATCGGCGGCGCGCCGAACCCCAAGGCACTGACGCAGCGCTTCGTGGACGAGGGCATTCGCATCGCCGAAGGCTTCGGCATGTCGGAAAGCGGCTCGAACTTCGGCATGCCGCCATTCGACCTCGAGGTCCTGCGCCGCAAGGCCGGCAGCTGCGGCCTGCCCTTCATGCTGCTCGAAGCTCGCGTGGTCGATGCGGAGGGCAACGATGTGCCGGCCGGAGAGGTGGGCGAGCTGTGGATGCGCGGCCCTTCCATCACGAGCGGATACTGGAACCAGCCGGATACCACGGCCCGCGCCTTCCGTGACGGCTGGTTCATCACCGGCGACGCCGCGCGGGTGGACGAGGACGGCTTCTGGTACATCGTCGACCGCCGCAAGGACATGTACATCTCGGGCGGGGAGAACGTCTTTCCCGCCGAAGTCGAGGCCGCCATCGCCGAACTCACCGACGTTGCCGAATGCGCGGTGGTGGGCGTGCCGGATGAACGCTGGGGTGAGGTCGGTCGCGCCTATGTGATCCCGGTCGCCGGTCGCATGCTGAGCGCGGAAACGGTTCTCGCGCATTGCACGCAGCGGCTCGCGAAGTTCAAGGTGCCCACGAGCATCGTGCTCACCGACCACGTGCCGCGCACCGCCTCGGGCAAGGTGCAGAAGCACCTGCTCAAGCTGCGCGCCATGCAGGAACTCGCCATCGGCTGACAGCCCGGCTCAGGTGCCCATCATGCAGGTCAATGCGCTCGATCACATCAACATCATCACCGACGACCTCGAAGGATCCTCGCGCTACTACGCGGAAGTCTTCGGCCTGGAGCGGCGCAACGCGCCGCCGCCCCTGACCGTCGCGAACGCGCAATGGATGCACGATCACGCGGGGCGCGCGATCGTGCACATCAACAGCCGGGACTGCCCGCGGAACTACGAGCGCGATGTCACGCCCGGCCCCACCGGCGCCCTGCACCACGTGGCGTTCAACTGCTCGGGTTACGATGAGACGATCGGCCGGCTGAAGTCCCGTCGTTTCGCGTACCAGCTCAACACCGTGACGGCCATCGGCTTGCGGCAGATCTTCACCCAGGACCCGAACGGGGTGCTCCTGGAGCTCAACTTCTTCGGCGACTGAAGGGCCCTTCAGGCCGCGCCCTGGGTGCGCCAGCCCGGCTTGTAGGTCTCACGCGCCACGCGGCTGTACGGCACCGGACTCACGACCGCACGAACCTCGATCTGCCGGTGCGGCTCGACGGTGGTCTTCCTCGTGCCGCCGCCCTCCTCGCCCCACACCACCCGCAGTTCAGTGCCCACCGGTATCGACGGGTCGAGCGTGGCCAGCGACAGGGCCTGCTTCTCGTTGTAGCTGTAGCCGGTGAACATCGACACACCGACCGTGCGGCCGCCGGCGTCGATGACCCGGTCATAGTTCGAGGAGGCATAATTGGCCAGCGGCACGTCGAAGAACTTGTACTGTTCGCCGTCCGGGTTGAACAGCGAGGCCATGATCCTCGCCATGTCCTCGGGGTTCCAGGCCAGGGTCACCTTCCGGCGCTGCGTCGCCGGGTCGATCTTCTGCAGCGCCTCGCGGCCGTGGAACTCGTGGTCGAACTTCACGAAGGAGCCGTAGCCCAGCTCCCACGGATTGACGTAGTAATCCTCGATGCGCTCGGAGACGAAGCTTCCGCCGATCGAGCCCGTGGCCTCGTAGCTGTCGGCACCCAGCCATTGCCGGTAGGCCTCGAGCTTCTCACCCGTGTAGATGCCGGGAAGCGGAGAAGGAATCCAGCCCGATTCCAGCGTGTTCGACGGGTAGCGCGGCTGCCACAGGGCACGAGGCCGAACTCCCTGCCCGCCTCGAGGATGGCGGCGCGGATCTCGTCCTGTTCCGCGTAGGGACCCCAGAGTTCGAGGCCGGGCGCGCCGGACATGCCGTGACGCAGCGTGCGCACCGACCTGCCGGCGATCTTCATGGTGGACAGGGTGAAGAACTTGAGCTGCTCGAGCGGCGCCCCATGGAGCTTTTCGATCACCGCCCAGGCCTTGGGACCCTGGATCTGGAATCGCCACACCGAGCGGCTCACCGGCTTGCCCATGGGGCGCATCGGCGAACGGTCGTCCAGTTGCACCTCGACGTCGTAGCCGCCGGTGGCCGCGTGGAAGCGCAGCCAGTTGGAGGCCGGTGCACGGCCCACGTACACGAATTCCCCGGGCGCGAGATGGAAGATGATGCCATCGCCGATGACGTGGCCATACGGCGTCGTCGGAACATACTGCTTGGCCTTGTTCACTTCGAAGCGGGTCATCGAGTTGATGGCCGTTTCGGACAGGAGCCTGAGCGCATCCTTGCCACGAAGGTACAGGTTCACCATGTGGTGGGTCTGATCGAACAGCACTGCGCTGTGCTGCCAGGCCCACTGCTCGCTGCGCCAGTTGCTGAACTCGGGCGAGACCACCGGATAGACGTAGGCGCCGAGCTGCGAATTGCGCAGCAGCGCCACCGTGTTGCCCGCGCTTGCCAGGATTTCCTCGAGATTTCGTGCCGTCATGCCATTCACCTCGCGCCCCGGGGGAAGCGACAGATGATAGCGACTTTTGACGCTCAGCCTCCGTCTCGAGCGTCCTTGGCGCGCGGGATGACGGGCAACAGCAGGTGCGAGGGATAGCGAGCCGAGTGGTAGACCACCTGCCGCGCCGCCTGCATCCGCGTGCCCGTCGCAGGATCCTCCCCCGTGTTCAGGTTGCGGTCGAAGCGCGGCAAGGTGCTAGCCCGCCAGTGCCGTTCGCCGCCGGCGCAATTCGGTGGGCGCGGCACCGTAGCGCTCACGAAAGACACGCGCGAAGTGGGTCGTGTTGCTGAAGCCCCATTCGTAGGCGATGGTCGACACGGACTTCACGCGTTGCGTCGAGTCCAGCAGCGCCCGGCAGGCGGACTCCAGGCGGCGGCGCTGGATGTAGCGGCAGATGGCCTCGTCCTGATGCTCGAAAAGCTTGTGGATGTAGCGCGGCGAGACCCGAAAGTGCGCGGCGATGCCCACCGGCCCCAGGTCAGGATCACCGAGGTGGCGATCGATGTAGCGGCAGATCCGAAGCCGCCAGTTCGTCTGGACGGTCGAGCAATCGAGGACCTTGTGATCGGAGTCGATGAACGCCGCGGCCACCACATCGCAGATGGATTCGGCCAGCTTGTCCGCGGCCGATGCCCCGATGCCCGACCGGCACTGGTCCCAGAACATGCCGATGAAGTGCGACGTCAGTGCGCTCGCACCGGCATCGCCCGACATCGGGCGGTTGACGAATGCCTCGGGAGTGGCGAGATGCCGCTTGAGCAGCCACTGGGGCATGCGCAGCACCAGGGTACTGTTGTGGTCCGAGAAGTTGAGCTCGTACGGCACCGAGTTGTCACAGAGCACGAAGTCGCCCGGGCCGATCTGCGCCTCGCTGCCCTGGGTTCGATTGACGCAGTGCCCGGCACGCTGCAACTGCAGGAGATAGCAGGACTCCTGCGCTTGCCGCTGAGGCGTGTGCACGACGCGTGTCGGGGTCGAACGCACGGCGGCAAACTGGATGCCGGCGAACTCCGCGGCAGTGAGGTCCGCTTCCAGCTCGCTCTCGCGGACAGGCTGGACTTGCAGGCTGGTGATGGCGCCGGAGACCTGTTCGTTCCAGTAATCGACGCGGCGGTGCGGCGCCACCCCGCTCGTGGAACAAGATGTGAAGCCGTTACCCATGTGTCCGTGTCCGACTCAGCGGCCGCATGACCTAAGCATCCCCAGATGGTTTGGCATCAAATCATCGTCGCAGTGTACCGGAGTTCCACCGGCTTCGCACGCGCCGGCTTCCCCCGCGTTTCCGGGTGTGCCGACATCAGCCCGTTCGGCGGCAGTGGCTTTTTCGTTCCCGGCCAGTGGCTGAAGGCCGCCCCAGCCTTGCCGGGCGTTGCCTATGATCGCCGTCGAGGTGTTGACGGAATGAGCGCAACGACGGCATTTTACTTCGACGAACGTTGCCTGTGGCACTCCACGGGGCTGCACGCACTGGTCGTACCCGTGGGGGGTTGGGTCCAGCCACCGGCGGGCGCCGGTCACGCCGAGTCGCCGGAAACCAAGCGTCGTATCAAGACGCTCATGGACGTCTCGGGTCTCTCCTCCCAGGTCGATGTACGCAGCGCCGCTGCCGCCAGCGAGGAGGAGCTTCGACGGGTCCACCCGGCCGGGTATCTCCGGCAGTTCAGGCAAGTCAGTGAGGCCGGCGGCGGCGATCTGGGGCAGCTCGCACCTTTCGGTCGCGGCAGCTACGAGATCGCCCGCCTCTCCGCTGGCCTCGTGGCGGCCGCCATCGAATCGGTATTGACCGGCTCGCACCGCAATGCCTACGCGATGTCGCGCCCGCCGGGGCACCACTGCCTGCCGGACCTGCCGATGGGCTTCTGCCTGCTGGCCAACATCCCGATCGCCATCGAGGCCGCGATTGCGCGGCATGGCCTCGAGCGGGTGGCGGTCATCGACTGGGACGTGCACCACGGCAACGGGACCCAGGCGATCTACTACGAGCGCCCCGACGTGCTGACGATTTCACTGCACCAGGACCGCTGCTTTCCACCCGGATATGGCGGCCTCGCGGATCGAGGCTCCGGCCGCGGAACAGGATACAACTACAACATTCCGCTGCAGCCCGGGGGCGGAGACGACGCCTACCGGTATGCATTCGAACGCATCGTACTGCCGGTCCTGGACCGCTATCGCCCGCAGTTGATCGTGGTGGCCAGCGGGCTCGACGCCAATGCGGTCGACCCACTCGCGCGCATGCAACTGCACAGCGAGTCCTATCGCTGGATGACGCAGGCGCTGATGCAGTCGGCGGCGACGCATTGTGATGGCCGGCTGGTCGCGGCCCACGAGGGCGGCTATGCCGAAGCCGCGGTGCCCTTCTGCGGGCACGCCATCGTCGAAGCGCTGGCGGAACGATCCATGGGAGTCGAGGACCCCTTTCTCGACCTGTTCCGTGCCCAGCAGCCAGGCGAAGAATTCCAGCGCTTCCAGCGTGGACTGATCGATGCCATGGCTGAAGACTTCCGCAGTGATACGAGGTAGGCGAATGAGAAGCGGCATCGACGTCGTCAGGGAATTCTACGAGGCCACCGGCGGCGGTGACATCAGCCGCGCCCTCTCCCTCCTGTCGCCCAGCGTGCGGTGGACCGAGATGCAGGGTTCGACCTACGCGGGCACCTACCAGGGACCCCAGGCGGTGCTCGAGGGCGTGTTCGCCCGGATCGGCAGCGAATGGGAAGGGTTCCGTTTCGACCCTGACCGGTTGATCGACGCCGGCAACAGCGTCGTCGCCACCGGCTGGTACAGCGGCGTGTACCGCGCCACCGGCCGCAACTTGCGGTGCAGGACCCTGCATGTCTGGGACGTCAGCGCCGGCCAGGTGAACGCATTCGAGCAGTTCTGCGACACGTTGACCATGAGTCGCGTGACAGCCTGACGAGGTTCAACCATCGCGACGTCACCGTTCGGCCGCGCACGATCGGTTTGAGCATCATGTATCGCAGGTGATCGGGCGAGACCAGGAGACGGAGGCCATGGACAGCCTTCGCCTCGATCCTTGAAGCATTGCTGCGCCTGCCCAAACTGAGAAGCGCGTCGCGCGCGTCCCTGTCGTGCGAATCGGCGTGAGCCGGTATCATCCGGCTGCGATGTCATTCCTGCGACCCGAATCATCCGACATGCCTTTCCATCGGCGCGCTGCCCGCGGCGCAGCATCCGCACTTGCGCTCCTGACCGTCCTGCTCGGTGCGGGCTGCGCCTCCACCGGCGGCGATGCCGATGCAGAAGACGATCCGACCCTCGTCGCGGAAGCCGAAGTCCCGTTCGAGGCATTGCCCCCCTCCACGGCCACGACGGAAACCGATGAGGAGAGCGAAAGCGAGGTTCCGGCTGCCATCGCCGAGACCGAGCGCCGCGAGACCCAACCGAAGCCTGGCGATCTGCCAGAGGTGATCGTGAAGGCGCGCGAGCGCCATGTGGTGATCCGCTCGCTCGTGACCGAGGGCCAGGCCCAGTTGCGCAACGTGGAATTGAAGTACGTCTTCTCCGGCAAGGGCCGGCACGAGGTGCTGCGCGGCCGCCCGGTTGCCTTCGCCTTGTGGAGCGAGTCACAGAAGAGCTGGAGCATCGCCCGCCTGGAGATTCCACGCCCGCCGCTGAAGTGGAAGCCCGGCCGGGGGCCGCTGCCCTTCGTCATGCTCACGCCGGGCATTCAGGCCCGCCACGTCAAGGGCACCGGCGCGGAACGGCTGATGTTCGCGTTCTCGCGCGACGGCGAGGAACTGAAGGTCTACGGCCGCAAGTTTCCGGTGTTCGACAACAAGCTCATCAAGAAGAAGCGATGGCGGGAGGCCGTGGCGACGGCACGCTCCATCGTGTACCTGCCCTACACCCAGGATACCCAGGACCCGGATTTCATCACCGGCGGCAGGGACTTCCTGCTCAGCACCGCGCGGCGGGCCATGGACGAGTTGCGCAACGCGAGCGTGCCGAGTTCGGCCTACGCGGACAAGCTGCTCGCCGAAGTGATTCCCCCCGAGGTGATCACCACGCTCGCGGTCATCGAGCAGACGGATGATGAGGACTATGTGCAGAAGGGCAGCAGCGCTTTCGACGAGGTGCTCAGCCAGTACGGACTGAAGCGTGAGGAGGCCTACCGCTACAGCGTGTCGAGCGCGAAGGCACTGGGCCCCATGCAATTCACCAACCGGCGCGGCAACGGCACCTATTCGCTCGTCGTGCGCCGCTGCCGCGGAGCGCAGCTGCAATCCGTTCCTGGCGCGCGGCGCGACGCAACTCCTCAACGCGATGAAAGCGGCCGTCCGCCTGCTGGACCTCGAGCTGGCGCAGTTCGACGAGATCCGCGCCGCCTACCGCACGAATCCGGAAGTGCTCGGGATCTTCGCGGTCGCCGGCTACAACGGTACCTGCGCAACGTCGCCAAGCTCCATCGCGCGCTCAACGCATGGGCATCCAGCTCGGCGAGCTGCGCCGCGCAGGCCAGCTTCCCCCGGGCTCGGCGGTCCGTGCCCTGCGGTGTTGCGCGGAGGTGCCCGGTGGTGAAGGTCAGCATTCCGCGCTACAACCGCGAGAACAGCGGCTACATCGGCACCAGAACATCCGAGCCTGTTCCGAGCCGCCCGCCTGGTGGAAAGCTGGGCTGGACAGCGGGGCCGTGGCTACCTGAACACAGTGACGGTGGACTGCGCGAAGCGCATCCACCAGGATGGAGAACGCGGGTGTGAGGCCTGCGGACGCCAATAGAGGTGGTAGCCAGGGAAAGGCGCGCACCAGTCCGCCAGCATCCTGATCAATCCGCCCGAGTCGATCTCCGCCCGAACCAGGTCCTCCGGGAAGAACCCTATCCCGAGACCGGCCCTGACGGCTCTCAGGCGCAACCACAGCGTATTGAACACGAGTTGTCCTTCGACGTGGACCTTGACCTCTCGCGAACCCTTGGCGAATTCCCAGGAGTAGATGCCACCGTGGGTTGGCAGCCTCAGGTTGATGCAATTGTGCTCCTGCAGATCCTGCGGCCTCTTCGGGATCCGCCTGCCTTCCAGGTAGCCGGCAGTGGCCACGGCGGCCATTCGAAAATCCGATCCGATGCGCACGGCGATCATGTCCTTTGCAACCTGCTCACCCAGCCGGACGCCGGCATCGTAATGGCCGGCCACGATGTCGGTGAGCCCGTAGTCGAGCGTGAGCTCGACCTGGATATCCGGGTAGCCGGGCAGCAGGCGCTCCAGCGCTGGCATGAGCACCGTCTGCGCGGCGTGCTCCGCCGCCGTGATCCGGATCGACCCCGCCGGGCGCTCGCGCAACGAGGTGAGTGCGTCGATCTCGGCATCGATCCCGTCGAATGCAGGCCGCAGGGTGCGAAGCAGCCGCTCCCCCGCCACGGTGGGCGCGACGCTGCGCGTGGTGCGACTCAGCAGTCGCAGCCCCAATCGTCCCTCCAGCCGCCGGATGGCGTGGCTCAGGGAGGACTGGGTCATCCCCAGTTGCGAGGCCGCGCGAGTGAAGCTGGATTCCCGTGCAACCGACATGAACGCGGCAAGGTCTGCCAGATGCTCCCGCTTCATATATGTATTCCATTCATGGGTCCAATCGAATTCTAACGGCTAGTCAATAGAGACTCCAGGGCCTACCTTGTGCACACAGGACATCGGGCAACGCATCCGCGACTGCCGATACGTCCGGTGGAGAATGGCAATGAAAGCAAGAGTCCTGGGAAAGAATGGCCCGGCGGTGTCCAGCCTGGGCTTCGGGTGCATGGGCCTGAGCTACGGTTACGGGCCTGCACAGCCTTCAGGCGATGCGGTCAGCCTGATCCGGGCCGCCTATGACCGAGGCATCACCTTCTTCGATACGGCCGAGGCCTACGGGCCCGGAATCAACGAGGAGATCGTCGGCGAGGCACTCGCGCCGATCCGGGACAAGGTCATCATCGCCACCAAGTTTGGATTCCGGGACGGCAACGCGTCGGCCGGGGTGGACAGTCGCCCGGAACGCATCCGGGCCGTGACCGACGCATCACTCATCCGGCTCAGGACCGACCACATCGACCTGCTCTATCAGCACCGGGTCGACCCGGCGGTACCCATGGAGGATGTCGCCGGCACCGTCAGGGACTTGATCCAGTCAGGCAAGGTCCGCTACTTCGGCCTGTCCGAGGCTGGCGCCGAATCGATCCGGCGGGCCCATGCGGTGCATCCGGTCACGGCCCTGCAGAGCGAATATTCGCTGTGGTGGCGCGAGCCGGAAGTGGAAATCCTGCCCCTGTGCGAGGAACTGGGCATCGGGTTCGTTCCGTTCAGTCCCCTGGGCAAGGGGTTCCTGACGGGCAAGATCGATGAGAGCACCCAGTTCGCGAAGGACGATTTCCGCAACGTCGTCCCCCGATTCTCTGCCGAGAATCGACGGGCCAACCAGGCCATCATCGACCTGCTGGGATCGATCGCGCGGCAGAAGCAGGCGACCCCGGCACAGATTGCGCTGGCCTGGTTGCTCGCCCGAAAGCCCTGGATCGTACCGATCCCGGGCACGACCAAGCTGCACCGCCTGGATGAAAACGTCGGCGCGGCGACGGTGGAGATAACCGCCGGCGAACTCCAGCGCATCAATGAGGCGCTCTCGCGGGTCGAGGTGAAGGGGGAGCGATATCCGGCAAGCCTTGCCACACTCGTCGGGAGGTGATGCCGTTCGCCGCTACGCGACGAGCGTCATGCGCTTCTGCGCGGTGGTCACGAAGACATTCGGCGGCACGTAGCTGGGATTCATCACCAGATTGACCTTGACGTCGTGGATCCCCGGCTGGAGGCCGTCCGGCGTCAGGATCGTCACGACCATGGGCGTGCCGAAGTCCCAATGGGTGTCCTCGCTCCTGGCCGCCTCGTCCATCGTGAACGTTCGACCGGCAACGGTGATCCGCATCTGCTCCCGGGCGTACTGGGTGCCATCGACGGCAACGGAGATCGAGCCCACGATGTCGAGAAAGGTCCCGCGGTAATACGCGGTTTTCATCAGGAACTGGAATCCGACCGTCTTGCCACCGCGGGTCACATTCTGGAAACCGCGCGTCAGGATCATCTGCTTTTCAAACATGGTGGCTACCTGCCAGGTGGGTGTTGCCGATGGGATGCCGCCGGTCCGCCTTCACGCGATTTCGCCCAGCAACCGCCGCAGCATCACGTGCTCCCGCCGAACCTGCTCGCAACTGTCGGTGGGAAAGGCATCCTGCGTCCAGCGCTGCCCCTCATACTCGCTGTCGATCGACCCTGAGTAGCCGATCTTCACGAGCGCCGGAATGATCTGCTCGTACGGAATGCTGTTCTCCACGAAATGCTCGGTCATCTCGTAGAACTTTCCGTGGACATTGAATATGAAGGGAGCGAGCGGCTCGAGCATGGCCGGCGTGTTGGCGACCGGCCCGTAGCCACGGGCCATGTTGGCCAACCCCCGGTCGCCATCCGTGGGGTTCATCTTCTCCACGGCCGCCAGGATCGCCTCGATTCCTTCGGAATTCTCGAATGCCTTCTGCACGTAGTCGGCAACCACTTCCCGCGCTCCGTGCCTCTTCCAGTACTCCACCATCACCTTCGGGATGCGCTTGCAGAACACCCCGAAATCGAGGGTGAATCCCACGTGCTTCGTGCCCGTCCTGTGGATCAGGTCCACATAGGACTGGATGTACTTGCCCTGCAGCGGAATCGGCGCATGGATCTCCGGGGCGATGCGCACGTCGTACTTCTCGGCAAATGGCAGCGCCCGCTCCACCATCGCCACGGCAGGCTCCTCCACGGGCCCCGTGGTGGGACGCACGATCCTGAATCCGAGGCGATGCGCGAGCTTGAGATGGGAAACGAGCGTGTCCACCTGCTCCTGCGCAGACATCTTGCGATGACCACCCAGGTAGACATCCACGAAGGTGTCGAGGTTCGTCGGCGTGAGCCGGTATTTCGCCAGCATCCCGTGCCATTGATCGACCCAGGCCTGCGGCGGATCGGGGTAATTCGGAACCATCTCCTCGGCAATCAGCTGCACGCCGGTCGCACCGATCGAGTTGAGCTCCGCCAGGCAGTCCTCCAGGGACATGGCGTGCTGGTAATACTCCTCCTGATAGCTGTACAGCGTGACACCCCGCCTGATCCTGGCGCGGCCGGAGGCGTCGCGCGTTGCAGCCGCGGCTCCCAGGGCGCCGCGCGAAAGCGATGCTCCCAATGCGAGGCTCGAACCCGCCACCAGGAATTCACGGCGCTTCATCTTTCACCCCCATCCGATGCGATCAGCGTGAGCACAGGGTCCTTTTAGCACAGCGGACAGGCTTACGTAAACGATTACATCGACCGGCCGTGCGGAGACCCTTTACCTGGGACCCGCCAGCTCGAAGGGAATCGGAATCCACCGGAAGCCGGATCCTTCCGCGCGCAGGTGACCGAACCCCGGAAAAGCGAGATGCGCTCCCGCCAGCGCGATGTCGGTTCCCGCGACCTCAGAGAAGACACCCAGGCGTTTCGTCCTCGCCACCTCCCCAGCATCGATCAACACCAGCTTCTTGCCGGTGTTCACCAACACGCTATTGAAGGATATTGGAGAGATGTCCCGCAGCGCATCCAAAGCCATCAGACGGTCGATCTCCTCGGGCGAAATGCCGTGCAACATACCCTTTGCCGAGAGAACTGGGGCAGTCGAATCAGCTCGTAGATCCCTGATTCAAGACAGGCAAGATTCCCGCCTTTTGGTTCGCTACCCCCGCGCCTACCCCCAGAATCCATTGTGGTAGCGCACCGTTGCGGACGCCTGCGGAACAATCCATTGGAACAATGCGATTTGGTCCTCGCTACCAAACTGTCCGCAGACCAGGCACCTCGCGTAGTTTCGTATCGTGAGTGACCAATGCCGCGCCGAGTACGAGCGCGGTCGCGGCGATCATACGATCCGCAGGATCTCCAGGAAATACATCCCCGAACCCGCCGGCACGCTCCGCAATCTCGGCGGTGATCGGATGAATGCTCAGCTCCGGCAACATCTGCAGATCTGTCAGCCATTCGCTGACCGAAACCTTGAACGCGATTCTTCCCCGTCGTTCAAGGGTGACGATTTCGAAAACAGAAACGGCAGATACCAAAAGTTCGCGCCGGCGCGCTCTCGCTTGAATGGCTTGGCGCGCTTTCCTGGACAGCTTGGAGCCTGAGTCCACCCACCAGACCAATGCGTGGGTATCCAGGACGATCATCGATGCGCGAACCAGCTCTCCGCGGAAATCGCCGGCTCGAAGGGTTGGTCATATCGCAGCAGAGATCCGCGCAAACGCTTGCGCGCAGCATCAGCATCCTCGGGAAGCGCGGTAGGTGGTGCAAGCTCCGCGACCACCTGCCCGCGCGATGTTACACGGATGCGCTCTCCCCTACGGACCCGCCTCAAGTAGCTTGGCAGATTTTGCCGCAGCTCAGTTACTTTCACGTTCATGGAGGCACCTTCGCGCGGGAACACAGGCAATCTGTACAGAGCGAGTGTACGCATCAACCTGCGCAAAGTAAATTATTGCGTTTGCGACTTATCTCATTGAATTTTATAACAAATAATTGTCGGAGAGGGCGGGATTGACTCGGGCCTTCGGCCCTCGCCCCTCCGGGGCGCACTGCGCTTCGCTCCGTGCGTCCAAAATCGCTGCGCGATTTTGTCGAACCCAGTGGGTTCGTCCACACACCCCGCACCCCCAGAAATACAAAGGGCCTGAAAGACAGGCCCTTTGTATTTCTGGCGGAGAGGGTGGGATTCGAACCCACGTGCCGGGATTAACCGACCATCCGATTTCGAGTCGGCGCCGTTATGACCGCTTCGGTACCTCTCCCTTTGGAAACGGGGCAGATGGCACGGGCGGGAGTGTCGCCCGGAGCATGCAGCGGATGTCAAGAGTCCGCCTGCCGACGTTTACCGGCTATTCTAACCCATCGGATGCGGACGTGCCTGCTCGATGGGCGCCTTCCGCCCCAGGACCATCGACGGGAGGCCAGGACGCTTGGGACGTTGGATCAGACGCAGGTTCTTGTCGCCGGCCCTGAAGCTGTCGATGGCCGGCCTCGCCGCGGGTCTCTTAGCCACCTGTTCCACGCCCCCTGACCTCCTCACCCAGATCAAGAAGCTGGGTGAACTGCGGGTGGTCACCCGCAACAGCCCGAATGCCTTCTTCAGCGGTCCGAACGATGAGCCGGAAGGACCTGAGTTCGAGCTGGTGCAGCGCTTCGCGCAGGATTTGGGCGTGCAACTCCGGATCACTCCGCGGCGCAAGTTCGCGGACATCTACTCCCAGGTCGAGGATGGTCATGCCGACATCGCCGCGGCTGCGCTCGTGGTGCCGGACCAGCCGATGCGGGGGCTGGTCTCCGGTCCGGTCTACCAGCGCATCCGCGAGCACCTCATCTACCGGCGCGGCGACTTCAAGCCCCGCTCGCTCGCCGATGTGGGCAGCCATCACCTGGAGGTGGCCGCCGGCAGCTCGCATGCCCGCAACCTGCGCGACCAGCGTTCGCGCGTTCCCAACCTGGCCTGGGTCGAGAACGGCAACACCGAGACGCTCGAGTTGCTGCAGCGGGTCGCCGCCGGCGAGATCGACTTCACCATCGCGGATTCCAACGAGTTCGCGCAGGCACGGGATGCGAATCCGGAGCTGGACGTTGCCTTCGACTTCGCCGGCGAGCAGCAACTCGCCTGGGTGCTCTCCTCGCGCGATGACAGCCTCATGAACGAGGTGCGCCAGTATTTCGCGCGCGTGGCCGTGCGCGGGGATCTCGGCGAGATCATGAAACGCTACTACGGGCGCGGCGAGAAGCTGCGCTTCGTGGGTGCGCGCGGCGTCATGCGCCACATCCAGGGCCGCCTGCCCGTGCTGCGCGAGTGGTTCGAGGCGGCGGCCATGGCGGTGGGTGAGGATTGGCGGCTGCTCGCCGCCATCGGCTACCAGGAATCCAAGTGGGATCCTGCGGCAAGTTCGGCGAACGGGGCCATCGGCATCATGCAGCTCACGGAAGATTCGGCCTCGCACGTGAAAGTGACGAAGCGGGCCGATGCCCGTTCCAGCATCTTCGGCGGCGCGCGCTACTTCAAGCAGGTGAAGCAACAGATTCCCGACCACGTGCCCGAACCCGACCGCACCTGGTTCGCGCTCGCGGCCTACAACGTGGGCTACGGCCACCTGGAAGATGCGCGCGTGCTCACGCAGAAGTCGGGGCGCGATCCGGATTCCTGGCAGGACGTCCGCGAATTCCTGCCGCTGCTCTCGCAGGAGCGCTGGTATTCACAGGCGCAGAATGGCTACGCGCGTGGCTGGGAGCCGGTGCGCTACGTCGACAACGTCCGCGCCTATCGCGACCTGCTGGAGTGGCTCATCCCTTCCGCCACCGCGCCGCCGCCGCATTTCGCGGGCAATTGCCCCGCGGCGCCGCGGATCCGGCGATCAGCGGCGCCGCGCCGCGAAGAACTCCGACAGCAGCGCGCCACATTCAGCGCTGCAGACGCCGCCGAACACATCGAGCCGGTGATTGAAGGCGCGCTCGCGCGGCAGGTCGAGGATGCTGCCGCAGGCACCGGCCTTGGGGTCCAGCGCGCCGTAGACCAGCCGCGCCAGGCGTGCATGCAGGATCGCACCGATGCACATCGCGCAGGGCTCGAGCGTCACGTAGAGCATCGCGCCTTCCAGGCGATAGCTTCGCTGCGAGGCGCCCGCCGCCCGCAGCGCCACGATCTCCGCATGGGCGCTCGGATCGTGCGTGGCGATGGGCCGGTTCCAGCCTTCGCCGATGATGCGCTCGCCCAGCACCACCACCGCGCCCACCGGCACCTCGCCCTCGGTTCGCGCGCGCTGCGCCAGATCCAGTGCGCGGCGCATGTAACGCTCATCAGGCGTTGCCTCGGGACTCACGTGAAGTCTCCAGGGTTGAAGGCTCTAGGGTGCGCGGGCACCGACGATCCACACGGCAGACGGCAGCATCACGCCATCGGGCCCTTCAAGGGCGGCGAGTGCCGCGCGCACCGCGCCCTCGACGCGATCCCGGTACTGCGGATGCTCCCGCAGCACGGCCCCCAGCGGGCCCACCCGGAAGGTCAGCGCCAGGGTCTGCTCGAGATTGCCGATGCCGATGTTCGCATCGAACGGCGCGATCTCCACGCCGGTGAACCCGCCGGCCTCCAGCAATTGCCGCACGCGGTCCGGATTCGCGAAGGCGAACGGCCCCGGCTGCAGCGGATCCGAGGGTGGCATCGGCGGCAGGAATGGCAGCGCCGCCTCCATCGGCACGCGCATCCAGGGGTTCTCCGCCAGCGGCCGCCAGCAGACGAAGCACAACCTCGCTCCGCGGCGCAGCGCGCTGCGGATATTGCCGAAGGCGGCGGCAGGATCGGAGAAGAACATGACGCCGAAGCGCGAGAAGGCCGCATCGAAGGCCTCGATGCCGGTGGCCGCGGCGATCGCACCGCCCTGCGCATCCAGCTCGAGGAACGCGGCGTTCGCCGGCAGGTCGGGTCGCGCTCGCGCCACCGCGAGCATCGGCCGCGAGATGTCGATGCCGGCCACGCGACCCGCGGGCCCTACCCGCTTCGCGAGCTGGATGGTCGTCTGGCCGCACCCGCAGCCGATGTCCAGGATCCGCTCGCCGGCAGCCGGCGCCAGCCGATCGATGGCGGCATTGCCCAGCGGCAGGATCTGGCGATCGAGCTGTTCCTGGAACTGTGCCCAGGTCTCCCCGGCGCGGGCGTTCCAGTATTCCTTCTGTTGGTCATTGGTCGAGGACGAAGACTCGCTCACGAGGAGCTCCTGGGCGATGGTACCTGCGTCAATTATACGGCGATGGCACCTGCCGCTTCAGCGCGATGACCCGGCGATCGCGCGGCCGAACTCGACCGGATGCCCCCGGGCGTCTCCGACGGCCGGGGCGTGAGGTCCGTCGAAGCTCACTTCATCTTGAAATAATCGAGCAACATGGCCTCGAACCAGCGCTGCGGCAGGATCGACTTCAACGAGACCAGGAATTTCTGGGCGAACATCGCCACCGGGTAGCGCAATCGCGGCGAGGGTGCCGCCAGTGCCGCCAACACGGCACGCACCACGGGCTGGATGTCGGTGTTTTTCGATTCGTCCTCGGCCATGCGCGCCACGGCCCGGGTCGAGGTGTCGTGATATGGTGAGCCGGGCACACAGCCGGCCACCACGCGACGGCTTGCCGTGAACCCGGTGGAGAAATCCCCCGGCTCAACCATCGCCACGTGGATGCCGAAGGACTTCACCTCCATGCGCAGGGCTTCCGTATAGGCCTCGAGCGCGAACTTCGAGGCCGCGTAGAACGCCTGGAATGGCAGGGACACGATGCCGGCCAGGGAGCTCATGTTGACGATGCGGCCCGAGCGCGCCGCCCGCATGTGCGGCAGCACCGCACGGCACAGCTGGTGGGCACCGAAGAAATTGGTGTCGAACTGCCAGCGAGCCTCGGCCAGGCTGGTGTCCTCGATGGCGCCGGCGATGCCGCCGCCCGCGTTGTTGACCAGCACATCGATGCGGCCGGACTCGGCCATCACCCGGGCGATGCCCGCGGTCACCGAGGCCTCCTGCGTGATGTCCATGACCAGGGACTTCGCACCGGCGAGATCCTTCGGATTCCGCGAGGCGGCCCAGACCTCGTAGCCTTCCGCGACTAGGGCCGTGGCGATGGCCCGTCCGAAGCCGGAGGAAGCGCCGGTCACCAGGGCGACACGTCGTTGCTGATTCATGCGTTCCTCACTTCGTCCGGATGGAGACGGTCAGTCCGTAAGTCCGCTGGTCCGCCGGAACGAGCTGGTCGAAGCCGAAGGCCGCGAGATCGTAGGCACCGGTCAGGTACTGCTTGTCGCCCAGGTTCCTGCCCCACAACGTCACCGTGAGGCGATCATCCGAGGTCGCATAGCTCAGGCGCGCATTGGCCAGCCAGTAGGCATCCTGCGCGAGCAGCGGATCATTGTTCACGCTGAAGAACTGGTGGGAGTTGTACTTGGTGTCCGCCTCGATGGACAGGCTCCCGCCCGGCAGCGGCACGGTGTAGCGCGCGAGCAGGTTGAAGTTCGTCTTCGGCGCGCTGGGCAGCTGCATGCCGCTGAGATTGCCCCCCAGCGGGCTGTCGAACTTGTCGAACTTCGAATGCGTGAGACCCACACCCGCCTGCAGCATCAGCGCCGATACCGGCCTGTACGCCAGCTCCAGCTCGGCGCCATACAGGCTGGAAGCCGCCGCGTTCGACAGCTGCTGGAACGGCAGCCCGCCGGCGCCCGAGGCCAGCACGAATACCTGCTGATCGGTGAAATCGTAATAGAAGAAATCGCCGTTCAGCCGCAGCTTGCCGCCCAGGAGCTGCGACTTGATGCCCACTTCGTAGCTCTTGAGGAGCTCCGGGTTCACGAGCGAGGCTTCGGTGATGTCGAGGAAGGCGCCGCCGTTGAAGTTGCCGCTGTTGAAACCTCGCGCGACGCTCACGTAGCCCATGACATCGTCCGCGAACTTGTAGTCGAGGGCGATGCGGCCGCTCAAGTTGTTCCAGTCACGCTTCTTCCGGAAGTCGATGGTCTGGAACAGCGCGAGCGGCTCGATGTCGAACATCCCGACGAAGGTTGCAGGTGTCACGCTGCTGACGTTGGTGAGATAGGCCGCATAGCGCACGTCCTTGCTCTCGTGCGTGGCGCGCAGGCCCACCGACAGCTTGGTGCGCTCATCCAGCTTGAAGTCCAGCGAGCCGAACGCCGCATAGCTGCGGGTGAGCATGTGCGAGCGCTGCCCGAAGCCTTCCGGCACACCGCTCACGCCACTGAAGAAGCTCGGCCCGAAGCCGGGAATCGCGAAGTGCACGCCGCCCTCGAACACCTCGCGAAAATAGTACAGTCCCGCGATCCAGCGCAGCGCCGCCGAGTCCTGCGAGGCCAGCCGGATCTCCTGGCTGAACTGGTGAGGCTTGGCATCGTAGGCGCCGTGCACCACGTCCAGCGGGCTGACATCGGTGTCCTCGTTGATGCTCGAATGGTTGCGCTCGTAGGCCGACACCGCCGTGAGCGTGAACGAGGGCGCCGCCCACTCCAGCGTCATCGAGCCACCGCCCGCGTGGACCTTCGAGAACTGGTTCGGCACGTCCCAGCTTCCCTCGTGATAGCGCGTGGTATCGGCGTACCCGAAGAAGTCCGTGCAACCGCTGCCGAGGCCCGGCGCCGCGCAGGGAGCGCCGGTCGCCGGATCGACGAGGCCGAGCTGCTTGTAGGGCACCAGGTCACTTTCATCGTTGCTGCCATGGGCATTGAACGAGAGCTTCACGCTGTCGCTCACCGCGAACAGGAACTGCGCGCGCCAGGCCAGCGTATCGGTGGCGCCCGTGTCGGCTCCGGTGAGCAGGTTGCGGGAGATGCCGTCACGCTGCTGCGAGTCGATGGCGATGCGGCCGGCCGCGCGCGAACCCATGTCGAATCCCAGCGCCGCGCTGAGGTCCTTCTCCCCGAAGCGGCCGTAGGTGAGCGACAGGTTGCCGTTGGTGCCGGCACCGATCACGGGCCGGCGCGTGATGCTGCGCACGAGGCCGCCGGTGGTGTTCTGGCCGAACAGGTAGCCCTGTGGCCCGCGGGCGATCTCGACCCGGTCGATATCGAACACCTGTGCGCCATGCACCGCCGGTGAGCTCAGGTAGGTGTCATCGACGTACACGCCCACCTTCGAGTTGGAGTTCGGATTGAACTGCGTCGAGCCGATGCCGCGGATGAAATAGGCGGGGGCGGTACGCGAGAAGGACCCTTGCGAGGTGATGTTCGGCGCGAGTTCGACCAGCTCACGCGTCTGCGTCACGCCCATCTGCGCGAGCTGGTCTCCGGAGATCGCCGTGATGGAAACGGGGATGTCCTGCACCGACTCGGCGCGGCGCGTGGCCGTGACGATCACTTCCTCGAGCGACTCGCCAGGAGCTGCCGGCGCCGGCGCCTGCGCCCAGGCCGCCGTCACGGCCAGCAGGGCCGCGCCCGCCACCGGCTTGCGCCAGGGCATTACCATCGTTCTGTGATTGCGCATGCGGCGTCCTTCAGTTCGAGAGCTCGGTGAGGATGTACTTCGCCACCGCGAGCCGTACGTCGGGCGGCAGGTAGTTCTGCGGCGGCATTTCCGGGTAGTCCGGGCGCTTGCGGGTGGGGTGGGCGATCCAGTCGGCCAGCCCCTTGGCATTCTTGCCGTACAGCGCCTTCACCGTGATCATCGGCGGCCCGGTGAGCCGGGCATTGTAGGTGTGGCAGCCCGTGCACACGGCGAGATAGGTCATGCGTCCCTTCTGCTCGCTGGTGTAGACCGGCGCCGCGGCGGGTTCCGCCGGGCGCGCACTCACCAGCGCGGTCGTGGTTGCATCCGCCGGACAATCGGCGAACTTGTTCACGCCCAGCACCTTGATCGACTCCCGCCCGCTGATACAGTTGTCGTGTCCCTTGCCGGTGGAGAGCACGTCCACGCCGCCCGCATGCCCTGCCCCTTCGAGCAGGCCCTTGATCGGCTCCTGCGGGCTGGCGCCATTGTCCAGGAAGCTGTTGGACAGGACGCGCGTGCGATCGGGGAACGGATCCATGCGCGCATCGGGCGTCGAGACGAAGAAGGTGGTGTCGGCGACGACGATTCCCGCGCTCTGGTTGTCGCGGATCAGGTTGTTCTCCACCGACACCTCGTCGACGCCGAGCAGCAGGATGCCCACGCCCGACGGGGCTCCCGCGGTGATGGCGCCGCGCGGTGCGAAATTCTTCGTGTTGTTCGAGACGACGAAATTCCGGCGGATGACGGACTTCTCCGCTTCCTTCACCGGCAGTCCCGGCAGCATGGTCAGCGCGATGCCCATCACGTTGTCGTGGACGTAGTTGCCCTCGATGAGAGAGTTGCGCGAATTCTCGGTCTCGATGCCGATGATGCTGGCAGAAGCCTCGTTGTCGATGACATCCACGCCGTCGGACATGCCGACGTAGATGGCGGCATCGTCGGACTTGGTCACCACGTTGCGCGCCACGAGGCCATTGCGGCCGAACTGCGGGAATATCGCGTAGAAGCAGGGACCCTCCACGACGTTGTGCACGATGCGGTAGTTGTTCGACCCCTGCGTCATGATGCCGTTGCCCTTGAATCCGCGCACCCACAGGTTCTCGATCACGACACCGTGTCCCGAGGCGAGCACGCCATCGTTGAGCACGCCACCGCCGTCGAGGACCGGCCATTCCCCCTGCTTGATCACACCCCTGAGCTGGATGTTCTCCTTGTCGATGAACACGGTCTCCTTGTAGCGGCCGGGCATGACGAGGATGGTGTCGCCCGCGGCGGCACGATTCACCACCGCCTGGATGGAATCGCCGGCGTTGACGGTGAGCGTGGCGGCGTCGGCATACGACCCCAGGGCCGCGGAGGCGATCAGTGCGCAGGTCAGACGGATCAGGTGGGACATGGATCGAATGCTCCTCAATAAGGCTTGCCGGTGATCGGGTCGACGCCGCCATGCATGTTGGCGGCGACGGAGGCGCGGGTGAGCAGTTCCGGGTGCTGCTTCAGCAGCGCCTGGCGCCGGGCGTCGAGCCGCTGGCGCAGCGGCTCGTCCTGCAGGCGCAGCGCCAGGTCCCTGCCGTTGCGCAACTCATCCGCGAGCAACTGCAGATCGGCAGGGCCGGCCTGCACGTCGATGAGCCTTGCGAGCAGCGATGCGGCCGCCGGCACATCACGGGCCTGCGCGCGTTCAAAGGCCGCATAGCGCAGCACCGATGGATTGCCCGGCGCTACCTCGAGCGCCTTCTTCAACAGGTCGTGTGCCTTGTCGGCATCGCCACCGGCAAATTCCGGCAGGTCGTAGTACAGCCGCGCCAACGCCAGCAGCGCCGCCCCGTCGAGCAGCCCCGGCTGGCCCGCGGTGGCCTCGCCCAGCATGCCCATGGCTTCCCGGGAGCCCGTCATCTGCGTCTTCGCATCCGCGGTCTTGGCGGCCGCGGTCAACTGGTACAAGGCGCGGGCAGCCAGCGCGGATGGGTCCTTGACGCCCGCGGCAGCCAGCCTGTCTGCCAGCAATTTGCCCTGCGGCACGGCGTGCTCGAGCCGGGCCGCCCACTCACCCTGGTGGATGCCGTACAGATCGAAATCCGCGAGCGTGTTGATCTGGTCGATGTACTCGGTGGTCACCAGCAACGCCTGGACCGTGAGCGCCGGGTCCTGCGGTGCCGCCTGCGCCGCCTCGAAGAACAGGTCCGCCGAACAGGCGAAGCGGTTCTTGTCGTGCTTTGCCGGGTACAGTTCGGCGGCGCGCTTCATGAGCTCGGGTCCTGGCGGCCGCGGGCACGCATACACCGCCTCTTGCGCGGAGTTCTCGATGCGGCCCTGCGAGAACGCGGCGTTCACGGCCCAGGGGAGGACCAGCATCAGGATCGGTGGAACGAAGTTCTTCATGCGAGATTCACCGGGTGGGGTTCGGGCGGCCATTTCCAGCCATTCGCGCCGACGCCCCCGGCACCGGCAGCCCCGAGGGCAAGCGGTCAGGGATGCGCGGCATCATGGTTTCATCGGTCAGCGCCTCGAGGAAGGCGACCAGCGCGGCGCGCTCGGCGGTGCTGAACGTGGGGCCCTTGAGGGACACGTGCCAGTGCACGTGCAGGCGTTCGCCCGGCGGCACCGCGTGGCCGAAGGTGTCATCGTAGAAGGCGACGACGTCTTCCAGTCGCTGCAGCTGGCCCGCCTGGAAATACGGAGCGGTGCGCGCGATGTTGCGCAAGGTGGGTACCTTGAATGCGCCGCGCATGTCCGGATCCGGCTGCAGCGCGCCGACGCCGGCATCATACGGCTGGCCCGGACTCGGCGGCGCGCCCACCACGGCGACGTCCCCGCTGGTGAACAGCGGGGGCACGTGACACTGCGAGCAGCGCGCCACGAACCCGCGGAACAGGTTGTAGCCCTGGATCTCCTGCGCCGTGAGGGCGGCGGCATCGCCCATGGCATAGCGGTCGTAGCGGCTGTTGAAGGACACCAGCGAGGATTCGAACGCTGCCAGCGCGCTCGTCACCTCCGGGATCGAGATGTCGGACCGCGCCGGCCGCGAGAAGGCTTCGGAGAACAGTTGCCGGTACTCGGCATTGCCGTTCAGCGCCGCCAGGAGCGATTCAGGCGTGCTGGCCATCTCCTGTGCCGCGAACAGCGGCCCGCGGGCCTGTTCCTCGAGCGAGTCGGCGCGCGCATCCCAGAACAGCTTGGGCAGGAAGCCGACGTTCCACAGCGAGGGCGCATTGCGGGCGAGCAGCGCCGGCCTTCCCTGCTGCGGGCCTTCGGTCGCGATGTGACCCTGGCTGCGCTCCCGGCCATCCGCAAAGGAATGCGCGGGGTGATGACAGCTCGAGCAGGCGAGACGGTGATCCGAGGAAAGCAGCGGATCGAAGAACAGCAGGCGCCCCAGGTCGATCTGCTGGGGCGTGAAGGACTCGCGCATGCGAGGAAGCGGTGCGCGCAATCCGCCGTGGCCTGCTGGCAGGTCGAACAGTTCGTACAGGCTGCGAAACTCGCAGCGTCCCGCACGATTCTCGAAGCTCGGCGGACATTGGCTGGACAGTTTCGCCATGCCGAGCGTGCGGATGTAGGCGATGACATCGCGCAACGCCGCCGATCCTTTCAACGTCACGGCGATGGCGCGCATCTGCGCGCCGAGCTGGTCTTCCTTCACCGCGCCGCGCCGGCCGGCGCGGAAGTCCTCGAGCTGGCGCAGCAGGTACCAGTCAGCCTGGCCGGCGAGCGCGGGAGCGCCGGGCGTGGCATTGCCCTGCGCCTGCTCGCCATGGCAGGCCGCGCAGGTACGGAAGATCGAGGCTCCCCGCGAGGCATTGCCAATGACCGTTGCCTCCCCGCTGGCCGCCGGCACGAGACCCTGGACGTAGACGGCCGCAGCGCTGACCTGCGCTTCATCGGCGAGAACGCCGGCCATTTCCCGCATGGAGGCCCCGGGCGTGCCCGGCGGCCCCGCTCCCCGCCAGCCCTGCCGGAACGCTTCCAGCTGACGCGCGAGATAGGCCGGATCCAGGCCCGCGAGCGAGGGCGCATCGAGCGCTCGATTGCCCTCGGCGCGGATGCCATGGCAGGCCTCGCAGACGGCGAACAATTCCTTGCCCGGCGAATTCACGGCGGAGTCGACCGCTGCCGTGGCTGCGGCGGGCAGAGAACAGCCCAGCGCCCAGAAGGCACCTATCAGCACCCGCCAGCGAGCCGGCTGTTGCAACGAACCCCCTGCGATTTTCTAATACTCGAACTTTTTCGAGTTTTGGAGCATTGACTCTAGGCATGGCCGGTGACACTGTCAAGCGAATGGGCAAATCGAGGACAGGGGGTCGCTCCGGCTGGACCCAGCGCCGCGGAGAACAGCGACGCGACGCACTGATGCAGGCCGCGGCCAGCCTGCTGGAGTCCGGGGAGATCGCCGACATCTCGCTCGAGGATGCGGCCCGCGCCGCG
Source organism: Steroidobacteraceae bacterium (assembly GCA_046347195.1). Classification (GTDB taxonomy): domain Bacteria; phylum Pseudomonadota; class Gammaproteobacteria; order Steroidobacterales; family Steroidobacteraceae; genus TMP-86. The sequence continues at coordinate 50,353 of JAXMGQ010000012.1, forward strand.
GGCATTCCCGTAGCCTCCGCGTACCACTTCTACGAGGATCGCAATGCCCTGTTCGCCGCGCTCGCGGCGCGCATGTCGGCCCGCTTCGCGCCGATCATCCTGAAAACCCTGCCCGCGCAGCACCGGCGTGACTGGCCCACGCTGTTGCGCAGTTCGATCCGCCGCGCGGCCCGCTTCTATGGCCAGAACCCGGCCGCCCGCAAGCTCCTGCTCGATGGCAAGGCGCCGGCCGAGATCCGCCTGGCCGAGCGGATGCGCGACAAGTCCTTTGCACTGCTCATCGAAGGCCTGTTCGAGGCACATTTCGAACTGCCGACGTTCGCCGAGCGCACCGGCGTGTTCTTCCACACCGTGGAGATCGTCGACCTGATGTTCCAGCTCTCGGTGATGCAGCACGGGCGCATCACCGCGGCGATGGAGCGCCACGCCTTCATCGCCAGCGAAGCCTATCTCGGCCGCTTCCTGCCGGAGCGACTGGCGCGCAAGGTTGCGGCCCGCAAGCCCGCCGCGGGGTGAACGCGCCCTCGCCGGCGGCACATGGATTGCGCCACCGGTCGAAGCGGTGCGAACATCCAGTCTCCAACAAGGGGGATCTCCATGACCATCGTCCGAGCCGCACGTCGAGCCTTGCTCCTCGCCGCCCTGTTCACACCGTTCGCCGCGCAATCGCGCGACCTGGTGCTCACCAATGCTCATGTCTTCACGGCCGATGCAAGCCAACCCTATGCACAGGCCGTGGCGATCCGCGATGGCAAGGTGCTCGCCGTCGGCAGCCAGCCGGAGGTGAAGGCTGCGGCCGGCGCGGATGCCGAGGTGCAGGACCTCGGCGGTCATACGCTGCTGCCGGGCCTGATCGACAGCCACGTGCACGCGATGTATGGCGGCGTGGGGCTGCTGTCAGCGGATGCGCGCAACGATCTGAAGGATGTCGATGCGCTCGCCGCGTTCGTCGCCGAGGCAAAGCGCAGCGGGCGTGGCATGAGCGGCGATGTGGTGGTGGTCACCGGCGTGCCGCTGGGCCTGTGGTCGCAGAACGCGGCCATCAACCAGCGCTTCAACGGCGGCGAGTACGCCAGGCAAGCGGTGTTCCTGCGCGGCATGGACGGCCACACCGGCTGGTCGAACCTGGCGCTGCGCAAGCGGGCCGGTCTGACCAAGGCCTTCATCGCGAAGCTCCCGGAGGAAAAGCGCAAGTACTACGGGCTGGAGAAAGACCTGACGCCCAACGGCTTCGGCGTGGACGAAGGGCTCGAGGTCGTCGAGAAGCAGATTCCGCCGCCGGATGCGAAGAAGAACCTCGCCGGTGCCCGCGCGGCGGTGGACTACCTGCACAGCATCGGCATCACGTCCTGGCTCGACCCGCTCACCGATGCCCCCACCCTCACGGCCTACCGCGACCTGGCCGCATCGGGAGGCCTCACCGCTCACGTGGCGGCCTTTCCGCAGGTGAAGCCGAACGACCCGCATTCCTTCGCCCATGCGCTCGCCTTGAAGAAGCAGTTCGACGGCATCGCGAACCTCACCATCCCGGGCGTGAAGGTGTTCGCCGACGGCGTGGTGGAGTTCCCCTCGCAGAGCGCGGCGATGACCGCGGCCTATGCCAACACCGGCAAGAAGGGCGACCTGCTGTTCACCCCGGAGAATTTCTCGAAGCTGTGCATCGAGGCAGACAAACAGGGGCTGATCGTGCATACCCATGCCATCGGCGACCTCGCGGTCCACGAGACGCTGAACGGCTACCAGGCCGCGCGCAAGGCGAACGGCAACAGCGGACTGCCGCACACCATCACGCACCTGCAGTTCGTGCGGCCGGAGGATGTGCCGCGCTTCAAGCCGCTGGGCGTCGTGGCCTCCTACCAACTGCTGTGGGCGGAGTACGGCCTGGACACCATCGACCTGATCAAGCCCTACGTCGCCGCGGACATCTACCCCTGGCAATATCCGGCGCGCTCCATGCTCGACGCCGGCGCCACCATCGCCGGCGCCAGCGACTGGCCGGTGTCGACCCCGGAGGTGTTCAAGGCCATCTACCAGGCCGAGACCCGCGCGGGCCAGGGCGGGGTCCTGGATGCCGCGCAGGACATGACGCGCGAATCGATGCTCTACGCCTACACCATCAATGCCGCACGCGCGATGAAGCAGGAAGCCGCAATAGGCTCGATCGAGCCAGGCAAGGCGGCGGATTTCGCGCTGCTGGATCGCGACGTGCTCACCGTGCCGGCCGTCGAGATGCGCGACACCCGCGTACTCGGCACCATGGTCGCCGGGCAGTGGGTGTACCAGGCGAAATGAAAGTGACCAGGGGCCGGTGCCTCAGGGCGCCGGCTGGGCCGCCGTGACCCGAACCGCGATCGAGGAGGCCTGCTCGGCGCTCATCGGCGCAAGGCCCGAGGCCACGCTCGCCGTTTCACCGGGCTTGAGCGTGATGCGCAGGGCCTGCGTCGCGCCCTGCTGTACGATGTTGCCGTAGGCATCGGTCACCACCGGAGTGATGCTGATGCCGGTGATGGCAATCTGCGCGCGGTTCTGCAGCAGGAACACCGGCTGTCCTGCGCCATCCAGCCGGACGGCGGTGGCGAGATACTGCGCGGGGTTCTGCGCGAGATCCATGCGCTGGAACTCGCCCGCGGCGAGCTGCCCGTATTCACTCTGCGACCCGGAAGCGGCCTGGAACAGCTGCCGTGCGCCGGCCGTATCGCCCCGCTCCTTCGCGATCGAGCCCAGGTAGTAGGCCGCCGGCGCGGTGGGCAGCAGGGCGGAGCTCTTCTTCAGCCATTCCTCGGCCCTGGGCTTGTTGCCGAGCTTGAACTGCGCGATGCCCCCGCCGAGGTAGGGCCCGAAATATCCCGGATCCAGGTCGATGGCCTTCTGATAGTGGCCCACCGCCTCGCCGGGCTGCTTCTGCGCCATCGCCAGGTCCCCGAGGAGCTGGGTGAAGCGGGGCTCGCGGGGCAGCATCTGCACGGCCTCGCCGGCGAGCTTGCGCGCACCGGTGAAGTCCTTCTTGTTGGCCAGCGCCAGCGCCTGGTCGTACTTGTCGAAGGCGGGCTTCATCCTGCGCAGCCCCGCCATCTTCGCCGCGAACCGCTCGGTGCCGAGATCGCCCTTGCCACCGCCGAGTTGCGCCAGCGTCGCCTGGTTGCGCGTCACCCGCTCCTGCGAGGGCGGATGTGAGGCGAACAGTCCATCGAGCCAGCCCTGGTTCTTGCCCTGTGACAGGCGCACGAAGGTTTCCTGCAGCGACACCGCGGCGCCGAGGTCGTACCCGGCACGCTGCATGTACACCATGCCGTAATGATCCGCCTCGAGTTCCTGGTCTCGACCGTACTTCATCTGGATCATCTGCGCGCCGGCGCCCGCACCCTGGAGCGCGAGATTCGCCAGCGTCCCGTTGGTGTCCGTGGCGGCGGCACCGATCATGGCGACCGCCAGGCCCGCCTGCAGCAGCGTGCCGCGCTCCTGGGCCTTGGCACCATGGCGCGCCGCGGCATGGGTGATCTCGTGCCCGAGCACCGCGGCCAACTCGGCTTCGTTCTTCAGCTCCGGCAGCAGGCCCCGGTTCACCGCAATCTTGCCGCCGGGCAGGGCCCACGCATTGGGCACGGAGCTGTCCAGCACGACGAATTCGTACGGCAGCTTGCGGTCGGACACCGCGGCGAGCTTCGCACCCACTTCGCGCACGTACTGCGTCAGCGCGGGATCGATGTTGAGGTCCCCGCCCTCGCCCTGGCGGGTCGGTGCGTACTGCTCCTGGCCCATCTGCAGCTCGGACGCCTCGCTCACGAACTGCAATTCGGACTTGCCCGTCACGGGATTGACGCCGCAGCCCCCCAGCGACGACGCCGCGATCGCCAGGGCCGCGGCGAGCGCGCCGTTCCTCGGGAGATATCTCATTCCGCGTCCGCCACGCATGCATTCGTCCTTGGGTCGTACGGTGACCTTGGCAGTATATCGCGACGGGCTATGCCGCAGCCCGCCGGAGCAGCTACACTGCCGCGCATGCGTACGGGTGGCGTGAGCAGCGGGCAGGAAATGCTCGATGCGATCATCATCGGTGGCGGCCCGGCAGGCTCCGCGGCGGCCACGGAACTGGCGATGCGCGGCCGGCGCGCCTTGCTGCTCGAGAAGTCGAGGCATCCGCGCTTCCACATCGGTGAGTCCCTCCTGCCGGCGAACCTTCCACTGCTCGAGCACCTCGGCGTCGGCGAGCAGATCCGTGACATCGGCATGCAGAAGTGGGGCGCGGAGTTCGTCTCCTGGACCGATGGCCGCCAACAGACCTTCGAGTTCGCCGAGAGCTGGGACAAGTCGCAGCCCTTCGCCTACCAGGTGCGCCGCTCGCAGTTCGACGAGATCCTGTGGCGCAATGCCGGCGGACGCGGTGCGCGGACCCTGGATGGATGCCGCGTGGACACCGTGGACTTCCTTCCGGGCAAGGGCGGCGTGGAGGTGCACGCCACCCACGAGGACGGCCGGCGCGAGAGCTGGCGCGCGCACTACCTCATCGACGCCTCGGGTCGCGACACCTTCCTCGGCCGGCGATTCAATACCAAGCGCCGCAATTCGCGCCACGACTCGGCCGCGCTGTATGCGCATTTCGCGGGCGCCGCGCGCAACTGCGACCGGCGCGAGGGCAACATCACCATCTACTGGTTCGAGCATGGCTGGTTCTGGTTCATCCCGCTGCGCGATGGCATCACCAGCATCGGCGCCGTGGTCTGGCCCTACTACCTCAAGTCCAGGCAAGTGCCGGTGCAGCAGTTCTTCCTCGACACGCTGGCCCAATGCCCGCCGCTGGCTGAACGCCTGAAGGATGCGACGCTGGCATCGCCCGTGGAGGCCACCGGCAACTATTCCTACACCTCGCTGCGCTGCCACGGCCCGAACTATCTCGTCGCGGGCGATGCGTACGCGTTCATCGACCCGGTGTTCTCCTCCGGCGTGATGCTGGCGATGAACTCCGGGCTCGAGGCGGCGGCAACGGTGGATCGCGTGCTGGCGCAGCCACGCGCGGCGCGCGCGGCACTGCGGCGCTACGACCGGATGATGCGCCACGGCCCGCGCGAGATCTCCTGGTTCATCTACCGCGTCACCAACCCGACCATGCGCGAGCTGTTCCTGGCGCCGCGCAACGTGCTGCGGATGAAGGAAGCCTTGCTCTCGCTGCTGGCGGGCGACATCTTCGGAAGCACGCCCATCTGGGGGAGCCTGCGCGCCTTCAAGGGCGTCTATTACCTCATCTGCCTGTTCAACCCGCGCCGCACCTGGAACGCGATGCGTCGCCGCGCCTTCAATATCCGCGCGCAGGACATCGGGCGCAGCGCGGCCCGTGGATGAATGGCCCGGCGCCCGCATCCCCTGCTTGCGCTGCTCCTGCTGATGGCAGGACCCGTCGGCGCCAGCGGCGCGGCGCCGCCGCAGGCACCTTTGTGGGAATTCGGCTTAGGGGTGGGCGCGCTGGGATTCGCCGATTACCGCGGCGCGGACACCGACAGCCTCTACCCCGTGCCCGTGCCCTACTTCGTGTACCGGGGAGAATTCCTCAAGGCCGATCGCAACGGCATCCGCGGCCTGTTCCTGAACAATGAGCAGGTGGAACTGAACCTGTCGCTGAACGCGACGACGCCGGTGCGCAGTTCCAGCCGCGGCACGCGCGCCGGCATGCCCTCGTTGCGACCGACCGTCGAGATCGGCCCATCCGTCGAGATGCACCTGTGGGCCTCCGCCGACCAGCGGCGACGGCTGGACCTGCGGCTGCCGGTGCGGGCGGCCTTCACCGTCGAGGCATCACCTCGGCGCGTGGGCGGTCTGTTCACCCCGCACCTGAACCTGGACATCACCGATCCTGCGGGTCTTGCAGGCTGGAACCTCGGCTTGCTGGCCGGGCCGCTGTTCGCCGACCGGCGTTACGATGATTATTTCTACACGGTCACGCCAGCCTACGCGACGGCGTCCCGCCCCGCCTACCGCGCCCGCGGCGGCTATGCCGGATCCCAATTCATCGTGTCGGCTTCCAGGCGGTTCGAAAGCCGCTGGGTGGGCGCCTTCCTGCGCTACGATACGCTGGCGGGGGCGAGCTTCGCCGACAGTCCGCTGGTCCGGCGGCAGGGTTACTGGACGGCGGGCATCGGCATTGCCTGGATGATCGCCCAGTCCTCGCGCCTGGTGGATCTCGGCCCCGAGGATCCTCGTTGACGGTGTCCGGATGCAACGACTCGCCAGATCCCTGCTCGACCACCTGACGCTGTATTCGTCGCTGACCCTGCTGGGCGTGATCTGCCTCGCCTGGAACCTCATCGCGCTGCCCCTGCAGCTGGTGCTGCCGGTGCGGCCGGGCACCCGGCTCGGCCGGGTGGGCATCATGCGGGGCTTCCGCCTGTACGCGTGGACATTGCACGCGATGGGCGCCTATCGCCTGGACATCTCCGCCATCGATTCACTGCGCGACGCCGGGCCGCTGATCCTCGCGCCCAACCATCCCCAGCTCATCGATGCACTGCTGATCCTCACCCGCCATCCCGACATCACCTGCGTGATGAAGTCAGAGCTGATGCGCAACCCCTTCCTCGGTGCGGGCGCCCGCCTGGCGCGCTACATCCGCAACGACTCGCCGCGCAGCATGATCCGCGAAGCCGTGCGGCAGCTCGGCGAGGGCAGCGTCGTGCTGCTGTTCCCGGAGGGCACGCGCACGCTGCAGGCACCGGTGAATCCGATGCGTTCGAGCATCGGGGTGATCGCGCGCCACGCGCAGGCGCCCGTGCAGACCCTGCTGATCGAGACCGACTCGCCCTACCTCTCCAAGGGGTGGCCGCTGTTTCGGCGGCCGGAACTGCCCATCACCTATCGCATCCGACTCGGCCGGCGGTTCGATCCGCCCGCCGACGCGATGCAGCTGGTGCGCGAGTTGCAGGAGTACTTCGACTCCGCGCTGGCGGACGCACCACAGAACCGCTGGCTCACCCGGCGCGCGAGCGCACCGGCAGGGCTGACCATGGCACACGACGCGTGAGCACGGCGAGCGCCACCCACCTGGTGCTGATCCCGAGCTACGACACGGGACCGATCGTCTACGAGACCGTGCGGGGCGCCCGCGCACAGTGGACGCCGGTGTGGGTGGTCGTGGATGGCAGCACCGACGGAACCGCCGAAGGACTCGCCCGCATGGCGGAACAGGACCCGGGACTCAAGGTGCTGGCGCTGCCACGGAACTCGGGCAAAGGCGCCGCCGTGCTGGCGGGGCTCGGGGCGGCGAGGAATGCAGGTTTTACACATGCGCTCGCCATGGATGCCGACGGCCAGCATCCGGCGGACCGCATTCGCGACTTCATGGTGGCCTCGCTCCGGCACCCCGACTGCATGATCCTCGGCGACCCGCTGTTCGATGCCAGCGCACCCCGGGTGCGGGTGCGAGGACGCAAGATCTCGAACTTCTGGACCAATCTCGAAACGCTGTGGGAGGGCGTGCACGACTCCCTGTTCGGCTTTCGCGTGTACCCCATCGTCCCGCTGATCGATGTGATGCGCGGCAGCCGCTGGATGCGCCGCTTCGATTTCGACGTCGAGGTGGCCGTGAGGCTTGTCTGGAAGGGCGTCCGGCCCCTCAACATCCCCACGGCCGTGCGCTACCTGAAGCCCTCCGAGGGCGGGGTGTCGCACTTCCACTACGTGCGGGACAACATCCTGCTGACCGGGATGCACACGCGGCTGTTCGTCGGATTCCTGCTGCGGTTGCCGCTGTTGCTGGCGCGCCGCACCTGGCGCGGGTGGAGCCGGAGCGAGTCCCTATAGTATATTCCCCGCATGTCCGAGAACGCGTCGCGAAAGCCATCCGCAGCGCCAGCGGCTGACCTCGCGCTGGTCCGGGAGATCGCCGGCCTCATGGTCGAAGCCCTGAACCTCGAGGTGGCCCCTGCCGACATCGAGCCGGCAGCCCCCCTGTATGGCGAGGGCCTGGGGCTCGATTCCATCGACATCCTGGAGCTGGCGCTCGTGGTCTCCAAGCGCTACGGCGTGCAGCTGCGCGCCGACAACAGCGACAACGTGAAGACCTTCGCATCGCTCCAGGCACTGGCCGATCACATCGCCGCGCATCGGAGCAAATGAGTCGCACCGGCGCGGGATTCCTGGTGGTGGCCCTCGGCGCCGTCGCCTACGACCTGTGCAGCTACCTGAGCATGACCCGTCGCGCGCCGCATGGACTCGCGGCAGCACTGGCCCTGCTGCCCGCCCTCATCGCCCTGCTCGGCCTCACCTGGCGCACACGCTGGCGCCTGGCGGGCGGGCTCGCCGCCTGCGCCGCGGGACTTGCGCTGGTGCGCGGCTGGAGCATGCTCGAGGACCACGCCGCGCTCATCTTCCTGTGCCAGCAGCTCTCCATGTGGGGACTGCTCATGTTCATGTTCGCCCGCACCCTGCGGCAGGGCCGCACACCCCTGTGCACCGGCTGGGCGGACCTTCTGCACGGCCCGCTGTCATCGGCGGAACTGCGCTACACCCGCGCCGTCACCCTGGCCTGGGCGATCTTCTGCGCCGCCATGGCACTCACCGGCCTGTTGCTGTATGCCTGCGCGCCGGCCTCCGCGTGGGCGGCCTTCAACAACCTGTGGACCCTGCCACTGCTGGCGCTCATGTTCGTCGGCGAGTACATCGTCCGGCATCGGATGCTGCCGGACACGGCGCACGTGGGATTGTTCGAGGCGCTGCGTCTGTATGCCGCATCGCGACGCTGAGCGGGCCACGCCGTTTCCCCGGCGCGGCGGACCCGATGCTTCACTGCCGCTGATCGGCCACGCCTCCGAGCTGGCGGCCCTCGCCTATCGCCAGGGTCGTCCGATCACCGCCGGGCGATTCCTCGGCGATGTGCGGCGGCTGGCGGCCGCCCTGCCGCCCGGCCGGCACGTGCTGAACGCCTGCAACGACCGCTATCACTTCGCCGTCGGTCTTGGTGCGGCGCTGCTGGGCGCAAAGATCAGCCTGCTGCCCTCCACCCAGACACCGGAGGTGATCCGCTGGTTGCGGGAATTCGCGGCGGATGCCATCTGCCTCACGGATGATCCGGGCTGCAGCATCGACCTGCCGCGCTTCCACTATCCCTTCGAGCAGCGCGCGCCGCACGGTGACTGGCAGGTGCCGCGCATTCCCGGCGGACAGCTGGCGGCCTACGTGTTCACCTCGGGCTCCACCGGCGCGCCCGTCCCTCATGCCAAGACCTGGGGCAAGCTGATGCAGTGCGTGGCGGTCGGGGCGCAGCGGCTGGGGCTTGCGCGTACGCATCCGGCCACGCTGGTCGGCACGGTGCCGCCGCAGCACATGTATGGATTCGAATCCACCGTGCTAGTCGCCCTGTACAGCGGAACCGCGTTCTGCGCCGAGCGGCCGTTCTACCCGGCCGACATCGCCGCCGCCATCGCGCAGGTTCCCCGGCCGCGCGCACTGGTGACGACGCCCGTCCACCTGCGCGCTCTGCTGCAATCAGGACTGCCGCTGCCACCGGCGGACCTGCTGGTCTGCGCCACCGCACAGCTGTCCGAATCGCTGGCGCGTGCCGCGGAGGAGGCCTTTGCCGCCCCGCTGGTCGAGATCTACGGTTCCACCGAGACGGGCCAGATCGCGAGCCGACGGCCCGTCCGGGAAGTGCGCTGGTGGTTGTGGCCGGAGGTGCAGCTGCAGGCGCAGGGAGGCCGAACCTATGCGTTCGAGGGTCACATCGAGACACGCACGGCCGTCAACGATGTGCTCGAACTGCTCGATGAGGAACACTTCCTGTTGCACGGACGGGCCACCGACCTCGTCAACATCGCCGGCAAGCGCAGTTCCTTCGGCTATCTCAATCACCAGCTCAATGCCATCGAGGGCGTGCAGGACGGCGCATTCTTCCTGCGCGAGGACACGCCATCGGAGACCGGCGTGAGCAGGCTCGGCGCCCTGGTGGTGGCGCCGGAACTGGACGCAGAGGGCGTGCTGCGCGCCTTGCGGGAGCGCATCGACCCGGTGTTCCTGCCCAGACCGCTCCTGTTCGTCGCGCGACTGCCGCGCAACGACACCGGCAAGCTGCCCCAGGAGGCCTTGACGCAGCTCGCCCGCGCCCTGATCGCCGGCCAGCGGCCCGCATGCACCGACGAACCCTAGGCCATGAAGCGCTCCTTCACCCTGCGCATCGATGCCGGGCATCCCGCCTTCGATGGCCACTTCCCGGGAACTCCGGTCCTGCCCGGCGTCGTGTTGCTGGAACGCGTGCTCGATGGCATCCGCGCATCGTCGACGCAAGGGTCGCCTCGCTGGCAAGTGCAGGCCGCGAAGTTCCTTCGCGTGGTGAGCCCCGGGGAGGAACTGCTCATCGAACACGAGGCCGGTCCCGACGGGTCGATCCGCTGGTGGGTGCACGCTGGCGATGAGCCGGTCGCCAATGGCGTGCTGAAGCCTCCGTGAGCGCGTCCCAGGCCGAGTGGATCCGCCATCGCGAACGCGGCAACGCGTGGTTGCTGCGGCTGATGACGTGGCTGTCGTTGCACGCCGGCAGGCGCGCGAGCCGCCCCCTCCTGCACGGCATCGCGCTGTACTTCTTCCTGTTCGCGCCGGCGGCGCGGCGTGCATCGCTCGACTACCTGCGCCGCGTGCTGGGGCGGCCGCCGCGGCCGCAGGATCGCTACCGGCAGATCCTGTGCTTCGCCACCACCATTCACGACCGGGTGTACCTGCTGAACGACCGCTACGACCAGTTCGACATCGAGGTCGAGGGGGAATCGCTTCTGCGCGATGCCGTCGCGGCGGGCCGCGGCGTCTTCCTCATGGGAGCGCACCTCGGCAGCTTCGAGGTGGTCCGCAGCCTGGGGCGCAGCCACACCATCGCGCCGCTGGTGATGGCGATGTACGAGGACAATACCCGCCGCATCAACGCCACGCTCGCCGCGATCAACCCGGCGGCCGCACCGGAGATCGTGCCGCTGGGCCGCATGGAGTCGATGATCCGCATCGGCGAACGGCTGGACGCAGGCGCCTTCGTCGGGGTCCTGGCGGATCGCACGCTCGGCGCGGAAGCCGTGCACCCGGTGGGATTCCTGGGCGCCCCCGCCGGATTTCCGCTGGGACCGATGCGGGCGGCCGCCATCCTGCGCCGGCAGGTGATCTTCATGGCCGGCCTCTACCTGGGTGGCAATCGGTATCAACTGGTGTTCGAACCTGTGGCAGACTTTTCGGACGTGGAGCGCGTCGACCGCAATGCCCGCGTCGTGGCAGCGGTCGAGCGCTATGCCTTGCTGCTGGAGAAATACTGCCGACGGGCGCCGTATGACTGGTTCAACTTCTTCGACTTCTGGCAGGCCGGCAACGCCGTGGCGTGATCCCGCAAGGCGTGGGCTGCTCATCCTTGCGCTGCTGCTGGCGGCCTGGCCCGCCGGCGCCGCGGACGATCTCGACACGCTCATGGCCGTGCTGGCCAGCGCCACCCATGGGCGCGTGAGCTACGTCGAGACGCAGTACCTGAAGATCCTCGATCGCCCGTTGCAATCCTCGGGCGAGCTGCTCTACGAGAAGCCGGACCGGCTGGAGAAGCGCACGCTCAAGCCGCGGGCCGCGAGCCTCCTGGCGCAGGGCGATGCCCTGACGCTGGAGAGCGGCGGGCGCCGGCACACCGCTCAACTCAGCGAGGTGCCGCAGGCAGCCCCCTTCATCGAGGGCATCCGCGCAACCCTGGGCGGTGATCGCGCCGCACTCGAACGTCACTTCGAGGTGAGCATGAGCGGCACGGTGGATGGATGGCACCTGCTGCTGCGGCCTCGCGAGGCCTCGGGCGCGGCGGTCCGCGACATCGAGATCCAGGGCGCGCAGGGCCAGCTCGCGCGCATCGACATCCACCAGCGCGACGGTGATCATTCGGAAATGCTGATCGGCCCGCCGGCGCCATGACACCGGCGGGGACTGCACGCGGTGCGATCGCGGCGGTCGCCCTGGCGGTGGTCATCCTCATCACGGCGCGCGCGCATTACACCACCGACATGTCGGCATTCCTGCCCCGGCGCGCGAGCACGGCGCAGGACCTGCTGGTGCAGCAGCTCGAGAATGGCCCCCTGTCGCGACTGCTGCTGATCGCACTCGAGGGAGGAACGCCGGCGGACCGCGCCCGGGTGTCGGGCCGGATGGCCGGCGCGCTGCGCGCGGGCCCGTTCTCCTCGGTGGAGAACGGTGGCGCGGACCGGGCAGAGGCCGACCGGCGTTTCCTGTTCGACAACCGCTACGTGCTGAGCCCGGCCGTCGATGCCCGGCGCTTCAGCGTCGAGGGACTCGCGGGCGCCACCACCGATTCCCTCGATGCGCTGAGTTCGCCCGCGGGCGCGCTGCTCGAGGACCTGCTGCCGGCGGATCCCACCGGCGAGATGCTGCACATCATCGAACAGCTCCAAGGCGCGGACCAGCCGCGCCGACTGAACGGCGTGTGGGCATCGCCCGACGGCCAGCGCGCCTTGCTGCTCGCCCACACCCGCGCCTCCGGCGCCGACACCGACGCGCAGGCCGCGGCGATCGAGGCGGTGCGGCAGGCATTCGCCGCCGCCAGGCCCGGACCGCTTCACCTGACGGTCTCAGGTCCCGGCGTGTTCGCGGTGGAGGCAAGGGCTGGCATCGTGGATGCCGCGCGGCGCCTCTCGATCATCAGCGCCGGCGTGATCCTGCTGTTCCTGTACGCGGTGTATCGTTCCATCGGCGCGGTGCTGCTCGGCTTCGTTCCCGTGGTCTGCGGCGCGCTGACCGGCATCGCCGCAGTGGCGATGGGATTCGGCACCGTGCATGGCATCACCCTGGGGTTCGGCGCCACGTTGATCGGCGAGGCCGTGGACTACTCCATCTACCTGTTCGTGCAGTCGCGTACCGCAACGCGTACCGCAACGCGTACCGCAACGCGAACCGCAACGCCTGCCGCGATCGAGCTGGCTTCGACCGAGGACTGGCGCAGGCGCCATTGGCCCACGGTGCGCCTGGGCATGTTCACCTCCATCATCGGCTTCGCCTCGCTCCTGCCGTCGGCGTTTCCCGGTCTTGCGCAGCTCGGACTGTATTCGATCGCGGGCCTGCTGTGCGCAGGCCTCCTCACTCGATTCGTGCTCGCTGATCTGCCGCCGGCTCGCATCCGGATACGCGACCTTGCGCCCCTGGGCCGATGGCTGGCGGAACGACTGCCCTCCTCGCGCATCGGGGCGCCACTCGCAGGTGCGATGCTGGCGGCGGCCGGCGCGGTGCTGTTCCTCCACCGCGGCGCGATCTGGAACCGCGATCTGTCGGCGCTGAGTCCGGTGCCGTTGGCGGCGCAGCGCGTCGATGAGCGGCTGCGTGCGGATCTTGGCGCCGCGGAAGGCGGCACGCTGGTGGCGGTCCGGGGCGCCTCGCGCGAAGCGACGCTCGAAGCCGCCGAGCGCGCGGGCGAGGTGCTCGACACCTTGCGCGAGCAGGGTGTGATCGGCGGCTATGACAGTCCCGCCCGCTTCCTGCCGAGCCAGGCCACGCAACGGGCACGGCGCTCCGCGCTGCCGCCGGAGCCGGAATTGCGTGCGCGCATGCGCGAGGCCCTGTCAGGCCTGCCCCTGCAGGCCTCGCGGCTGGGGCCGTTTTTTTCCGCCACGGCCATTGCCAGGAATGCACCGCCCCTGTCCCCCGCCGACCTGGCCGGGACATCCTTTGCGGCGGGCTTTTCGTCACTGTTCGCCGACGGCCCGCAACCCACCGCCCTCTTGCCCCTGCACGCACCCTCCTCGGGTGCACTGGATGTGACCGCGGTACGGACTGCCTTCGCCCGCCAGCCCGTTCCGGGCGCCCATGTGCTCAACCTCAAGCAGGAGTCCGACGCCTTGTATGGAGACTATCTGAACGAGGCCATGCGGTTGTCGTCGATAGGATTGGGCGTCATTTGCGCCCTGCTGGCGCTGGTGCTGCGTAACGTGAAGGGACTTCTGCAAGTACTGGCGCCGCTCGTCGTGTCCGTCGCCGTGGTCGCCTCCGGGCTGGTGCTCGCCGGCCAGCAGTTGACGATCCTGCATTTGATCGGCATGGTGCTGGTCGTCGCCATCGGGTCGAACTACGCACTGTTTTTCCTGCGCATGAACGATCACGCCACCCTGGCCTCCCTCCTGGTCGCCAATACCACCACCGTGGTCGCCTTCGGCCTGCTGGCCTCGGCCCGGGTGCCGGTGCTGTCCTCGCTCGGAATGACGGTTGCGCCGGGCGCGCTGCTGGCGTTGCTGTTCTCGGCGCTCCTGTCGCGGCGGACGCCGGCAGCATGAGCACGCGCTGGCGGCCCGCGCCCTCCTTGTCGGCCTCGGCGGTCCTGCATGCCGGGGCCGCCGCACTCATCGCCGTCAGGCCCGACGACTGGCCATGGGCCCTGGGCGCGGTGGCGCTGAATCATGCCCTGCTGGCTGGCGCCGGCCTGCTGCCGCGAAGCCAGGTGCTGGGCTCGAACTGGGTGCACCTTCCGCAGCCTGCGATCGCACGGCGCGAAGTGGCCATCACCATCGATGACGGTCCGGACCCGAAGGTGACGCCACCGGTGCTGGACCTGCTCGACCGCCTGAGGATGCGCGCGACCTTTTTCTGCGTGGGCGAGAAGTTGCTGGCGGAGCCGCAACTCGCCCGGGAAATCTGCCGCCGCGGACACACGGTGGAGAACCACAGCCAGCATCATCACCTGTATTTCTCCGCCATGGGTCCGGCACGCATCGAGCGCGAGGTCAGCAGCGGGCAGGACAGCATCCTGCGCACGACCGGGACCCATGCGCGTTTCTTTCGCGCGCCGGCCGGGTTGCGCAATCCATTCCTGGATTACGTGCTCGCCAAGCTCGGCTTGCAGCTCGCGAGCTGGACCCGCCGCGGATTCGACACCATCAATGGCGATGCACGGCGCGTGCATCGCATGCTCGGCCACAATCTCGCCGCGGGTGATATCCTGCTCCTGCACGATGGCAATGCCGCGCTGACGGCCGCCGGGCAGCCGTTGATCCTCGAGGTCCTGCCGCTGCTGGCGGAGGACCTGGGACGCGTCGGGCTGTCGGCCGTGACGCTGTCGCAGGCGTCGGCGTGAATTGCGGAATGAGGAACGCACCGGCTACCACTCCTATCGCGACGGCATGATGCAGATGACCCTGGACGCCGCCCAGGAAGCGGTGCGTCACTCGATCGCCCGACGAGCCACGCGCTTCTACCGGCGCGCCGATCTGTTCGCACGCGATTTCGCACGCTTCAAGCTGAGGGTGGATCCGCTGTTTGCGGATGTGCTCGTCTCGGGTGCCCTGGGACGCTGCCGGGACCTCGTCGACCTGGGATGCGGGCAGGGCCTGCTCACCGCCTGGTTCCTCGCCGCACGGGAGCAGCACGACGCATCGCAATGGCCGGCCAGTTGGGCGGCTCCTCCCGCCCCTCATCGCATGCGCGGTTTCGACCTTCGCCCGGCGAACATCCGGCGGGCACAGGCAGCGCTCGGTGATCACGCTGACTTCCGGCTGCAGGACATCCGCGACGCCGCGCTCGACGGCGCAGACGGGGTCGCCCTCCTCGACGTGATCCACTACCTGACCTTCGATGACCAACGCCGCCTCCTGCAACGCATCCGTTGCGCCCTGCCTGCGGGCGGCGCCCTGGTGATGCGCGTGGCCGATGCCGGCTCGGGCTTTTCCTATCGCCTGGCGCAATGGATCGACTATGCCAACGATCTCGTGCGCGATGGTCATCGTTCCTCATTCCACTGCCGAAGCGTCGCCGACTGGGTCTCCACCTTGCGCGACTGCGGATTCGATGCGAGCCCGCTGGCGTCGAGCACCGGCAAGTCGTTTTCCAACACCGTGCTGGTCGCCCGCGCCGCATGAAGCCCGCCATCATCACGGCCTTCACGGCCACGAGCTGCCTGGGAACGGGTGTGTCCGCGCATCGCGAGGCGCTGCTGGCCGAGCGTTCGGGACTCGCTCCCTGCCGGTTCGACACCGTGGATTTCGACACCTTCGCAGGCGAAGCGACCGCGGTGGACGCGCAGCAGTTGCCCGCCGAGCTGTCGCACTTCGACTGCCGCAACAACCGGCTCGCCTGGCTCGCCCTGCGGCAGGATGGCTTCGCCGATGCGGTGCGTGATTGCCGGGAGCGGGTCGGCACCAGCCGGATCGGCGTCTTCCTCGGCACCAGCACCTCCGGGATCCTGCAGACCGAGCTCGCGTATCGTCATCGCCTGCCGGACGGCGCGCTGCCCAGGAGTTTCCACTACGCACAGACGCACAATGCTTTTTCCGTGACAGATTTCACCCGCCGCCTGCTCGGGCTCACGGGGCCTGCGGCCACGATTTCCGTGGCCTGTGCGTCCAGCGCCAAGGTGTTTGCGCAGGCCGCTCGCTGCCTCGCCGTCGGTCTGATCGATGCGGCCGTGGTCGGAGGCGCGGACTCGCTCTGCCTCACGACGATGTATGGCTTCCACTCGCTGCAGCTCACTTCTCCCCGGCCCTGCCGGCCTTTCGATGCCGCACGGGATGGCATCTCCATCGGCGAGGCGGCTGCATTCGCCCTGGTGGAACGCGATGGGCCCGCGGCCGCGAGCGGGCGGTTCGCGCTGCTCGGCACCGGCGAGAGCGGTGATGCGCACCACATGTCCGCCCCGCATCCCGATGGCGAGGGCGCGCTGATGGCGATGCGCGCCGCCTTGCGCGACGCCGGGCTTTCGCCCGCGCAGGTCGACTACGTCAATCTCCACGGCACGGGCACGCCGGGCAATGACCGGGCCGAAAGCAAGGCCGTGAACGCCCTGTTCACGCCGGAAACACCGTGCAGTTCCACCAAGGGCGCGACGGGCCACGCGCTCGGAGCCGCAGGGGCACTGGAGGCCGTCATCAGCCTCATCGCCCTGGAACAAGGGCTGGTGCCCGCGGGACTCAATGTCACACAGGTGGCTCCCGAACTGCGGCTCGACTATGCGCGGCACAACCTTCGGCGGCCGCTGCAACGGGTGCTCAGCAATTCCTTTGGTTTCGGCGGTGCGAACTGCAGTCTCGTGTTCGGGAAGCCGGGCTGATGCAGGCCATCGTCCAGGGCATCGGCCTTTTCGGCCCTGGCCTGGATGGCTGGGCCGCCGGCTCAGCCGTGCTGCGCGGTGAGCGCGAGTACATGCCTGCGCGCACGCAGGTGCCGGCGCCGCAACTGCTGCCCGCCGCCGAGAGACGCCGCACCAATTTCACCGTGAAGCTGGCGCTCGCCGCCGGATTCGAGGCCGTACAGGCCGCCGGCCGGGATCCGCGCATGCTGGCCAGCGTGTTCAGCTCCTCCGGCGCAGATGGCCAGAACTGCCACGAGATCTGCGAGGCGCTGGCGAGCCCGGCCCGCGAGATCTCGCCCACGCGATTCCACAACTCGGTGCACAACGCTGCGGCGGGCTACTGGAGCATCGCCACCGGGTCGATGAGTCCCTGCAACGTCCTCAGCGCTTTCGATGCCAGCTTCGCCGCTGGCCTGCTCGAAACCCTGGTGCAGGTCCAGACCAGCGCAGCGCCCGTGCTGCTCATCGGCTACGACACGCAATACCCCGAACCCCTGCACGCCAAGCGTCCCCTGCCCGATGCCTTCGGCGTCTCGCTCCTGCTCGCGCCCGCCGGCGCGGGCGTCGGCCTCGCGCAGATACAGGCAAGGCTCGGTGAGGGCGGGGAAACACGGCTCCCGCTCGCCGCTCTCGAGTCACTTCGCGCGAGCATTCCCGCCGCGCGCAGCCTGCCGCTGCTGCAGTCGCTCGCGACAGGGGTCCGCGGTGACATCGTGCTGCCCTACCTGCCGCCGCTCCAGCTCGTGGTGTCGGTGCGACCGTGCGGCTAGATCGCGGCTGGATCATCGCCCATGTACCCCATCAGGGCGCGATGTGCCTGCTGGACGAGGTGATCGACTGGGATGCCCACAGCATCACTTGCCTTGCGCGCAATCACATGAGCCTTGCGCATCCGCTGCGGTGGCGCGACCGTCTCCCCGTCACCGCCGGCATCGAATATGCCGCGCAGGGGATGGCCGTGCACGGCGCGCTGCTCGGCGGCGCCAGGGGCCAGACGGGCTACCTCGCCTCGGTGCGCAACGTCCGCTTCCACGTCGAGCGGCTCGACGATGCAGGTGCGGAACTCGAGATCCGCTGCCAACGCCTCCACGGGGAAGCCAGCAGCGTGCTGTACGCCTTCACGCTGCGGGCGGGCGAAATCGCGCTGCTCGAGGGCCGCGCCGCCGTGGTGCTCGATGCCTCGGCCTTCGCGAATCGGTTAAGCTAGCCCGATGTCAACCAGCAGGCTCCGGCGCGCGCTGGTCACCGGCGGCAGCGGCGGCATCGGCGCGGCCATCTGCCGGCGGCTGGCGGGCAGCGGACATCACCTCATCATTCACGCCCATCGCCGCCTGGGGGAGGCGGAAGTCCAGGCCGCGCAGATCCGCGCCGCCGGCGGCTCCGCCGAGGCGCTGGCCTTCGACATCACCGATGCGCAGGATGTGCGGCGTACACTCGGCCCCCTGGTGGAGCAGGATGCCGTGCAGATCCTGGTCAACAACGCCGGCATCCATGCCGATGCGGTACTGGCGGGAATGAGCGATGCGCAATGGCATTCCGTCATCGACGTCTCGCTCCATGGGTTCTTCCACGTGACCCAGACACTGCTGCTGCCGATGATCCGCACGCGCTGGGGCCGCATCATCAACTGTTCATCCGTGAGCGCCCTGATCGGCAACCGCGGCCAGGTGAACTACGCCGCCGCCAAGGGCGCCCTGAACGCGGCCACCCGGTCCCTGGCGCAGGAAGTGGCGAGCCGCGGGATCACGGTCAACGCCGTCGCGCCGGGCATCATCGCCACCCCGATGAGCGAACAAGCCTTCGATGACTCGCGCATCGCGCAGCTCGTGCCGATGGGACGCGCCGGCACGCCGGAGGAAGTCGCCGGTCTCGTGAATTTCCTCGCCTCCGAGGAGGCCAGCTACATCACGGGGCAGGTCATCGCCGTCGGCGGAGGACTCGCCTGATCGGAAATGCCGGCGGGCGCGGTGTTCCGCGTGTGAGGATCACGCGGTTCCGGCCTGCGCATCCGCTTCGGCGCGCGCACCCGCCCGGCTCGCCCGCCACTCTCCCGGCGGTGTGCCCACCGCCTTCTTGAAGGCCCGGCTGAAGGCCGCTTCGGATTCGTAACCGACGCGGTTGGCGATGGCCAGCACGTTGTCCGACCCGGCGCGCAGCAGGTTCGCGGCGAGTTGCATGCGCCAGCTCGCGAGGTACTGCATCGGCGGCCGCCCCACGAACTGCAGGAAGCGCTCGGCAAAGGCCGAGCGCGACAGCCCGACCTCGCGCGCCAGCGACTCGAGCGTCCAGTCGTGGGCCGGGGAGCGGTGCAAGGCGGCCAGCGAGCGGCCGACGAAGGGATCGCGCAGGCCGGAGAGCCAGTCGGCGCTCTCTCCCGGCAGGCTCTCGACATAGCGCCGCACCACGTCCACGAACATGAGTTCGCTCAGGCGATCGAGCACGGCGCTGCCGCCCATGCGCGGCGCCGCCGATTCGCTCAGCGCGATCCGCACGAGGGTGTCCGTCGCGCCGCCCGCGCCATTGCTGACCCGCATCATGCGAGGCAGTGCGCCCAGCAGGGGATTGTAGGGACGGGCATCGCAACCGAGGAAGCCGCAGACGAACTGCGCCGTCTCGTGGCTGCCCTCTCCGGTGGCCAGGGAGAAGGGCAGCCGCCCGTCGCTGGGACGGCGATACATCGACAGGTCCGGCGCACGCCGCAGACCCGGGTGGCTGGCGAGCACATGGGTATCGCCCTGCGGAAAGACGATGACATCGCCCGCGCGCAGCTCCATCGGCGGCTCGCCCTCGAGCACCGCGTAGCACGAGCCGGCCGTCAGCACGTGGTAGCAGATGAGGTGATCGGAGCCGGGAAACATGGCCGCGACGATCTCCCGCCCGCGGGGCGTCTCGGCCACCCAGGGCGCCGCGGCGCGCACATCGAAGAACACGGCGCCGGTGAGCCGAACGGCCCGCAGAACGTCGGACAAGGCATCCATTCAGACCCCCGCGGACGATCGGTCAAGAGAACCGGAAAGGGAATCATTCTAACCCGGGGACAGGCCGTTAGACTGCGCGGCATCGGATTCGCGTGCGGCCATTACCAGGAGTGACCCATGGGCAAAGACAGCGTGTATCAAGGCGCCTGCTTCTGTGGCGAGGTGCAGTTCCAGGTGAGCGGCGACCCCGCCGGCATGGGCTACTGCCACTGCTCATCCTGCCGTCATTGGTCGGCGGGACCGGTCAATGCGTTCACCCTGTGGAAACCCGAGGCGCTGAAGATCACGCGTGGCGCCGGCAGCATCGGCACGTACAACAAGACGCCGATCAGCTTCCGCAAGTGGTGCACCAAGTGCGGCGGTCACCTGTTCACCGACCACCCCACCCTGGGACTGGTCGATGTGTTTGCCGCCATGCTGCCCAAGCTCAGGTTCGAGCCGGGCGTGCACGTGCACTACCAGGAGACCGTACTGCCCATCCATGATGGCAAGCCCAAGATGAAGGACATGCCCGCCGAGATGGGCGGGTCGGGCGTGCAGCTCGCCGAGTAACCCCTACCGGGGTGGAGGGCGGTCGGGACTAGGCCGAGAGCCCTGCCTCGCGCAACCGCGCCTGCAGGTCGGCGAAATGCGCGAACACCTGCACGCCCCGGGGCAGTTGCTCATCCACCGCGTGCGGCTGGTAGGCGAACACCGTCATGCCCGCTGCCACGCCGGCCCGGATCCCCGCCATGCTGTCCTCGACCACCAGGCAGCGATCGGGCGCAAGGCCGAGTCCTCGCGCCGCATGCAGGAACAACGCCGGATCCGGCTTCCAGGCGCCGACCTGGTAGGCGCTGTGGATCTCGCCGCGGAAGTGTGCGCGCAGTCCGGTGATCTCCAGCGCCAGCTCGATCTTCGCGAGCGGTGCGTTCGAGGCGATGCAGTACGGAACGCGCAACGTGCGGATCAATTCGGACACGCCCGCGACGGGCTCCAGCCGCTCGAGCATGGCCTGGTCCAGACGCCGGTGCATGAGCTCCACGAAGTCCGCCTGCAAGGGTGTGCCCAGCAGCGCCTCGATCTGCGCGATCGAATCCTTGATCTCCACGCCATTGAACTGCGCCGCGGCCTCGTTCATCGACAGCGTCACGCCGAACCCTGAGAGATAGTCGATGAGTTCCTCGTTGGCCAGGCGTTCGCTGTCGACCAGCGTGCCGTCGCAGTCGAAGATGATGCCCTGCGCGCTCAGATCCCGCTTCCCATGTCCATGAAGTCCGCGGCCGTCAGGCGCGCGGCCTGCGCGGGACTGGCGAGCTGGGCGACCAGCCGATCGATCTGCAGGGTGATCTCGGGCACGGCGATGATCTCCCACCAGGCGGGGCGCGTGAGGGGCCCGAGTGCGAACAACCAGTTCGAAGCCTCGCCAGCAGCGTCGATCACCGCGCAATCGCGGGTCTCGAGTCCCACGCCCAGGGGATCCGCGAGCGCCAGACGCTGTTCGCGCAGGTCCGCGATCAACGGCACGGCGATGCGCCCGACGTCGCCGCCGGGACCGGTGCAGTTGACCACATGCCCCGCGCGGAAGGTGCGCTCGCCGCCGCCCCTCAGGTGAAGCGTGGCATCGACGAAGCGCCCCACGGTGCGGAACGCGGCGATGCGCGCCGGCACGATCTCCAGCGCGCCGCTCGACTGGAGCCGGGAAAACGCCTCATCGATGCGCGGTGCCATGCGGTGCCGGTGCACGTCCCAACGCGGCCGCAGGTGACGCAGGAACTGGCGCCGCATGGCGCCGGACCAGGCATTCCAGATCGCGGGCACCGCCGGCCGCGCGGCATCGAACACGCGCTGCCACGGCACGCCCTGCGCGCTCGCCTGGTCGATCTGCCCGCGAACCAGGCGCGTGAGCGCACGAGGTGATGCACCGACATGCGGCTGCAGGAATTCGGGCCATGCGCCGCCCGCGGCATGCGCCCGCGGCGTCAGGCCTCGGCGCGACAGCGCCAGCAAGGCGCCCCGGTGGCCGCGCTGCTGCAGCCGCAACGCGATGTCGACGGTGGTCAGACCACTGCCGATCAGCAACAGCGGCTCATCGGGCTCGACATCCTCGAAAGCCTCGGGAGCCCAGGGATCGGAGATGAAGTAGCCGCTGTCGTACAACCAGGAGTCGGGGCCCGGTGGCGGCCGCGGCGGGAGGTGCCCCATGGCAAGCACCACGATGTCCGCGGGGATCCGCCGGCCATCGGTGAGCAGCACGCTGCGCGGACTTCCGCCCGCTCCGGAGGACACACGCACCACTTCGCCCCGCAGGCTCGACACGCCGGTGAGCGAGCGATTGTCCAGGACTTCGCGCAGGCGTTCCTCGAGATAGTCGCCGAACAGATGACGGGGCACGAAGGCCGATGCCAGGTCCAGCCGGCTCTCGACCAGCGCTTCGGCCAGCTCGTCACGGTGCGAGTCCAGCCAGGCACCGAAACCCGGCGACAGGCCCACCTCCATGCGGCTGACGGGCACGTTGAGCAGCTGCGAGTCATCGCAGGCGCCGTAGGCGATGCCACGCCCCAGCCGCTTGCGCGACTCGGCGATGATGATCCGCCAGCTCGGACGACGCCGGTGCAGTTTCAGGGCGAACAGCGCTCCGCTGACGCCCCCGCCCACCACGACCACGGTGCGTGCTGGATCACTCATGCTTCACGCGCCGTCACGATCCTCTGCCGCATGATTCCACCGTTCCTGGATTGCCCGGTTCATTTCAGGCGGCATCATAATGCAACCGGCCGCCCCGAAACGGTCGTGGATCAGTGTCCCACCCGGGCATCGAGCGCGGCCATCTGCTCGCGCAGCCGGTCCGGCTGGTAGTCATCGTCATCGCGCAGCGTGCGGTAGAGCCCATCGAGGGCCTGCCGGTGTTCGGCCTCGAGGCCCGTCTCGATCATCAGGAGTTCTGCCGCCATCACCGCCTGCTCCGCGCTGATGTAGTCCGCGCAGTCGCCCTCGGCGCCCAGTCGCAGGACCTGCTTCAGCAACCGCAGGGAATCCTCCCGGCTCCAGCTTTTGGCGTCGGCCAGGTCGATGAGGTGGGACAGCGTCTTCTCCAGCGCGATGCTGGATGCAGGAATCCTGCCGCCGTCCTGTGCACCGGCGTCCTGGAGCAATTGCGCCTGGCGGACGAGGGTGCCGGCCGCCTGTCCATCCAGCAGGCCGGCGATGATCATCGCCATCTTCAGATGGCCTTGCGGAAACGGCACGCTGCCGGCGGCGAGTTGCCGCGTCAGCAGCGAGCGATTCCATCGTTGCCGATGCAGGGGATTTTCATGGCAGGCGTGACAATCGAGCAGCGCGAGTTCGGGCATCAATCCGCTCCGATGCAGCAGCGGACCCTGCAGCAATCGCATCTCCCGGACGGCCGCCGCGAGCTGGCCCTGCACCCAGGTCTGTGTCCGGGAATGCACCGGCTTTCTCTTGGCGTAATCGGCATCGAGGTGGTAGTGCGGCGGCTGCAGCGCGAGGAAGGTGTCCAGCTCGAACGCCAGTCGGGGATGCCCGGCACCGAGGATCCGGTGGGTGGCGAACTTGTCCTCGTTCCCCAGGTGGCAGGACAGGCAGAGCGATGCCCGCTCGTGCAGGTCCGCCGTCGGAAACATCCCGCGCGCGAGGTCCTGCCGGTAGAGCGTGCCGCGGGCCGAGTGCATCGCGAGCCACCTCTCCGCGCCGCCGTGGCAGGCTTCGCAGCCGACCCCGTCCGTGACGGCGAACCCGGCCCCCCGTCGCGAGGAGGGAACATCATCCGAGTGACATCCCAGGCACTCCCTCGCCAGGCGTGCATCGGCGATGCCAAGGCGTGCGGCAATCGCTCGCCCCTTCTCCCCGGAGAGTGCCGTGTAGGCCTGGGCATGCCGGTCATCGTGCGACCAGGTGACGAACTCGTTCAGATCCACATCGTGGCCCGAAGTGGGCGTCACCGATCCATGACACACCGAGGTTGCGCAGGTGGCGACACCGAGGTGCCGGTCCTGCGACTGGTAGGGCAACGGCGATGTGGCCATTCCCGTGCGGACGCCGGCCGCGAGCAGCGCGAGTCCTACTGCGGCTTCACGAACCATGGCTTGCCATTGCTGTCCAGGTACAGCCTGCGGGCCTCCTGCAGGTTGAGCGGCCTCGACCCCAGCCGGCCGAAGACCGCGATCTGGTTGCCCGACTCGTCCACCGCACGATCACGGTCAAGTCCCTTCGACAGCGCCAGGGCAGGTGCTGGCGTTGCGTATCGGGCGATGAGTTCGGGGCGCGGCTCGGGGCTGAATCCATAGAATCTGGGCTGGCTCGCCGGCGAGGTGAGCTGCAGGACGGCGAGCCCTCGCGATCCATCGGCAACGTAGGCGAAGAGCGATGCATTGGTGCTCGCCACCACCACATCGCGGGCATCATCCAGCGCGCCTCCGGCATCGAACAGACGCCGCAGCTTCATCCGCGCGGGCCGCTCGATGTCCACGATCGCCAGCCCCTGCCGCCCCGCGGCCACGTAGGCGTAGGTGCGCGCAAGATAGACGCGATGCGCATCCTCGATCTCCACGGTGCTGCCGGGAACCAGCGCCGGATGCGCCGTGTCCGTCACGTCCACGACGTGCAGTCCGCGCCGGTCGGTGACGAACAGGTACCGGAACTGCAACGCGCTCGCGCGGCCATCCTCCAGCGCAATGACCGCCTCCAGCCGGGGGGCGAGCGGATCGGCGAGATCGAGGATGACCAGCCCGCGATCGGCGATGACGTAGAGGTGCTCGCCCCCGACGGTCACATGGCGCGCGCCATCGAGCAACCCGCCGGGGTTCCAGGTGAGCGCGCGGCGCAGGTGGTTGTTGAGCGGATCGCCGTCTGCCAGGGTGTTCACATCGACGAGGATCAGACCTTCCCGGCTGTCGGTGATGATCGCGTAGTCGTAGAGCGGGTGGAACGCCGCCTCCTGGTTGTCCCGGCGCATCAGTTCACCCTGGTTGCGCGCCGGGTGGATGGGCTGGTTGGTCGGCAGCGCGACGCAGGTTGCATCGTGCGAGGCGACCCCGAGGTCCTCGCCGAGGGCGCTGGTCGATGCCACCACGATCCGCTGGCTGACGCCCTTGTTGGCGATGTTCGCCACATCGAAGACCCGCAGCCCGGCGGAGCCCATGGCCGCGTACACGTATTCACCACGTAACTGCAGGCAGTTTGCCTTCCCTCCTCCATGGAAATGGGCCTCGGTGAGCCGGCGTTGGTTCTGCTCGTGCCGGTGGAAATCATCCGGGTAGGCGTATTTCTGCAGGTAGCTCCCGATCACCGCCTGGGGCTCGTCCCATTCCGTCACGCGCACTCCGGTGATGCCGCTGCCGGTTCCCACCCAGGCGTTGAGTCCCACGAAGTTGATGAAGTTCGTTCCCTGCAGGAGGAGCTGCGCCATGATGGCATTGTTGTCATCGGCCGCCGACAGGTGACAGTCCTCGCAGGTCTTGGTCTCGGTCCGCCGTTCGGTGTGCGGGTAGTGCGCATTGAACGCCTGGGAGCTGTAGCCGCTCGCGGAAATGGGTGGCTGCTGTATGTAGATGCGCTCGCGATTGGCGTTGGTGGCCGACACCACCAGGGCGGAGCTCGAGCGGACCGGCGCGATGCGACCGCCATCGATGCTGCCGCGACGTCCCAGCATGAACATGTCATCGCGCGCCACCTGCGGGTTGTAGCTCGCGAACCCCCTGGCCTCGCCGCCCTCGTAATGATGCGAGGGAGACTTCCAGTTGGATTCCGAGGGCAGGTGGCAACCCCCGCAACTCGTGGTCCACGAGGTGTGGCAGGAGTAGCACTCCATATTGCCGTTGCCATGCGCGAGTTCGTTCGCCGGGACCGAGGCGCCCCAGGCCTGGGTCTGCGTGTTCCGGCTCATGAGCTTGGCGCGTGCCGAGCGCGGATTGTAGTCCGGGGACACCGGATCCACCGAATCCTTGACCAGCTTGATCTTCCACGTCACGTCCGGGTTGAGCAGCGAGCGCTGGTAGAGTTTGCCGTCACGCCACTCGAAGCGCTTCCTGCCGTCGGGATTGCGCAGCAGGGTCAGATCCCTCCCCGAGGGTGAGGCGGCGGGCCCGGAGGTCCGCAACGTCGGATAGGCGCTGGCGGTGCCGTGGCAATCGATGCAGTCGATCTCGATGGCGTGGGCGACCTCGCCGTAGATGTAGCCGTTGCCGTGCGCATCCTGCGAGAAGTGGCAATCGACGCAGTGCATGCCCTTGTCGAGGTGGACCGAGGTCAGGTGCACGGCCTTGCTGAATTTCAGCGGATCCTCATCGCTCACCATGTTGCCGGCATCATCGAGCAGCGCACCATGCCGGTCACGCTTGTAGACGGCCCGGAAATTCCAGCCGTGGCCGTGGTAATCGGCGAACTGCGTGTCCTTGAGCGATGGATTCAGCTCGCTCACCCGCGACAGGAACTGCGGATCGGCCCACAACCCGCGAGGCGCCGCGCCCTCGGGGTTGCGATCGTTCACCGCGCGAACCTGCGCGGCGGATGGATGCCGCTGCTCCTTCGGCCACATCGCCGGCGCGTCGGACTCGTAATCCCACATCGTGTAGCCGAGGAAGGTGTTCATGAACATGTTGGGCTGGTGCATGTGGCAGACGATGCACTGGCTGGTCGGTATGGCGCGCGTGAACCGGTGTCCCAGCGGATGCCCTGACTGGGTCCGGTCGATGGTCGGGTCCGCGGTCTGGCTTCGGCCGTCGTGACCGAAGCTCGCGTAGGGCCCGGCATGCAGGGGGTCGCGGTCATTGGCATAGACCACGTGGCAGGACGCACAGCCGGAACTGCGGTAATCGCCGGGCTGGTCGTTGGTGCCCAGGAACCAGGTGAAGGGATCATTGAGCCGGGTCTTCTGCACGTTCAGAAGCGGCGCGGCGATGCGCAGTCCCGTTCCCGGACCCCGGATGGACTGGTGGATATCGGGCCTGCCCGGCTCGTTGAGCTGCTGCAGGCCACCGCTGGCGTTGGGCAATGCGATCTCGGGAAAGCGGTTGGTCGCGATCCGCCCGCCGCGCTCGAACACGCGGAACACATCCGCTGGCCGTACCGTTTCCCATCGCGGCAGCGGCGCAAGCCCCGGCAGCACGCCGTTGCGCTGCCGGGCAGCGGCCGGATCCGGCAATACGGGCCCGGTGAGCGCGGCTGCCTCGCCGGTCGAGGTGTACGCCTCGCCCAGGATGTAGTTCTTGAACGGCAGCACACCGTTGTTGTACGAGGCCCCGCCCCAGAACATCGCGCCCGTGGACATCAGGCTGCGCACGGCGGCACCCAGGATGCGCTGGTGGCAGGCGCCGCAGGACTCGCGCGCCACGCGGTAATCCGATGGATTGACGAAGCGCACGAAATCCGGCGACTCGCGGTTGAGCAGCGTGTAGCTGCGCTGCGGATTCGCGCTGCTGGGGTATGACCACTCCTTCGGGAAGACCGGCAGCACGTGGGCACGGTCCCGTGCCGTGGCGTACGCGGCCGTACCCGGTGCACTACCGTTGCGGCCAACCTCCGCCCATCCGCCGTGACAATCCGTGCATCCCAGCGACATGCCCGCCTGGGGATGCATGGTCGCGCTCTCGGTGGATTCGTGGCAGCCGAGGCAGCCCGCGCTCTTGCGCGCAACATCCTGCGCACTCTGCGACGCAGGCGCCGCTGGAAAGCGCGGATAGCCGCCTTCCGCGTGCGCGGCGGTGGCGAGCAGCAGGAGCAGCGGGATGAACAGGAGGCGGCCCATGTCAGTACGCCAGCAGCAGGCTCAGGAACACCGACAGCGGGCGTTCACTGCCGTACAGCGCCCGGTAGCCTGCCGACGGATCCAGCATCGCCGCGGTCAGCCGCAGGACGAGGTTCTGGGAGTCGAAGGGCCGGTAGAACGTATCCACCGAAAAATCGAAGCCCACATCCCGGCCCAGCCCCGCTCGTCCGGTGATCTGCCTGAGCGCAGCGACTTCGGAGAACAGAACGCGGTTCGCATCGACCGACACGCGCAACGAGGGGGTAAGGTCGAAGTCCGCGCCCAGTCCCACGAGATCCAGGCCCGGGCCCACGAAGCTCGGCGCCGATTGCCCGCCCGGGACTCGAAGGTCGGGGAACAGACGGTCGCGCTGCTTCAGGTCGACGGCGCCGCTGAGCGGCAGCCGCTGATGGAGGAACAGGCTGGCATCCGCGCCCGCGAACAGCGGCGTGGCATTCAGCCCGGCGAACCCGCGAGCCTCGCCATCGTGAAGATCGCCATCGCCGGACGCGTGCAGCATCGACAGCCGCGCACGCACCCAGTCGAAGTCGAACGACAGCTCGGCGGCGGCGAGCCAGGCCCGCACCCGGGTGTCAGTGGAAAGATCGCTGGGCGTCGCACTCCCGCGCGCCTGGTAGCCGGCGGCGGCCACATTCAGCCTCCCGGCATGTCCATCCGCGTTGATGCCGAAGTAGGTGATGCGCGAATCCGCGGACCCCTCACGATTGCGGTCGTGGATGATCGAAACGCCAGCCGTGAGTCCCGGGCGCAGGAAATCCTGTCGGTACAGGCTGGCGACGAGCAGATCCTCGTCCGGCAGGCGCGCACCGAGATCGTTCTGCCGTGCGCTGTTCTTCGCCAGGGGACGGAACCATCCCAGGCTGTATTGCCAGGTGTTGCCTGCCCGCGTGCCGAACAGCCTCGCACCCACCGGCTGATCCAGGAGCAGGAAACCACGCGGATCACTCGTGACCGTCTGGATGCCCACCCTGAAGCTGTCGAAGTCATAGCGGTCGGAGACATCGCGCAGGTGCCGCTCGTAGAACAGCGCCTGCGCGGAGAACGTGGTCCGTGCGAGGCCCGATCCATCGGACTGGGTGCGGCTGTAGTTGACCAGCGGCGTGAATCGCACCTGCATGTCGGGCGGCCTGAACACCGTGTCGCCCCGGTAGTAGATCGCATCGATGCTCAGGGACTGGCTCAGGAATTCCTGCTGCACCTCGGGCGCGCCCGCGGCGCTCGGCACCTGCCGCGTTTCGAAGAGGGAGGTGGAGGCGACGGAGAGATTCGCAAACCCATCGCTCCCTCGCACCGGCCGATCGCCCTTCCAGGGATTGTTGCCGGCATACGGATCCCAAGGATCGTGGGGGTATCCCAGCGCATCGACGCTGCGCCAGCGATCCACCGGCCCTTGCGGATCCGGCAGCAATTCGGTGTCCGGGGACGGCAGCCGGCTGGGGTCGCAAGGCAACTCCCGAGGCACGCTCTGCTCCACGCCAGGCCGGCGCCGGGAGGGCGCCTGCTCCGATGCACAGGGACCCTGATCGCCGGCCTGCGCGCGCGTCACACCCGCGCACAACAGCAGCCCGAGCGAAAGCGCATCCCAAGCCAGGCGGCGGCGCCCGCCCCTCCCGCCATCATTCCCGGGCTTGCACAGGGCCATCGAAGGCGCCTCGTCCAGGAAGATGGAAGCGGTGACACATGCCACAGTCGGACTCGACACGACCCGACTCGGACGCCCCGCCATGGCAGGTTCGACACGTGCCGATCCGCGGCATCAGCACGTCCTGGCTGCTCCTGGATTTCAGGGCGTTCGCGTGGCAGAGCGCGCATTCGGTGGCACGGTGGGCGGCGTGATCGAAGCGGGCCATCGGCATCCAGGTGTCGCGCAGCCGCACCTGCGCCACGTGCCAGCCTCGATCGTCGCGGGAGACCCGGTGGCACTGGACACAGACTCGCCTGGAGATGAGCTCGCCGCCGATCGTCAGTGACTGCCGCTCGGCCCAGTCGCGGGCACGGCGCTGCTCATCGCGGCTCATGATGCCCGCCTCGCCGCCGGGCCGGCGGGCCGCGCGACCCTGTTCACCCGCCGGCCGGTCGCCGCCTGCCAGGTATTCGCGGATGAACTGTGCCTGCAGCGCATCGAGCACGCCCTGCACGCTCCCATGCGGCACGGTCTTGCGCGGATCGTGTTCGTCGAACTGCAGGCTGTGGCACCGGGCGCAATGGCGCTCCATGTGGATGGGCAGCATCTGGCGTCCGCTCGCATTCGGCTCATGGCAGCTCTGGCATCCCAGGACCTCGTATCCGTTCGAGGCCTTGATGCCCTTCGGATCCAGGTGCACCGCGTGCGAGAACTGAAGATTGGACATCTCCCGCGGCGGGAGCCTCGCAGCGATGTCGGGATGACGGTTCGCAAAGTCGGAGACATCCTGCAGGGAAGTGCCCGGCACCTTCGACCGCAGGCCGGCGTGACAGTCGGTGCAGAGCCGCGCATCGCGGGGCGCGAGGCTGGCCCGCTGCAGGTGCTCGACGTGGCAGGAGCCGCAACGCAGTCCCGCAAACAGCGCGCGGCCCCGCGAACGGGCCGCCACGTGATGCTGGATCGAGCCATGACATTGCGTGCATCGCTCGTCGGGAACGCGGGCCAGCGGCGCCGCGTGGCAGGTATCGCACTTCTGGATGAACTGGTGCGAGGAATGCAATGGACCGGGTTGCCAGGCCTTCATCCCTCCTCCCCACCCGCCGGACTGGACGATGCTGCGGATATCCGGGTGGAAGGATGCCGCGAGTTGTGGAATCAACAGGATTCCGAGCACCGCGAGCACCAGGGCCCAGGCCCAGAAGCGCACGCCGAGGCCGGCCGCGCGCAGCGTGAGCGCCTGGTGCGCCGCCATCCGCAACGACCGGCGTGGCGCGGCCTCGCGGACCTCCACGATCACCGTGACCCGCGGATCCGCCTCGCGCATCTCGAGGGTCGCGGCGCCGACCTGGATCGTGTCTCCCGTGCGCAGGAAGGCAATCGTCTTCCGGCGTCCGTTGACCCTGACGCGCGCCCTTGCGCAGGCCTCGATTCGCAGCGTCGAACCCTGCGGCTGGATGATGGCATGACGTGCCGCCACGTCGGGAAACGGTAACTGCAGCGCCTGTCCCGCATCGCTCCCGATGGTCAGGCGATCGACCTGCAGGAGCGACTCGGAGAATGTCTCGCCGGCCCCTCCATCGGACATTCGAAGCAACCGGACCAGCATGCCCGCTCACCAGTAGACGAAGACGGCGATGAGGTGGGCCAGCAGCGCTGCCAGCAGCCCGAAGCACAACGGCAGGTGCACGTAGAGCCAGATCTGCAGCAAGGCCTGGAGTTGCACATCCTTCTGGATGCGCCCGACGATCACGGCCTTCTCACCGGCGATCTCGAGCAGCCCCTGCAGGCGGCTCACGTTCACCGAATCGCTGGTGCGGGAATGCGCGCGCGCCAGGTGCTCGATCAGCACGTGCTGTCCCTCGTTGGAAACCACCTGGTCGTGGTGAGGATCCGCCTCGCCGGCACCGACGAGGATGGCCGAGCGGTCCCGGCCTCGAAGCTGTTGCCATGCGCCCCCGCCCAGTTGTGTGCGACGAATCGCTTCGCTGACCAGCCGGGAAAGACCATCCCCCAGCCCCGCGGACAGCGCCTGCGCACGACGATCGAGTTCGGCGAGGCGTTCCAGGAGCGATTCACGGCTCGTATGCCCGCGGATCCGCAACATGAGCGCGGGATAGCGCACGTAGGCATAGACGCCCCAGCACCCGCTGAGCACCACCAGTGCCAACAGCACCGCTGCAGCCGTGTGGACGTTCCAGCCGAAGTGAAAGCCACTGTGCAGGAGGACGAGCACCAGGGTCGCGAGACCGAGGTACACATGGGCCGACAGCCAGCCCGACGCGCTGCCGGGCCCGGCCCGGAACGATCGGCGCCTGAATCCGTACCACGAGAGATAGACGACGAGCACTGCAGCGATCGTACCCAGCGTGTATCCCAGCCAGGTTCCCCCATTGGGCCCGCCCAGTGGTTCGTGGGCGAAATAGGCGATGAGTGCCCCGCACACGAGGCCCAGCGCGACGAAGGCGTGCCTGCCGTTTGCGTAGGTGAGGAAGGACTGATGCACGCCGCGCCGCCATCAAGCCCTGCGCCGCGTGGCGGCGCGACTGCGAGCCAGCTTCACCACGTCATCGTTGCCGATGCGAAGCGCCGCGCCCGTGGGACAGGCCTTGACGCAGGCAGGGCCGCTGCTCAGGTCCTTGCACATGTCGCACTTGACCGCGGTCTTCGGCACTTCGTCGGGCTGCCTGCCCAGCAACCGGCCCAGCAAGGACTGCTTCGAGGGGATCTCCGCCATCTGGATCACGCCATAAGGGCAGTTCTCCTCGCAGTTGCCGCAGCCGATGCAGCTGTCGTCGATGAAGACCTCGCCATTGGGCAGTCGATGTATCGCATTCGGCGGGCAATCGCGCATGCAATGCGGATGCTCACAATGGCGGCAGGAGGTCGGCAGGTGCAGGGAATTGAATGACGGACCTGCGCGCCGGTCGAGCCTGGACACCCCCTGGTGGGTGGTGGCACAGGCCTTCTCGCACTGGTCACAGCCGACGCACAGGTGTTCGTCGATCACCAGTACGTTGGTGGCCTCGGACACCCCGTTCGACATGAGGAAGGAGAGGATCTGGCCGGCGTCGGGTTGCCCGCTGAGGCGCGCATGGCCCGTGAGCTGTTGCCGCTGGTCCTCGTGCAGCTTGCGTCGCAGCATGGCGTGCGTGTCGAGCAGCCGCATCAGCCTGTCGTGATCGAAGCAGATGGTCTCGGTGTCGACCTCGGCGCGTGCCGAGACGGCGCGCACCGCGGCACCCGGCAGGCATGCCGCCACGTCGACGAAATTGCCGGCTGCGCAGAACGCCACCGGTGTCTGCTGGTCCGAGAGTTCCCGCGACAGCGTCACGGAGCCTCGACGCAGGAAGTGGTGACCCTCCACCGGATCACCCTGGCTGAAGATGGTGGCACCAGCCTTGAACGTGCGGATCTGCGCGCATCCCGCCAACTCCTGGATCGTGCCTGGATGGGCGTTCGGGAGGAAGAACAGCCTGAGGGTACGATGCAGGAACACACGGTCGATGTAGTCCCGGACCGCGGGCTCGGCACGCATCGTCTTACGCATCACGCTGAGCGGGGTGCGCATCAGCAGGCACTCGCCCTGCGCCGTCGCCGAGATCTCGTGGGGACGACCCGACAGGAACCCGATTTCACCGACGATGGCGCCCGCGCGGACCGTCAGCGGCAATCCGTCGCCGGCCTCGAGCCGCACGTGGCCCTGCAGGATGTGAAAGACATTCGCGGGATAATCTGCACGCGAGAAGACCGGCTGGCCATCGCGAACCGTCACGACCTGGCTGCCGAGCACGACCTCCCGCAGCAGCTGCGGACTCAGATCGGAAAAGGTCGGCAGCTCACGATGCAGACGCGCGAGCGTCGCATCGACCCCGTCCTGCGCGAGGATGGGGCGGAGCTTGTCCTCGAGGATCGGCTGGTCCGCCGGCATGACCGGGTTGCCGCTCAACAGCTCGATGACCTCGTAGCCCTGGTTCATGGCCTGCTTGATGAGCGAACTGCCGGCCAGCGAGCCGATGATGTAGAGCCCCGGGCGGCTGGTCTCGTAACGCGCCGAGATCGCCGGCAGGGCATCCACCTGCGCCTCCGTGAAATGAACACCAGCCGACTCGACGAAGCGACGCGGCGCCACGGCGCCGAGCCGCGCGATGATCCGGTGACAATCGATGGCGCACTCCCCTTCCGGTCCGCGAATGACCAGCCGCAAGGGAAACGCCGTGCCCGTACCCCGTTCCACGGTCGAACCCCGCTCCACCCGCACGGGCTCGGCACCAAAGCGGCATTCGAGCTGCTGCGCCGCCAGCGCGCGGGTGACGCGAGCGACGTTGCCTTCCCTGGCTCGCGTGAACTCCGAACGGCGGTTCAGGAGAATGACGCGGTTGTGGCCGGCCAGCGCGATCGCATTCTCGATCGCCGCATCGCCGGCGCCGACGATCACGATGGTCTCGTCCCGATGCTCCTCAGGATCATCGAGAAATGCCTGCACGCCAGGCAGATCGCCACCCGGGATCTCCAGCCGGCGCGGGTTTCCCTGCACCCCGACCGCCAGCACGACATTGCGCGCGCGGATCCTCGAGCCGCAGCGCAGCGCCAGGTCGAACGCCCCCAGCTCACCCGAGATCCCGGTGACCTCCGAGCCGTAGCGCACGTTCAGTCCTCCATCGCGGATCCCCTGCTGCCAGGCTTCGAGCACGCTCTCGCGGCGGCCCGCCCGGAATTCGATGTCGCTGCGCAGCGGCAGCAGTCCGGGTTCCGCCATGACGTGCTTGCGGCGCTGGTAACGGTGGATGGTGTTCGCATGAGTCGGCGATGCCTCGAGCACCACGTGCGAGAGATTTCGCTGGGCGGCGCGGGCGGCGGCACTGAGGCCGGCGGGACCCGCGCCAAGAATGGCAACGTCATACGGCTGATCGCTCATCGTCAGGGTTCATCTCCGCAAAAGCTGTTGGATGGGAGGGGCGATCCGCGGATGCGCCCGGCGTTGCGGGTGGCGAACCACGCGCGACACGAGGCCTGCATGGTCGATCCGTTTCGCCCGCACGACCAGATGTATCTGTCTGGCGACGCAGATCGCGCTGCAGGGTAGGAGTTTGCCTACCCGTGATGCAGGAGCGTACTCACGCGCGAATCGCGCTCCCCTCGCAATGGATGACGAGAGGAGGATTCCTACTTGCCGATTTCCGTGCTCACCGACACCGCGCACGCGGTACCCGCCACATGATGCGGGCAATGGCACGCAGGAGGAGTCGACTCATGCAATTCCGTTGCGCGCCTTTCGCCTGGATCCTGCCGACGGCGCTGTTGATGGCGCTTGCGGCGGCCGCCCTGGCCGCCGACGATGACGCCCCCGTGGAGTCACCGCCGGATACCGTGGGACCGCACCCGCGGTTGGCCCCGGTGGAGAAACGCCTCATACCCAGGATCAAGATCGCCACCGCCGTAGGATGGCCGACGGGCGCCACGCCCAGGCCCGCGGAAGGGTTGGCAGCCAACGCCTTCGCCACGAATCTCGAGCATCCGCGTTGGCTCCAGGTGCTTCCGAACGGCGATGTGCTCATGGCCGAGACGAATGCGCCGGATCGACCGGAGGATGCAAGCGGCCTGAAAGGCGCCGTGATGAGGTCGGTGCAGAGGAAGGCTGGCGCGACGGCCACGCCCGGCAACCGCATCCTGCTGCTTCGTGACGCCGACGACGATGGAGTGGCGGAGACCAGAACCGTGTTCATCGATGGCCTGAACGCCCCCTTCGGCATGGCCCTCGTCGGCTCCGATCTGTATGTCGCCGACACCGATGCCGTGCTTCGATTCGACTACCGGACCGGCGAACCGAAGATCGAGACCGCGGGCACCGTCTTGACCCGCTTGCCGGCCGGCAGCATCAATCACCACTGGACCAGGAACATCATTGCATCGCCGGACGGATCGCACCTGTACGTCACCGTGGGATCCAACAGCAATGTGGCGGAGAACGGCATGGCGGCGGAGGAAGGCCGTGCCGCGATCTGGGAAATCGATCGAGGTTCCGGCAACAAGCGACTGTATGCCACGGGCCTGCGCAATCCGAACGGCATGGCATGGGAGCCGCAGACCGGCGCATTGTGGACCGTGGTCAATGAACGCGACGAGCTGGGCAATGACCTGGTTCCCGACATGCTGACGTCAGTGCACGAAGGAGCCTTCTACGGATGGCCATACAGCTACTACGGTGCGCACGTGGATGATCGCGTGAAGCCGCAGCGGCCCGACCTCGTCGCAAGGGCCATCGCCCCGGACTACGCGCTTGGCGCACACGTGGCGGCATTGGGGCTCGCATCGGCCGCCGGCAGCGCGCTGCCGCCGCCGTTCCAGCACGGCATGTTCATCGGTGAGCACGGCTCGTGGAACCGCAAGCCTGCAGTGGGCTACAAGGTGGTGTTCGTGCCTTTCGCCGCGGGACGGCCCTCGGGGCCTCCTTTGGATGTCCTGAACGGCTTCGTCAATGACGCGGGTGAAGCCTTCGGCAGGCCGGTCGGGGTCGCCGTCGATCGCAAGGGTGCGTTGCTGGTGGCGGACGATGTGGGCAATGCGGTGTGGCGCGTCCAGGCCCGCCGCGCGAAATGAGGCCAACGATCGGCGGACTGCGTCTCGATCGCTACTGGTTCGCCGCTGTCCGCTTCGGCGAGTACGTATGGACGCCACTGCACGCGGTACCTACCGTCCTCGTTCTTCTTGCCACGAACGTGCCAGGCAATCCGCCATGGAAACTCCAGGAGCCTCGTCCGAGTCCCCGCCCGATGCGGTAGCCCCGATCGAAACGGCTTTCCCGTCGCTGCGGATTCGCGGGTTGACGGCGCTACCGGTGGTCCAGGGCGGCATGGGCGTCGGCATCTCGGCGCACCGCCTGGCGGGCACGGTCGCCGCCTGCGGAGCGGTCGGGACGATCTCCAGCGTCGATCTCCGGCGCCACCATCCGGACCTGATGGCCGAGACGCAACGTTGCCAGGACAAGGAAAAGATCAATGCGGCGAACCTGACCGCCCTGGACCGCGAGATCCGGGGGGCGCGCCAGATCGCCAGCGGACGCGGCGTGCTCGCGGTGAACGTGATGCGCGCGTCTCGGATTACTCCTCCTATATACGCCAGTCCTGCGAGAGCGGCGCCGACGCCGTGGTGGTCGGCGCCGGACTGCCACTCGACCTGCCTGACCTCACCGCCAACCATCCGCGCGTTGCGCTGATCCCGATCCTCTCCGATGCCCGCGGCGTCGGCGTCCTGCTGAAGAAATGGATTCGCAAGAGCCGGCTGCCGGATGCCGTCATCATCGAGCATCCCCGCTACGCCGGTGGCCACCTCGGTGCAGCCTCGGTGGCGGACCTCAACGACTCGCGCTTCGACTTCGAACGCGTGCTCGAGGTCTCGCGCAGCTCATGCGCGACCTTGCGCTCGAGACGCAGAAGATCCCGATCATCCTCGCCGGCGGCATCAACTCCTTTGACAAGGTGCGCCGCCTGATCGGGCTCGGCGCTGCGGCGGTGCAGGTCGGCACGCCGTTCGCAGTCACCGAGGAATGCGACGCACATCCGACCTTCAAGAAGGTGCTCGCCGAAGCCCGCCCCGAGGACATCGTCACCTTCATGAGCTCCGCCGGGCTGCCGGCGCGTGCGGTCCGCACGCCCTGGCTCGACACCTACCTGAAGCGTGAAGCGCGCGCCCAGTCGCATGCCCACAAGCGTTCACGCTGCATCATGTCGTTCGACTGCCTGATCAGTTGCGGACTGCGCGACGGCCTGGCCAAGGTCGGCCAGTTCTGCATCGACAACCACCTGGCCGCAGCGCTGCGCGGCGACCTGAAGCGGGGGCTGTTCTTCCGCGGTTCCGAGAGCGTGCCATTCGGCAGTGCGATCCGGCCGGTGCGGGAGCTCATCGAGTACCTGCTCACCGGCACCAAGCCCGCTGCGCTCGCCGGAGCCTGAAGCCCTGGCGCCGATGCGCGCCAAAATCCCGACATCGGGCTTCGGAAAGTGCTGAGTACGGAATTGACCATCGTCAAGGCACTGTTGCACCGCCAGAATTACCGTCCGGCAGCGAACGGCCGCCGTATTGAGCCGTCATGATCAGAGGACTCGAAAGCATGAAATTCACGTACGCAGCGGTTCTTTTCCTGAATCTGGGACTTGCGGCCGCGACCCCCGCCCTTGCACAAGCTGCCGGAACTCCGCCGAAGCCGGACGCCTCGACACCCATGGTCCATGCGGCAGAGGTCGCAGCCGCCAGCGCCACGGCAACGCCTGAACGGCTCGCCGCCGGCAAGAAGGTCTTCGAGGAGATCTGCCAGGCCTGCCACCAGGCCGACGGCAAGGGGCTCCCGGGCACGATTCCGCCGCTCGCGGGCTCCGATTACCTGCTGAGCGACCACCGCCGCGGCATCGCCACCGTCGTGCACGGCCGCACCGGCGAGGTGACGGTGAACGGCAAGACGTTCAATTCCGCGATGCCTCCCATGGGCGGCCAGCTGGATGACCAGCAGGTCGCGGACGTCATCACCTACGTCCTCCACTCCTGGGGCAACAATGGCCCCGCGGTCAGCGCCACCGAGGTCAAGGCACTGCGCACCAACCAGAAGGTCGCGGGGGCGAAGCCCGAGCATCCGGGCGCACCGGAGACCGAGGTTCGTTACGCCGGGGCACCCTCGCCGATCGGCGGCGCGAAGATGGAAATCGACATGGTCACCTCGCCGGGAGCACCGGACATGACCAAGGACGAGTTCGAACACGCCAAGCAGATCTACTTCGAACGCTGCGCCGGATGCCACGGCGTGCTGCGCAAGGGCGCCACGGGCAAGCCGCTCACCCCGGACATCACCCAGAAGCGCGGCACCGACTACCTCAAGACCTTCATCAACGTGGGATCCCCGGCCGGCATGCCGAACTGGGGCACCTCGGGCCAGCTGTCGGCGAAGGACGTCGACATCATGGCACGCTACGTCCAGCACATACCGCCCACGCCGCCGGAATTCGGCATGACGCAGATGAAGGCGACGTGGAAGCAGATCGTCCCGCCGGACCAGCGGCCGACGAAGAAGATGAACGACTTCAACATCGACAACTTCTTCATCGTGACGCTGCGCGACGCGGGTGAAGTGGCGATCGTGAATGGCGACACCAAGTCCATCGTCGACATCCTGAAGACCGGCTACGCGGTGCACATCTCGCGCCTGTCGGACTCGGGCCGCTACGTCTATACGATCGGACGCGACGCCAAGATCGACCTCATCGATCTGTGGATGGAGCAGCCGAAAATCGTCGCCGAGATCAAGGTGGGCCTCGAGGCACGCTCGGTCGAAACCTCGAAGTACAAGGGCTTCGAGGACAAGCTGGCCATCGCGGGCTCCTACTGGCCGCCGCAGTACACGATCATGGACGGCAAGACCCTCGAGCCGCTCAAGATCATGTCGACCCGCGGCATGACCGTGGATACGCAGGAGTTCCACCCTGAGCCGCGTGTCGCCGCGATCGTCGCCTCCCACGAGCACCCGGAGTGGATCGTCAACGTGAAGGAGACCGGGCAGATCCTGCTCGTGAACTACACGGACGTGAACAGCCTGAAGGTGACGCAGATCGGCGCCGCCCGCTTCCTGCACGATGGCGGCTGGGACGTGACCAAGCGGTACTTCCTCACGGCTGCCAACCAGTCGAACAAGGTTGCGGTCATCGATTCGCGCGAGCAGAAGCTC
The DNA here is from genome assembly GCA_046347195.1 of Steroidobacteraceae bacterium. GTDB lineage: Bacteria > Pseudomonadota > Gammaproteobacteria > Steroidobacterales > Steroidobacteraceae > TMP-86. Next base: position 89,482 of record JAXMGQ010000012.1, read on the forward strand.
ACCGCGCTGATCGACGTCGACAAGATCCCGCACCCCGGCCGTGGCGCCAATCTCGTCGATCCGAAGAACGGACCGGTGTGGATCACCAGCGCGCTGGGCAACGACTCGATCACCTTCATCGGCACCGATCCCGTCAAGCACCCGCAGCAGGCGTGGAAGGTCGTGCGCGTCCTCAAGGGCCAGGGCGGCGGGTCACTGTTCGTGAAGACGCATCCGAAGTCCAAGCACCTGTACATCGATACGCCGCTGAACCCGGATGCCAGGATCAGCCAGTCCGTGGCGGTGTTCGACATCTCGAACTTCGACGCCGGCTTCAAGGTTCTGCCCATTGCCGAATGGGCCGGCATCACCGGTCCGGGCGCCAAGCGGGTCGTGCAACCCGAGTACAATGCCGCCGGCGATGAGGTGTGGTTCTCGGTGTGGAACGGCAAGGACAGCGAATCGGCCATCGTCGTGGTCGACGACAAGACCCTGACGCTGAAGACCGTGATCAAGGACAAGCGACTGATCACGCCCACCGGAAAATTCAACGTCCACAACACCGAGTCGGACGTTTACTGAGATCATCATGAGACCCACGACCGTCACGATGGGCGCCGCGGCACTGGCCGCGGCGCTCACGGCCCCTGCCGCGCTCGCGCAGGCCAGTTCCGCTTCGGCACCGGCTGCCGCCCAGGCCGCGGCGCCCGCCACGAAGGAGGCGCCCAAGACGCCGCCGCCGGCGACCTCGATCGCCGAGGCGTTCACCCTGGGCAAGTTCGCGGCTTCCGCGCGCTTGCGATTCGAGAATGTCCAGGACGATGCCATCGCGAAAGAGGCGAACGCCACGACGCTGAGACTGCGCCTCTCCTACGAGACTCGCCCGTTCCACGGCGTCGGGGTGCTGGTCGAGGGAGACCGGTTGCAGCCCCTGGGCGGTGATGCCTACAACAGCACGCGCAACCATCACACGAATCGCCCTCAGGTTCCCGACCCCCAGGGCACCGACCTCAACCAGGCCCTGCTGCGATGGAAAGGCGCGAAGGACGAGGTGATCCTCGGCCGCCAGCGCATCAACCTCGACAACCAGCGCTTCATCGGCGGTGTCGGCTGGCGGCAGAACGAGCAGACTTTCGATGCCGTGACGTTACGCACCATGCGCGTGCCGCACCTCACGTTCGCCTACACCTATATCGCAGACGTCAATCGGGTGTTCGGACCCGATGCCGGCACGCCGCCCGCGCACCTGGCCTCCAATACGCACCTGGCCAACGCGCAGTTCGACCTGGGGCAGGCTGGCAAGCTCACGGCCTTCGCGTACCTGCTCGACTTCCGGCGCGCGGCAGCGTTGTCGAACGCCACCTACGGCGTGCTCTGGACCGGCAGCCGCCCCTTGAGCGGCGGATGGAAGCTGCCATGGTCGCTGTCGTACGCCACGCAGTCGGATCACGGCGCGAACACCACCCACTACGACGCGCAGTACTGGCAGGCGGAGGTTGGCGCGGGCCACGGCCCCTGGACGGCGAAGGTCGGCTACGAGGTACTGAGCGGGGATGCGACCCGCCCGGGACACATGTTCCAGACCCCGCTGGCGACACTGCACCCGTACCAGGGCTGGGCCGACAAGTTCCTCACCACGCCCGCGGCCGGCGTGAAGGACCTGTACGTGTCCTTCGATACGACCATCCTCAGCCCCCGGACGACCGCGCAGGTGGCGTGGCATGACTTCCGCGCCGAAGCGATCAGCCGGACCTACGGCACCGAGCTCGACGCATCGATCTCGCAGAAGTTCGGCAAGCGCTATGAGGTGTTGCTGAAGGCCGCGAAGTACGATGCCGACCGTCTCTTCGCCAACACCACGAAATGGTGGCTGCAGGTCAACGCCAGCATCCTCTAGCAGGCCCTTGCACGGCTTCCGCACCTCACCCGGTGCGGAGGCCGGATGAGGTCCGATCCGGGACCTCACTCCACGGAGTAGGTCAACGACACCGCCAGCGACCGCCCTGGCCGCCTGAAGAGCTCCAGCGAGGCATCCGCGACACTGCGGCCGTGGATGTCCGACCACTCGAAGTAGCTGCGATCGAAGGCATTGAGCACCGCCGCCCGTAACTGCAGGGCGGACGTCGGCCGCCACCAGGCATCGAAGTCCAGCGTCGCATGGCCAGGGGCCCGTGCCAGCGGGCCGGCACTGCCAGCCGCCAGAGGGCGGCTCGCGTGAACGGCCGTGAGCGTTGCACCCGCGCCCCAGGTTCCCGGACGGGCGGCATAGGCCAGTCCGAGCACGGCCTTCGGTGGATCCACGGTTTCCAGCGGCCGGTCCCGAACGGTGTCCTCACCACTGATGTAGAAGGCCGCGAATCGCGCCGTCACTCCGTCGAGTGCCGGGGCCATCGCGCCCACGCGCCACTCGGCCTCCATCTCCGCGCCGGTGATTCGTGCCCGTGCCAGATTGCGCGACTGGAAGATCGTGGTGCCCGAGGCATCCGGCCCCAGGTTCACCTTGGATTCGATGAAATCGTGGTAGCGGCTGTAGAAGACGCTCGCCGTGCCGCTCAGCGCCGCGGATGTCCGCCGAATGCCGGCCTCGACGCTGTCACTGCGCTCCGGCTTGAGATCCGGGTTCGGGATCGCCCGGACGTTCAGCGTCGGCAGATCGAGCCCGACGTTCACGTCCTCGAACGGCGGGGAACGGAAGCCGTGCGCGTACTGCACGAACGCGGTCGTGGCCTGTGCAACGCGCAAGGACACCCCCAGGCGCGGCGACAATGCCGTGTGGCGGAGCTGAACTGCGGGCGCACGTGGATTGTCGGCGGCGTAGATCGCATCGACCTGAGGATCCAGCCGATAGTGATCGACCCGCAATCCCGGTGTCCAGGCAATCCGGCCGTCCCCGAAGCGCAGTTCGTCCTGTGCGAAGACGCCGGCCGACAGGATCCTGGTGACCGGGAAATCGCGCAGCGGGAAGTTCTCGCCCAGCACGACATTCGTCACGGCGCCCGTGGCCACCGTGCGTTGGGATCCGTCACGAAGTTCCGTGACCTCGCGACGCAGCAGCTCCACGCCGCTGACGAAGCGATGCGATGCACCGAATGCCTCCACATCCCGGCTGCCCGTCACCGCTCCGCCCACCGACTTCTCGGAAAGGCGGAACTGGCGGAACAACTCGGTCGCGGGTGTGCGCGGCGCCACGGCTCGACGCGATTCATTGGTACGCTGGTCGGTCTCGGCCCGACGTCCATACAGGCGCCACTCCACGCGCCCGAAGGGCCCCACCTGCGAGAGCACCTGATCGAGCGAGGCTGCGTAGTTCCTCGCGCGATCATCACCGAGCATCGCCGTCGTGTTGGCGAACCGGGTGCCGACGGCGAGCACATTCGACTGCACGTCGGTGCCGATCTGCTCGCGCTCGTGCGAGAGCGTGAGCCGGATGGGCGCTGCCTCACCGGGCCCGACGGCGCGCAGCAGGAACGTGTCGTGCCGGGCGTCGCGTGGGTTCGGCTGACGGATGGACGTGGCAATGTCCATTTCCGAGGATTCCCGATGAGCCCAGGCGCCCATGAGCTGCAGGGGACCCGCGCGATCCGCGATTACGCCGCTCAACAGGGTCCCGCCATCGTCCGTGCGGTGCTGTGTGCGCAGGCGCGCCGCCGCCTTGTCGTCTCGCAACAGGTCCGCCGGGTCGAGGGTCTGGATCGCGAGCACGCCACCGATGGCATCGCTCCCGTACAGGCTCGAGGCCGGTCCGCGCAGGATCTCGATGCGGCGCACCAGGTCGAGGTCGCCATACTCCCGCGGCGCGTTGGCGAAATTGCCGACGGCGAACTGCTGCGACACCGGGATGCCGTCCACTTCCACCAGCACGCGATTGCCGCCGATGCCCCGGATGCTGGGCGCCCCCTGGCCAAAACGCGTGGCATTGTTGCCCACGGAGAACCCGGGCTCGAAGCGCGCGAGATCTTCCAGGCCGCGCGACTGCAGTGCCTGCAGGGTCTGCAGGTCGATCACCGCGACGGATGCGGCAGCCTCGGCCAGTGGCCGCGGCGCACGCGCGGTGACGGTGATGGTCTCGAGCGAATCAGGCACCGACGGCACCGCCGCCGCTCCAGACGAGCCAGGAGCCATCGGTTCGACTGCGATGGCCACACGCCCCAGCGCCAGGGCAATGGCGCCGGCGAGGATCGCCCGCGGCGCAACCCGCACGATCGGACCTGATCTTGACCAGGGGCCCTTGCTGCCGGGCTCATGACTGCGACTCATTCGAGGAAGAATACCGAGCGGTGCGCCGAAGTGCGCCCGTGGCTTCCCACGATCAGCCCCGCCGGATCGGCTTGACAAGGGTCAAGGCGAAACGGCGGGATTGGTGGATCGGGTGTCACGAACTCACGGTTGGTTCATGTCCAGGAAGCTGACCTGGTAGGTCTTCCCCCTGGGCAATTCGACACCTTCGGAAATGATGAAGGTCGTGGCGTCCGAGCTCCTGATATCGGGCGGCAGCACCATGGAATCGAGGACGACGTAGGTGTGTGGCAGGATTGCACCCTCATCCCCGCTGGAGGGCTCGAGGCGCGACCCGGAATTGACGCGATTCAGGTGTGCCCGATAGGCGTTGAGATCCCGCAGCGTGGCCCGCCGGAGCTTCCCCTCGCGCAGGAGTTCTTCGATCCCCCGCTGTCCGGCCAGGGGCGAACCTGGCATGCGGAAGTCCTCGATCTGCCTGACATCACCCTGGACGTAATAGGGCGTGAGTTCGGTCCGGCCGATGTAGACGCGACCATCGTTCGCAAGGATGGCCCTGTTGACCTCGTGCGGAAGCACGGTGGCAATGGCTTGCGTGACGCCATCCATGGCCGCATTGCTCACATGAAAGTACGGACATGCCCCTCTTTGCACGTACGGAGACACGAGCAAAGGCGTGTTGGCGTCGAGTCCATTGATCCGTGCCGTGTAATAGCCGGACAGCCACACGCCTGCAATGTGAGTGTCGCGGCTCCACTTGATGTTCCAGATGGAAGGCTCATAGGCGCCGAGCGCCAGCACGATGTTCTTGCCAGGGGCATGAACGAGGACGTCAAAACGACCGGCGCGATGGTCGGAATCGTCGATGGTGAAGTCCAGCGGGCGCCCTTGATAGGCTCCAGCCACGTATAGATCGTATTCGTCCGGCAGGCGTGAGGCCCATTGAGAACACTCGGTTTCAACGATCGGGCGGCGATCCCGCGGCACTGCCGTTGCGACGATCCCGCTGGGGGACGCCAATGACTGTCCGGGCCTGGCGCCGCCCCCGACCGTTGAATCGGCATCGGGGCGGCGGGGCGCCGGTGCCGGAACGTCCACGATCCCCCTGGATGGCAAGGAAGCGCGATGGCTGAACCCGTCCAAGGTTCGAATGCCGCATCGGGTGAGTATCAGCAACCCCACGACCACCAGCGCGATCGACCAGCCGTTCTTTCGTTCGCCGTCGTTGGTCGAACGCTGCGCATTCCCGCTGCTGCCATCCATCGGCCGGCGGGCGTTCCATTCGAAGAAGTCTCCGGCCTTTTCGGTCGGCTCCGACGCAGGTGCGCCAGTTTTCGGCGCTGCTTGCGCCTGCGGTGCCGGCGTTGCTGGCGTTGCGGTGGCACCGGTCCGCGGATCCGCCTTCGCATCCCTCGCCGCATCGGATCCGGACCCTGCCTCCTTCGGAGGCATCGGCGCCAGGAAGCCGACGAGCATGAACACCACGCCCGCCGCGATGACCGCCAGGATGTTCCCCAATTGCCCCAGCGATCCGAAATCGAGCAGCACCAGCTTGACTGCCGCTGCGCAGAGCAGCACGGCACCCGTCGCCCACTGCGAGCGCGACCTGGTGTGCCGCGCCCAGACCGTCAACATGCCGCCGATCACCGCCCACAGCAACGAGATGAGGGCGGGATACCGAAGGTGAGCCAGGTCGGTGATATCGAGGTCTCCCGGAGGCCCCCAGATGCGCAGGAGGTTCGCCTGCAGCAGCAGGGCAGCGCCGAGCGCAGCACCCGGCCGTACCCAGGCCACTCCGGCGTACGAGGTCGAAGGACCCGACGAGATCAGCAGCAGGCCACAAGCACAGAGGATCTCGAGCAGCACGGCCCAACCGTCGCGGGCAATCATGGCGACCGAACTGGAGATCAGCATGAAGGCAAAGGCAAACGAGAAGATCTCGGTGATGGTCGTGATCCAGTCCTCGCTGCGCCGTCTCGCAACCCGTGCACAGAGCAACGCAGTGAGCCCAACCGAAGCGACGACGAACAGGGAGAACTGTGGCTGCAGCGCGCCCGTGAGACTTGCGGCGCGACTCGACCACATGGCACCCAGAAATGGCGCCAGCAAGACACTGACGAAGCGTCCGGATCGCGTATCCGGATCCGGTCCGGCAGAGCGCAATGACAAGGCCAGCAGGACGGCAGGAGCGATGATCACCAGCGCGAAGGAGATCCAGGTTCCGGATCCGGGCAACGCCCAGCTCGAACTGATCGCAAGCAGCACCGCGGTCCACAGAATGGCCTTGCCGGGATGCAGGAATGAGGGAGTCCACACGACGAGGGCGACGGCTGCGGCCAACGCGGCGAAATGAACGAACAGTCCGAGCGACAACAGATCCCAGCGGATCAGTTCAGAACCGATGGCGATGACTGCCCAGCCGATTCCAACCGTCCACAAGAGCGTGTCGAGTGACTGACGGATGCGTTGACAGATGTACCCTGCCGTCATGAACAAGGCTGCGCCCACCATTCGTTCGACGAACCTGCCATTGGCGAAGAGGTGGGTGCCGGGAACATCAGAGAGACTGCTGAAGACGTGCAGAAACCCGACGATCGGCACGAGGCCAGCCAGGACGTTGTGCAGGGATTCAGACTTCGACCGGTACGCCGCGACCCCCAATGCCCCGACTGAAAATGCCAGTCCGATGAGTTCCCAGGGAAGATCCTGAAAGCGGGCGGCGAGACCGAAACCGACGAGCAACGCGCCGACCACCAGATGCACCCCGAGCCCCGGGCGCCGCGCCAGCAACAGGAAGGTGCTGACCAGCAGCCAGATCCCGCCGAGCGCGAGCAGCTCGGCGGACAAGGCGGCGCGTCCTGGTGCCAACACGACGGCAGACAATCCACAGACGGCGGGCAAGGCGATGAGATACCCGATGTCGAGCCGGCGCATCCAGCGCGCGTCACTGCCCGCTCGCTCGAGCAGGGGCATGACCACGTGGATCGCGGCCAGCACCAGGAGCGAAGGCAGCATGACCTTCGCGTATTCGGGTTGATAGTACCTGGAGGTCCAGGCGAAGAAGCCTCCGCCCAGGATCGTGAACAGGAAGCTGAGGTGTATCAGCGGGCGCCAGCCCCGCGCAACCACCATGAGCAACGTCATGAGGGATGCCGCGACGTAGTAGCCATAGATCACGGCAGGGCCTGGATCACTCAACGCAAAGGCGGGCGCGATGAATGCGCCCAGCATGGCGAGGATCGCCAGCGACAGCGCGCCGCGTGATACTGCATAGACCGCGGCACCCGCCGCGGTCAGCGCGAGCAGGCCGACGCCGACCGGACTATCCAGATAATGAAAAAGGGCGAACGCGCTGTAGGCGGTCAGATAGGCAACGCCAAATGCCGCCCCACCCAGCGCGAGTGAGACTGCACGATGCGATGACCCGATCCGCGTCAGGGTGGCACTCAGGCCCAGGACCCCTGACAGGACGAGTCCCAGGGCAAGCTTGTAGACGGGTTCAACGTCGAAATTGACCAGCCCGTATCGGAGCAATGCCCCGATGCCCACAACCAGCAATCCACCGCCGATCTTGGCTGGCCAGTTTCCCCCGGTGAGCCAGGAGATCAATCCACGGGGGCGAAGTGCGTCGGCCTCCCCTTCCGAGACCTCCATGGCAAGCACCGCACCGAAGATGACGGTCACCGCGAAGAGAAAGATCAGGGGAGTCATGTGCCAAGACCACCCAGGACCGAGTCGGTGGAGTCCATTCCTGCTCCTTTTTTATGATAATCCGCGCGCCTCGACAGGAGCGCAGCCAAAAGTATAGACCGTGTAGGAGCTTGCCGACAGGCAACGCAGATCGCAAGCCATGGCGGGTTACGGGGCCCGGGACGCAGAGTCGATGGCATCCGATCTTCACTGAAAAAGGAAAGACCATGAAAAAAGCACTGACGCTGAGCGCCGCCCTGTTGATCGCGACCGTCGTCCATACGCCGGTGATCGCCGGTGACGATGCGGACGTGGATCGCTCCCATCCCAAGGCATTCGTCAAGGATTCGGCGATCACCGCGAAGATCAAGAGCAAGCTGGCGGCCGCGCACCTGGGAAGCCTGGGCCGAATCCACGTCGATACCGACGCCGACGGGGTGGTCTGGCTCACCGGCACCGCTCGCAGCCAGGCCGAGATCGACAAGGCGGAGTCGATCGCGAAGAACACCGCCCATGTCGTGTCGGTGAAGAACGATCTCACGGTCAAGCAGGACGACTGAGCGCCCGTCGACCTTGACTGCGACCTCCTCAGTCCCGGATGTGCGCCGGCCGGCCGTCGAGGATGATGGTCTTGGCCTCGAGGAAGGCCCTGAGGCCCTCCACCCCGCCCTCGCGACCCACGCCCGACTGCTTGAAGCCGCCAAAGGCGATGCTGAAGTCGGTTCGAAAGACGTTGTGTCCCACCGTGCCGGAAAGCAGCCGGCGTGCGACGCGGTACGCCCGATCGGCATCGTGGGTGAACACCGAATTGTTCAACCCGAACGGGGTATCGTTCGCAAGTTCCACCGCGTGTTCGTCGCTGTCCGCCAGACGAGCTCCCTCGTTCACGCCGGCCGCGATCAGGCGCTCGATACGCTCGAGCTGCCGCTTCATCGCGACGGGCCCCATCTGCATGGCGGGATCGAACGGATCACCGACCTTCACCTGCGCGAAGCGGCTGCTCAGTGCCTCGACAAGGGCGTCGTGCCGGCTGCGCGAGACGATCACGCGCGTCAGTGAGCCGCAGATCTGCCCGGTCATCGCACAGGCAGGGCCCAGGATCGACTCGGCCGCGGCGTCGATGTCGTAATCATCGAGCACCACGGCGGCGGACTTGCCACCCAGCTCCAGCGTGCAGCGCGCGATGCGCTCGCCGCACAGCGCACCGATGCGCTTGCCGGCGGCCACCGACCCCGTGAAGCTGATCTTGTCGACGCGCGGGTCGCGCACCAGCAACTCCGACACGGGCCGGTCGGCCGTGATGAAGTTCACCACGCCCCGTCGGGGCTCCTGCGGCATCAGCCGCCGCCACCGACAGGCTGGCGGACAGCAGCGCGAGAACAACGGGCACCGCGAAATCGAGTGGCTTTGCGCCCATGCCCGCCAGGCGCCGCCTCCGGTGGACCTCGGGGACAGGGGTGCTGACTGGTGAATCGGCCTTCACGTCGAGTGCAGACATGTCGCTTCCCCCTGCTATCCTACGAGTGCGCAACCATCGTCCCCGCTGTCG
>JAXMGQ010000013.1:0-95598 GCA_046347195.1 Steroidobacteraceae bacterium
GGCGGGGTATAGCCGAGGGAATTTCGCATGTCACTCTGGTAGTACCCGGCCAGGCGCCAGTACAGTGTGGCACCTGCGCCGAGCGTGTGCGTATGGTCGATGGACGCGGTCAGCATGTGCTCGGGCACCGATGGCAGGCGGTCGCCTTGGAAGGCCTGGACCACGCCGACCGGGTTCACGGCATCCTCCTTCAGGTTCGCGCGCGTGTAGCTGTAGCCCACGTTGTAGTGGGTCGCCGGTGTGATGTGCCCATCGATGAGGAACTCAAATCCCATGGTGCGCGCCTTGCCGCCGTTGATGGTCGCAAAGAAGCCCTGGGTCGAGGCCGTATTGATCTGTGGGTCCTTCCAGTCGATGTAGAACACGTCGGCGTCGAAGGTGATCCCGTTGGCGAGCGTGCCCTTCGTGCCGATCTCGTAGTTGGTCACCCAATCCGCCTTGTAGGGGCCCCAGCGCGGATCCTCGGCGAGGAAGCCGCTCAGCGGTACGGCGTTGATGCCGCCCCGGCGGTAGCCCTGCGAGATCGTGGAATACAGCATCTGGTTGTCGGTGTAGTGCCACGCCAAGTTGATCTTGAACAGGGGCTTCGAGTGCTTCGTCGGTGCCGGGCTGGCATCCTGAGGCACGCGGTAGAAGGTGTACACGCCCACCCACTGGTCGGTGTGATTGCGGTCCTCATCGCTGAAGGCGCGCACGCCTCCCGTGAAGTCGAGCTTGGGCGTGGCGTGCAGCGTGAGTTCGCCGAACAGCGCATTGCTGGTAAAGGTTTCGCGGCGCCGGTAGTGGAAGTCGCTCCCGTCCTGGTAGACATAGGGTCGGTACAGGCAGGCAGGGCTGACGTTGCACCACTGCACGAAACCGGTGAGCTGGCTCTCCTGCGTGGAGAGCAACTGCTGGCGCTCGTAGAAAGCCCCGACTACGTAGTCGACGCGCCCGCCGGTACGCGAAGCGAGCCGCAACTCCTGCGCGAAGGCCTTGTCACCGAACAACCGGGTCTCCGCCGCCTCGGGCCGAGGGTAGTTGAAATAGGCCTCTATTGAAATCTGAGTGGGTAACCGGAGCTTTCTTCGGGGTAGATCTCGATCTTTGCTCTTCGATCTTTCATCGGCAAAGGCGAAGCGCGGTCCGGCGCCGCAGGCAGCAGAAGTCCGTGGCTGGTTGGGGCGCAGGCTCCTGAAGATCGAAGTGGAAGGGTCGAGATGGTCACCGAGAAGATATTCGAGTCTCGCCCTGGGCATCAGCTCCCCTGGTTCATCGCCGGGATGGCCTCTGAGCCGAGCCAGAAGAAGCTGAACATTTGCGTGGATTTCGAGGTTGGCAGCCGCTTTGGGTCGCTGGCGCGGACGGGCAGCACCCGGTGCACGACACCGTGACCAAGACCTACCGGCACCTGAACTTCTTCCAGCACGAATGCGAGCTTTCGGTGCGGGTACCGCGAGTGAAGCTGCCCGACGGGAAGGTTGTTCAGGTGAGCCCGCCGTGGGCGGGCAAGCTGTCGGGCTTCTCGCTGCTCTTTGAGGCCTTCGTGCTGCTGTTGAGCCGGGAGATGTCCTTCACGGGTGTCGCGCGCATCACCGGGGAGTCGGCCATCGGATCATGCGTCGCCATCGCTACGTCGATGCGGGCGGTTGGTGCGGCCGATCTCCGTGAGGTGCGGCGCCTGGCGATCGATGAGACCTCGCGCGCCAAGGGACACGACTACGTGACGCTCTTGCCGATGCCGACCCGGACCCCGAGCGGCGCCGAGTGCTGTTCGTGGCCGAGGGCCGCGAAGCCGAGACCGTGCAGGCCTTCGCCGCGAACCTGCGCGCCCATGCTGGCAAGCCCACCCAGATTGCCGCCATCAGCATCGACATGTCCCCGGCGTTCATCAAAGGCGTCGAGGCAAAACTTTCCCAACGCACAGATCACCTTCGACAAGTTCCACGTGATCGCTCACGCCTCGGCCGCGATCGACGCCATGCGCCGCGCCGGCAGAAGCTCGACCCGAGCCTCAAGGGGTTGCGTTGGACGCTGCCGAAGGACCGCAGTCGGTTGGGGCGGCTGCAGCGCCGAGCTCGATGCCCTGCTGGCGAACATGACCAGCAGCCGCACCGCCCGTGCCTGGCAGTACCGCGAGCAGCTGCGCGAGATCATGAGCCGCAAGCAGCCCAACATCGTGCGCGCGCTGCTCAAGCAGTGGTGTACGAACGTGATGCGCTCGAAGGTCGAGCCGATGAAGGCAGTGGCCGTCATGATCCGCAAGCACTTCGAGGGGGTCCTCGCCTGGGTCGAAACACGGCAAACGAACGGCTTCTTGGAAGCCATCAACGGCCTGTTCCAGGCCGCCAAACGCAAGGCGCGCGGGTATGGGACCTTCCGCACCATCCGCATGGTGATCTTCCTTGTCGCTGGCAAGCTCGACTTCTCCAAGCTCAATCCCTACGTCGCGTAACCCACTCGAAATTCAACAGAGCCTGAAATAGAAACCCCAGTAGCCCAGGTCGTTGATCACGTGCGTGTAGAAGCCGGAGTTGTTGCTGATCGAGGAGCCGTGGTTGTCGTAGTACGAGGAACTGGACGTCAAGGTCGCAAACCCAAGGTCGACGGTGGCCTCGAGCGCGGTCAGCTGTCCGCGGCGCTCGTAGGGTTCGGTCATGCCCGATCCCATCTCGTATTTGCCGTAGGCCTGGCCATAGCCATTCACACCAGCCGTGCGCGCGCGGCGTCCGCCCGAGTGATCCTTCTCGTACACGTGGCTGAGGACGAAATTGAGCTTGTCCGAAGGCTGCCAGCGCAGGGCGATGCGCGCATAGGTGGCGTGATAGAAATCGACGTCCTTCAATCGGTCGAACACCGGGTCGGGAGACAGGATGTCACCCCCCGGTCCGACCGGGATGCCGTCGGCGCCGCGCCGATAGGCGTTGGGCAGGTCGATGATGCCGGGGTCCTGCACGGTCGACACTGCCGCCCGAACTGCGAAGGTTGAGCCGAGCGGCACATTGAGGGTGAAGTCACCGTCCCAGCCGGCCGAGCCGGAGCCCGTGGCATGGCTTGCCCCGAGCCGCAGCGAGCCGGTCGTTGCGTCGAGGGCCGGGTCGCGCAGGATGTATCGCACCGTGCCGCCGAGGGAGCCGGAGCCGTACAGCGTCCCCTGCGGGCCACGCAACACCTCGACGCGCTCCAGGTCGCGCAGCATGAAGGAGGCGAACAGCGGCGTGTTGTTGTAATACGTGGACACGGGTGCCGCGGTGGACACCGAGTAGTCGCCAAAGGCGCCGCCGTCCATGTTCACGCCGCGCATGATGATCTGGTTGACCACCGAAGAATTGCGCCCACCCTTGTCGGCCATGACCACGCCGGGTACGGTCCGCAGCAGCTCGGCGGTGTCGGCGATGCGATTCTGGTCGATCGCGGCGCCGGACACCGCCGAGATGTTGTAGGGCACGTCGATGACCGCTTCCATGCGGCCGCGAGCCGTCACGACGATTTCCTCGAGTGTGGTTTCGGGCGAGGCGGTGGCTGCCTCGGCTGTACCGCCCGCGGTAGCCACGCTGAGCGCCGACAGCGTGATACGGGACGAAAGTCTCCGGTTGGACATCATCATTCTCCCTGTCTCTTGATTGTATTGGCGTGGTGGTAATGCATCGGCCCCAGAGCCTGGAAGTGCGGCGAACTCGGCGCGCCCTCGGTGTAAACGGGATAGCGGATGTCCGCGTCGCGATAGCTCTTCAGCGCCTGCGCCAGACCGTGCCAGCCGCGTGCCCTGACGCGGCGCACGTGGTCGATATCGAGTTCGACCGGAAACACATCGCGGCCCGTTCCGCTCCAGTGGAGTATCTCGCCGCCTGGACCGTAGACGCCCGAGCGGCCACCCCCCATGTCCACGGCGTTGACGTCGACCACGTAGCACTGGTGTTGCGCCGCGGTTGAGCGGGCCATGGCCACCTCGACGTCGCGGTCGATGGTGTAGGTCAGCGTCGGGTGCAGGATCACCTCCGCGCCCATCCAGGTCATCTGCCGGATCGTCTCCGGAAACCAGATGTCGTAGCAGATCGAGACGCCGATGCGGCACACGCCCGGCACCTCGAACACGCCGCATTCCCTGCCGCCGGTCACGCCCATTTCGTAGGGCAGGAAGGGGTACATCTTGCGGTACTTGAGTACCACCTCACCGTCGGGGTTGATGACCAGAGCGGTGTTGTGGATGTGCCCGTCCGGCTGGATTTCGAAGAGGCTCCCGGGCACGAGCCACACGCCCGCCTGGCGCGCCACTTCACGCATGCGGAGTTCGGCGGCGCTGCCTGGCTGCTGCGCCAGGCGGATATCCACGCCGAACAGCGTCAGTTCGCCGGTGACCATCATGTCGACGAAAGGATAGAGGCGCTTGACGCGCAGAACCTCGGCTGCGATGAGCTCGACGTTGTCGCCAGGGCGCAGCGGCAGCTGCAGGCCCGCAATCGTGAATGGACGCACGGCGTTCCCCCTGTTTTGGCGGAAGAAGTGTAGTCCAGCCCGCTACTCATGATGAGTCCACTTTCTACATCACGATGGGTCCAGTGCAATGCTCACTGAGTCCGGCGCAAGACCGCCGTGCCCAGCGGCCGGCCGGCAAGTGAGACCCAGGTGATGCGCTCGCCGTCGATGCACACGTGCATGGCCGCTTCTTCGCCATAAGCCCAGTTGTTCCATTTGCGGATCCAGCGATCGCCCTCGATGCGCCAGGCACCCGCGTCCACGTCCTCGTTGGCGTAGCCAATGCGCCCGACCAGCGTGCCATTGCGCTGGATCTCGATCGTGCAGGGTGCGCCCTGGAAGGACTTGTAGACCGCCACCGTCCCGGCGATGGCCTTGCGCAGTTGCCGGCCCGACAGCCGCATGGCCAGCAGTTGCTGCGGGTCATGAGTGGGCTCGGTCGCCCAGTTGATGATCTTGTACAGCGCGGCCACGCCACTGCGGATGCGTTCGGTGGGCAGCCCCGTGACGCTCAGCCGGAACGCGTTAGGCGGCGCCCGCTGCGCGTGATAGTAGCTGTCGATGCGATCGATCAGTATGCCGGCCTTCTCGGCCTCCGCCGCCAGCGTGGCGGCGTTCATGCGTTCGGGTCCGCGCAGCCAGCATGTGGTTCCGGTCGGGCGCGAGTCGAGCTCCACCCAGTTCGGCAGGTAGTAGTCGAGCGCGTCGCACAGGGCACGCATGCGCCGGCGCAACGTCCGTCTCAGCCGCGCCAGTGCCGCGTCGTAGTGCCCCTGCGACAGGAACAGCGCCACCAGGCACTGGTTGAAGCGCGGCGGATGGCGCACGGTCAGCCGTCGCAGATAACGGGCGCGGGAGATGAACGACGCGGGACCCACGATGAACCCGATCTGCAGGCTGGGCGAAAGCAGGCGCGGCAGTGCGCCGACGTGTATGACCTGCTCGCCCACGGCAGAATCCTGAGCGAGGGCGCGCAACGCGGGGGCGAGCGGCTGGCCGTAGCTCATGTCGCAGGCCGAATCATCCTCGACCAGGAATGCGCCCTGGCTGCGGGCCAGGTCGAGGAGCGCCGCGCGCCGCCGGGGAGCCAGCACCACGCCGGTGGGAATCTGGTGACCCGGCGAGAGCATGATGACGCGCGAAGCGGCCAACGTATCGTCGATCACCAGGCCGTCTTCGTCGATGCGCTGGTATTGCACACGGGCATTGCGGCTCAGCATGAGTTCGGTGAGATCGGGCGGACCGGGGTCCTCCAGCGTCACGGCGACGCCGCGATCGACGAGCAATGAACATACCAGGAAGCGGCCATGCTCGATGCCGGCCGTGATCAGGATCTCGTCCGCGCGCGCGTGGATTCCCCGCGCGAGCAGGATCTTGCTGCGGATTTCCTCGACCAGCGCCGGGTCATCGGCATCGCCATGGTCCGGCGCCCAGCACTGGATACGCGTGAGCAGCAGCGCGGAGCGGCAAGTGGCACGCCATTCCGGGACCGGGAACAGGCTGGGATCGAATAGACCGTCGACGAAGGGGTAAGGGTACTGCAGCCAGTTGGGAAGGGCGCGGCCTCCGGGACGCGACGTCCGCTCGCGCCAACCCTGGTCCGCATCAGTGCGGGTGCGCCCTGGCGTACCTGCCTCCCCGGCGCCGATGGCGGCAGGCAACATCAGCTCAGGGTGGACGAAGACACCGCTCCCGCGGCGGCCCACGAGGAAACCCTCGTCGATGAGCTTCTGGTAGGCCAGCACCACGGTCTTGCGCGATACGCCCAACTGGCGCGCAAGCGAGCGCGAGGAAGGCAGACGTGCCCCGCTGGCGAGCGCACCCGAAGCCGCGGCGGCGGCGATGCGCCGGGCAATCTGATCCTGCAGGCTGTCCTCATCCTCCGGGTCCAGCACGAACAGCGGGAGACTCATTTGCGCATGTTCCTCGAGGTTGCGGCCTATCCGTGCAACGGATTTTCATCATAAGATCCCCGATTGCCAGGTCAAATCGTGCAGAGGGGCGTTCATGAACGATCAGGAAAGCCGGCTGGTCAATCACCTCGCCAACATGGAGGAGGAGGACGCGCTGGCACTGGCCAGGCACATGCTGCTCGATGAGAAGAAGAATCCTTTGCGGGTCCTGGAATTATGCCGCGCCGCCATGGACATCGTGGGAAAGAGGTTCGAAGAAGGCGAATACTTCCTTCCTGAACTGGTCCTCGCGGGGGAGATGCTCGAGCAGATCGGCGCCGTGGCGAAACCCCTGATCGACACCGGCGCGGGTGGCGCCAGGAAGCACGGGCGTGTGCTGATCGGCACGGTACACGGTGACCTGCACGACATCGGCAAGAACATCGTCACCTTCATGCTCGACATCAACGGCTTCGAGGTCAAGGACATCGGGGTCGACGTGCCGATCAAGAGGTTCATCCAGGAGATCCGCGAATTCAAACCGCAGGTGGTGGGCCTGTCAGGATTCCTCACCCTGGCCTTCGACTCGATGAAGGAGACCATTGCCGCATTCGACGCGCAGAGCCTGCGTGCCGACTTCAAGGTGATGATCGGCGGTGGCCAGATCGACGAAACCATTCGTGCGTTCACCGGCGCGGATGCGTTCGGCGTCAACGCGGTGGCGGCGGTGGATCTTTGCCGTCGATGGCTGGCGGTGGCCCGATGAACGAGCTCTTTCAGACGCCGGAAGCCAAGGCGAAGCACGATGCCCGCTGGCAGCGGATCCTCGATTGCGTGGCGCTGAAGCAGCCGGATCGCATGCCGGTGGCCCTGTATGGAACCTTCTGGTTCGCGAAGTATGGCGGCATCAGCTACAAGGAGCTGATGTACGACTATGACAAGACGGCATCGATCACCGAGCGGGCCATTCTGGAATTCGAGCCGGATGCCACTGCGCCGCTGTTGACTGCCATCGCGCTCGGCCGGGTGCTGGAGGCCACGGATTTCAAGCAACTGCAGTGGCCTGGTCACGGCGTCTCGGATCACCAGCCCTACCAGTACCTGGACCGGGAGTACATGAAGCCCGAGGAGTACCTGGATCTGGTGCGCGACCCGACCGGGTTCTACATCCACCGCTACCTGCCGCGCGTCATGGGGGTTTTCGAGGGTTTCGATCAGTTCCCGCAGATAGCCGGCGCCTTCTATCTCCGCGCGATCTCGGGTCTTCGCGCACTGGCGAATCCGGCCTTTCGCGAGTCCTTGAAGCGCGTCCTGGCCGCCTCGGACGAGGTGGAGCGGTTCATGAGCCTGGGTGGCGCTTGGAACCGCCGCATCATGGCGCACGGGTTCCCGCTCATCCATGGCAGCAATTCCGGCGCGCCGTACGATGTGCTGGCGGATTACTTCCGCGGCGCCACCGGCATGATGAAAGACCTGTTCCGCCACAAGGACAAGCTGCTTCAGGCCATCGATGTCATGCGCGTGAACCTCACGCGGATGACCATTGCCAACGCCAGGGCGTCAGGCAACCCCATCGTGTTCCTCCCGATACACTGGGCGCCCGATGCCTTCATGTCGAAGAAACAGTTCGAGGAGTTCTGGTGGCCCAGCTTCCGCCAGATGATGCTCGACCTGATCGACGCAGCTCTGATCCCCATGCCGTTGTGGGAGTCCGATTGCACCAAGCGCCTGGAGATCATCCGCGACATTCCGCCCGGCAAGTGCATCTACTGGTTCGAGCGCACCGACATGGTCAAGGCGCACGAGGTGCTGGGGGATGTGGTGGCGCTGCGCGGCAATCTCTCGCCCTCGCTGATGACCACGGGAACGCCAGCCGACGTGGATGCGGCGGTCAAACATCTCGTGGACAATGTCTGGAACAAGGGCGGCAAGCTGATCCTGGACACCGCCTTCGGCATCCCGGACGAGACACCGGTCGAGAACGTGCGCGCCCTGTTCACGGCGGCCCGTCGTTACGCCGGCTGAGGCGGCCGTGGGCCCGGTATTGAACCAGGACCTGCTGCCGGCAGTGGCCTCGGCCGCATCTCACCGTCCGCGATCGGCGGTGGCGGAGAGGCTTCGTGAACGGGCCGTGGAACTTGCAAAGGCGGAGCAGCTGGGTGGAGCATCGTTCACGTATCGCATCTGCCCGTTGGAGTGCATCGACGGGACGGTACTGGTGACCGGTGGTGAGCGCATCGAGGCACCCTGGTTGCTGCCCGAGTCGGGCACCTTGACCGCCCTGGCCTGCGGCGTGTGCACGCTCGGAGGCACACTCGAGGCGCGGGTTCGCAGCCTGTTCGCCGAAGGCCAGCGCTCGCTGGCAGTGGCGCTGGACTCGCTGGGAAACGAACTGCTGTCCGAAGCCTCGACACGCATGCGGCATCGCCTGTTGAAGGACTTGCGCCGTCAGGGGCTCAGCTTGTCCGGTGAATTGCGTTCGGGAGATCCTGGACTTGCGATCGACACCCAACCGCTCGTCATCAAGCTGGCCGGCGCGCAGCGCATCGGTGTCAGCCTCAGCCATGGTTCGTTGCTGCAGCCGCTGAAGAGCACCTCGGGCATCTTCGGCGTGGGCATCGGCCTGCCGAAAGCCCGCTGGACACGATGTGACACCTGCCGCTCGCGCGACCGGTGCACTCACGCAGCCAGCGCCTGATGGAACCTTCATGAGCGAGCCGCCTCGGCAACACCGGCTGATGTTCTGCGACGTCGGGCGGGAGATCGAGGGCCTCGAGGGGGAGAGTGTCCTGCACGCCGCGCGTCGCGCCGGCGTGCGGATCGTGGGCGCCTGTGGCGGACGCGGTACCTGCGGCTCCTGCATGGTTCGCGTGGCGCAAGGCCTCGCACAGCACCATCGCTGGCGCCGCGCCTGCCAGTCGCGCATCCGCAGCGACTGCACCATCCAGATCGCACCCCGCTCGCTGGCGCCGGTGGTGCGGGCCGAGGTGGGCCACCGCGAGGACGCGCCGCTCGTCGCGGATTCCGCCATCGCCGGCCGGGACATCACGGTTCCACCCGCATCGCTGGCTGATCACCGCAGCGACTGGGATCGCGTCGCCGAGGCGTTGGACGCGCAGGTGCCCTCCCCTGACCTGGATGTCTTGAGCGTGCTCCCCGGGCTGCTGCGCACGAATGCCTGGTCGGTACGGGTCCGTCTGGAGGAAGGACGTGTGCTGGGTTTCGCAGCGCCTGGACGGCGCGAGCTCGGCCTCGCGGTGGACCTCGGCACCACGAACCTGGCGGCATTTCTCATCCGGCTCGACACCGGTGAACGCCTGGCCAGCCTTGGCATCGAGAATCCGCAGGCTGCCTGGGGCGGCGATGTCATCAGTCGCATCAATCACGCCATCCAGGCACACGATGGCGCAGAGGAGTTGCGGGCGGCCGTGGTCCGTGGAATCGATGCAATCACCCAGGATCTGGTGCGGGCCGTGGGCGCCGAGGTCGGCGATGTGGTCGAGGCGGCGGTGTGCGGGAATACCGCCATGCACCACCTGCTGGCGGGCCTGCCGGTCACCCAGCTCGGCCGGTCACCGTTCGTTCCAGTCGTCTCCGCCGGGCTCACTCCGAGGGCAACCGCGTTAGGTCTGGCGCTGGCTCCCGGCGCCCGGGTTCACCTGGCCCCCAACATCGGCGGATTCGTCGGCGGCGATCACGTCGCGGCACTGCTTGCGAGCGAGCAACACTGGCGCAGCGGGTGTTGCCTGGTCATGGACATCGGCACCAATACCGAGATATCGCTGATCCACGAGAGCCGTATCATCTCGGCGTCCTGCCCTTCCGGTCCTGCGCTGGAGGGTGGACATGTTTCCTGCGGCATGCGAGCCGCCATCGGCGCCATCGAACGCGTGAAGGTGGAGGCGGGGCGGCTGCGCGTGTCGACCATCGGCAGGAAGAAGGCTGTCGGGGTGTGTGGCTCCGGTGTGCTCGATGCGATGGCCGCATTGCTCGAAGGCGGCATGATGGAGCGCAGCGGACGAATTCGGGCGGGCCATCCGGATGTCGAGGAGATCGACGGATTGCGCTCTGCGAGGCTGGCCAAGGACATCCATTTCACGCAGCACGACGTGCGCGCGGTTCAGCTCGCGAAATCCGCCATCCGCACCGGCATGGAACTGCTGCTTCGGCAGGCCGGGATCGAGGCGACGCAGCTCGAGCGCATCGTCATCGCCGGTGCGTTCGGCGCCTACCTGAGCGTGGACAGCGCCGTCGACATCGGACTTCTGCCGGATCTGCCGCGCGAGCGATTCCTCCAGGTCGGCAATGCCGCGGGTCTGGGCGTTTGCCGCATGCTGGTCAATCGCGCGGACCGGGCGCGGGCCCAGGACATCGCTCGTGGCGCGCGTTACCTGGAACTCAGTTCCATTGCCGATTTCCAGCAGCATTTTCTGAAGCACATCAGCTTGAACGGGCCATGGCGCGAAAGGAAGATCTCGTGAGCGGCAAAGGCTTTGATCTCACCGTCATCGGCGAGCGCATCAACCCGGGCTTCAAGAGCACCAAAGCCCTGTTCGACAACGCCGATATCCCCGGGATCCAGGCCCTGGCGATCAGGCAGGCCGAAGCCGGGGCGAGCTACCTCAACGTCAACATCGGTGCGCGTGCCCTGACCAACCCCGAGTTCATGGCGGAGGTGATCCGCGCGATCCAGGACGTGGTCCGATTGCCGTTGTCCTTCGACTTCCCGAGCCAGAGCGTCCAGGAGCTGTGCCTCAGGACCTATGATGCTGCGAAGGCGGACGGCAAGCTCCCCATCGTCAACTCCATCACCGAGCATCGATGGGATCTGATGGAGCTGGCGCGCAACTTCCGCTTCAAGGTGATCCTGATGGCCTCCGAACGGGTGGAGGACGGCTCTGCCCGAAGCAACAAGACAGCCGAGGAGATCTACACCACGGCCCGGCGCAGCGCGCTGCGATTGAATACCGGGTACGGCATCGCTCTGTCCGACATCTTCATCGATGTCTCGGTCAGTGCCATCATTGCCGACACCGAAGGTCTCAACCGCGCAACCGTGGATGCCATTCGCCGCATCGGCGCTGATCCTGATCTTTCCGGCGTGCACATGATGGGCGGGGTATCCAACATCGGTCAGCAGTTGCCGCCCAAGGCGGCGGATGGATCAGACCTCAAGCATGGACTGGAGTGCGCCTTCCTGACCCTGACCGTGCCTCTCGGGTTCGATACCGTGCTGAGAACACCGTGGCGCCACTACGCACCGTTGCCGGAAGGGAACTACATCCTCGAGACCTACCGCAACTTCCTGGAGCAGCGCGGCAGCAACGCCATGCGAGCCGTGCGCAAGTTCTACAGGGCCTGACAAACATGGTTGCAGTGGTCGTGGAGGGATGGTTCGACGGAGAGCGACGCCACGAAGCGGGCCCCACCACGATGGTGGTGGAGGACGGCGTCGTGACATCGATCGAGTCCGCAGACCTTGGTGATGCGTTGGTGGCACGGGGGGTGGAGGTGGAACGCGCCTCGTATCTCGTTCCGGGGCTCGTGGATGCGCATGTACACCTGTTTCTCGATGGCGGGTCCACCGATGGCGCCGAGCGGTCGTCGCATTTGAAGCAACCGGTCGAGATTCTGACGGAAACGGCGCGACGCAGCGCACACGCGGCGCTGGGCTGCGGCGTGACGCTGGTGCGCGATGCGGGCGATCGTCACGGCATCAACCATGCCATGCGGGTCGAGGCCCGCCGGCATCCGGAGCGCCTGGCGCAGGTGCGATCCGGAGGCATCGGTATCAAGCGGCCGAAGCGTTACGGCGCGTTCATGGCCATCGACGTGGAGGATGAAGCGGATATCACCCGCTCGGTGGAACAGCTCGCCGCGTCCAATGATGAGATCAAGCTGCTTCTGACCGGCATCATCGATTTCAATCTGGGCGCGGTTACCGAGCCGCCACAATTCACCGCCGCCGAAGCACGGCTGGTGGTCGAGGAGGCGCGTCGGCATGGCCGCAACGTCTTCGCCCATTGCAGCGGCGTGGAGGGGCTGAGGGCAGCGGTTGAGGCTGGCGTCGGCTCCATCGAGCATGGTTTCTTCATGTCCCGCTCGATCCTGGAGATCATGGCGGAGAAGCGCATCGCCTGGACGCCCACGTTCAGCCCGGTGCATTTCCAGTGGGCACATCCGCAAGCCGTTGGATGGTCGCCCCAGGCCGTGTCCCATCTGCGCCGCATCCTCGATGACCACGCGGAGCATCTTCTGTTGGCCCACCGGCTCGGCGTCCGACTGCTGCTGGGGACCGATGCGGGCAGCATGGGGGTCGAGCACGGTCGCGCCGTGCTGGAAGAGATGAAACGATTCCGGGAGGCCGGGTTGCCGATGGAGGCGATCCTTGCCGCCGCAACCGCGGATGCGCGCCGGCACTTTGACATCGCCGCTGCACGGCTTGCGAAGGGAGTGAGGTTCGACGCCGTCTTGCTCGACTGCTCGCCGTTCGAGACCGCCGATGCGCTGCGCCAGCCGCGTGCGGTCTGGAGTGCGGGTTCCAGGGTGCGGTGACGCGGATGGTCGACGAGCGCAGCGGGGATTGCAAGCCGGGTTCCTGGTGTCCCGAATCAGAAGTTTCTGGCTGATTCGGGACACTTGACCGAATCGTGTTTCAGCCCGCCGGCTTCGGCCAGACGAACTCAGGCCGCAAACCGCTGTAGACCGGGCGGCCGTCCTTTGGAGACGGATAGCCTTTGGTCTCGTCCCAGAATGCGTGGTACGTGGCCTTCGGGAATGCCGCATCGTCATAGCCCATGACGTTGGGCACGGCAACGCGGATGCGCTTCTGCTTGTCGTCCAGCATCAGCACCGCACCGCAATCGGTGCACAGGCAGATTTCCAGCGGGCCGTTCGGGTTGTCCTTGTTGAAGGGTACGCGCTTGATCTTCTCGGGATGGTCGACCTTCAGGTCGCCGTAATTGAAGAACGCCACGTGGGTCGTATGCTGACCCGTGACCGACTTGCAGACGTTGCAGTGGCATTCGTGGTTGTCGATAGGTTCCGACCCCGCGGTGACGTGGACGTGAGCACAACCGCCCTGATACTTGGCCATTTGCATTACCCCCTTGCTGGTTCGATACGACCGATGTCTATGATGCATCCAACATGACGGAAAAATCCATGACCTGCAAGGACTCAGAAGCGCAGCGACAGGCAGGTGAGGCCGCCATCCATCTTGCGGAACTCGGACGTGTCCAGCGATTTCGTTCGTCTGCCGTGCGCGGCAAGCGCGGCGCCGATGCGCGGATAACCGGCGGCGATCAGCACCGTGCCGTTCACGGCCAGCGCGTTGGCGGCGTAGCTTTCGGCCGCGTCCGGCACCAGGTGTTCGAAGCGCTCGATGGCCGGAATGGCCGGGGCATCCGAACTGAGCAGGAACAGCCCCTCGCCAAGATAGTTGATGCCGGATTTCAAATGCAGCAAGGTGCGGCTGGCGCGGATATCGATGATGTGCGGCTTCAGCCCGGCATTGTGCGCGATATCCGCCAACTGGCTGGCCCCGGCCTCGTTGGTGCGCGCCGAATGGCCGATGAGCAGCAGGTCCTCGGCCAGGCAGATATCGCCGCCGTCCAGTGTGCCGGGCTCCTCGATGGTCAGTACCTGTTGATAGTGTCGTTGCAGCGCCGGCGCGACGCTGGCGCACTCGCCGCGTCGGCTGGGCGCGCCCGGGCGGGCGATCACGCAGAAATCAGCGAAACACAGCGCCGTGTCCTCGACGAAGGTGCCATCAGGGTGGTCGGGTGCATCGGGAAGGGTTGTGACCTCGATTCCCAGGTCCGCCAGCGCCCCACAATAAGCGGCATGTTGTCCCAGCGCCCGCGCCAGATCGGGAGGCCCTTCGGAGGATTGGGTCAGTCCGGAAGCAAACCGGGCGCAAGGGCGGCGGACCAAGGCGTGGGTGTATCGCATCCGAACCTCACCGAAAGGCGTGATTGTGCCATGAACTTTCCCATGCACCCGGCGAGCGGCCGGCATTGATTCTTGGAATATCATTTGATACTTTAATATCAGTTGATATTGCCGAATCGATCCGACAATCCCATGGCGGCTCGCAGGACCCCTCATGTCAAACCACTTCACGATGGAGTGCTCGGTCCGCACCGCGCGGATCGGCGTCTACACGCTGCTTGGACTACCCAAGCGGGTCGCCGACATCAGCCCGACGCCGTACGACATTCGCACCCTGCTCCGGGGCGCGCGGGCGCTCAACCCCTTTCCCGGTGAGCGCCTGCTGCATCGAATGCTCGACGAGACCTACTACGCCCACATCCTGCCGCCGCTTCCCGGGAAGCGATCCACCCGCGAAGGCATCCGCGGTGGATCGACGGAATGACGATGCGCAAGACACGACAGCAGAGCCGACTCGAGACCCGGCAACGTCTGCTCGCTGCCGCGCACGCCGCGATCGTCCGCGGCGGAATCGGCGCCGTTACCTTGCGGGGGGTCTGCGAGGAGGCCGGCTTTTCGCAGGGTGCCTTCTATTCGAACTTCGCGAGCCGTGACGAGCTGCTGCTGGCCGTGATGACAGCCCATCTGCACGACGAAGTCGAAACGCTCAAGCGCATCATCCAGTCGATGCAAGGCAAAGCCCTGCAGACCGTTCTCTCGACGCTGGCCACTCGCCTGGATGCGCTTGCCCAGGACACGCAATGGTCGCTGCTGACCATCGAGCTTCAGCTGCATGCGCGGCGAGACACCGGATTCGCGGCGATCCACGACGATGCCAAAGCGAATTACCACGAGGAGTTCGCGCGTCTCGTCGAGGCGATCGTTCGAGGTCATGGGCTTGAACCGATCATGCCCTCCTTGCAGATCGCCATTGGACTGTACGCGCTCTGGTCGGGCCTCGTCTTCCAAAGCGCGGTATCCGGCGCATGGCCACGAGACCGGATCTTCCTGGCGTTTTTTGGCGCCGCCATCGGCGCCAACAACACCCAATCGGGTCACACATCTGCCGTGTCGGCGCGCGCCGGTGTTCGCGGCCGGGCATCACGCTAGGATGTATCAGTCGATCTTCGCGATGACGACGGCGAAGTCCCTGCCTTCCCATCGCGCCGCCTCCGGCCAGTAGTGCGTGAAGCGTACCCAGGTGCCCACCGGCAATGCCGCGGTGGGCAGATCGACGTAATGCATGCCCAGGCCCGAGGCGCGCGTATCACTGTCATTTGCCGTGCGCCATTCATCCGTGCTCCAGCGCACGCGCGCCGGCGCGCGCGTCTCGATGCGCAGCGTGCAGCCTGCCGGCAGATCCCGCAGCCGCAGGTTGTATCGCCAGGCGCGCACGCTCGAGCCCTGACGCTGTTCGATGTAGCGGCGGCGGGTCTGCGGCGGAAGGTCGAACACGTGC
The DNA here is from genome assembly GCA_046347195.1 of Steroidobacteraceae bacterium. Lineage (GTDB taxonomy): Bacteria > Pseudomonadota > Gammaproteobacteria > Steroidobacterales > Steroidobacteraceae > TMP-86. The sequence goes on from JAXMGQ010000013.1 coordinate 15,739, forward strand.
CCATCGGCGAGAGAGCGAACCAGCTTGAGGTACTCGGCATGCGCCCACACCAGCGGCATGGCCGAACCGGCCGGGCGGCCGAAGAAGAGCTCGCGGTCGGGGCGATCGGCCGCATCCCAGCACTGCTCGGGCAGCAAACCGCCCTCGCCGGCCATGGCCTCGAACGCGTGCAGCAGCCGCCGCGCCGCCGCCGCATCACCGCCGGCCAGCGCCAGGTGCGCGCGCTCGCCGGTCAACAGTGGCCACACGCGGCCGATGCCGGTGCCATCGAAGGGCGAGCCGTCGGCGTGCTCGCCATAGCCATCGGCCGTATAGCGATGCCAGGCCGGCCCGCAGGGCAATGTCGTGAGCAACTCGGCGTCGATCACCCGCAAGGTGTCGAGGATGCGCGGATCATCCGCCGCGCGCAGCCCGAAGCGCACCAGCGCCAGCGCGTCCGTGGCGATGATCTCGTCGGCGCGGCGCTGCGTGTCACCGTCGGGCCGGTTGCGGATGTCGATGTACTCATCGGCCCCCTCGCCATCGTCGTTGCGCTTGGGCAGTAGCACGTAGTAGCCGCGCACCACCACAACGGCGAGCGAGCAGCATCCGCTGACATACGGCCAGCGCTCCGATCTGCGCATTCCAGCTATCGGCGGTGGCGCGCGAATGCAGCGCCAGCTCCGGCTGCTCCATCTGCTCCGCCCACTCGGCCGCCACTAGCAGCGCGGCGATCTCGGCGCCCAGCGTGTAGGTCAGCCGCCAGCCACCGTCCTCGCCTTCCCAGCGATCCTGTTCGACGATGGCCATTGCAGACCAGGTAACCGGCCGCCGCACATCATCGGCCAGAAGCGCCGCTCGCTCCGGTCCTCGGGCAGCAATGCACCTTCGCGCGCGGCGAGATCAGCGAGCAGGATGGGCAGCGCCGTCGTCCATCTGCAGGCCGTTCCAGTAGGAGGTGCCATCCACCCATGTTCTGCGGCCAGTGTCCGTCGGCGTGCTGCGTGGCGCATAGATAGACCAGCGCGGCGCGTGCTTTGTCGCGCGCACCCGCCGCCAAGGCGCAGACCGCCGGCCGACTGCACCATGTCGCGCGGCACACCGGTGATAGCCACCGAGGTCCCCATCGCCCTTTGAAAAACCCCAGGGCACGGCCAGGCTCGCCAGCAGAGCGCCCGGGATCAGCTTGGACTCGTGCGCCTTGATCACCGTGGTGCTGACGCCCGAGAGCGCGCCGCGCATGCCCGCAACCAGCTGCGCCTGCCACTGCTGCCACCGCTGCACGTACTGCTCGAGCAGCGTCGCATAGCCCTCGACCAGCGAAGCGCGCGACTGGTGCCCCGCCTCCTCCGCGCCTCGGCCCACGGCGATGGCATACACCGCCTCCCCTTCATGCAGCGGCAATTCCGCGATCATCGCCACATTGCCGTTCTCGGCGCGCGTATGGCTCCAGCGCAGCTCACCGTGGGCCATGAGATCCTGCCAGCCATCCGACACGCCGACGAAGCCCACCGAACGCGCGCCCATGCCGGTGGCGCTCATCAGGCACAGTGCGCGACCCTCTCGCGAGGCGAACAGGCTCGGCCTGCCACGGTAATCCCCGACCCAGGCGGTATTGCCACCGCCATGGTTGCCCAGATGAGGCGCCAGCAGCACGTACAGCCGGTAACACCCTGGCGCGCCGCGCAACGGCGTGAAGCGCACGCGCACCAGCACCACGGGACGTTCACTGTCGGTGATGACTTCGCTGCTCAAGCGGTAGTGGCCCTGTGCGCAGTCGCTGTCGGTCAGGTAATACGGCACGCCTGCGATCGGACAGCGAGTCGCCTGCGTGGCATGCCGCTTGATCTCCGAGACCATCCCATCAGGACCGGTCACCAGCAGACCCACATCGCGCGTCGCCGCCTCGTCGATACGCTGCGCGTAGATCTCGTTGAGGATGCCGTGTGAAAGCGTGAACCAGATGGGGCTGCCCGCCAATGCCGTGCCGACGCCGCTCTTGGCTGCGGAGGTCCAGCGTCCCGGCGATCCGGGCCAGCCCGGCGCGTAAGAGTCGATCATCGTTGCCTGTCAGCCGCCGTGCGCGAACTCGGGATAATCGGTCATGGCGCCGTCGCAGAACACGGTGCTGCCGGTCATGTAAGAGGCCATGTCGGACACCAGGAAGGTGGCCACGCGGGCGACCTCCTCCGGCTCGCCCATGCGGCCGAGCGGGATCTTCGTCAGCAGGTCACGCAGTGAATCCGCGTTGCTCCACACATTCTGGTTGATCGGCGTGCGAATCGCGCCCGGCGCCAGTGCCAGCACACGCACGCCGTGCGGCGCGGCCTCCTGCGCCAATGACTGCGTCAGCATGGCCAACCCCGCCTTGCTCGCGGCATAGGCGCTGTAGCCGCTCCAGGCGATGCGCTCGTGCACGGAGGACATGTTGAGGATCACGCCGCTGCGTTGCGGCACCATGCGCTGCAGCGCCGCGCGCGCGCACAGAAAACTGCCGGACAGATTGACGCGCAGCACGCGCTCCCAGGCGGCCGGATCCGCATCCCAAGCCCGCGCCGGCACACCGTCGATGCCGGCGTTGTTGACCAGCACGTCGATGCCGCCCCATCGTCGGTCGAGTTCGGCGTACATCGCCATCACCTGTGCGGCGTCGGCGACGTCCGCCAGCACACCGAACGCCTCGGCGCCGGTTCCGCGCAGCTCATCGACCAGCGCCGAGGTCTGCTCCGGGTGCAGGAGGTAATTCACGGCCACGCGTGCACCCGCCGCGGCCAGCTCGCGCACGATGGCCGCGCCGATCCCGGAATTGGCGCCGGTGACCAGCACTCGCTGATGGGCGAGTCGGACTTCCATGGTGGACATCGTATACTTGCGGAACGCTCCGGATCGGCGCGTTACACTGACGCACCGCACAGCGGCAAGCAACAGCCAACATGACGGACAAATCCATCGCCCTCGAGACACGAACCCAGGCAAAGGACCGGCTGTTCTCCCCCTCTGCCGCGCGCAATCGCGAACCCCTCCTGCAGGTGCTGCGTCAACTCCTGCCCGTTTCCGGCCGCGCGCTGGAAATCGGCTCCGGTACCGGCGAACACATCACTTTCTTCGCCCGCCACCTGCCGGATTGGCGCTGGGTACCCTCCGATCCCGACGATGACTCCCGCCGCAGCATCGCCGCCTGGATCGCGGCGGAACACCTGGCCAATGTCGTGCCACCCCTGACGATCGATGCCAGCGCCGGCCTCTGGGGTGTGGAGGATCAGGCACCCTTCGACGCGCTGCTCAGCCTCAACATGATCCACATCGCGCCGTGGTCCGCGGCGCAGGGCCTGTTCGCCGGCGCTGGTCGCCTGTTGCGGCCCGGCGGCCTGTTGTTCCTGTACGGCCCGTTCCAGGAAGGCGGCGTCCACAATGCGCCATCGAACGTGGAGTTCGATCTGTCCTTGAAGTCCCGGAATCCGGACTGGGGAGTGCGAGATATCGACGATCTGCAAGGACTCGCGCGCAGCAACAGTCTCCAGCTGGGCCACCGCTTCGCGATGCCGGCGAACAATCAGGCGCTGGTATTCGACAAGCTGCGCTGAGCGGACGACGCGCCTTGGTGAACGTTGCCTCAGCTGCCCTGCTGAAACACCGGCCAACGATCGACGATCTTGCCGCCACGCACCGCGAGCAGGTCGCCGAATTCCAGCAGCACCGATTCGCTGATCTGCGGGCGCAGGAAGATGTTGTCGCCCACGTCCAGGCCGACCGCAGGCGAGGCATTGACGATCTCCTGATTCGCGCTGTGACCATAGAACTCGTTGAACTGCAGGCCGCCAGGCGATACGTAGTCTGCTCGCCACCAGCCGCCGTATATGAAGAAAGTCTCGCGTTGATTTGGATCCCACCACGAGAAGATCTTCGATTTGCCGTCCAGTGCCGGCAGGTTGATCGGGCCGGTCTTTTTCAGTACCGGCGTCGCGATGAACGCCGCGGGCACATGCTCGGCGAGCGAGGGCAGGTCGTAGTGCGTCGGCTTTACCAGCGCGGTGCCGACGCTGATGTCATTGCTGATCTTCTCCTGCGGATGTAGCGAGTAGCTGGGGCTCCCGCCGGCATTGAGGGTGAGGCCGTCGTTCCAGAGCTGCGGAAAGTTGCGTCGCGTGAAATCGACATAGCCCTGGTAGATCGACATCGCCCTGGCGAGCAGTTCGTTGGCGGAACCGAGGATCGACGGCACGTTCATGCCGACATGCGCGTCGTAGCCCATGAAGCCGGCGAATTCGAGCTGCTGCGGATGGGCGACGACGGTGTCGAGCATCTGCTTGAGCGTCGCCTCGCTGCCGACGCCCCCTCGATGCAGGCCGACGTCGATCTCGAAGCTCGCGCGCAGCTTCGTGCCCAGGCCCTGGGCCAGTTGCAGGTATTCTGCGAGGCGCTGCGGCGTGTCGACCAACCACTGCAATTGCCGCGCCGGATCGAAGCCGCCGGGCTTCAGCTCGCGGTAGAACTGCTGCACCGCCTGCACCGGCAGCGGCTTGCCGAGCAGCACGTCGAAATCCGGGAAGAATTCGGCATCGTGGTTGAGAAACGGCCGGTGGAACGACATCAACCGGCGGGTATTCGCACGCCTGGCGACGTATTCGATCAATTTGTGCGATGGCAGTGATTTCTCGACGATCCGGTAGTGCTTGCCGCAACCCTTGAGCGTGCTCGCGACCCGATCGATGTTGTGATCCAGCCGGTCGAGATCGATCAAAAGGCAAGGCACTATCGGCCCGTTGCGCTTCAGCTCGGCATTGAGCGCGTGAAAATAGTCATCGTACGGCGTACCGCCGTCGACCGGCTTCTTCCACCAGGCGTACCCCGCGACGGCCGCGGCCGCGCCGAGCAGCAAGTGCCGGCGCTTCACGTCTTGCTCCCGGGTGCGCCCGCATCGATACCGAAGATCGAATGCAGGTGTGCGTTCAGAAACTTGCCGCCCGGGTCGAGCGACTCGCGCACGGCCAGAAAATCCTTCCACTTGGGGTACAGCGGCGCCAGCAGGCGCGCGTTGAGCGAATGGAGCTTGCCCCAGTGCGGACGGCCGTCGTACTTCCAGAAGATCGGCTCGATCTGCGCGAAGTACTCGTGATAATCCATCTCGTAATACTGATGGATCGAGATCGTGCACGTGTCACGGCCCTGGAACATCGACAGCGGAATGTCATCCGCCTTGACGTAGCGGTATTCGATCGGAATGTAACTGTCGAGATTCTGTTCGCGGATCTTCTTGAGGATTTCGCGCAGGCAGGCCGGGCCGGCAGCGGCCGGAACCGAATATTCCATTTCGTTGAAACGCACGTCGCGCACACTGGGGAATACCTTGTAGGAATCATCGCGCGCTTCCGGAAAGCTCATCAGGTGTTTGCCGGCAACGCTCAACAGCGCCGCCTGGATGCGCGGCGAGTCGCGAAAACGCGTGTTGATGCCACGCAGAAGGGCGACCTTGTCCCGATCTCCGCCCTGCTCTTTCGGCAAGGTTGCCGGATCGTGCGTCTCGTTCTGCGCCGTGGCCAGCGAAAGATCCGAATGCAGTATCGAATTGATCTCGAAATGATCGTTCTCGCGCATCAGGCGCGGCATGTCTTCGATCAATTCCTCGGTGTCCTGCATCCAGTCGCGCCGGTGCAGGCGGAAGGAGTTACGGTTCTGCAGGCGCACACGCGTGACCACGCCAAGTGCGCCGAGCGAAACGCGCGCGGCGCTGAACACATCAGGGTGGTTTTGGGCATCGCAATCGAGCGCATCGCCATTGGCGGTGATCAGGCGCAAACCCACCACGTTCGAGGAGTAGGAGCCGAACTTGACTCCGCTGCCGTGCGTCGAGGTCGAAATCGCGCCGGCGAGGGTCTGGTAGTCGATGTCGGCCATGTTGGGCAGCGCCTGGCCGATCTTCTTCAACGGCTCGCCGAGCTGCGACATCGGCGTGCCGCCCCAGATCTCGGCCTGCAGTTTCTGTGAGTCGTGCGAAATGAGACCGGACAGGTTGCCCAGCGAGATCAGGCTGCCGTCGGTCGGTACCAGCGGCGAAAATGAATGCGCCGAACCGACCGGACGCACCGCGCCGGCCGCGTTGCGTATGGCCGCTGCAAGCGCTTCTTCGTTCGCCGGCGCGAGACGCGCGGCCGGGATGCAGGTTTGCGCTCCGGACCAGTTGCGCCAGACCACGATGCGCTCGCGCTCCGCCGCGTACGCGCTGCGCGGCAGCAGCGCGGCGGCGCCGAGCACGCCGGCCGTCGTCTTGAGCCATTCGCGCCGTGTCATCGACATGCTCGATACCCCTATTTCTTCGGCAGCGCCGTGCCGGCCATGTATTCGATCAAGGCGCGGTACTGCGGCTCGGTGCAGTCCATGCACGCGCCCATCGGCGGCATGCTCTTGAAGCCATTGAAGGTGTGATCGAGCAGCACCGCATCGCCCTGCGCGAGGCGCGGAGCCCAGGCGGCGGCATCGCCGACTTGCGGCGCGCCGGTTCCGGCGACGGCATGGCAGTTCCTGCAGCTGCGTTCGTAAATCGACTGGATGTCAGGGGGCAATGCGGCCGCAGGCGCGGCCACGGAGGCGGCCGTGCCTGCGCCATCGTGCTTGCCGCAAGCGGCAAGCAGCATGAACCCGCCCAACACGACCCAGGTCCGAAGAACGGCGGAACAAGATGCACGCATCGCTGACTCCTTGACAGTACGTGCCTATCCCATCATGTCGCCCGCGCCGACTGAAGGGGTCGCGGGCGGCCAAATTCACTTCCCTGGCGCTCGCGTCGCTGAATCCGAGCTGCTCGCCGGTCGCGGCCACGGTCATGCCTTGTTCGCTGAGCAGGCGACAAGCGCTACGTCAGCGGCATCAACAACGTCACGACCTCGATCATGGGTACGCCGTTCGCGACCATCACACCGCCGCCGATGTGGGGGATCGAAGGCGCCGTGCAATTCTGAAGAGTTCCGCTCACTTCCTGAGCGGCGGCAACCCCAGGATCTGCCGCGCCTCTTCCGGCGTCGCCGGCTCCTTGCCGAGTTCGCGCGCGATGCGCACGGCGCGCGCGACGAGTTGCGCATTGCTCGCGAGCTCGCCCTTGCGGTAGTAGGCATTGTCTTCGAGGCCGACACGGACGCAGCCGCCCATCAGCATGGCGAGCGTCGTCATCGGCAACTGCGCCGGACCGACCGCTGCGCAGTTGAAATACGCATCGGCGGGCAGCATGTCGATGAGCGTCAGCAACATCTTCGGCGTCGCATCGACCGCGCCCTGGTAACGCATGCCGAGCACGAGATCGATGTAGTAGGGTTTCTTGAGCAGGCCCTTGTCGATCAGGTTCTGTACGTCGCGCAACATCGCATGCGAATAGACTTCCATCTCGGGCTTGATGCCGCGCTCGTTCATCTTGCCGACGAAGAGCTCGATCTCATGCGGCATGTTCGACCACGGCACGCCGGCGTACTGGCCGGAGATGCGCATCATCGAGCCCATGTTGAGCGAGGCCATCTCCGGGCCCGCATCGAGACAGGCGACGCGCTCGTCCTGCGTCAGGTTCGGCCCGCCACCCGTGCTGTCCTGGATGACCATCGGGCACACGGCGCGGATCTTCTGGTGGATATCGCGGAAGATATTCACGTCGGCGCTGTTCTCGCCGGTCTTGTCGCGCGCGTGGATGTGCACGATCGCGGCGCCCTCGTTGTAGCAGGCGAGCGCGGACTGGGCGATCTCGTCCGGCTGCTCGGGCACGCTCGGGTTGATCTTCTTGGTCACGATCGCCCCGGTCTGCGCGACCGTGATGATCACCTTGTCAGAGGGCAATGACAGCGGCATCGTCGTTCTCCTGCAGATAAGTCGCCTCAAATTCTCCAGGCGAACCCCGGGAACGAGGCAGCCGCCATGGTAGCGGACCGCCCGGCGGCAGCGTCATGACTTTCCAGATGAACCGCATGACTTCGCATCCGGCCGTCTGCGAGCCGCGCCGCCGGGCCCGACCGCCCTCCTTTCAGCGGGCGACGTGAACGGACTGGATCGTCATGTACTCCTTCAACCCGTCGACGTTGAACTCGGTGCCGAGACCCGAGCCCTTCACGCCGCCGAAGGGCGCCAGCGGATGCAGGCCGCCGTGGCTATTGACCCAGGCCGTGCCGCTTTCGAGCTGCACGGCGTACTTGCGCGCCTCATCCGGATCGTTCCCCCAGACCGAGCCGCCCAGGCCCACGTCGAGCGCGTTCGCACGCTGGATCGCTTCCTCGATCGTCTTGTACTTGATGATCGGGATCGCCGTGCCGAACTGCTCTTCCTTCACGATCTGCATGTCATCGGTCGCATCGGCCACCACCGTGAGTGGATAGAAATAGCCCGGGCCCGGCGGGGTCTTGCCGCCGGTGACGATGCGCGCGCCCTTCTTGCGCGCGTCCTCGACCATGTTCGCCACGACATCACGCTGCGCCTTGTTGGTGAGCGGACCGATGAGATTCTTCGGATCCATGCCGTTGCCGACCGGGATCTTCGACACGAAATCAGCGAATTTCGAGACCACTTCCTCGTACTGACTCTCGTGCACATAGAGACGCTTGAGCGCCGCGCAGGTCTGGCCGCCGTTGATGAAGCAGCCCCAGAAGAGTTTTTCGAGCAGCGGCTCGATCTTCGTGCCGGGCAGGATGATGCCCGCATCGTTGCCGCCGAGTTCGAGCGTGAGGCGCTTGAGCGTCTCGACGGCGTTCGACATCACTCTCTTGCCGACGCCCGTCGAACCGGTGAAGACGACCTTGTTGATGCCCTTGTGCCTGGACATCAGATCGCCGATGGCACCGCTCCCGGCCACCGAGTTGACGACGCCCGGCGGCAGGATCGTGTTCATGAGCTCGATCAATCGCAAAACGCTCAGCGGCGTGTCCGAGGCGGGTTTCGCGACGACCGTGCAGCCGGCACGCAGCGCCGGCATGATGTGCCAGGTCGCGATCATCATCGGCCAGTTCCACGGCGTGATCGAACCGACCACGCCCACCGGGCGGCGCTCGATCCTGATCTGGCCCTGCGCATCATCCTGGATGGTCTCGACCGGAATCTGCAGGCCCGCCGTCACACGCGTCCACGCAACCGTCCCGCCGGCTTCGAGATTCGCGCCCGGACCGCTTTGCGTCTTGCCCTGCTCGTGTGTGATGAGCGTGGCGAGTTCGGCGTGGTGTTTCTCGACCAGATCGGCGATCGCGTTGAGCTTGGCGACGCGCTCGCTGTCAGGCAATGCCGCCCATGCTGGCAGCGCACGCCGCGCCGCCGCGACCGCCTTGTCGAGCAACGCCTCGTCGGCGATCGGGCAGGCACCCACCACCGTTTCATCTGCGGGATTCCTGACCTCGAGCATCTTGCCCGTGGTGATCTTCTGGCCGTCGACAATCAGCGGATAAACCTGCATGGCGCGCTCCTCGAGGATGGAATTGTCATGGCCCAATGATAGCCTGATCGCCGGACAAAATCGCCCGCGGCGCGCGGCGGCTCAGTCGGGTTCGGCCGGCACCTCATCGCAGCTGATGACGACGCGCTCGGTCGTCGGTCGCGCCTGGCAGGAGAGCACGAAACCCTGTCCGACCTCCCAGTCCGCAAGCCCGCGGTTGCGTTTCATTACCACCGCACCTTCGAGCACTTTCACCCGGCATTCCGCGCAGGCCCCTCCCCGGCAGGAATAGGGCAGCTCGATCCCCTGCGTCTTCGCCGCATCGAGAATCGAACGCTCGCGCGACATGTCGAAGGAGCGGGTCTCCCCCTGGATCGTGATCACGACGGTGGTCACCGCTTCGCTATCCGTTGTCATGGGCACAGCCTACTGCGCCAAACGGGCCTTATGTCAGAATCGCGCCTGTCGCCGCCGGCCCGAACCCGGCCAGGCAGCCAGCCAAACCTCCGCCTGCCCTCGTATCCCCGGCCCGTCCCGGCTCGCCAGCGACCCCGGCGGATGCCTGACGCCCGACCACCACCAGCCTCCCGGCCGCCATCAGCTCGAACTCGCGCACGTTCCGGCCATGCGGCTCGACGCCCGCGTCGGTACCCATCGCGATCGGCGTGCCGATCTTTACCGCGTGCTCGATCGAGTCGACTCCGGCCGCAATGGCCATCTTCGCGGCCCGGTCGCCGTGGCAGTGCGCCGCGGCCTTGCGGCCCCAGGCATGCGCCTCCGAGACGATGGCGTTCATCTCCTCCTGCGTCAGCTGCACGTTGTCGACCGCGTCAGTCAGCGAGAGCACGCCGCCGGAAGCCATGAACTTGATGACATCGGCCCCGTCCTTGATCTGGTAGCGCACCGCCTCGGCATTTCTCGGCGCCGTTGCAGATGCCCTGCAACGTACCCTGGGGCGCGATGAGCTGCGCCGGAACAGGATCCATGTCGGCGTGGCCGCACGCGCCGTGGCCGGAAGGCCGGCGCATGGGATGGCGCAGGCGGCGAGCACAGTCGCAGTAGCAGGATGCGGCCATTATATGCATTGAAAACACACAGCAAACTGCGATAGTGTCGTATCCTACCAATTTCAATATGACGGCGGGGGACGACGATGAACGAATTTCATTTTCGCGGCGCCATGAAGATGACGGCGCTGCTGGCGGCGGGCGTTGCCGCTGCCTATGCAACCACCAGCCTCGCCGACAATCTGCCGACCAGGCAGGCGCATCACTTCTCCTTTGCCGGCAAGCGCCCCAGCTTCCGCCAGGAGGGCACCACCAAGTCCGATGTGGCCGTGTCGGCCGTCAATAGCGGCGGCTGGATGACGCTGCAGGACGAGATCTGGTACCCGACCTTCGCGGTATCGCCGCACTGGCACAAGACCCACAATGAGACCTTCTATGTGGTTTCAGGCCGTGTGGAGTGGACAGTGGGCGGCGAGACCCATGCGCTGAGCGCGGGTGACTCGGTGTACATCCCTGCCAACACCGTGCACAGCGTGAAGGTGCTGGACGGCAAGAACGCCCACATGCTCATGATCTACAATCCGGGCGGCTATGAAGAGCACATGGCGCGCGAAGAGGCGTACACCCTCGAGCAGCTCAAGGACACGAAGATCCGCGATCAGCTGCGCGAGCTGAACGACTTCCATCCGGTTTCCGACAAGTAAGACAACTCCGATGCGCCACCCGAAGTGGGTCTGGCGACGCAATCGGCAAGGAGCGGGGATGTCCATGCGCTCTGACTGGTTCGCTGCCTGCGGCGTGATCGCAACCACCCTGGCGGCCGGCACGCCCCTTTCGGCCGAATCTTCCGCAGGCAAGGTGATGACGGTAAATGGCCCCATTGCGCCCGAGGCGCTCGGGATGACCCTGCCGCATGAACACCTGATCATCGACTACAAGCCCGCTTCCGATACCCCTGAAGGTTGGCGCGCCATCGGCGGCGAAAAGCCTTCGACCGCCGAAGAAATCGCTTTCTACGATGCTCCGCTGACCATGGACAGGATCGGAGCGGCCTACATGGGCAAGCCCAACCGCGACGATCTGCGGCTCCAGGACGAGGTCCTCGCCATCAAGGAAGTGACCGACTACAAATGGTCCGGCGGCGGCTCCATCGTCGAGGTCACCAGTGGCGGCCTGGGGCGCAACCCGCAGGCGCTCAAGCGCATCTCGCAGGCCACCGGCGTCAATGTCATCATGGGTTCGGGCTGGTACGAGCACGGCTTCGTCGGCGATACCATCGACAGCCGCTCCGCCCTGAACCTGGCGGAGGAAATCGTCCGCGACATCACCGTCGGCGTGGGCAACACCGGGATCCGCGCCGGGATCATCGGCGAGGTGGGCGTTCGTCAGGCTGACACGCCTTATGAGCGCAAGATCCTCGCCGCCGCAGCGCGTGCCAGCCGGCTGACCGGCGCGGCCATTTCCATCCACATGTCCAAGGGCTTCCACGAACAGCGCGCCACGTTGAAGATCCTGAAAGACGCCGGTGCGGATCTCAAGCGCGTGGCCATGGGGCACTCCAACCCCATTGCCGACAACATGCCACTCATGAAGCACGTACTCGACCAGGGCGCGTACCTGCAGTTCGACATGCTGGGTGATCCGCCGCAAATCCTCTCCGAGGCGGTGGACCATGATGTGGCGCTCGCCATCATCGAGCTGATCAAGCAGGGCCATGTGGACCAGATCCTGCTTTCGCAGGATGTCTTCACGAAGACCGACCTCAAGGCCTATGGCGGCAGCGGCTACAGCTTCGTCGCCGAGCAGTTCATTCCGTATCTGCGGCGCCTGGGCGCGACGCAGGAGCAGATCAATCGCATGGTGGTCGACAACCCGCGACGCCTGCTGACCCTTGCCAGGCCGGAGGCCGTGCGATGAGGCTCATCAAGCTTGCCGGCGTGGTCGCAGTGGTCGCATCGGTCACCTCCGCCATCGCCGCGGAACTGCCGCAGAACATCCCGGATATTTCCGGCAAGGCGCTGACCGTGCATGGCCCGGTGGACCCTTCCACATTGGGCCGTACGCTCATGCACGAGCACATCTTCATCAACTTCCAGCTGGCCGTGCCTTCCACGCGCGACCATGCCACGGACGAGGAAGTTGCGCGCCAGAAGCTCGAGCTCTCCAACCTCGCCGCCGTGCGCAGCGGCGTGTGGAACCCGGACAACGATTTCCTCGGCGATTTCGCCACTGCCGTGGATGAGATCAGCCAGTACAAGCGCGGGGGCGGCGGCACGATTGTCGAGGTCTCCGGCATCCGGCTGGGCCGTGATCCCTGGGCGCTGTACCGGGCGAGCAATGCCTCAGGCCTGAACATCGTCATGGGCGCGGGCTGGTACCAGAAACGCTACCACCCGGCCAACATGGACCAGCTCGCTGAACGAGATGACGGCCACCATCACGCGCGACATCGCCGAAGGCGTGGATGGCACCAATGTGCGCTCGGGCATCATTGGCGAGATCGGCATCAACGGCAATCCGCTCACGCCCAATGAACTCAAGAGCACGCGCGCCAGCGCCCGGGCGGCGCGCTCGCGCCGCGAGCTTCCATGTCGGCGGCTATCGCGAGGAGAAGTTCACCATCCTCGATATCGTCGCCTCCGAAGGCGTGGACATGAAGCGCGTGGTCATGGGCCACAGCAACTCCCTCGCGCTGGACCTGCCGCTCGCCCGCCGCATCCTGGCCCGCGGCGTCACCATCGAGTTCGACTGGCTCGGCGCGCTCGGCAGTCCCGGCGGCTTCCTCGGAGCGAGCGATGACCTGAAGGTGGCACGTGGCCTCGTGCAATTGATCAAGGAGGGCTATGCCGGGCAGATCGTGCTGGCGCACGATGTGTGCACCAAGCTGCAGCTGAAGAAGTACGGCGGCCTCGGATACACCTACATCGACGACTACTTTCTGCCCCGACTTCGCAGATGGGGGTCAGCGAAGCGGATATCCACAAGATCATGGTGGAAAACCCCGCGCGCGTCCTGACCTTCGTCAAACCGATGCCGCTGGTGGGCTGACGATGCCGACCGCTCGGCGGACAGCTGGGCAGAAAGAAATAGTCAGCGCCTACTTAAGGAACGATCATGAAGAAGCCAGTCTCGATACTCACGGAGCCCTCGGCACGCTAGCGCTCGCGCAGGCAGCCAGTGCCGACGGCGTTGCGGGTGAATGGAAGGTCGAAGGCACCGCGAACGGCATGCCGATCAAGATCACCTGCACGCTGAACAAGGCGAAGGACGGGGCGCTCTCGAACTGTACTTCGCGCCGGACCTGCAGCGAACTCCCGATGCGAGGCGCACCACGGCTCGAGGGCAGTCGGCTGTTCATACCCGATCAACTATCAGGGACAGGACCTCAAGATCGGCTACGACGGCACGCTCAAGTCGAGGCCGACATCGAGGAGGGCATCACGTCGAGCAACGGCCCCGCCAGGCGGTTCACCGCGAAGAAGTAAGCACCGCGGCACTACGGCGCCGACATGACGAGGCCGTCCGGATGCGGGTAGGGGTGGGCCTCGTCGACTCGGTGCGCCCTGCTTGACGGCGGCCTTGGCAAACCTTCCAGCTTGCAACCAGCCATGAAACGCATCGATCCGGTAGTCGCTGCTCTTGCCCTGTATACGGGCACCGAAGCCGTGACCGCCGCCGAAATAATGGTACATCGGTTTGTAGCCTGCCTTCTTCATCGCCTCGAACAGCTTGGCGGTGGTCGCCTCGCCGATCTGGTCATCCTGCGCCAGGCGAGGAGTACGGCGGCAGATTCGCCGGCACTGAGCAGGGCCACCAGAGGGCACTCCATAAATGATGCCCGCGAGAAGTTCGGGCGCACGGCCGGATCATCGCTGAAGAGCACCTGCGTTGCGACCTTGTTGCACCAGCCGAAATCGACGATGCCCACACGGTCCGCTGATGCCCCCACTTCGCCGCGTTCTGTCGCAGCACCTTCATGGCCTGTATGCCATCGGCCACGGCGAACTTCTCGGCCGCGCTGTCCGGCATCGAAGGCATGGCGCCGCCCAGGCGCTGCTCCATCAGACGATACTTGAGCACGAAGCGGCAATGCCGCAGCTCCTGCAGCCAGCGCGCCACCGATTCGCCTTCATCGTTGATGGAAAGCACCACGAACGCCACCAGGGCCACGATCGCGGTGCCGGTGGCCTTGCCCTTCTTCAGCAGGTAGGCGGTCGATGTGGGCTTGACCACGTTGAACACCATGTCGCCGCCCGGGCCGCTCGCTTTCAACGTAGGTCCAGTTCTCCGAGCCGGGCGCAACGCCGGGCCGAGATCAGCCGTCTGAGCCGAGGCGCCGCTCCACATAGGGCGCGGCAGCCAGTACGCCAAAGCCCTTCCTGGTAAAGCAGGTCTCTCCGAGGTGTGTCGATCAAATACCGCCCTGCCGCCCCTGGGATCAGGGCAGGAGGATGTGGGAAGGATATCGCTTCGAGTGATAGATGGTCTACTCGCCTTTTGCATGCACACGCGGTGACCGGATCCCTCGCCGGTGTTCAGGTTGCGGTCAAAGCGCGGGAAATTGCTGCTGGAGATTTCCACGCGGATCGGTGCCCCGGCAGGAAGGTATTGCTGGTAGCCCACAGGTCGATGTCGTACTCGTAGACCTTGCCGGAGTTCCAGCAGTGAAACCGGGCCTTCCTTCCAGCGCGATAGCGGGCGCGGATGATACCATCCTGGATGTTCTGCACATAGCCATCCGGGTGCACATCCACCAGCTTCGCCGTCCAGTCGGTGTCCTGGCCGCTGAGTCGAGGCATAGAGCTTGACCTTCAGGCCATCACTTCCACCACTTCGGTCAGCACCGGCGTCGTGTACACCAGCGTCCGCGCGATGAAGCCTTGATCTGGTTCACCGGGCCCTGCTGCACCGACAGGCACATCAGGCAGTCCAGCAGGTTGCCGCCCAGCGTCGGCACCGGATCGGCCGGATCGTAGCTGAACTGATCGCTCTCGGCTCCCTTGGGCGTTGCGGCGGACAAGGTGCCGTCGCCGCTGGCGCTGTTGGCCTTGCCGCTGCTGGCGAGGAAGTACCTGGTGTACTTGGTGCGCGCCAGCGGCCATTCCTGTTCATCGCGCCACTTGTTCTCGCCCATGACGAAGATCTTCACCGGCGCGTCCTTCTCCACGCCGTTGTCGATGCCTTTCAGCCAGTGGTCCTGCCAGCGCAGGTAGATGTCGCCGAAGTTCACCTGCGCCGCAGGGCCGAAATCCACGCCACGATCCGGGCCGGTGGCCGGAAAGTTCGCATTGTTGTTGCGCTGCCCGATGCTGTGCGTCCAGGGACCGACGATCAGGCGCTTGTTCCTGCGCGCGAGGTCTGAGGGGCTGTTGGCGCGGATGTCCGCGTTGTCGCTCAGCGCACCACGCAGGAAGATGTCGTACCAGCCCGTCACCGTGAGGAAGGGCACCGAGATGCGATGGACATCCTTCTCCAGGCTGATGCCGCGCCAGAAGGGATCATCCGCGCGCGGATGCTTGAGCAGATCGCGGTAGCCGGAGTTGGGCTGGCTCGCCGCCTCGCCCATGGTCATGAGCGGCAGGTGCTTGTAGATGTTCGGCCAGTCGAGACCGGCCCCGTACTGAAAGCCGCGCCCGGCCATGTCCACACCCGCCCAACCGATGTCGAAGCTCAGGTATGCCGCGCCATCGATGAACGTCCAGCCGTTGTAGATGTCGCTGGTGGTGACTGAAGCCGCCATCGCGGTGAGATGGGGCGGCTGGTGGATGGCCGGGGCCAACTGCACGTAACCGCCATAGGAGCCACCGGTCATGCCGATCTTGCCGTTGCTCCAGGACTGGGCGGCAATCCAGTCCAGCGTGTCGAGGCCGTCCTTGGCTTCGCTCGCGTAGAGGGTGAACTGCCCGTCGGAGTCGTAGCGGCCGCGCACGTCCTGCGTGACATAGGCATAGCCACGCTCAGCGTAATACTTGCCCGTGGCCAGCGCGCCTGCGCTGATGTTGTTGTAGGGCGTGCGGCCCAGCACGGTCGGGAACTTGCCCGGCGCCTCCGGTAGATAGAGGTCGGTGGACAGCTCGATGCCATCACGCATGCGCACCTTGACGTTGTGCTCCATGCGCACCTTGTATTGCGGCTGCGAGAGCTGCGCCGCATCGAAGGATACGGGTCCCGCCTCCTGTGCCGAAACCAGTCCTGCCGCCGTGAATGCCAGGGCCGCCAGGCCCGCGCGAGAGATTGTCATGGACGAGCACCGCTTGAGGTTTTTCGAGCCGATGCTGACCCGCCTCGAAGCGGGCCAGCATCGGCTCTCGATCCTCGTTAACTCCAGGCCAACGGGCGCGTCAGTGGCGGTACACCGCCGTGATGCCCATTGTCCGCGGCCGCAAGGTGGTGGCCGTGATGATCGGGGCATCGGTGTTGAGCCGCCCCTTGCCCAGGAACGGCCGCGAGTCCGTGAGGTTGTTGATGAACAGCGACACATCCCAGCCGCCGAACTTCGTTCCCAGGCGCAGGTTCGCTTCCTTGATCGAAACCGGCTCGAACAGGTTGTTCGCACCGGCATAGACGGCCATGGTCGGATCCCACTCGTCGCCCTTCTTCTGCTTGCCCTGATACGAATAGTCGAGACGTGCGTACGACTCGTTGCTGAACAGCCGGAAGCCGTACTGCGCGGCAGCAGTGACCGTCGAGTTCGATCCGAACAGCCACGCTCCCTCGCGCGTGAACAGAATCGGGCGACCCTGGGAGTCCAGGACCCGGTTGCCATTCGCATCGATCGGCCCCTCGGTCGACGTCTGCTTCACCTCGCCGATCCCGGCGTTCAGGGACAGCAGGAGCGCATCCGTGGCGCGGTAGGCGAGCGAGAGATCCACGCCACGGCTGCGTGCCGAGCCGAGGTTCGCGGTGACCGACAGCGGGCATCCCTGGCCCGGGCTGATGTTGCGGATCATGTCTTTCCAGTTGATCTGGTAGACACTCAGGTCGACCTGGAGCCGATCGGCAAACGTGAATTTCGAACCGAGCTCGTAACTCCAGACGCTGTCCGGGCCGTACTGGCCAGCCGACGGGTTGATACCGATCCGCTGGAAGACGTCGATGCAGCTCACCGCATTGATCGGATCACGGGGTCCGCCACCGCGGAAACCCTTGGCAGCACTCGCGTAGAACAGCGAGCCGCCTTCGGTCTTGTAGGACAGCCCAAACTTCGGCGTCACGGCGCTGTCGGACGCCGCTCCGTGTTCGGTACGCGGGATCGGCGGTCCATTGACCGGGCCGTCCAGCAGGTTGACGAAATCCAGATCCATCTTGGTGTAACGGAGCCCGGCTGTCGCGGTGAGGCCGCCGAAGACGCGGAAATCGAGCTGGCCGAACATGGCCTTCTGGTCATCCTTCACCGTCGTGCCGCCGCCGAAGATGACGCCGTCGGGACCCTGGCCGACGCCGAAGATCATCTGCAGGCATTCATCTGGCGCGCAGAAGCCCGCCAGATCATGGATGAGCTGGCCGACGTTGGGATTGCGCACGGTGCGATTGTCGATGAGCTTGTTCTTGGAGTAGAAGGCACCGACCACCCACTTCAGGCGCGCATTGGCATCCGTCGACTGCAGCCGGACCTCCTGGGTGAAGAACTTGTTGCGCTGCGAGTCCGCACCCGGTGCGAGCCAGTTCGGATTGGCCGGGAAATAGATGGCCGCCTGCCCCCCCGTGAAGATGTAGCTCCAGGTGCCGAAATCGAGGAAGCCGAAATCCGTGACGCCTTCCTGTTTGCGATCGTAGTACGACGTGTTCGAGACCAGCTCCATGCCGGCGAACTGCCAGTCGATCTTCAACGCAGGCATCGTGATCGTCTGTACCGCCCACTGATCGATATTGTGGGCATCGACGAAATCGCCGTCGCTCGGGTTGCCCATGTTCGCGTGATTGAGATTCTGGATGTCGAACGGCAGTACCGGATCGTTGGGCATGAAGAACGCGCCAGTGCCGCGCGCGTCGATGCGCTGCCAATACAGCGACGGCGTGATCACGAGATTCTCGGTGGGCGCGAACCCGACGGCCAGGCGCGCTGAGGCGGATTCGGTGTGATTGGCGGCCTTCTCCTCCAAGGCGTTGGTATACCAGCTGCGACGGTCGACGTAGCCACCGTCACGACGGGTCCAGACGCTGGCGCGGAAGCCGACCTTGTCCTCCACCAGCGGCCCGCCGCCGGCGGCACCCAGTTCATAGGACGGGGCACCATATTGGGTGAAACCGGCCTCGCTGCGCACGTAGGAGGACCATTTGGTACGGCTCGGTTCCGGCGTGATGAAGCGGACCGCACCGCCCTCGGCACCCGAACCGAACAGCGTTCCCTGCGGGCCACGCAGCACTTCCACGCGCTCGATATCGAACAGGCGTGGATAGGCGTTCGAGGAGAAGTTGCCGCTGGCGGCGGTGGAACGCGCCTGGATCGGCGTGTCATCGATGTAGATGCCGGTGGTGGCACCACCGACTCCATTCGAGGTGATCCCGCGAATCGAAATACCCGAGTCCAGGTCCGCCCCGAAACCGCCGCCGCGGCTGAACTGCAGGCCGGGCGTGAACTTGGCGACGTCGTCGATATCGCGCATGCCCTGGACGTCCATTTGCTCCTGGCCGATGGCTGCGATGCTGATCGGAACGTCCCGGATGCTCTCCGCACGGCGGGTTGCAGTGACGACGATTTCCTCCAGACCCTCCGAGGCGCCGGCGGCGGCGCCCAGCGCGTGGCCCGGCGGCAGAGTCAGCAGCAGCGCTGCCATCACCCCTGCGCTGCTCTTCACGCCGTCAGGTGCATGACCCCGCAGACGCTTCAATACGTGTTTCATGGATGCAACTCCCTCCCTTGCGTACGTGAGTCTCGCGCTGCACACGGGCAGTGGCGATACCTTGTTTCGAATCCGCCCGGCGCGCGTGCCCGGCCAGGATTCGAGGCGTTATTCAAGGCGATTCTACTTTCGAGGTACCGCGCCACTCACGCTCAGGCTCTACTGGGAAGGAACTAAAACCCCACTGTGCGGGCACCAGGACGCAAACCGTTGCACATGTACGACAACGGAGGGGAATGCCGTACGGCGGTTTCGCCAAACGGGCCCTATGTCGGGACCGCGCTCGCGAATGCGATTGTCGCGCACGCCTACCCGGCGCTTGGCATCCATTTGACCACGCCCTCCTGGTAGCTGGGCCGCTGCTTCCATCGGTTCACCCACGCCATGAAATGCGGGAACTGCTCGAACGGAAAG
This sequence comes from Steroidobacteraceae bacterium, assembly GCA_046347195.1. GTDB lineage: Bacteria > Pseudomonadota > Gammaproteobacteria > Steroidobacterales > Steroidobacteraceae > TMP-86. Next base: position 35,373 of record JAXMGQ010000013.1, read on the forward strand.
TGGTTCCGCTGCAATAGGGCGTACTGTGGAATCCAGGCCACATCGGCGAGCGTCGGCGTATCGCCCTGCATGAAGGGTTGATCAGCGACCATGGCGTCGATGCGCGCGAAGCGATCGAGCAACACCCTCTCCGCGCGACTGATCTCTTCTTCCGGAATGTATTCCTTGCTCATCGTCTTGCGGTGAAAGGCGAGCAGTTCCGGATCCTTCTGCAGGCTCTCGAAGACCGGCATGGATTCCCGGGTCTTGGTGGGCTTGCGATTGCGTCCATAGGCCCAGGTCTTGATGGCCGAGACATGCTGGCTGCGGGTGAACTCCAGCCATTCATGCATCTGCTCCAGCGCCTGCTCGCCCCTGGGAAGCAAGGATGGCCCCGGGAAGTTCTGTTCTATGTACAACAGGATGTCGGCGGATTCGTAGACTATCAGGCCATCGTGGATGATCGCCGGCACGAGGCCCTGGGGATGGATATCGAAATACTCCGGCGTCAGGTTCTTCTGCGCCCTGATGTCCATGTAGCGATCGACCCATTCGATGCCCTTCTCCGCCAGCTGAATGCGGATCCGCATGGAACAGTTGGAAGTCGAGAAATGAAAAAGATGCAGGCCACGACAGGCGAGAATCTCCGGCTTGTCTGTCTTTCGTATCGGCATGGACGCCCCCTACTCCCGCTCAATGATCTCCTGATATTACCGGCAACTCAGTCCTCGCCGGCGCGCAACAGGAAGGGGCCGTAGACGACGAGGAACCCGCCGAAGGCGAGCATCCACGCCACGGCCGCTGCCAGGTAGAGCGCCAGGGTGTGCGCCGAGAGTGGCGCCGCGACGCGCAGCAGCGCGGCGAGGACCGCGGTTGCGTAGATGAATGGTGTCGTGCGAGGCGCGCGCGGCGGGCGGCCGGTTTCGCTCAGCGTCACGCGCGTCATCACGCCGAGCGTGGTGACGCCGATGGCGCCGGCCGTCCAGGCGTGCAGCGCGCCGGTGGCGGGCAGCAGATCAGGGCGCAGCACGGCGAGCCCGGTGGCGGCAAAGCCGAGCGGCACGAAAGCGTAGCCCACGTGCAGGATCAGCACCAGCGGCTCGGTGCGTGTGGCGAGGCCACGCCAGCGTGCCAGCCGGGCAAGCTGCGCGCCGCCGGCGGCGAACAGCACCCAACCGGTCAGCGCGCGTTGCGGCCAAACGACCCAGACGAGCAGCGCGAGCGCGCCGAGCGCGATCGCCAGCGCGTCGATGCGGTTGAAGACCACCGGATAGGGCGGGCGCCGGCGCGAGATCAGCCAGTTGCGCGTGAATGCGGGCGTGATGCGCCCGCCGATCACCATCAGCAGCGCGACGATGAGCGCCAGCGCCGCGCGCGCGCCGCGATCCCCGGCACTGCATGCAGCACGACCTCGCGGTGGTAGGCAATGTTGCTCGCCGCGAGCGCAAGGATCAGCGCGACGATGCGCAGGTTGAGCCAGTCGCGCGCCGCGATGATCTGGCGCGCGAACCACAACGCGATGACCAGCAGCAGCGCCACATCGATGCCGAGCGCGACGGGGCCGACCTGCGCGTAGGCGTAGAGGGCCACACGCCCCGCGAGCCACAGGCCCACGAGCGCCAGGAGCGGTGCACCGACCAGCGTCGGCCGCCCGGTCCAGTTCGGCGCCGCGGCCAGGAGGAAGCCGCTGAGAACCGCGCCGACGTAGCCGAACAGGAACTCGTGCGCGTGCCAGGCGAGCAGACCGTAGCCCACTGCGGGCTGTGCATGCCCGGTCAGCGCTGCCACCCACAGTCCCATCCCGGCAACGGCCCAGAGCGCGGCCGCCAGGAAAAACGGGCGGATGCCATGGCTCAGGAAGGGCAGGCCCGCAAGGCCCAAGGGGGTCGCTGCTGTCTGGCTACCAGGATTCATTGCGGAATCGATTCTATACTGCGTCGAGCACGGGCTCGCGGTGAATGGTGGCCCGCATTGACCAATCCGGATATTCCAGCGCAAGATTCAGTGGATCAGGATCGAGGAAGTACAATGACAACGCGTCTCCTGCTCACCGTCGCGGCGACACTATCCACCGCCGCCCTGTTGTTTTCGGCACCGGTTCTCTCGCAACAGATGCCTGCATCGGCGCCCAAGGCCCTGCGCCTGGAGCAGTCCGACTCCCTGCCCATCACCTCCATTTATTCGACGCCGGTGAAGGCGGGTGAATCCAGGCCGGGAGACCTCCTGGCCCACGAGGCATTCAGCGGCTACACGCTACCTCCGGGCGTCACGGCCGTTCGCATCATCTATCACTCGCAGGGCGCAGAAGGCAACGACGTCGCGGCCTCCGCGGTTGTGTTGACCCCGCCCGGCAAGCCACCCCAAGGCGGATGGCCCATCATCGTCTGGGCTCACGGAACCAGCGGCGTCGCCCAACAGTGCGCGCCTTCACTGATGAAGGAGCTGTATTACGGCGACGAAGGCCTGTTCGGGCTCGTAGCCGGCGGCTTCGCCGTGGTCGCTACCGACTACCACGGCCTCGGCACACCGGGCACTCATCAATACGTGGACAAGATTGCCCAGGCCCGCGATGTCATCTACTCGGTCCCCGCCGCTCGCGCAGCAGTGCCAACGCTAGGTGAGAAGTGGGTCGTGGATGGCCACTCTCAAGGCGGCCTGGCAGCCTGGGGCACGGCCGAGCTCGAAGCGCAGCGGCACGATCCGGGATATCTCGGAGCGGTGTCCGTTGCCGGCGCGCTGCAACTGCATCATCTTTTCACTCATCTCGCGGACACTCCGGGCGTCGGATTCTATCTGGCGTTCATGGCGTACGGAATTCACGCACGCTTTCCGGCATTCAAACCGACCGAGATGCTGACCCCGGCGGCGATGCGTTTCTATCCGGATGTCACGACCAAGGGATGTTGGTACTACGGCTACGCCAGATACGCGCAAGTCCTCAGCAGCTCGCTGTTGGTGCCAGGCTGGGACAAGAACCCCTGGGTACAGCGATATTTCAAGGAAAACGCGCTCGCCGAAGAGCCTGTCAATGGTCCGTTATTGGTACTTGCCGGTGAAGCCGACGTCACGGTGCCTATCGATGGCGTACGCGCGCTGGTGGCGACCGCTTGCAAGACCAGCAGTGCTGTCAGCTTTCGCTCCTACCCAGGATTGGATCACGACCCCACGATGGCGAAATCGGTCCCGGACCAGTTGGCCTGGATAAGGGACCGGTTTGCGGGCAAGCCGGCAGAACGGAGCTGCCCCGCGAAATAGCAGGCTGCGTGGGGAGGACACTCAATCACTCCCTCGCAGTTCCAGCGTGTCGCGATCCCCCAGTCAGCTGCGGCCCCAACGCGCCGGCAGCAGCACCAGGGCCAGCGGCAGCATCAGGACGACAAGATTCTGCGTACTCATGCCGCGCTACTCAGCCGTTCTGGCCGGCGGAATCGCCGGCTGCACGAACGGCCGCACTCCGCTCACATGGCGCTGCTGTCACACTTTGCAGCCAGCCACTTACCCTCGACCATCTGAGTCATGGGTCGGCCAGCCAGCGTCAGCGTTACCTTGGCCTCATAGGACGTGTCACCATGGAACGTCACATCTGATTCGGAAGTCACCGACGGACACGTTGTCTTGAAGTGCACGGAGTTGCCAGACTTGACGGGCGGTGCGTGCGTGCAGCCCGGTGAATCGTTCCGGACGCCCTTGAATTTCGCCGCCTCCTCAGGCGTGATGCAGATGCGCGTGACGATCTGCCCTGGCTTGCGGCCGGGCATGTTGATCATCGGCATGGCGGCCATCCGCTGGCGTTCCTCCGGCGTCATCTTCGCCATGCGCTCCTGCATCGCACTGACGCGCGCCGCTTCGGCCGGGTCCGTCGACGTGCGGCTCACCTCCCACATACCGGGTTTCATGCTCTGCGCGTGGGCCGTCCCGAACCCGAGCAGCAGCAAGGCCATCACCATCGCGCACAGATACTTCATGACTGCTTCTCCATTCTTGGTATTTCCACTCATGAACTCGGAGGACTGAACTTGAAACGGGCCTCATTCAGCATCGGGTTCAACGTGGGCTGAAAGCTGGTCGTGTCCCGGCTTACCTGTCCGGGGAGTGCCTTCCACTCCTCGCGCATCCGCCGCACCAGGAAAGACTCAGCGTCGATCCACACCGTCACCCGATGGATATTAACCTCCTTGCCGGTCGCCGCGTACACATCGTTCGCCCGTTCGACGACCTTGTGACATCGATATTTGCGCGCGATCTGGCGGTCAAGATTGAGCGGACCCGCGCGTCAACGGAGCACCGGATTCGATGGAAAGGCGGTCGAGACTTACGATCGCACGAGGCGCGATTGAAACAGGTCGCGAAGGTGTGTTGCTCCCTGCTATCGACGCCGAACGCATGCGTGGCAGTCCCGGAATCGAAACAGGATTTCAGGGCGACTTGCCGTACTTGGGATTGTACGGCCCGAAAGGCAATCCGGCGGTCCTCTTGAAGAACATGATCTGGTTGGCCAGGCGGCTGGCCTGATGCGCGGGATCTGTCTTGGAGGCGATGGCCTGGGTGATGGCCGCGACGACGAGGTCAGCGAGGATGCCACCGCCGCCGCCGTTGGAACCTTGCTGGGCGAGGCCGTCACCTTCCCACAGCACGAGCCCGGTGCGGGTGTCCACGAGCTTCGCATCCACCGCCACGGTGGTGGTGCTCGAGATCAGCTGATATTTGCTGCCGTATTGCTTCAACGTGCAATAAAGGATGGCGTCGGCGCCGAACACCTCGGAGGCCTTCGCCAGTGGGATCTGGTGCATCTCGCCCGCGGAAGGCAGGCCGTTTTCCTTCATGAATTGATCGACGATCTCCACCGGGAAGACGTAGTACCCCATTTCCGCCAGCGGCTGGGTCACCGTGGACAGGTAACTGTAGGTGCCACGGACATCGGTGCTCTGGTTCGACGGTGGCAGCACCAGGATCGAGCGCGGAGGGTGCGCACGGAAATTGGTGTACGGCCCGGCTGTATCGTAGTGTGACGTAATTCCCTTAGATGATTCGATGCGCTGAGCGGATAGTCAGTGCGGCCGGAAGCCGTCCACCCTCCAGACCGACGAGATCCACAGACCGAGGCCGTTCTCCGCAGCGGGGTCGAACAGGATGCCCGTGGGTCCATAGTAGCCATTGTCGGTGCTCTTCCAGCCGATGCTGCCGTCGGTGCGGACCTGCATCGCGCGGTAGCCGCTGACGATCCACAGTTCGCCGGGCTCCCCGAGACGGATGGCATCGATGCGGCTGGTCGAGATCATCCGGCTGGATATCGCCGTGAGCGTGGATCCCGTCAGCTTCAGCACCGTGGCATTGCCATCGCTCGTGCCGATCAGGATCAGCTTGCCCTTGCCGGGAATGGCCTGGGCCGCCGTGATGAGGTCCAGGTACGATGCGACGACGCGAACACGCGAGCCGGCCACGCGGACGATGTCGATTGCGCCTTCATCCTCGCTGCTGCCGGCGAAGCCGCGGGGCGCCGTGGACAGCACCATCAGCAGTTCAGCGCCGCTGGCGTCACGGCCAAGGGACTGGATGTCGGCGGTTATCATCGCGCCGAAGGAGTCATCATGGGATGGCAAGGTCAGCCGCCATTTCTCCGCACCGCTGGTCAGGTCGAGACCCACCAGTCGGGTCTGATCGAGCTGCAGAGTCGGATCGTATTCCCTGAAGGCAACGGCCGCGTAGGCGCGGCCGCGCCGGTCGGCATCGGCCAGTCCCATCGCCGTGAAGGCGGGGTAGGCGCCGGGCATGCCATAGCCCTGCCAGGTAGTCGACTTCTGCACGATCCTGCGAGCCGGCGTCGCACCGTAAACGTCCACCGCGCCATCGTAGAAATGCGTCGCTGACACGACGATGTCGTCCAGCCCATCGCCGTCGACGTCGGCGACCTTGAGTGCGTAGTCGTTGCCCCAGCCCTGGAATTGCGGAACATCCTGGATGGCGAAGACCTTGCCGGTCCGCTCGTCGAGCGCGATCACCGAACCGGAATCGTAGGTATTGTCGGTGGTCCGGGATGCGAACACGACCTGGCGGGAAGCATCGCCCAGCAAGCGGCCCACGGCGGGCGCCGTGAAGTAGGGATCGATGTCGCGGCTGGTGTTCTTCACGGTCCTCGTCGCCACGTCCGCGAGCACGAAGCGCTGCGGCCCGCTGCTGCCGGCATCGGCGCCCCACAGCAGGTCGGGCTTGCCATCGTGGTCGACATCGCCCACCGCGATCTGGGTCACTCCCCATTCGGGGTTGGTGATGTCGTACTGGGCGATGCCGGTGGCGGCATCGACGACATGCACCGAGCCCCATTGCCCATCGCCGATCAACAACTGCTCGGGTGAGCCGGCTGCAATTCCGTGGGCAACCTCGAGCGATTGGATGTTGATGGGTGTCGCGACCTGCCACTGGCGCGCGCCGCTGACCGTGTCGATGCCATCCACCCGTCCCCATCCCTCGGACACTACCAGCAGGCGCGAGTGCGGTGCACTCCCCCGCGCCAGCACCAGCTTCGCCGCTTCCGGCTGGTCGGCTGGGTCCACGCGCAACTGGCTTTCGTGGGTCGCGCCGTCATAGATCGTGACCGAGCCGGGACCATCGGCCGTGCCCGGCATGACGTATTGCGCCACCGCGATTTCCAGCGCCGGATCGTCGTCCATCTGTCCGACGATCATGTCGTTGTAGGAGAACATGGGCGCCGGCAGGCTCCACAGCTGCCGGCCACGCTCGTCGAACACGGCGGCCTGCACCGAGCTTCCGAGCAGGTACTGAGTGTGGCCGCGATGATCGAAATCTCCGATGGCGCAGAAGGTGACGTCCTGTATCGGGAACTGCCGCGTCCTCGCCGGCTTCAACCGCTTGGTTTGCGCCGCATAGAACCGGATCGACCCATCCAGCCCGCAGACGGCGAGTTCATCCGCATCGCGGGTTGCGCCCGGAAGCAACAGCAGCTTTGCGATGCCGCCTGGCTGGCGTTCGCTGGCGAACACCTCGTCGAACGAATGCCTCGCCGGGTCGTACACGAGGGCGTACCAATGGTCGTTCGAAGGACCCGGAAAGGTATCGGTGGGAATCTGCACGTGAGTGGTCGAGGCGAAGATCTCGGTGCGACCGCGATTGTCATAGAGTTCCAGCCCGGAGCAGCCCAGGCACTGGCCCCAGGCGGAAAAGCTCGCGGCGGCGGGATGGCCAGAGGGAGCTGGCGGCAGCCCGGGTGCAACGAGTGGCTCGTTGATCACGGTCCGATTCCGGGACCGGGCGTTGCCGGGCGCGGCGGAATGATTGATCCGATCCCCCTTCCCTGACCTGATCACCTGTCCGCGATCATCCACCACGATTTGTGATTCACGTTGCTCCTTGCCTGGAGCAGGCGGAGGATTGGCGAACACGGGTAAAAGGAGGATGCAGCAGAGGAATGCCGCGAGGGGCTTGATGCAGGGAGATGTCATGGCTTGTCTCTTCCGTAAGTTCCACGTGCCAAAGATCAGATCCAGTACAGCATAGCAAGTCCAAGCATTTCCCAGCCATCTGATCTGGCCGGCCACGAAATATGTGAACCTCGCGACTTTCCTCGCCCGACCGAACCCCACTGGCAGGGCGACCGAGCAGCAGCCTGGCGCCAGCCTCGGGATCAGCCAGGCTGGCCGTCGGCGCGCGATCGCGTCAGGATCGGCCAGTAGCGCACGGCGTAAAGCAGGAAGGCCAGCGACCACAGCGCGCCCGACCACAGGACGCTGGCCACGTAGTACTGCGGCACCACCAACGGACCGAGCACGCGCACCACGGCCGCGGCCGCGACCAGCGCGAAGCACGCGGTCTCGAAGCCGTCGGCCCTGAGCGGACGCCCGGTGTGGCCGCGCGCCGTTCGCACCATCATGCCGATCGTCAGGCCGCCGATCGCACCCAGGGTGAGCGCGTGCACCGCCAGCGGCCGCGCGACCCAGCCTGCCTCGGTTGCGGCGCGCAGCAGCAGGTGAATGGGGATCCAGGCGTAGGCGAGATGCAGCACCCACAACAGCGGTGTGTGCAACGTCCTGCGCGTGTCCCACAACGCGAGACGCCAGGCATGCACGCCGGCCAGCGCCACTGCCAGCACGATCAGCGGCAAGCCATGGACGCGCAGCAGGTCGGCGACCAGCAGCAGCAGCACGCCGCCCAGTGCCGCGCGCTCGACGTACAGGTTGCGACGCGCGCGCGCGCCCGGCACCCCGTTGTTGGTGAACATCGGCACGACGCGGCCCGTCATCACCGACATGATGAACAGGATCACGTCCAGCCCGAGCTGCAGGCCCGCCCAGGCCGGCAGCGCGATCACGCCGCGCTCGGCCAGATGAATGCATGCCAGCGCCAGCGCCAGCAGCAGCAGCAGGCCGACGAAGAAGTAATTGCGCCGGTTACGCGCACGCCACAGCGGTACGCCGATCCCCGCGGCCACGCCGAGCGGGAAGGCGACGTTGACCACGGCCGCTGCAGTGCTCCATGGCGTGAGCACCAGCACGCGCCCGGCCAGCCAGAGCGCGGCCAGCGCCGCGAGCAACGGGCCGGTCGGCGTCGGCCTGCCCGTCCAGTTGCGTACCGCCGTGAACAGGAACCCCGTGACGACCGCCAGCGTATAGCCGAACAGCATCTCGTGCGCATGCCACGTCGGCCCCGCCAGGTACGCATGCGGCAGCCACCCGGCGAACTGCAGCGCCCACAGCGCTGCCGAGCAGGCGCTGAACAGCGCGGCCAGCAGGTAGAACGGGCGGAAGCCCAGCTGCCACAGGGCGTGGCCGCCCGTGTTCATCCCCCGCAGCTACCGCAGCAGTTGCCTTTCGTCCTGCCGATGCGCACGCGCCAGGTAGCCGGACCCTGCTCGAGGTAATCCCAGCTGAACTGCCCGTGGTAATTGGACTGGAACTGCTGTCGCAGCGGCCGCGGGTCGTGATCGTTGACCAGCTGCAGCGCGCCCCCGGCCGGGAGCGAAGCGAAGGTCGAGAAGATCAGTGCGTGGCGCTCGTGCGGCACGATGGTGCGCACGTCGATCGTGGCGTGAAAGGGCTCGGTCATGCGGATCTCCATACGGGTGGCATTTGAAGATGTAAATTCTATATATCTTTACCGGCTGGCGGCAAGTGGTCGCCGCGCGGGACGCCGGCTGCGCTGCAGGCGCAGCAGCGGCACGACGGCCGGCGGCGGGCGCGTGTTCAGCAGGTCGCGCAGCGTATAGCCGTCGAGGTGCTGCAGGAAGGCACGCTGCGCATCGCGCAGCACGCCCTGCAGCCGGCAGGAGGGCAACAGCCGGCAGTCGCTGTGCCGGGCCGCGTCCAGGCAGTCCGCCGGGGCCAGCGTTTCCTCCGTGGCGCGCACCACGGCGCCGACGCGAATCTCTTCTGCCGGGCCCGCGAGGCGCATGCCGCCGCCCTTGCCGCGCAGCGTCTCGACGTAGCCCAGCCGGGCGAGCTGGTGCACGACCTTCATCAGGTGATTCTCCGAGATCGCGTGGCCCGCGGCGATCTCACTGATCGTGCACAACTGGCCCTGGCGGTAGGCGAGGTGCATCAGCACGCGCAGGGAGTAGTCGGTGAAGCGGGTGAGTTGCATGGCGGTGGCGGCGTGGCGCTTCGAATTGCCGAAGCATCATAGCAAAGATGCATGCAGAATACATCTCATTGAACCCCGGCCGGCGACTTGCCGTTCGCCGGCCGACTCGCTTCAGCGCAGCGGGGTCCCTTTGAGCAGCGCGTCGGCGCGCGCAGGATCCCCGCTGATGCGCACGACCACTTGTCCAGGAGCATGCGCAACCGGTGGCAATACGACCACCAGATCCGCCTGCGGATTGCCGTCCTTGTCCTGGTAATCCTGGCGATAGCCCTTGCCGACGGCAGATCCCATCGGCTTGAACGCACCACTCATCGTGACGTCGGTCTCGCCGTAGATCATCGTGAATTGCGCGGTTTCGTCGCGAGACACCTCGGTGCCGATCGCGCTCATCTCCGCCTCGGCCGCGCTGTCGGTCATCAGCGCCTCGCGCTCCGCCGCCAGCTTGTCGCTTTCCTCCGAGATGGCCCCGAGCGCGGTGTAGTTCTTCTGATTGGTGGCCGCCTCGACTCGCCTGGCCAGATCTGCCTGCCGGCGATCCAGATCGGCGAGTTTCGCCTCCTTGGCCTTGTTGCGCGCATCGGCCCGGGCCCTCACGGCCTGCGTCTTCTTCAGCGCGGCGGCGCCACGCGCCTGCATCTCCGCCTGGCTCCGGTTGAATGTTCGTGAGAACGACCAGCGGGTGAAATCGTACGTGGGGCTGGCGCAGATGAAGGTGACGACCGGCTCGGTGCGCGAGTCGGTCGCGGTCCATCCGGCAGGCGCCTGCGGCGCCATGCGCCGGAACAGGGCAAAGCCATCGGCATAGGCCTTCGCCTCGGCGGCAGTGGGCGGCCGCTTGGGTCCGTCGCAATCGGCGGTGGCCACTTGCGCGGCGGAGAGCATCGCGACGCTCGATATCGTCAGCGCCAGAATCCGGGACGAAGCTCGCCATCTCATGGGACACCTCGATTCGTGGACCTTCGACCGGCCACTGAGCGCCATCATACCAGCGACGGCCCCTGCCCGAGCGATTCATCGGTCAGCCCAAACGCCCCTCACTTTCGAATTCGAAGCAGCCTGGACGCTGAGGAGACCCGCAGAAAATGTCCGGCATCGAGCGGAACAGTGTACGAAGCGGGTCGGCTCCATGGCAGCAGCTCGCTGCGATGCTGTAGCATCGCCCAATTCACCTGCGAAGGATCCTCGACATGATATCCACCGGCTTTCGCTCACTGGCAGTCCCGTTGATCACAGCCATGGGACTCGCCGTCGCGGCGGCGCCGCGAGCGCAGGCACAGGCACCGACACCGACACCGACACAAGCGGCTCCAACTCCCCCATGCTCCGCGAATACAGCGGTCAGAACCGCGGACGGACCCGTGTGCGGGCTCGTCGGCGACGGGGTGGTGAACTATCTCGGCATTCCCTATGCCCTGCCGCCAACCGGAAAGCTTCGCTGGAATGCGCCGCAACCCATGAAACCCTGGCGGCAGGAACTCATCGCCACGAAGGCCGCTGCGACCTGTGCGGCGCCCGGCGGTCGGGATGGCATTGCGGGGAGCGAAGACTGCCTGTATCTCGATGTGCAGGTGCCTGCCGGCACCAGGGCGAATGCCCGGCTGCCCGTCATGGTGGAAATCCATGGCGGCGGCTTTCTGGTGACGGCCTTCGGCACGCTGCCTGACACCACGCCGATGGGCCAGCATGTGATAGTCGTCAATGTGGAATATCGCACAGGCATCATGGGCTTCCTTGCTGCGCAGGCCCTGGGTCCGCACTCCGGCAATTACGGCATCCAGGATCAGCAGGCGGCGCTGCGCTGGGTACAACGCAACATTGCGGGTTTCGGCGGCGACCCGGGCAATGTGACGATCATCGGAACATCGGCGGGCGGCGCGAGTGTGTGCATCCACGCCATTTCGCCGGAATCAAAAGGCTTGTTCCAGAAGGGGATCAGCAGGAGCGGTTTCTACAATGCAGCGGTGAGCGCGGACCAGATCTGGCAGCTGGCAGACTGCAAGTCCCAGCTCCTCAGCGAGGAGGAGGCTCAGGCCACAGGCGCACGGTTCGTCGCCAAGGTAGGCTGCGCCGGCGCAGCCGATGTGGCGGCCTGCCTGCGTGAACTGCCCGCCGCGAAGCTGATCAACAGCGCCTCCTCGACCATGTCTCCGGCGAGCGCCGGCACGATCGCGCCGATCGTCAACGGGACGACGATCCCGATGTCGCCTGGCAAGGCATTCAGGACCGGCCAGGTGAACGACATCAGCCTGATCATCGGTGTCGACCGGGACGAGATCAACGGTGGAGTCACGCCGCCGAGCACCGTCGCCTACAGCGATGAGGCCTACGACAAGCTGCTGAAGGAGAAGTACGGAATACTCGCGGAGCGCGTCAGCCAGCTGTATCCGCTCGAACGTTTCCCGCATCCCGCGGGTTTCCTCGCATTCCGCAGCGCCGTTGCGGATGCGGATTCGGTATGCCCCGCACTGGCTTCCTTCCGGCATCTTTCCAGGCATGTGCGCGTCTACGCCTACCAGATCGACGATGCCGCGGCGCCGGTGAGTTTCCTCGACAGGAAATGGCCCTGGGGTTCTTTCCATGGCGCGGGCGGTTCCGTCATCGAGATCCCGATGGACAAGGGATTGCCCGAGACCAGCGGCCACGCGGTGCTGATTGCCCAGGTGAGGAATGCCGAGCTGGGCTTCCTGCGCACCGGCGATCCCACCGCTCCTGGCGCACCATACTGGCCGCGCTATACCAGTGAAGAAGCCATGGTGCTGTCGCTGCAGCAGGCAGGCGACAGCGCCCTGCTGCCGGCCGCCGTGATCGCGAAGCAGCATCACTGCGATTTCTGGGATGCGGTTACACTCGAGCCCACGCACTGATTCCTGGTCATGTTCGTGGCGCTCTGCCATCTGCATTGTCCAAGGTCATGAGATGGTGAGTGCCCCGCGGAGCAGGCATGGGCGTGCCGCCCTGCTGATGCTGGGCAGTACGCTCGGTTTCGGCCTGATGGCAATTTTCATCCGGCTCGCGTCGAAGGCCATCCCGACCTGGGAAGTGGCGTTCTTCCGCAATACCTTCGGCTTCCTGACGCTGCTGCCGCTGCTCGCCGTGCCGGTGTCGCGCAGGCGCAGGCCCGTCGCCGCGTTTGCCGCCAGCGTGCGCACCGACCAGCTTCCGCGCTACTTCATTCGTACCGCCATCGGCATCGCCAGCATGGTCTGCGGTTTCTGGGCAATCGCCCACCTGCCGCTGGCGCAGGCCATTGCGCTCGCCTATTCCTCGCCGATCTTCGTCACCATCGCCGCCATCCTGATGCTGGGCGAGCGCGTGCGCGCGCGCCGCTGGACGGCGGTGGCGCTGGGCTTCATCGGAGTGCTGGTGATCGTGCGGCCGTGGTCGCATGCCTTCAGCGCCGGTTCCCTGGTGGCGGTGGCGGCCGCGATGTTGAGCGCCCTGGTGGCCATCCAGATCAAGCAGCTCTCCCGGGTCGACAAGGCCGACACGATCGTGTTCTGGACCTATGCGCTGTGGGTGCCCATGTCATTTTTCCCCTCGCTGTTCGTCTGGCGCTGGCCCGGGGGCACCGACTGGCTGTGGTTGCTGATGACCGGATTGATGGGCACCGCCGGGCAGGTGCTGTGGACGCGCGCCCTGAAGCTGGGAGACGTGTCCGCGCTGACGCCGATCAGCTTCACCGCGGTGCCGTGGTCACCTTGAGCTGGCTGCTGTTCGATGAAACGCTGGATGGCAATCCCTACGTCGCGTAACCCACTCGAAATTCAACAGAGCCAGTTTTTACATCGCCCATCGCGAGGCGCGACTGGCGCGCGAGCGGCGCAGCACGGCACCGAGCGAGGCAGTCGAACCTGGCAACTGACGACTGCAGGCGATGTGCACCTGGTCATGAGGCAGGCGAGCCGCCGAGATCAGCGGCGCTTCGGCGAGCGGCCTCGGCCTCGTACTCGGCCTCCACGCGGGTGAGATCCTCCGCGGCGAAAAGGTCGAGGCCTGCTGCCGCCGGATCTTCGATGCCGCTCGTGATCTCGCGCTCGCGTCGCTCGAGCAGCACCAGCAGCCAGTAGCGCCCCGCCGGACTCCGCTTCTCGTTGCGATCGATGAATGCCTGCTGGTGGTCAGGGAGTCGCCCCATTTCCGTCGCCGCGATGTAGCGGCGAAAAAGCGCACGTGCGCGGCTGCGGAACTGGGTGCGCGTCACCTCCGTGTCCGACTGCCTGCCGCCGGACGCGCCTGACCAGGTGTCGGCTTTCGGTTCCTCGTCCGTGGGTTCGGTCACGTCGGTCTGGCCGGTTGTCGGGAGGTGATCCAGAAGCGCGCGCCGGCCGCGGCGAGGTAGCTCGCCGCCGCAGGACCCTGGAGCAGCGCGGTCTTGGCCAGCAGCCCCGCCTCGATACAGCTGGGCGCGGTAACGCTCACGGCGGCCGGTGCACCCGTAACGGGCCAGCCGGTGCGCGGATCGAGCAGGTGGCCGTAGCGCACGCCCCCTGCCGCGACATGACGCCGTGTCTCCCCGCTGGTGGCCAGTGCGCCGGCGGCGAGAGCGACGACGCGGCCGCCGACGCGGGCCGCCTCGGCGCTCTCGAGACCGATACACCAGTGACCCCGGCGCAGAGGGCGCGTGATGCGCAGATCCCCGCCGAGGTTGACGAGTGCAGGGGCATCGAGTTGCGCGGCAAGCAGGTCGTGGGCGCGGTCCACCGCGTACTCCTTGCCGATGCCACCCAGGTCGATTTCCATCCCCGGGGGCATCGACAGCATCGGCGGCGTCCAGCGCAGGCGGTGAAAGCCCACATGGGGGAGCACCCGGGCCACGGCGTCGGAAGTTGGTGGCCTGGTGGCAACGCCGAAGCGCCATAGCCGTTGCAGTGCGCCGCAGGTGATGTCGAACAGGCCGCCGCTGCGCTCATACCAGCGTGCAGCAATATCGATGAGCATCGCCGTCTCCGCATCCACTCGCACGCTGCGACCGGCGCATCGCCGCAGCTGCGCGGGCACGCCCGCCGCGCCGAAGCGGGTGAATTTCCGCTCTATGCGACGGACTTCAGCCACGACCTCGCCCGCCACTCTCGCGAGCCGCGCTGGATCGACGTCCTGCGCCAGTATCTCGCAGGGACTGGCCATCGCGCGGAAACCCGCCACTTGCACGCCATCGGCGCGCCTCTCGAGGCAGAGCGATGCTTCTGGCCCTCGCGCCGCCGGCCGCGGCTGTTTCGCCTGCATCCGGATCACGGTTGTTCCGCCTGCCCTCCTGGAACCACTCCCCCTCCCTGCCCTCAGGTCAATCCCGGACGATGCGCGCATCAGTGACATGCCCTCCCTGATCAAGGCGCAGAACGCGCCATTCGCTGTCGATGGAGACGAATCCCCGCTCGGCACCCAGAACATACACCAGGGACGGATCAGCGGCAGCGGCGCACGCGCCAACAGGTAGTACAACGCGAACGCGACGAGCGGAAAGGCGATCCAGTACCTGCGCCTCGGATTCACTGAAACCACTCGTGCACGGGCTTCAAGGGACCGAAGCGCTGGAAGAGCCCATAGAGGATGAATCCCAACAGCAGCACGATGATGCCGGGGGCGATCCGACGCAGGTAGTCAGATGGTGGCTCTGCCCTCCCCGTTCCATCGGGCGCGGCGTGCCGTCGGCGCCTGAAGGACCGCACCCATTCGATCAGCGTGATCGCGACATCGAGCAGAGCCAAGAAGGCGATTGCTGCGCCGATGAGGTGCCAGAAGCCGCGTTGGCGGCGAGGGATCCTCATCCGGACACCACCCAGGCGATGGCGGCCACCAGCAGCATCACGAAGACTGCCAGGCCGACTCGAAACTGCCATGAGTTCGGCATCCGTAGCTCCACGTCCTGCGCTGCCCCCAGACTCACAAGGATAGCGTTGGCCCTCGCTCGGTCTGCTGGGTTCAGGATGTAGAGGCAGTACGTGTGGGAACGGCCATAGGGATTCTCACCGCCGGTGGAGTAGCATCGGATGCGCGCCTCCTCCAAGGCTTCGAGCGCCGTGTTGGCAAAATCGAGGTCAGTGGTTTCGTCGATCAGTATGGTCATCCGGTCGTGCTGTCCGCCTTGCCTTCGCGCCGCCATTTCCATCCGAAGTACAGGCACCCCAGTGTACTGAAGCAAATCAGCGCGAAGCCCCAGTTGTCATCGCGTCTCCACACCTCCGCGACATCCAACCCAGCCGGGTGCTTGCACGCGCTCGACTGCCCAGACGGAAACGTACGGGAAGACGTACCATGCCGGAACTTCCCCGATACGCCCATACGTCACCGGACGGTGCCGTTCGCGTTTTATCACTCAAAGAGCCACGCTCCAAATAGTGACAGTGCAATTGCGACCGGCGTGCACAATTTGAAGAGGCGAATCAGCGTTTTCTGCGCGGTCGCATATTCTGTACCAGGGAACGCGCGATCTTCTGCATCCATCGCAGCACGCGCTGCGGGTATCAGATAGATCAGGAAATTCCCAATCACCATTGCCCCTATCATCCCCGGAATCACAACACGAACCAGGCAATCCCGGCCAGAATAGCCAGGACGGCTCCCAGCCCTTTGCGCCAAGGCGGCATTGGTGCATGACTACGCACAACCATGACTTGCTCTTGGTCTAGGCGGCTGGTGTCTGCTATTTCCCGGTCGCGGTCGACACAAATCGCCAGCGCGCAATCACACGTGCTGTAACCTTGATCTGACTCGGGATGACGTCTGTATTTACAGGCTCCCGCACTCGTCGCGCACCTGTGACGACGATCTCCTCCAGATCCACGCCAGGTGCTTCGTTGGTCCGCTCCGTGCTCAGTAGCAGAAGGTCCCCCAACGTACCGCCGGCGGCGCGAGCCATGGCTTCGGCATCGGTCCGGGCAGCAACTACCGCTTGGCTCAGAGCGCGGCGGCGCGCTTCATCAATGTCTTTTGCTGAAAACGTGATATCAGAAGCATCGGTGGCACCGGCCGACAAGGCAGCGTCAATGAAGTTGCCAATCTGCGTAAGATTATCTGTCACGATTTGAATCGTGTTATTCGCCTCAAACGCGCTGCGTTTTGGGTGCCGTCCCCTATCGTCGTACTCCCATCTCGGGCGGACTCCAAGGCGAGAGCCGGTGATTTCCTCGTGCTTCAACCCTGCGCGCTCAAGAGCTGCCAGGACACCTTTGGAAATGCGGGCGTTGTCTTCGCCCGCCGTGACCGCGGACGGCGCTGACGTCATAATGCCGACGGAGAACGTTGCCTTTGCCGGTGGCACCAAGACCTCGGCGCTTCCGCTCACGATGATTTGTGATCCGGCAGGATTCCGGGGCATCTGCTGGGCAACGGCGGTTTGGCCTGCGAAGACCCACACAAGAATTGCCAGGGCTACGGTAACTCTCCTGGCGCGACTCTCCGCATGCATGGATATTCCCCCATTCCTGACTACGGTCTGACGAGCCTACCGCCAAGCGGGATTTTCAATCTGCAGAATATTGAAATTTTCCAAGACGCCACGTCGCTTTTACCGTCAGATCTACCGTCGCTACACTTCGCTTGGTGCCGATAGATGACGATAGAAATCGAGACTTCGATCTGATTTTTGCTCTATTGAAATCTGAGGTAACCGGAGCTTTCTCGGGGTAGATCTTGATCTCTTTGCCTTCGATCTACTTTCATCGGTAAAGGCGAAGCGCGGTCTGGCGCCGCAGGCGGCAGAAGTCCGGCTGGTTGGGGCGCAGGCTCCTGAAGATCGAAGTGAAGGGTCGAGATGGTCACCGAGAAGATATTCGAGTCTGCCCTGGGTACCGCCCCTGGTTCATCGCTGGATGAGCCGGCGTCGAGCCAGAAGAAGCTGAATATCTTTGCGTGATTTCCTGAGGTTGGCAAGCTGCTTTGGGGTCGCTGCGCGTGACGGGCAGCACCCGCAATGACATAATCGCGACCAAGACCTACCGGCACCTGAATCCTTCCAGCACGAATGCGAGCTTTCGGTGCGGGGTACCGCGAGTGAAGCCGTCGACGGGAAGGTTGTTCAGGTGGAGCCCGCCGTGGGCGGGCGTCGTCGGGCTTCTCGCTGCTCTTGAGGCCTTCGTGCTGCTGTTGAGCCGGGAGATGTCCTCTACGGGTGTCGCGGCGCGCATCACCGGGGAGTCGGTTCATCGATCAGCGGCCGTGTGCCATCGCCATGTCGATGCGGCGGTTGGTGCGGCCGATCTCCGAGGTGCGGCGCCTGGCGATCGATGAGACCTCGCGCGCCAAGGGATACGACTACGTGACGCTCTTTGCCGATGCCGACCCGGACCCCGAGCGGCGCCGAGTGCTGTTCGTGGCCGAGGCCGCGAGGCCGAGACCGTGCAGGCCTTCGCCGCGAACCTGCGCGCCCATGCTGGCAAGCCCACCCAGATTGCCGCCATCAGCATCGACATGTCCCCGGCGTTCATCAAAGGCGTCGAGGCAAACTTTCCCAACGCACAGATCACCTTCGATGTTCCACGTGATCGCTCAGCGCCTCGGCTGCGATCGACGTTACGCCGCGCCGAGCAGAAGCCCCACCCGAGCCTCAAGGGTTGCGTTGACGCCGCTGAAGGACTGCACGGTTGGGGCGGCCGCAGCGCGCCGAGCCTCGATGCCCTGCTGGCGAACATGACCAGCAGCCGCACCTGCCCGCGCCTGGGCAGTACGCGAGCAGCTGCGCGAGATCATGAGCCGCAAGCAGCCCAACATCGTGCGCGCTGCTCAAGCAGTGGTGTACGAACGTGATGCGCCTGAAGGTCGAGCCGATGAAGGCAGTGGCCGTCATGATCCGCAAGCACTCGAGGGGGTCCTCGCCTCGGGTCGAAACACGGCAAACGAACGGCTTCGAAGCGTATCAACGGCCTGTTCCAGGCCGCCAAACGCAAGGCGCGCGGGTATGGGACCTTCCGCACCATCCGCATGGTGATCTTCCTTGTCGCTGGCAAGCTCGACTTCTCCAAGCTCAATCCCTACGTCGCGTAACCCACTCGAAATTCAACAGAGCCGATTTTTTTCGTCCCGAGTTGTCGATGCCAATGACCACGCGGCCCGGTCACGAAACTTCTGTCAGCAGACTTTCATATGGAATTTTCAGTCCATCGTGCAGCCGCTTGACCATGCGAAGACTGAGTGGCCGCTTTCTGTTTAGCACCTCCGAAACCCGCCCACTCGGACCGATGAAAGGCTCCAAGTCGCGAGGAGTCAGCCCGTCTTGCTCCATGCGGAATTTGATGGCCTCCACGGGATCTGCGGGTCCGAAGTCGTAGTGCTTGCTTTCATAGGCCTCCACGAGCGTCACCAGAACATCACGCTCGTCAGCCTGCGCCGTGCCTTCCTGCGCCTGGAATATTTTTTCCAGGCGGCGAAACACCCGCTTCAGATCGGTGTCGTTTCGGATCGGCTTAATAGTCATTCACTGTCTCCGCGTCGATACGATCGTACTGTGCATGTGTACCGACAAACTTCACCCACACGATTCCGGCCCGGTACTGCATTTCCACCACGAGTCGGTACTTGTTACCACCCATATTGAACACCACCCGGTTGTTGCCGCAGTTACTCGCGCTGGCGAACTGATCCTTGATGTCCTGCGGCCTCCGCCACTTCGCCTTCACCGCTTCTTCATACCAGCTCTGCAGCGGGCCCCGCGCATCAGCACGGCCGGGCGACTCCCAGAACTTCTTCAGGCTCCTTCTGGCGATCACTCTCATCGCAGGGAAGAATCTCCCATTTTGGGAGCTACGTCAAGGATGTGGCGTCCAATACAGCGGTAGGAAATTCAAGCCGCCTCTGCACCACAGTCTACTTCACCGAACGAACCTGATGTCGGCACCGAGCCTGCCGCCGTCAGCCCAAAACCCCACCAGTGCGCGACCAGGCAACCAGTCGGACGGCCGCCTGCCCCTGAATTCCCCGCCCTCGCCAGCATGCCGATCCATCGAGCACGATTCAGCGTTCTCATTGTCTCGCCTCTGAAGTTGTATGGCATTCGTTTGACCAGAGGATAACGTCCGGGCCCGTTGCTGCAAGCCCGATCGATCGACCGGCGATGACATTTGCGGCAGGGTCCGATAAGTTGTGCACATGAACAAGCCGCGCGATTATGTCGATCACGACGATTTCCACAATGTCGAGGACGGTCCGGCATTCCAGGAATGGACGATCGGCATGGGGCAGAATCGCCCCGACCACACGGACGCACTCGACGGCACGCTCGAGTTGCATCGTGACGACGGCGCCATCCTCGCGCTGACGCTGAACAAGCGCCAAGCGAGCTGGAGCGTGAAGAGCGCGCCGAGGCTACCTGCGCAACGATCGTCTACGATCGCCGCAAGAAGCGCGCCCTCATCGTCTACACGTGGACTTGGGATCGCGGTGATGCGCGGCGTACGAAGTCGAACATCCATTCAGCGGGCGTGGGCGCCCCGGCGGCCGAGCCCATCGAGCGCACGGCGGATCTCGTTGGTCGGCGTGCGATGTGGGTCTACAGCGACAACCACGCCTACGAGCATATCTACCTCAACTACGGCACCTACGCCTGGCACTGCCTCGCGGGGCCCGAGCGTTCGATCGCCGATGTCGATCAGACGAAGACCTACAAGATCACCGAACAGATCTACGTGTTCTTCGTGACCGAAACCGTGTTCCCGTGGGACGGCGTGTTCGTGCTCAATTTCACGCCGGGTGCGATGACCAACATAGGCCGCTTCTTCGGCTGGGATCCCAAGCCTGACATCCTCTCGCACAACACCTTCGGTGCGCGCGGACGGATCCTCAACCAGACCGAGTACGTGTTCTAGGGCGTCAATCCTTCACCGAGCCGTACATCGGCGCCATCGACAGCGCGATGAACCGGAAGGGCCGCTCGACGCGGATGAAGTCGAGCGGACAGTGCGCGATGCCGCCCGGGATGTCGACGCCGCGCAGCAGCCCGAAGGGTTCGCTGATGTTTGCCGGGCGTACCTCGCCGATCGCCGGCCCCTCGTTGTCGAGATCGTGGTTGACGATCTGCATGTGGCGCGTGAAGATCACCATGCGGATGGTGCGGAAGGTCCCATACCATGCTGCCTTGCGTTTGGCGGCTCCTTCCGGGGGGGGGGGGGGGGGGGGGGGGGTTGAACAGGCCGTTGATGGCTTCCAAGAAGCCGTTCGTTTGCCGTGTTTCGACCCAGGCGAGGACTTCGAAGTGCTTGCGGATCATGACGGCCACCGCCTTCATCACCTGACCTTCGAGCGCATCACGTTCGTACACCACTGCTTGAGCAGCGCGCGCACGAAGGTCGCCGGGGCTGCTTGCGGCTCGCGATCTCGCGTAGCTGCTCGCGGTGTCGCCAGGCACGGGCGGTGCGGCTGCTGGTCGCGTTCGCCAGCAGGGCATCGAGCCTCGGCGCGCTGCGGCTGCCCCAACTGGATCGCGGTCCTTCAGCAGCGTCCAACGCAACCCCTTGAGGCTCGGGTCGAGCTTCTGCTCGGCGCGGCGCATGGCGTCGATCGCGGCCGAGGCGTGAGCGATCACGTGGAACTTGTCGAAGGTGATTCGTGCGTTGGGAAAGTTTGCCTCGACGCCTTTGATGAACGCCGGGACATGTCGATGCCGATGGCGGCAACTGGGTGGCCACAGCATGGGCGCGCAGGTTCGCGGCGAAGGCCTGCAGGGTCTCGGCTTGCGGCCCTCGGCCACGAACAGCACCTGGCGCCGCTCGGGGTCCGGGGCCGGCATCGGCAAAGAGCGTCACGTAGTCGTGTCCCCTTGGCGCGCGAGGTCTCATCGATCGCCAGGCGCCGCACCACGGAGATCGGCTTCACCAACCGCCGCATCGACGTAGCGATGGCACACGGCCATGATCCGATGAACCGACTCCCGGTGATGCGCGCGCGACACCCGTGAAGGACATCTCCTGGCTCAACAGCAGCACGAAGGCCCTGAAGAGCAGCGAGAAGCCCGGATAGCTTCGCCGCCCACGGCGGGCTCACCTGGAACAGAATCTTCCCGTCGGGTAGCTTCACTGCGGTACCCGCACTGGAAAGCTCGCATTCGTGCTGGAAGAAGTTCGTGCCGGTAGGTCTTGGTCATGGTGTCGTGCACCGGGTGCTGCCTGTCCGCGCCAGCGACCTCAAAGCGGGCTGCTGACCTCGAAATCCACGTAAATGTTCAGCTTCTGGCTCGGCTCGAAGCTCATCCCGGCGATGAACCAGGGGAGCTGATGCCCAGGGCAGACTCGAATATCTTCCTCGGTGACCATCCCTGACCCTTCCACTTCGATCTTCAGAGCCTGCGCCCCAACCAGCCACGGACTTCGCCTGCGGCGCCAGACCGCGCTTCGCCTTGCCGATGAAAGCAGATCGAAGAGCAAGATCAAGATCTACCCCGAAGAAAGCTCCGGTTACCCACTCAGATTTCAATAGAGGCAGAAATATCCGGCGGTTGCAGCGCGGGAATCCGCGCTGAGGACAACGGCGCGGTGACCGGCTTCACGGCCGGCCACGGCAGCGGGGCGTATAAGAAGCGTGAAATCCCCATTCTCATCGCCGCGGAGGCCGCGCATGAACGCCGCAGAACGCAATCACCCCGCACCGATTATGGCAACTGCACCGTGATCAAGGCATTGCTGGCCCTGTTGGGCCGATCCGAGCCAGTACCCGCGACGCGAAAATCCCGCCCGGCGGCCCAGCGGACCTCGAAGGCCGCGGCGCACAAGCCACGCGCCGCCGGAGCCGATTTCCGTGGGGTTGTCATCTGCTCCGGATTCATCTGCTGCCAGGCGGCGCGGGATGCTGCCGGGCAACGTCACCTGATGCGCGCCGCGCCACGGCTGCCGCTGGCCGGATGCAGCACGCCGCAGCAATGCGCCTGCAAGTTCAAGAAGAGTGCCGACCGCCGCGATGCCGACCGGCGCCTGCTGGGCGGCAATGCCATGAACCGTTGGTATGCCGGGATCGAGAAACGCTCCCGCGCGAGTCGCCGCTTGATGCCCGGCTACTAACGGACCGCCATTCTCACGGATGGCTGGGCTTGCGCCGGCACTTCTGCCAAGAGTGCTGAGCAAGTCGGCAGCCCAGATACCGATCGAGCTCGTGCCGCTCCTTGCTCATCGATGCCCGTCAAATAGCCGCCACCAGGGCTGCTCGCCAGCGTGCTATCGCATTCTGGGTCACAGCGCAACATCCGCCCTTTGCATGGATGACCGCCAGCCTTATGTATGACCGCGGTCACCAATGGCCGGCTCAGAACTGTGACCACCTTCCCGCTCACCTTCGACCATAAAACCTAAAGTGACCCGAAACGGTTTTTCGGAAATCGGAGGAAATGCCATGTCAGCCGTAGTGAAGCCGAAATTGGTCACAGTGCGACGCAAGAAGATTGAACTGCAGATTGAGCGGGAAAAGCTTTCGTACCACATCCAGAAGGGATGGCACCTGGAGGTGCGGAACGATAAGAACGAGTTGGTGGAGGCCACACCCGAACAGATCGACGAGATGCTCTCGCCCTAGCAGCCTGTCGGACTGAGCTTTTGTGAGCGCGGGAAAACGGCAAATGAGTTTGGATTCATGGTTGAGGTAATTGATTCCGAAGCTCGAAAGGGTCTTGATGCCTTCTCAGCAAGCCTGCATAGCGAACATTCGCTTGATGTTCCAGCTCATCGTCACCAGATTCCACTCGCCTTTGACGTTTTTCAGCCCTCTGAGCAAGCATTGGCGATAGCCCATCACCGACTTGATGATGCCGAACACCGGTTCCGGGGTCTGTTTGCGAAGTCCGTACAGCTGCTTGCCGCGGGCGTGCGCAACTGATACGCGCATCTCTGAAGCGATGTGGCCGAGTCGGGCGATCGGTGCCGGGGCGAAGCGCTGCTTCCACTCAGGTGATGTGGGCAGCGCCCCATGGCGATCAACGGCTCAATCTGCGCTGCCTACATTGCTGGACGTTGGCCTCACTCAGATAGCCGTTGTCGGCGAGGATACACTGGGCACGGCCCAGGCTCCTCAGGGCAGCGCCGCGAGCTTCCAGCACGAACCAGCTGCTCGTCGTTGGCCGCTTGGCTGACCTCGGTGGCTACCACCAGCATACTTCCTGCAGCCAACGGCCTGGGCGTTGTAACACTGATCAAAGCTCGCCACCGGCGACTTTCATGATCTGCGACTCTTCATCGGCTGATTGATTTGGTCTTGTCCTTCACCCCGCTGCTGGGTGGTTCGGGTGGACGACCGCCGGGCTTCTTGCCAGTGCGCTTCTGCGCTCGGCGCGGGCGGCAAGCTTGGCTTCGATGTTCGGCCTGCTCGCCAAGCCCCAAGCGCCTTTCAGCCCGCGCCTCGATCTTCGCCTTCGCCACAGCGATCGCCGCCAGGCGCTCCTCCCGTCTTGCCAGCTCCTGCGGGATCGACATCCCGTCGGGATGTCCCGGGCGTCGGCCCGTTCAGCCAGATCCAGCAGCTGCTTCACTACGCTTCAACTGCTTCCTCGATCTTCTTCGCATGCCCGTAGGACAGGGCACTGTGCCGGCCTCGTACTGGCGTGCACCTTCGTGCCATCCAAGGCCACGGTGCCGAGCTTCAAAGCCCCGTATCGCGCGCACCTTCAGTACCTGCACGAACAAGGGTTCGGTTGCCGCAAAAAGCGCTTGCGAAAAGTTGCAATCGTGTCGTGGTCGGCTGCTCGTTACCCGCGAGGTAGCGAAACGCCAAAGAATCATGCGTCGCGCGCTCAATCGCGCGAAAGGTCTTGTCGAATAGCCATACACCAGCAATCCCAGCAACATCGCCGGGTGATACGAGGCCGATCCGACCCTCGATACGCTTTGACCAGCTCCGACAGGTCCATGCCGTCAATGATCTCCACCACAAAGCGCCGGGCGCCGCCCGGCAACCATTCATCCACCGAAGGCGGCAAGAATCCCGTGTCGCGGTTGATCGGTCGAAAGTTGCCATCGCTACCGTCATTGAGGAAAAAACTGCCTATGATTATCGCGCATTTGTACCGCTTAAGTCCGACAGGCTGCTAGCGTTATCGGGCCGCCGAGCACGTTCCAAGACCCGCCAGTTGGGCGGCCCGGAGCGCACCGCCCCTGCCCGACCGGTTCACCAGTCAGCCCAAACGCCCCTCACCTACGAATTCAGAGCAGATTGGCCTGCGACGGCACCGGTAGCGCTCGCGTGCCGAGCGGCAGCTCGGGCCGACTGCCGTGCCGCCTGCTCATCGCTGAAGTACTATCCACCGCAGGAAGACGCCCGTGCCAGCCGGCCTGAACGCATGACTTCCTGAGGCGCCATGACATCGCTCGCAATCCGCAGAATCCGTCGCTCGGCAGCGGCCGTCGCCGTGCTGTTCGGCATCGTCACGTTGTTCGCCGGCGGCCGCGTGCTGCTTGGGACGGACCCGGGTTACCAGGTGTTTCGTCCGCTGCTGATCTACAACACCGCCATGGGCGTGGCCTACGTGGCGGCGGGCCTGATCCTGTGGCGCGGCGCCATGTCGGGCCGATTCGCGGCGGGGCTGATCTTCCTGCTGAACCTGCTGGTACTGATCGGCATCGCGCTCGTCCACCGCACCGGCGGTGGCGTCGCCGTCGAGAGCCTGCGAGCGATGAGTTTCCGCACGCTCGTGTGGCTGCTGTTGTGGCTGCTCGCGGGCTGGCTCAGCCGGAGGGAGCGCTAAATATCGTGCCCAGTTGAGCGCTGGGGACGGTTGTCGCGTCACCCTGGACAGGCAGAGGCCACACCGCGGGTCCGCGGCTGCGACTCTGGCGGGCGAAGAGCCGATCCAACGTCGCGTGGGCGCCGGCCGGCACACATTTTTCGCCATCGAGCCAGCCGTACAGGAAGTTCAAAGTGACCGTTGCTCAGCGACCTTCACTGGAGGATCGTCGTACGTCCTTGAGGCCATCGCCGCGCGCCCATTCGCCCTTGTCCTCGTCCCAATACACGTCCACCCGCGCACCGGATTCACTGGGTTCACTGCCGTCGTCCATGAGCGAGACCTTCACGATCAACGTGCACTCGTAGGTGACCACGGGCATCCGGGCATTTCGGGTGCAGGACTCCTTGCGCGCACTGCGCAGCCTGGGCCTGATGACGGCGCTGTTGCCGGTCGCCGTGGAAGTCACGCGCATTCCCCCGGAATCGTTCATAGCCCCGTATTCCTCTTCCAGCGCTGCAACCACGACCTTTTCCGGCGGCTCGTCTTCGGGCGCTGGATACTTGCCGGGCGCCGCCGCAGGCGGCGACTGTCGGTCGGTTGTCGCAACCGACGTTGCGTCCGCATCGTGCGAACGATTCTTCTGGCAGGCCACCATGCCGATGCAGCACACCAGCATCGTACCGAGAAATCGGATCCGGGTAGAGTCGATCATGTTGCGTCCGATGAATGAAACCATGGCAGTGTGATCTGCAGATATCGCGGACGTCCAGCCGGGGGTATTGCCACTGTGAACTGATCGGCATGGCACGAAGTTGCGGCCTGCCGGCTCCAGGCTACAATCGCGGTGAGTTGCGCCAAGTGCGTAGGGCATTCGTCGCTGAGGGACCTATGCATTACACTGCAAGGCGTCGCAACATTGCGCTAAGGTATTCGATGGCGTTTTCCTTCCTGCTCTGGAGCTTGGCGGTGGTGATGCGCGTGTACGCGCGATTCTCGCCGCGCATGCGTGCAAGGATGACGGGAAAGGATTTCGTCGCGCAGATCAGGATCAAGGATGGCTCGCGCGGCCGCTGGTACCGCTTCGCTGGTGGGCGTCTCGAATCGCGCGCCGGCCTGCACGCTTCCCCGGATGTCATCATCCGCTTCAAGTCGGCGGCGATCGGTGCGCGCGTACTGGTGCATCTGGGCTCGGGCATGTTCCACTGGGCGTATCCCCTGTTGCGCCCCTTCCTCGACCCGATGGAAGTCGTCAATGCGGCGAAGAACTACGCCTTCGAAGTGCTGGGCCCCGATGAGCTGTGGCTGCGTTTCACGACGATCCTCAATACGCTGCTGACCTCGACCTGGCGAGCCGGTACGCCGGCCGGCAACGGCGAGACGCGCTACGTCAACATGACCAACGGCGGCCCGGTGTTCGTCTACGTGAAGGACGGACGCATCGTGCGCATCACGCCGATGGATTTCGACGCGAGCGACGCCGAGCCCTGGACGATCGAAGCGCGCGGCCGGCGCTTCACGCCGCCCAAGCGCGCCACCTTGAGTCCGCACGGGCTCGCTTCGAAGTCGCTCGTCTATTCGAACAAGCGGCTCTTGTACCCGATGAAGCGGGTCGATTGGAATCCGGATGGCGAGCGCAACACGCAGAACCGCGGCAAGTCCGGCTACGTGCGCATCTCCTGGGATGAGGCACTCGATCTCGCGGCCAGGGAGATCAGGCGCATCCGTCGCGAGCATGGGCACGGCGCGATCATGAACAGCCATGGTTCGCACCACACCTGGGGCAACATCGGCTATTACCTGAGTGCGCAGATGCGCTTCATGAACGCGATCGGCTACACCAAGATGGTGGCGAACCCCGACAGCTGGGAAGGCTGGTTCTGGGGTGCCGCGCATCACTGGGGCAACGCGATGCGCATGGGGGGCGCCGAGCCCTACGGTCTCATCGAGGATTGCCTCAAGGAAGCCGAGATGATCGTCTTCTGGGGTTCGGATCCCGAGACGACCGGCGGCTCCTATGCCGCCTTCGAGGGCAGCGTGCGCCGGCAGTGGGCGCGCGAACTTGGCATCGAGATGGTGCACATCGATCCCTTCTTCAACACGACCGCCAATTGGCTGGGCGGTCGCTGGATCGCGCCGGCGCCGGGCACGGGCGCCGCGATGGCGCATGCGATCGCCCATGTGTGGATGAGCGAAGGGCTCTACGACAAGGACTACGTCGCGACGCGCACGACCGGCTTCGAACGTTATCGCGCCTACGTGCTGGGCGAGGAAGATGGCGTGGCGAAGACGCCCGAGTGGCAGGAAGCCGAGACCGGCGTCGCCGCGCGCGTCGTGCGCGCGCTGGCGCGCGAGTGGGGCCGGAAGAAGACCTATCTCTCCTGCGGCAGCAAGGGGCTCGCCTACGGGAGCGAGAACCGCTCGGCCACCGGCGCGCAGTGGGCGCGCTCGATGGTGTGCCTGATGGCGATGCAGGGTGCCGGCAAACCTGGCGTCAACTTCGGCAACCTGGGCACGGGCGCACCGATCGATCTGGAGTTCCACTTCCCTGGCTACGCCGACGGCGGCATCTCCGGCGACGTCGAGAACACCGCTGACGTGATCCAGAACTATCAGCGCATGCCGCACCTCGTCAGCATGAACACGGTGACGCAGCGCATTCCGCGGCTGCGCATTCCGGAGGCGATCCTCGACGGCCGGACCGCGGGCTATCCGACCGACGGACGCTCGCTTGCCGGCCAGTTCCAGCGTTTCAGCTATCCGGCGACCGGCCACGCGCCGGTGCGCATGATGTACAAATACGGCGGTTCGCATTTCGGCACGACGATGGAGAGCAATCGGCTGGTCGATGCGCTGCGATCCCCGCAACTCGAGTTCATCCTCAACCAGTCGATCTGGAACGAGGGCGAGGTTGCCTACGCCGACCTGATCCTGCCGGCGTGCACGAACTTCGAGCGTGACGACATCAGCGAATGGGCGGGCTGCGGCGGTTACGGTCACCACAATCACAATCAGTTGAATCACCGCGTCATCGTGATGCAGGCGAAGTGCATCGAGCCGCTCGGCGAATCGAAATCCGATTACCAGATCTTCCTCGAACTCGCCGGGCGCCTCGGGCTCTCGGCCTACTTCGGCGAGGCGAAGAACGAGTTGCTGTGGTGTCGCGACGTGTATCTGGGCTCGGATCTGCCCAAGGCCATGTCGTGGAAGAAGTTCCTGCGCAAGGGTTACTACGTCGTGCCGCCCGAGCACGAGGCGGCCAATCGCACCCAGGTCGGCTGGCGCTGGTTCGCCGAAGGGCGCAAGAAGGATCTGCCCGAGCCCGCACCGCTCCCTTCCGAGTACGGCGAGGAATATCTCGACGGTTTGCAGACGCAGTCGGGCAAGTTCGAGTTTGCGCCGACGAGCCTCGAGACCTTCGCCATCGATCCGGAGCGTCCCGCGGTCAACCGCTACATTCCCTCCTGGGAAGGGCGCCAGACCCAAGGGCTGTACGAACGCTACCCCCTGCAACTCATCTCGCCGCACCCGCGCTACAGCTTCCACACCCAGAGCGATGCCAAGGACAGCGTGATCGACGATATCCCCGAGCACCGCGTCTGCATCGACGGTTTCCACTACTGGGTGGTGCGCTTGAATCGCGAGGACGCCGCACGGCGCAGCATCGCCGAGCACGATCTGGTGCGGCTCTACAACGATCGCGGTGCGGTGATCTGCGCCGCGACGCTCACCGAACGCGTGCTGCCCGGCGTGGTGCATGCCTACACCTCGGCCGCGATCTACGAGCCGGTCGGTGAGCCGGGCAACATGGCTGATCGCGGCGGCTGCATCAACACGCTCACGCCCAAGCGTCACATGACCGAATTCACCTCGGCCTCGGCACCCAACTCCTGCCTGATCGAAGTGGAGAAATGGCGTGGTGCGGGGAGCGTGCCATGAGCGTGAAGAAGTGGAACCTCGTGATCGACGTGGCGGCCTGCCACAACTGCCGCAACTGCTTCATCGCGGCGAAGGACGAGCACGTCGGCAACGACATTCGGGCTATGCGGCACCGCAGCCGCTCCATGGCCATCGTTGGATAGACATCCGCACGCAGGAGCGCGGCCGCGCCCTGTCTCGATGCGGCGCACCTGCCGACGATGTGCAATCACTGCGACGACGCGCCCTGCGTCAAGGCCGGGCGCGGTGCGGTGCGCAAGCGCGAAGACGGCATCGTCATCATCGACCCGAAGCTCGCAGTCGGCCGGCGTGACCTGGTCGACACCTGTCCCTACGAGGCCATCTGGTGGAATGAGAGCTGAAGCTGCCGCAACTGGATCTTCGACGCGCACCTCATCGATCGCGGCTGGCAGGCGCCGCGCTGCGTGCAATCCTGCCCGACGGGCGCAATGCGTGCCAGCCACTGCACGGACGAGGCCATGCAGCAGCAGGTCGAGGCTGAAGGGCTGGAAGTGTTGCATCCGGAATGGGGCACGCAGCCGCGCGTCTACTACAAGAACCTGCACCGCTACACCCAGCGATTCATCGCCGGCAGCGTGAGCGCCGAGCGCAACGGCGTGGTCGATTGCGTCGCGGGTGCGCGGGTCGAATTGCTGAAGGACGGCCAACCGCGCGCAGAGGCGCGCAGTGATGCGTTTGGCGATTTCAAGTTCGATCACCTCGATCCATGCAGCGGCGCATGGCAGCTGCGGATCGCCCACGAGGGGTATCGACCCGCGACGCTCGAGGTGACACTCGCCGATGAGTGCGTCGTGCTCGGGGAGATTCGCCTCGAGGCCGGGCCGACTGCATAACTGCGGCTTATCGCTCGGCGCGCAGAATTCATCGGCCCGTCGGGGGGTCGAGGTTAGTTCTGCTCGGCGCCGAGAATACAATGGCTTGCGAAACCATCCCCATCATTTCCCGAATCCATCGGAGTGGTTCCCGACATGAAGGTATACACGAACTGCACCAACTCGGGTCCGATCAGCGTCTACGTGGACAAAGGCAAAGTCGTGCGTGTCCGGCCGCTGGTCGCCGAAGACAAGGACTTCAAGCCGTGGACCATCGATGCCGATGGGCATCGCTACACCCCGGAGAAGAAGTTCAACCTCGGACCCTACGTGCTCACCGAGCGCAACCGTCTCTATTCGAAGGACCGCATCCTCACGCCCATGAAGCGTGTCGATTGGGACCCGAACGGCCAGCGCAACCAGCACAACCGCGGCAAGTCGGGCTACGAGCCGATCAGCTGGGATGAGGCGCTCGAGCTCGTCTCCGGCGAGATCAAGCGCGTGCAGACGACCTGGGGCAAGGGCGCGCTGACCGCGATGACCTCCTCGCACCACAACTGGGGCCTCGTCGGTTACAAGATCAGCTCCTTCAAGCGCTTCTTCAACCTGATCGGCTACACGGAAATCTTCGACAACCCGGACAGCTGGGAAGGCTGGATCTGGGGTTCGGCCCACACCTACGGTTTCTACTGGCGCCTCGGCATGCCCGAGCCCTATGACATGCTCGAGGACGGTCTCAAGCACGCCGAACAGGTGATCTATTGGTCGAACGATCCGGAGACCACGCGTGGCGTGTACACCGGGCAGGATTCGGCCATGTGGCGCCGCTGGCTGCGCGAGAAGGGCGTGAAGCAGGTGGTCATCGACCCGTACCACAACTCGACCGCGGGCCCGATGAACGCCAAGTGGATCGCGCCGCGCATCGGCACCGATGCGGCGCTGGCGCTCGGCATCGCCTATGTGTGGATCAAGGAAGGCACCTACGACAAGAAGTACATCGCCGACCGGACGGTGGGCTTCGAGAAGTTCGAGGCTTATGTGCTCGGCAAGGAAGACGGCGTGCCGAAGACGCCGGGCTGGGCGGCGGAGGAAAGCGGCGTACCGCTGCGAACGATCGTCGCGCTGGCGCGCGACTGGGCGAAGTACCGCACGATGCTGGGCGCCGGTGCGCGCGGTGGCGAGGGCGGCGCCTGCCGCCAGGCCTATGCGACCGAGTGGGCGCGCCTCATGGTGCTCCTGCAGGCGATGCAGGGCCTGGGCAAGCCGGGTCGGGGCCTGTGGGGCACCGCGATGGGTGCGCCGTGGAACGCGAACGTGTACTTCCCGGGCTATGGCGATCGCGACGGGCAGATCGCCCACACGCGCGCCGCGAAGAACAATCCCGTGAACCCGGTGACGCAGAAGCTCTATCGTCTGCTGTTGCCTGAAGCGGTGATGACCGGCAAGACCTCCTGGACCGGTGAGAGCTTCCCGAACAAGTCGCTCGAACAGCAGTTCAAGCCTTTCGTCTACCCGATGGAAGGCCACCCGCAGGTGAAGATGTTCTACCGCTACGGCGGTTCCTTCCCCGGCACGATGACCGACACCAGCCAGTGGGCGCGCATGTACCAGAGCCCGGGCCTGGAGACGGTGGTCAACCAGGACGTGTGGTGGTCGTCGGAGACGCCGTACGCGGACATCATCCTGCCGGCCTGCACGCAACTCGAGCGCGAGGACATCGGCGAATGGGGCGAGCCGGGCGGACAGACCAAGGGCGGAAGCTCGGGCTGCAACTACCGCATCGTCGTGCGCATGCAGAAGGCGATCGAACCGCTGGGCGAGTCCAAGTCGGACTACCAGATCTTCACCGATCTGGCCGAGCGCCTCGGGGTCAAGGAGGAATACACCGAGGGCAACAGCGACGTCGACTGGGCGCGCAGGATCTTCGAGATCTCCGATCTGCCGAAGTTCATCAGCTGGGAAGAGTTCAACCGCAAGGGTTACTACATGATCCCGCTGCCGGACGATTACAAGTCCACGCCCTCGCTGCGCTGGTATGCCGAAGGGCGCGCCTGCGACACGCCGGATCCGAACAACCCGAAGCGCGGGACGGACAAGGGCCACGAGTTGGGCACCTACACCGGCAAGATCGAGTTCGAATCGCAGAGCCTGAAGAAGTTCGATGCCAACGACGCCGAGCGTCCGCCGCTGCCGCACTACATCCCGAGCTGGGAAGGGCATCGTTCGGAAGGCGCGAAGGAGTTCCCGATCCAGCTGCTGACGCCGCACCCGCGCTTCAGCTTCCACACGCACTACGACAAGCACGCGGCATGGCTGGACGAGATCCCCGGGCACCGCATCCAGAAGGATGGCTATGCCTGGTGGCCGGTGCGCATCCATCCGAACGATGCGGCAACACGCGGCATCAAGGATCGCGACATCGTCAAGCTGTACAACAAGCGTGCCACGGTGCTGTGCATCGCGGTGGTGACCGAGCGCGTGCGTCCGGGCGTGGTTCAGGCCTTCTCCTGTTCGGCGAAGTACGACCTGCTCGAGCCGGGGAATCCGGATTCGCCGGATCGCGGCGGTTGCGTCAACCTGCTCACGCCGCGGCGCATGACTTCGAAGAACGCACCGGGCATGGCGGCACTTTCGTGCCTCATCCAGGTCGCAAAGTGGACGGGTAAATAATCATGGCCAAGTACGGAATGGTGATCGATGTCGATCGCTGCGTCGGCTGCTACGCCTGCTGGATCGCCTGCTTCGATGAGCACGTGAGCGTCGATCACATGCCGATCGCGGCACCGCAGCCCGAATCGGGCCATCGCTGGATGGACGTGAAGCCGATCGAGCAGGGTGTGTACCCGCGCGTCCACAACAAGTACATGCCGCTGCCCTGCCTCATGTGCGAGGACGCGCCGTGCATGAAGGTGGGCCCGGAAGGTGCGGTCTATCGCCGCCCCGACGGCATCGTGGTCATCGATCCGGTGAAGGCCAAGGGCCATCCGGAGATCGCCAAATCCTGTCCCTACGGCGTGATCTACTTGAACGAGCAGTTGAATACCGCGCAGAAGTGCACCTACTGCGCTCACCTGCTCGACGATGGCTGGAAGCTGCCGCGTTGCGTCGAGGCCTGCCCGACGCAGGCGCTGGTGTTCGGCGACCTGACGGATTCAAACAGCGCCGTCGCACAGCGCATGGCGGAACCCGCCATCGAGGAGCTGCGCCCCGATTGGCAGAACCGGACGCTGACGCGTTTCATCGGACTGCCCAAGCGCCTCATCACGGGCGAGGTCACGCTGGCCGACAAGCCGGAAGAGCCGGTGCCGGGCGTGGTCGTGATCTTGCGGGCCGCAAACGACGTGCTGACGATCGTCACCGACAGCTATGGCGAATTCGAGTTTCGCGAGATGCGGCCGAAGACGCAGTACACGCTGCAGGTGAGCCATCCGGGCTATGCGACGCGGGAAATCGCGGTCTCGGACAAGGACGACGTCGATCTGGGGGCGATCGTCCTCACGAAGCTCTGAGTCGGCTTCGGCTGAAACTTGACGCGGCGTCGCGCACAGCGGCGCCCGCGCGCCGAGCGGCAGCCCGGGCTGGGTCTGGCCGGGAGCGGTGGACCCCAAGGGATGCGGCATTCATGTGGCGCACCCCCGGGTAGCGTCGAAGGTCCGGCTGGCCTCGACGATCCTCCCGGCTTTGGCGCAAGGGTCGCAGGATTCGATGTCCGGATCGAGGAAGACGCGATGCGCCTTCAATGCCAACACAGCGATGCCCGTCGGTGCCGTTGGCGCCGCGCCGTCGAACGCCTCCGGATGCTCGCGGATGAAACGCGCCGTCGCAGCGATGGCGGCATGCGTCGCGCGTTCGACGTCATCGGCATAGCGGAAGCGCCAGGCGCGCACGCGCTCGTTGATGACTCGCTTGACGTCGTCGCCAGCGAGGATGCCGGCGGCCGCAAAGATGCGGCAATCGTAGTCGCGACAGGTCTGCGGCCGGTCGGCATAGATACGGCAAGCGAAGGCCTCGAGCATCGGACAGCGCCCGTCATCGCGATACGCCATCAGGTGATGGCCTGGCGGCTGGCCCCGACCCTGCAGCAGGAAGGCCTCCGGCACCTCGTCATAGGCCACGCAATCTTCAGGCCGCAGGCAGATGTGGTAGGCCGACACGCAGCAGCCGACGCAACTCCCGCAGGGCACGTTCGAGCCGCCGGTACCCCGCAGCATCGCTTCGGTCTCGCGCAGCCAGGTGCCAAACACGCCCGCATCGACGCAGGCAGCATGGGTAGCGGGCGAAGAACTCATGCACCTAGCCTCGCGCAGGCCTCGCTACTGCACGCAGCTTGATTGCGCGCAACGCTACTGCTCGCCGTAGATTTTCACCAGGCGATACAGGTAGTCGCGGCACTGGTAGACCACTTTCACGCGCACGTACTCGTTGAGCCCGTGCACCCCGTTGCCGTCGGGGTCGCCGAAATCGCCGGAGATGCCGTAGGTCGGAATGCCCACGGGCGTCAGAAACGCGCCGTCGGTGGCACCTGCCGACATCAGGCGCAGTTGCGGCGTGCCCGGCCACATCTCGCTGGCGAGTTTTTCGGCGGGGCCGAGCACCTTCGGGTCGAGTGGCGGCGGTGGGGCCGGGGCATTGCGCACGTCGCGCAGACTGACATGCACGCTCGGGTCGGCGATCACCTGCTCCAGCGTCTTGCGCACCGTCTCGGCGGAAGTACCGGGGAAAATGCGGCAGTTGACATTCGCCGTCGCGCGCTGCGGCAAGGCGTTGGTGGCGTGGCCGGCGCTCAGCATCGTGGCCACGCAGTTGGTATGCAGGATGGAATTGATATCCGGGTCGCGCTCGAGCAACGCACGCGCCGGCTCGTTGCCCGGATCCTTCAACAACTCGGTGAACGCCCGCTGCTCCTCGGGTTTACGGGTCGGCATCAGGCGCGTGAAATAATCGCGCGTTGTGTCGTTGAACGTAACCGCGAATTCATGCGACTGGACGCGCACCAGCGCATTGGCCAGATGATAGATCGCGTTGTCCGGCACCGGACGCGAGCTGTGGCCGCCGGGATTCGTGACTTCGAGCGTGTAGTCCTGCGACAGCTTCTCGCCGACCTGAATGCCCTGGAACACCGGATTGCCGCGCTCATCGAGCAAACCGCCGCCGCCCTCATTCAGCGCAAAGGCTGCATCGATCAATGCGCGCTCGTGCGTGGCCAGGTATTCCGCGCCGTTGAAGGCGCCGTTGGTTTCCTCGCCGCAGGTCAGCGCCAGCTTCAGGGTGTGCTTCGGTCGGTAACCTTCCTGTCGGTAGCGCACCAGCGTATCGACCCACACGGCGGCCATCTCCTTGTCGTCGGCGACGCCGCGTGCGTAGAAGGCGCCGTTCTCTTCGACCAGCACGAAAGGATCGCGGGTCCAGTCCTCGCGCCTGGCCTCGACCACATCCAGGTGCGCGAGCAGCAGTACCGGCCTGGCCTTGGGATCGCGCCCCTGCAGCACGGCTACGAGGCCGCCTTCCTTCGGATGATCGGGCGCGCTGAAGTAATGCAGGTCGCCGTCGCTGAATCCCGCGGCCTTCAAGTGCGCGCCCATCCGCTCGGCCGCCAGCGTGCAGCTTCCGGAGGAAAGGGTGGTATTGGTTTCGACCAGTTCCTTGTACAGCGCCCGGAACGCCACGAGATCAGGCGCCATTGCCGGTGTATACGCCCACACAGGTACGGCAAGCAGCAGTGCAGCAGCGGTTGTCAGTGCCTGGACAGATCTCATGTGCAATCCTCGTGGTGGTACCGCGGTGGCTTGATTATAGGGGTAGCGCGGCCAGGCGCGGGTGGATCACCGCGAGGCGGTCGCCGGCGCCAACGGAAACGTGGACGCAGCCGAACAGCGCGGCATCCAGCGCGCCGAGAACCGCGGCCACGAACCCCTGCCTCGGCGGGGGTTCGTTTTTCCAGCGCCAGTGCACGCGAGTGCGATCAGCGTGTAAACTTCTGCCCTGCTCGCCACCGAGATTCACCATGACCACCACCGAGTACTACAACGACCACGTGGTACGCCTGTTCCTGCTGGCCTCCGCGGTGTGGGGCATCGTCGGCATGCTGATTGGCATGTATGCGGCTGCCGAACTCGCGTGGCCCGGCCTCAATCTCGGCCTTTCGTGGATGACATTCAGCCACATCCGCCCCGACCACACCTTCGGCGTCATTTTCGCCTTCGGCGGTTCGGCGCTGATGGGCACCTGCTATTACGTCGTACAGCGTACCGGCCATACGCGCCTCGCCTGGGGATCGCTGGCGGAATTCACGTTCTGGGGCTGGCAGCTGATCTGCGTGCTGGCGATGGCGACGATGCCGTTCGGCATCACGCAGAGCAAGGAATACGCCGAACCCGAGTGGTTCATCGACATCCTGATCGCGATCGTCTGGGTCAGCTTCGGCGCGGTGTTCTTCGCCACGCTGGCGCGCCGGCGCATACGCCACATCTACGTGGCCAACTGGTACTACGGCGCCTTCATCATCGCGGTCGGGCTGCTGCACATCGTCAACAACCTGGCGATGCCGGTATCGCTGACCAAGTCCTACCCGATCTACTCCGGGGTGGTCGACGCGATGGTGCAATGGTGGTACGGCCACAACGCGGTGGCATTCTTCCTGACGGCAGGCTTTCTGGGAATGATGTACTACTTCGTGCCGCGCCAGGCCAGCAGCCGCTGTGGAGCTACCGCTTCTCGATCGTCAACTTCTGGGCGCTGATCTCCATCTACATGTGGGCCGGCTCGCATCACCTGATGTACACCGCGCTGCCGGACTGGGTGCAGTCGGTCGGCATGGCGTTCTCGCTGGTGCTGCTGATGCCGAGCTGGGGCTCGGCGGCGAACGGTCTGCTGACCTTCAACGGCTCGTGGCACCGACTGAAGTCGGACCCGGCGGCGAAGTTCATGGTGATCGCGCTGGTGTTCTACGCCGCCGCGACCTTCGAAGGGTCGATGATGGCGATCAAGACCGTCAATTCGCTTTCGCACTACACGGACTGGACCATCGCGCACGTGCATTCCGGTTCGCTCGGCTGGGTCGCGATGATCACCATCGGCTCGCTGTATGCGATGGCGCCACGCGCGCTCGGACGCCCCGCGATGCACTCGAACGCGGCGATGGAACTGCATTTCTGGCTGCACACGGCCGGCACGCTCCTGTACATCATTGCGATGTGGATCGCCGGCGTCACCGAGGGCGTGATGTGGCGTGCGACGCAGGCAGACGGCACGCTGACCTATGCGTTCATCGACAGCCTGCTGGCCATCAAACCGCTGTACATGGTGCGCTGGTTCGGCGGCGTGCTGATCTGGCTCGGCATGTGGGTGATGGCCTGGAACCTCTGGTACACGGCCGCCGATGCGCGCAGGCGGGTCATCCAGCCGATCCCGGTGCCTATCCCTGAGCCGGTGCCGTTGCAAACCCCGGCACCGCTCCCGGCTTCGGGTTGAGGAATATCCATGGCCTATCGCCACTTCGAATTCGTCGAGAAGCACGCCTGGACGCTGGGCATCCTGACCGCAGTCATGGTGTCGCTCGGCGGACTCGCCGAAATCACGCCGTTGTTCGTGGCAGCCCACGATGTCAAGCCGCCGGCCAACGTAAAACCCTACGACCCGCTGCGTCTTGCCGGCCGCGACGTCTATGTGCGTGAAGGCTGCTATCTCTGTCACTCGCAGATGATCCGCGCGCTGCGCTTCGAAACGCAGCGTTATGGGCATTTCTCAACCGCGGAGGAGTCGGTGTACGACCGGCCATTCCAGTGGGGCTCCAAGCGCACCGGCCCGGATCTGGCGCGCGTGGGCGGCAAGTATTCGGACGAGTGGCAGCGCGCACACCTGCTGGATCCGCGTGCCGTCGTGCCGCCCTCGAACATGCCCGCCTATCCCTGGCTTGCAACGGTGGCGGTCGACGGCGCCGATATCGCAGCGCGGATGCGCACGCTGCGCACCCTCGGCGATCCATACTCCGATGCGGACATCAGCGGCGCCCCCAAGGCAGTCGAAGGAAAGACCGAACTCGACGCGCTGATCGCCTACCTGCAGGGCCTGGGCATCGCCAACGAGCCGCAGCCCGCGCAAACCGCCGGCACCAACCCGCTGCCGGCCGAGGGGAACGCACCGTGAGCCCGGCCTGGGGACATCTTGTCGGAGTGCTGATTCTGCTGATGATGGCGGCGTTCATCGGCATCTGGATCTGGGTCTGGCTGCCGCATCACAAGCGCACCTTCGACAGACTGGCCACACTGCCGATGTCGGACTGCAGCGTCGCGGCGACCGATGCGATTCAGACCACCGATGCACAGGAGCGCCGATGAACAGCGGCTGGTCGTGGTGGGTCATTGGCCTCATCATCTTCAATCTCGGGCTGACCTTCTTTCTGTTCCTGTGGGCGCCACGTGCGAAGGTGCCGGTACTGCCCGACGGCACGACCGGCCACGTCTGGGCCCATGGCGTGTTGCGCGAGGGGATGCACCGGCTGCCGCGCTGGTGGATCGTCCTCTCGTTCGCGATGTATGTCCTCGCAATCGGCTACTTCGTGCTGTACCCGGGTTTCGGCGACCGCAAGGGCACGCTCGATTGGACGTCTGCGAAGGAACTCGCCGCCGACACTGCCGCCAACGCCGCGAAACTCGATCCACTGCTCAAACGCCTGGGCGCGATGAGTGTGGAAGCCGTCGCCGCCGATCCTCAAGGCCACAGGCTCGGCCAGCGTCTGTTCATCGACAACTGCGCGGCCTGCCATGGCTCGGCAGGCCACGGCAATCCGCTGCTCGGCGCGCCGGACCTTACCGACAATGATTGGCTCTATGGCGGCACCGCGCAGGACATCACGACATCGATCCAGGGCGGACGCGCAGGCGTGATGCCTCCATGGAATGCTCTGGGCGAGCCGGTGGTGAAGAACCTTGCTCAGTACGTGCTGAGTCTGTCCGGCCAGCCGCATGACGCGGCAGCGGCGGCGGCCGGCGAGCCGCTGTTCAAGACCACCTGCATCGCCTGTCACGGACCGGAGGGCAAGGGCAATCCGCTGCTGGGCGCGCCGAACCTGACCGACAAGATCTGGCTGTATGGCGGCACGCCGGGGGCGATCGAAACGACCATTCGCGACGGCCGTCATGGCCAGATGCCGGCGTGGAGTCCACGTCTGTCAGATCCAGACACCCATGTGCTGGCGGGCTACGTCTATCATCTGTCGCATCATGGGCAAGCCGCTGCACAGTAATCCGCTCCAAGGATCCTGGTACTCGCTACCGGTGGCCTGGCTGGGCATCGGCATATTTGGCGCCTCGCTCGCCGGCTGCATCTGGCTGATCATCGTCAGCTCGCGCTACGACGACATTCGCATCCCCACCGCTCATCAGGTCTTCGGCGTGCCGGCGCGGCCACCCGGACCCCGATCGCCGTGACTGGCGGAAAATACGGAGGCCATTGACCGCGCCGCCGATGGTGACCGGCTGGTCGTGGGGCCCGGATCGTACGGTGATCAGGAGACGGGTTCTTCTCCCTATGCCGTGGTCGTGGACAAGCAGGTGACGATCCTGTCGCGCGAAGGCGCCGAATCGACCGTCATCAACGTGCGCGACACGGGCCGCTGGCCGGTGAAGATCTTCGCCTCGCATGTCGTCTTCGGGCTTCCAGGACACGGATTCACGCTGGTGGCCAATTTGAATCTGCCGTTCAGCGGCATCTCGGTGCAAGAGGGTGCGGCCGATGTGACCATTGCCGGCAACGTCGTGTCGGGGTTCACCCGCGGCATCGATGTGGCGGGCGATCACGGCTTGATCATCGAGAACACCGTCACGGGCAATGATGAAGGCTTCAACAGCCACGGGCTTCGAAATACCGTCACCGGCAATCTCGCCAACGGCAATTTCGGTGTCGGGGGCATGGTCATCGGCGGCAGTGGCCAGCTGCTGACGGGAAATGTATGCAACGGCAATACGTTCACGGGAATTCGCGTCGCCAGCGGCGCCGGTCATCGCATCGAGGACAATGTAGCCGTAGGCAATGGCAATGAGGCCGTATCGCTGGATGCGGGCGGCCGCGCCACCGTGACCGGCAACGATCTATTCGGCACCGGCAGCCATTGCGGCCTGCGCAATACCGGCAACCTGGGCATCCGCGCCACCGGCAACTACTGGGGATCGGCTGCCGGCCCTGGCGTCGCGCCAGGAGACGGTCTTTGCAGCGCCGCGGGAGCGACTACGGACATCAGCGGCTGGCGCAGGAAGCCGGTCGGGAATCCCCTTGACCGCGACCGGCGCCGCGGCCATTCGGACTCGGAGTGCTGAGCGGCGTCATCGAAAGCCCTTTGTCAGGATTTCAGCGCTTGCCCGGCGGGATGTGCGCAGCCGGATCGACAGGGCCTCGATGTCGGCGTGGCTGTGCGACAGGTGCGCGTACTGCCATTCGTGGCGCCGCTGCCGCCGGTGGCAGCGGCGAAGCCGGTTCAGTCGCCCTGCTGAAGTTGCCGCCCGGCACGCGGTGATACCTGCGGTTGTCCCGCAGGTGGTAGAGATCACCGGAAAGCACGACCGTGCCGGCCTTGGTGGCGACTTCATCGCCGACCCCACTGTTCCACAGCAGCGTGCCCATGGGGTGGCGGATCACGAAGCAGACCGAGATCCTTTCGTGGGTCTGGCCATCGTATTCGCCGGTATCGGAGAAGATCCCCTTGTTGTTGACATGCATGTCACCGCAGTTGAGCACGTAGAGGCGCGGGTGATCGACCGGCTCGGCGGCCGCAGCCGCGGTCGCGCACATAGCGGCTCTTCTGCGTCACCGACTGCACATCATCGTAAGTCACGAAGATGCGCGTTTCGGCGATGCGATCCGGGCCACCACCCTGGATCACGGCCTGCTTGGGCCCGAAGGCCTCGTAGCCGATGTGATTGGTGAGGATGCGCGCCGGTTCTGCGGCATGGACAGTGGAGAGGCTGGCCACGGATGCCAGCAGCAGGCCAATGGAACGAAGCCGCATGAGAGTCCTCTCGAACAATCCAGATGTCCAGCCATGATAAACGAGGGAACGCGGTGAGCTTCCCGCTCATCGCATCATTGCAGAAGCCCGTAGACCACGACTTTCTTCGACTGGGTGGCGACGTAGACCCGGCCGTTCGCCACCAGCGGCGGCACGAATTTCGCGAAATTGCCGACCGAATCGCGGGAGGGGTTCATGTTCGAGTTCCACAACTGCCTGCCGATGTTCGATGCGTCGAACGCGTACATGATGCCTGGCACCGGCGGATGATCCTCTGCGTCACCGCTGGTGACCGCCGTCGCCCACAAGATGCCCGAGCCCGCCTTGCTGCCGTTGGCCGACAACGTGAGGATCCCGCCTGGCCAGGGTTGAGGACTCACCGGGCCGAGCGCGACTGCGCGGGTGCCGATCTTCGTGCCATTGAACGCCCACGCACCCGGCACATCGTCCGAACCCCAGACGTACATCAACGAGCCGCCGGCACTCGCCGGACGCAGCCAGAATACCGGCCCACCCCGCAGTTCCCCCGAGGTCACCTGCTGCTTCTGAACCACTTGCGTGTCGTTGGCGTTGTACTTGCCGAGATTGTTCGCATTGAGGATGTAGAGGATGCCGTTCTTGCCGCCGCCGGCGACCAGCGCAAGGTTGCCGGGACCCGGGATCCCCGTGGGACCGGAGCTCGACAGGTCGAGATCGGCGGAATCGAGCGCTTTCCAATTCCCTGGAGTGAACCAGTCGATGGGCTTCAGCGCCTGCGAGGGATCCAGCTTCAGGAGGGTTTCGCTGAAATCGTTGACGCCGTTGTAGCCATTGCTGTAGCCGTTGCCGGTGAACAGGTACACGCGGCCCGATCCATCGACGATGGGCGGGCGTCCCGACTGCCAGACGCCACCACCTTTCTGGTCGGCCGGCACCGTCGCGAAAGCCCCGACCTGGGTCAGCTTCGTCTTGTCGTAGGCCATCACCCAGCCCGAATATCCGCCGGCGTACTCGAGTTCCAGCGCGCCAAAGCCGATGATCACGCGCCCGCCGGCGAGGACCAGCGATGGGCGCTGCCACATGTAGCGGGCATCGAAGGTGGCTCCACCATACTTTGCGGAGATCACGACGCCGGGTCCAAGAGGCTCCCTTTTATTGGTGATATCGATCGCGTGCAGCCGATAGACCATGCTGCCGTGCTCGAGCGTCGCCGCCACCACATACATCAGGTTCGTTGCAGGATCGATCACCGGTGTGCTCAGGATCCCCAGGTTCCCGACGATGTTCCGGTTCCCCGAGATGGCGAACTGGGCCATCGGCACCGCGGTAGTGTTGTACCTCAGCGAAAAACTGAGCGTCCAGAGCGGCTTGCCCACCACCGCGGCAGGATACGCGTAGATGGTGTCGTTCATGGTCGCGATGAACACCACATCCTGGGTCTTGCCGTTGATGGTCAGGCCAGACACGAACAACGGTTGCGCGAAGACGTTGTCGTCGACCGTCATGTCGAACTGGCGTCCAAATGTCGAGGTCTTGACGTTCGAGGTGTTCAGGATCGTTTCCTGGAGGTTCGACCCCGAAACCAGGTTGTCGTAGCCCCTTTGCAGGACGCTCACCGCCTGGGAGGCAGGCGCGATGACAGCGAGACACAGACCGAGAAGGAGCGATGCCCGATTGACACGGGTGAGAGTGCTCACGGCGGTCCCCTTATACTGGCGCAAGTGTTTTAATCGATTCCAGCCACATGTCCCAGCCAGCATTTTCGCATATTGCGGCCCATGCAGTGACCGGATCCACAGACGGACAACCCTCTCGATGTGCCTGATGCTGCTCGCGTTGGATGTCGTCCCGGACCGGCCGTGGCTGCTGCTCGGCAACCGCGACGAGTTTCATTCGCGGCCCAGCGCACCGGCGCAGGAATGGAGCGATGCCGCGGGAGTGTTCGGCGGCCGCGACCTCCAAGCCGGCGGCTCCTGGCTCGCGGTACAACGCTCGGGACGTTACGCCGCCGTGACCAATGTGCGCCAGGGTGGACCGGCAACGGCGCCGCACTCACGCGGAATTCTGGTCCGCGACTTCGTCGCCGGCAATGCGGGTGTCACCCCTTACGCGAATGCAGTTGCGAGCGCGCGCAGCGGGTACGGGCCGTTCAATCTCCTGGTCGGCGACGCCTCCAGTGCCTGCTTCGTCAGCAGCATCGACGGGGCGGTGAGACCGCTCAGACCTGGCGTCCACGCCTTCAGCAACGGGTCGCTCGACGACCAGTGGCCGAAAATGCGGCGGCTTCACGATAACTTCTTCATTTTGCTGCAGAATGGCGGCGTGGAAGACACGGCATTGCTCGATCTGCTCGGTGATGCCGCACTTCCCGCCCATGGCGATCTGCCCGATACGGGCATCGACGCAGACCTGGAACACCGGCTCGCTTCGATTTTCGTCGCGCCGATTCGGATCCGCGGAGAAGCCTACGGCACGCGCGCCAGCACACTGGCCTACTCGCGCGGCGGCCGCGGCATGATCCTGCACGAGCGCCGCTTCGGCGCCGACGGACATGTGCTCGC
Source organism: Steroidobacteraceae bacterium (assembly GCA_046347195.1). GTDB lineage: Bacteria > Pseudomonadota > Gammaproteobacteria > Steroidobacterales > Steroidobacteraceae > TMP-86. The sequence continues at coordinate 78,885 of JAXMGQ010000013.1, forward strand.
GGAATCGCGGATCGGATTCTGAGCTTCGAGACTGTTGCGGATCAGGGGTGCCAGGAAGGCATCACGGTCCCGGGCGAACTTCATCCGCTTCGCCATGCGTTCGAACATGACCCCGGATTGCGGGAAAAGGCAGGCGATGGGCGGCATCGCCTGCCTTGAGCAGTGTCATTCCGCGGGACGGAAATCCTGCTCGGAGCGCAGCAGCTGCCGCGTCTCCGGCCGTTCGAGCTGTTCGGACGAGAACTGAGCCCGGCGGCGCCAGTAGTATTCATAACCACGCCGACCGTCCATTCCACCTGGCCCTCCTTGATGTAGAAAACCTCCGCGTGCCACTGATGCGAGTGCGGCGGCGCGGACATGCCGGGCATCCATGTTTCGTCCAGCAGCGAATAACGGCCGTCGGTGTCCTCCTCCGTGAGCTTCACCGTGCTGATCTCGTTCTTCGGCGTGAAGGTCTCGCCCTGATCGTGCATCACGAAGCGCTGCTTGATCGGGTACGGCGCCTTGCGGACAGGACGGATGCCGCGCGGGCCTTGCGTGCCCGGCGCGGGCGGCGGCGGCGGATTGGCGATCTGCGCTGCCTTCACGGCATCGGTCGGGTTGTAGTCGTGGCGCGAGCGCAGCAGTTCCAGAATCTCGGGCGTCGCACGCTGTTCTGCGGTGTACTTCTGTTCGTCTTCGAGGTGGATCTCATGTCCGCCGGGCTGGAAGATCATCAGCGTGCGCACGTTCTCGTCGCCGATCACCTTCGTCGAATGCACAGTGTCGGGCGGGATGTAGACCAGGTCACCTGCACCCATCTGGTGGGATTCACCATTGACCGTCCACTCGACACGCCCGGAAAGGACATAGAAGATTTCGGCATGCGAATGGTGGAAATGCGGGCCGACCTTGAAGCCCGGGAACCAGGCCTCATCGATGTAGGTGAACCGGCCTTCGGTCATGGGCGCCGTCAGTTTGAGCTCGGTATCCAGCAGGTCGCGCTTGTACATCTTGCCCGCGCCCTGCTTGACGAAATGATGCCGCGAAGGCTGCGCGGTTGCCGTTTGTGTTGCGGCCGCCTGCGGCGCGGACGTCGCCGGCGCTTTCACCGTCGAACAGCCCGCGAGCGCCAGCCCCAGGATCAGTGCAGTCGTGTACTTCATCGCCCCTGTCGATTCCATGTGCCCCCCGTTTGCCGGAGTGTTGATGTGGGCGGGATGTTATCGCACCCCTGCCAAATATGGCTCTGTTGAATTTCGAGTGGGTTACGCGACGTAGGGATTGAGCTTGGAGAAGTCGAGCTTGCCAGCGACAAGGAAGATCACCATGCGGATGGTGCGGAAGGTCCCATACCCGCGCGCCTTGCGTTTGGCGGCCTGGAACAGGCCGTTGATGGCTTCCAAGAAGCCGTTCGTTTGCCGTGTTTCGACCCAGGCGAGGACCCCCTCGAAGTGCTTGCGGATCATGACGGCCACTGCCTTCATCGGCTCGACCTTCGAGCGCATCACGTTCGTACACCACTGCTTGAGCAGCGCGCGCACGATGTTGGGCTGCTTGCGGCTCATGATCTCGCGCAGCTGCTCGCGGTACTGCCAGGCACGGGCGGTGCGGCTGCTGGTCATGTTCGCCAGCAGGGCATCGAACCGGCGCGCTGCGGCCGCCCCAACCGACTGCGGTCCTTCAGCAGCGTCCAACGCAACCCCTTGAGGCTCGGGTCGAGCTTCTGCTCGGCGCGGCGCATGGCGTCGATCGCGGCCGAGGCGTGAGCGATCACGTGGAACTTGTCGAAGGTGATCTGTGCGTTGGGAAGTTTGGCTCCTATTGAAATCTGAGTGGGTAACCGGAGCTTTCTTCGGGGTAGATCTTGATCTTTGCTCTTCGATCTTTCATCGGCAAAGGCGAAGCGCGGTCTGGCGCCGCAGGCAGCGAAGTCCGTGGCTGGTTGGGGCGCAGGCTCCTGAAGATCGAAGTGGAAGGGTCGAGATGTCACCGAGAAGATATTCGAGTCTGCCCTGGGCATCAGCTCCCCTGGTTCATCGCCGGGAGCTCGAGCCGAGCCAGAAGAAGCTGAACATTTGCGTGGATTTCGAGGTTGGCAGCCGCTTTGGGGTCGGCTGGCGCGGACGGGCAGCACGGTGCACGACACCGTGACCAAGACCTACCGCACCTGAACTTCTTCCAGCACGAATGCGAGCTTTCGGTGCGGGTACCGCGGTGAAGCTGCCCGACGGGAAGGTTGTTCAGGTGAGCCCGCCGTGGGCGGCAAGCTGTCGGGCTTCTCGCTGCTCTTTGAGGCCTTCGTGCTGCTGTTGAGCCGGGAGATGTCCTTCACGGGTGTCGCGCGCATCACCGGGAGTCGGTTCATCGGATCATGGCCGTGTGCCATCGCTACGTCGATGCCGGTTGGTGCGGCCGATCTCCGTGAGGTGCGGCGCCTGGCGATCGATGAGACCTCGCGCGCCAAGGGACAGAGCACGTGACGCTCTTTGCCGATGCCGACCCGGACCCCGAGCGGCGCCGAGTGCTGTTCGTGGCCGAGGGCCGCGAAGCCGAGACCGTGCAGGCCTTCGCCGCGAACCTGCGCCCATGCCGGCAAGCCCACCCAGATTGCCGCCATCAGCATCGACATGTCCCCGGCGTTCATCAAAGGCGTCGGGCAAACTTTCCCAACGCACAGATCACCTTCGACAAGTTCCACGTGATCGCTCACGCCTCGGCCGCGATCGACGCCATGCGCCGCGCCGAGCAGAAGCTCGACCCGAGCCTCAAGGGGTTGCGTTGGACGCTGCTGAAGGACCGCAGTCGGTTGGGGCGGCCGCAGCGCGCCGTACCGATGCCCTGCTGGCGAACATGACCAGCAGCCGCACCGCCCGTGCCTGGCAATACCGCGAGCAGCTGCGCGAGATCATGAGCCGCAAGCAGCCCAACATCGTGCGCGCGCTGCTCAAGCAGTGGTGTACACGAACGTGATGCGCTCGAAGGTCGAGCCGATGAAGGCAGTGGCCGTCATGATCCGCAAGCACTTCGAGGGGGTCCTCGCCTGGGTCGAAACACGGCAAACGAACGGCTTCTTGGAAGCCATCAACGTCCTGTTCCAGGCCGCCAAACGCAAGGCGCGCGGGTATGGGACCTTCCGCACCATCCGCATGGTGATCTTCCTTGTCGCTGGCAAGCTCGACTTCTCCAAGCTCAATCCCTACGTCGCGTAACCCACTCGAAATTCAACAGAGCCAAAGTTTGCCTCGACGCCTTTGATGAACGCCGGGGACATGTCGATGCTGATGGCGGCAATCTGGGTGGGCTTGCCAGCATGGGCGCGCAGGTTCGCGGCGAAGGCCTGCACGGTCTCGGCTTCGCGGCCCTCGGCCACGAACAGCACTCGGCGCCGCTCGGGGTCCGGGTCGGCATCGGCAAAGAGCGTCACGTAGTCGTGTCCCTTGGCGCGCGAGGTCTCATCGATCGCCAGGCGCCGCACCTCACGGAGATCGGCCGCACCAACCGCCGCATCGACGTAGCGATGGCACACGGCCATGATCCGATGAACCGACTCCCGGTGATGCGCGCGACACCCGTGAAGGACATCTCCCGGCTCAACAGCAGCACGAAGGCCTCAAAGAGCAGCGAGAAGCCCGACAGCTTGCCCGCCCACGGCGGGCTCACCTGAACAACCTTCCCGTCGGGCAGCTTCACTCGCGGTACCCGCACCGAAAGCTCGCATTCGTGCTGGAAGAAGTTCAGGTGCCGGTAGGTCTTGGTCACGGTGTCGTGCACCGGGTGCTGCCCGTCCGCGCCAGCGACCCCAAAGCGGCTGCCAACCTCGAAATCCACGCAAATGTTCAGCTTCTTCTGGCTCGGCTCGAAGCTCATCCCGGCGATGAACCAGGGGGAGCTGATGCCCAGGGCAGACTCGAATATCTTCTCGGTGACCATCTCGACCCTTCCACTTCGATCTTCAGGAGCCTGCGCCCCAACCAGCCACGGACTTCTGCCGCCTGCGGCGCCAGACCGCGCTTCGCCTTTGCCGATGAAAGTAGATCGAAGAGCAAAGATCAAGATCTACCCCGAAGAAAGCTCCGGTTACCCACTCAGATTTCAATAGAGGCCCAAATATGTATATGCAACGCAACAGGCCGGACGTAGTATCGGCCGCAACACGTTCAGACGGCGACGACACTGAAGCCGCGGATGATGGGCCTGACGGCCCTTGATCGCTACTGAGGAATCCTGGGATGAAGAACGCATGGTTTGCGGCAGCATTGGGATCGATGGTGATGGCCCTCTGCGTGTCTGCCTGCGCGCCGCGAAGTGAGAGTGAGGGTGAGGCAGGCTCTGCACCCGATCTGGCGCTCGTCAACGGCAGGATCATCACTGTGGACGGCCGCTTCTCGATCGCGGAAGCGGTTGCGGTCAGGGACGGGAGGATCCTCGCGGTGGGGAAGAGTGCGGACATCCGCAAGCTGCTCGGAACCACGACGCGGGTGATCGACCTCGAGGGCAAGACGGTACTGCCCGGCATCCATGATGCGCACGTGCACGGCTCCGAGATGGGCACGCTGGTGCCGCCGCTCGCAATCGATGTGAGTCCGCGCGCGGTGAGCTCGGTCGAGGAGATCGTCCAGCGTGTGGCCGGGCGCGTGAAGACTGCGAAGCCCGGCGAATGGATTCGCGGTGCCGGGCTCGACTTCAAGGCGATGAAGCCGATGCCGGAGGGCGCACGGTATCCGACGCGTGCGCTGCTCGATGCCGTGGCTCCGGACAATCCGGTCTATCTGGGGACCTTCGAAGCGTTTGCTGATCCGGTCGTCTGGGTGAACAGCAAAGCGCTCGAACTTGCGAAGATCACCAGAAGCACGAAGCCGGTTGGCAATTACCCTGGTGAAGAGATCGTCAAGAACGCGGCAACGGGTGAGCCGACCGGCATCATCACGGGTTTTGCGAGCACGACGCTGGTTACGCGCGTCCTGCCGGAGTGGACGCACGAGCAATGGAAGCAAGGGTTGCTGGGTGCCGTCGCCGTATTCAACGCCCAGGGCATCACCAGCGTCATGGAAGGCGCGTTGCCGGCCGACATGATTCGCCTCTACACGGAGTTGCACAATGAAGGGAGGCTGAACCTGCGTGTGACGGTGCTGCAGGAGTACAGCCCGCGGATGGTGAACGACCTGCACAAGCTCCGCGAGGGCATGGCAGCGGTCGGGACTTCGCGCGGCTTTGGCGATGAATACCTGCGCATGGCGGGCGTGAAGTACGGCATCGACAACATCCCGAACAACAAGAGTGGCTGGTTCCATGACGATTACGTGGGCGGTGGCAATGGCCAGGTCACCTGGGCAGGCAAGGACACGGAGGAACGCGTGCACAACTACGCGGAGATGGTGGAGTACGCCCACCACCGCGGCTTTCAGGTAGGCACGCACGCCACGGGCGATCAGGCGATCGATACCGTGGTCGACGAGTACATCGCGGTGGAAAAGGCTGAGCCGCGCGGGCTGCGGCACTATATCATCCATGGCGATTTCGTTCCGGTGGCGGATGCCGAACGCATGGCGGCCAACAACATCGGTGTTTCGGCCCAGCCGGGGCTCGGCAGGGTCATTGCGGACCTGATGTCGGCGAACGTCGGTGCGGAGCGGATGCAGCGCTTCCAGCCGCTGCGATCGCTGATCGATCGTGGCGTGCATGTCGCCGGTGGCTCGGATGCGCCGGTGATCTTCCCGGACTGGAAGGAAGGCGTGCAGTTCGCCGTGACGCGCGAGACGGCACCCACTGGAGCGGTGCTCAACGCGAGCGAGGCACTCAGCATCGAGCAGGCCATCCGCATGTACACCATCGAGGCGGCCTGGCAGGATCACGCCGAAGACGTGCGCGGCAGCATCGAACCGGGGAAGCTCGCGGACTTCTGCGTCCTCGACAAGGATATCCTCGGCATCGACCCGCATCAGATCAAGGGAATCAGGACCCTGATGACCCTCGTCGGCGGACGGGTCGTGTACGACGCAACGAAGAACTGACCGGCACGTGGCGGAATACGGACGGGCAATCGCCCGCCGGCAGATACACGCCATCGAGAAAGATTCTGCCGCAGCACCGGCTATTGCTTGTCGTAGACCTCTCTAGCCGAGATTGCCTCACCATTCAAGCCGGTGAGCTTCATCGTCGTCGTGAGGTGCTTGCCGTCGTGCGAGACCACGCGCGTAAAATGGCCAATCGTCTTTCCGCCGCGCTTCAACTCGGACTTCGTCGTGTGACTGTCGACCTTGGTCACAGGCGCCGATAGTCTAAGTCGAGCGGTCTGAGAGCGCTTTTGGAGCTGCGCGAGTGCGAAGGAATAGAACGCGTTGAAGCCATTCGCGACGCATCAACGGCGAATTCCCATGCATGATTGAGGCGGTTGGCGAGCCATGAAATCGGCCAGCCCACGCTCCCGCCAGGCTAATGCGGCGCCACTACAATGACGGTAAAGGTATCTGGGATCATCACTGGGCGCGCCTTTGACCCTGCCGGTACTGGCTCGAATTCTGCGGTGACCAGGTAGATGCGGTCGTTCGCCGGGTCCAGCGCCATCGTGCGCGCACCTCGTTGCGTGGCCACTGTCTGCCGCACGAGGTACTTGTTTGGATCGACCTGCTGGGCGACGGTCAGCGTCCCATCCTGTCCATTCGAGCTGAACGCGATGGCACGGGAGTCATCGTATTCCGCCGCGTCGGGGCCTTCACCGATCGGGACATGCTCGACCAGCTTGCCGGTCACTGCATCCGTCACCGCCATGACTTTGTCGTCGCAGACGGAGAAGAGGCGTGAATGCGCGCGATCGAAGGCCAGACCGGAGGGGCTATCGCAACCCTCGAGCTTCCAGACGGCATCGACGCGAGCCGCAGCGATGTCGATCAGCACCAGTTGGCCGGGATCGGTCTCGATGTTCGCAAACACCTTGCCGTGACCGTCCGCGCGCACGAACTCCGGCTTCCCAGGCACGGCGATCTTGGCGATGATCTCCATCTTCACGGCATCGAGCACGGTGACGTCATGGCTCTTGCCATTGAAGGTCAGCACTCTGCGCGTGGTCGCGTCATACAGGATCGCATCGGGATTCTCGCCCTTCACCCCCACCGTGCGAAGAGCCGCAAGCGTGGTGTAGTCGAACTCGGTAACGGAATTGCCCGCACCGTTACTGATGAAGCCACGATTGAGATCCGGCGCCAACGCAACACCATGCGCACCACCGCCGCCCGGAATGGAGCCGATGACCTTGCCGCTGGTGGTATCGACCACATCAGCGTGATCGCCTCGGGTGATGAACAGCCGGTGGCGAACGGAGTCGATCGTCACGTAGTCCCAGCCGCCGGCGCCTCCGATCTTCCATCGCTCGACGACCTCGTAGTGGGGCGTCGCCGCCGCAACCATGCGTGCTGCGGCGAGAAGTACCATGGCCGCCATCACGCTCAATCGCCGAAATCCTCGCGCCACGCCAACCTCCGCCTGATCGATATTCATGAGTATCTCTCCCAATCGGCATGCCTGAGTCAATTTCCACCCTGTTTCGCGCCGTCCGGCGTCGACACCGCCATTGCCGGTTTCCCAATTCCTGCCCACCGCTCGGCGAGTACAGGAAGCAAAACGAGATTGAGCAAGGTCGAGCTCGCCAGTCCACCGAGCACCGTCACAGCCATGGGTCCCTCGATTTCCTGCCCCGGGCGGTGTAGACCCAAGGCCAACGGCACCAAGCCGAGGGCCGTGACCGCGGCGGTCATGAGGATGGGTACCAGCCGCTCGCTCGCGCCGGTCAGCGCCGTCTCGATGTCCCAGGAACGCTCTTCGACCAGCACCATGTGCTCATAGTGGGCAAGCAACAGGATGGAGTTGCGCGCGCTGATACCGAACACGGTGACCAGTCCGACGGCCACGCCCAGAGACAGGTCCAGCCCCAGCATCGCCGTGGCGAAGATTCCCCCGACCAGACTGAAAGGAAGGTTGGCCAGCACCAGCCAGGCATTGCGTGGCCACCTGAACGCCGCGTAAAGAATGCCCAGGATCAGCGCCAGGCTCATCGCGGAATACAGCAGCAACTCGCTGCGGGCCTGGGCCTCCGCCGCTCCCGCCCCCTCGATCGACAGGCTCACCCCCGCCGGTAGGCGCATGGTCTGCTGGAGCTTGGCGCGGGCTTCATCCGCTGCACCGGCGACCGATCGGCCCGTGACATTGAAACTGACGACGACGCGGCGCGCGGCGCCATCATGGTCGATGCTGTAGCGTCCCTCGGTCATGCGTACGTTTGCCAAGGTGCCCAGACGGACCGGACCAAACGGCGTCGCAACCGGCAAATTCTGCAGCGAGTCGGCGCGGCCACGCCATTCAGGGCCCAGTAGCATGGTGGCGCGTATCGTCCGCAGCCCATCCTGCACCTCGCCCACGGACTCGCCGGCGAACGCGGCGCCCAATGTATCGAGCAAGTCACCGGCGCGCAGCCCGAATCGCGCCAGCGCATCTGGACGCGGTTCCACCGACAGGAGTGGTGAGCCGCTCTGTCTGCGAAACTGCAGGTCCATCACCCCTGACAGGGATTGCAGAACCGACACGGCCTGGTCGGCAAGATGATCCAACGTGTCGAGGTCATTGCCATAGAGCTTCACGACGACCTGCCCGCTCTCGCCGCTCAGACTTTCGCTGATGCGGTCGCCGAGGAAGCTCACCACCTCGGTCTGTACGCCGGGCACACCCTCCACGATGCGGCGTATGGCCTCTTGTGCGTCCACCGGATCGACGGATGAATCCGGCTTCAACTCGACGTGAAATTCGCTGCGATGCGGTCCCCAGGTGTCCTCGCTCAAGTCGGCGCGACCCACCTGCTGCGAAACCGTCGCGACGTAGGGCAGCTTGAGCAACGAGGCGCTGACGCGCCGTCCCAGGGCGGTCATGTCGTCGAGAGAAACGCCGGGGAGACTGGCCGACATCTGCACGACGAAGTGGCCTTCCCGAAATTCAGGCATGAAACGCCCTCCCAGGAAGGGCACCAGCGCCAAGGCGGCCACCAGAGCGCCGAGCGTCAGCAGCAACGATGGCCACAGCCGGTGTCTTACAGAAAGCAAGGTACGCCGCTGAAGACCTTTGAGCGCCAGGATCCACCCCGGGTCCTCGGCGACCGAATCACCCGCCAGCAGCCATGCGCACAAGGCCGGCGTGACCGTCAACGCCACGAGGAGCGAGGCCATCACGGCCACCATGAATGCGAGAGCCAGCGGTCCGACAAACCGCCCTTCCACGCTGCCCAGCAGCAACTCGGGCAGGAACACGACGATGACGACGGCGGTTGCGTAGACGACGGGCGCCCGCACCTCGAGCGTCGCCGCCACGATGGTTTCCCAGGGCCCGGCTTGCGAGCCGGTACGATCCTGGCGAAGCCTGCGCCGCACATTTTCAATGCCGATGATGGCATCATCGACGAGCACCCCCAAGGCGACGGCAAATCCGCCGATGGTCATCGTATTGAGGGTCGCACCGAGCACTTGCAGGACACCGATACCGGCGACCAGGGACAACGGAATGGTCACGAATGCCACGAAGGCCGCGCGCGCGCTGCGCAAGAACACGTACAGGATGGCGAGGATCAGCACACAGGACAGCAACAAGGAGTGCGTGAGGTTCCCGAGGGCCGTTTCGATGAAGTTCGCGGGACGCTGCATGCCCGGCACGATTTGGATGCCCTGCGCCTGCAAGGTGGGTTTCAGTTCTGCCAGCACGTCTTCGACGGCGCGGGTCGTCGACAAGGTATTCGCGCCGTACTGACTGGCCAGGGACATCAGCACCCCCGGCCGGCCCATGATCAGTGCATCTCCGGAACGGATCGCCGGTTGCTCATCCACGCGCGCCACATCCGCGATCCGGATCACGCGCCCGCCTCGCGTAGCCAGCACGGCGTCGCGCAGAACCTGGGGATCAGCCTTCGGGGCGGGCGCCTGCACCAATACCCGTTGCGAGGCGAGGTCCACGACACCCGCGCCGCGCAACTGCAGCGCGCTGCGCGCGGCAGCGGCGACATCCGCGAGCGTGAACTGCCACGCTTCCAGCTTGAGCGGATCGGGGGTGATGCGAAACTCGCGCACGGCACCACCAAACAAGATGACGTGCGCCACGCCGGGTACCGCCAGCAAGTGGGGCTTGATCACCCATTCGGCCGCATCGCGCAGCGCAAAGGCGTCGATCCGGTCGGACACCAACCCAACCTTGAGCAGATCCATGGTGCTCGACACCAGCGGCGAGAGCCGCGGCACGCCGGCGACCGAGGGCAAGGTGGGGCCGATCTCGGCGAGCCGCTCAGCGACGGCCTGGCGCGTACGCCAGACATCGGCGTCATCGGCAAAGTTGATCTTGACGACCGACAGGCCGGGGATGGACTCCGAGCGAAGTGCCACCAGGCCTTGCACACCATTGAGCCCGGCTTCGATGGGTCGGGTGACGCGAGCTTCGACCTGCTCCGGGGTCATCCCTGGAGCTTCGGTTTGCACCTCCACCTGCACCGGAACGAACTCCGGAAACACGTCCAGGGGAACTCTCCGAGCCCCCTCGATGCCAAGCAACAGTGCCAGCACACTCGCGAGCGCCACGAGGCCACGGCGACTGACGCACAGGGCAACCAGCCCTCTCATCAGGGGGCGTCCTCCGCGGTGCCGAACTCACGAGCCAGAAGCAGTCCAGCGCCTCGCACCACGACGCGCTCACCGGCCTTGAAACCCGCTTCCTGCACGAAACCCTGTGCGCTGGGATGTCGTTCATCGACCGCGCGTCGCGTGAACTCCCCTGCCCCGGTGTCAACGAAGCACCAGAGTTTGCCCTCGTGCATCACGACGGCGGCCTGCGGTAGGAGTACGCCGATGGCGGCCGTGGCCTGATCGATCTCTGCCAGCATTCTCGCGCCTTCCGCCAACCCGTTGCCCTCCACCAAAGCCAGCATGCTGACGCCCGGAATTCCGCCCTCCGCCGGTGCGAGCCAGGTCATCGAGGCCCGCGATGCCGACTCCGGCCGAGAACCATCCAGCGGCACGAATCGCAATGCCTTGGCATCGGAGGGGATCGGCGTGTCTACCGGTATCACGACGCGAATGAGCTTGAGCCGCCCGTCCGCGAGCGCCTCCCACTGGGCCGCGCTCAGCCGCGAAGATCCAGCACCGAATTGCGCGGCGGACCTGCGGCGCGCCAAATCCCGCTGTGCGACGTCCACCGCGGCCTGACGGCGTGCAATTTCCAACGCATCCTCGCCAAGCGCCCCGCGGGTACTCTGCAGCCCTTGGATTCTTTTCAAGGCGGCGGCACTCTGTGCGGCAGTCGCCTCGGTCCCGCGGACATCGGCCACGGCCTGCGCAATCGTGTCATGCCCCAACACCGTGGCTTGGCCTCGCACGAGGTTGGAAATCCGGGCAGCGGCCAGCGGCTGCAGTTCGATCCCAGCAAGCGACTGCTGGTCGACGCTCAGGGTTTTCGCCGCCGCATCGGCTTGCGGCGGCTTGTCCGGCGACTCCGGTGACTCCGCCGTTGACGGCGAACTCGCGCCTCCGCGCGCGCCGCACGCTGCCAGGCAAATGCTCAATCCGCATGCGCCCAAGACCCTGACAAACTGCTTCATTGCCTCGCCTCACCCTGCCAGCCACCACCCAACGCCTTGAACAATCCGATCGCCGCCTTGAGTTCTCCTGCATGGGAGGCATCGAGCGATTCCTGCGCCTGGAGCCTCCCCTGCTGGGCATCGAGCACCAGCAGCGGATCACCCGCGCCGGCCTCGCGCCTCGCCATCAACGACTGCGCCTGCGCCACCGCATGCTCGACCACCACGGTCGAAGCCTTGGTCTGCTCGGCGGCCGCCTGCTGTAGCGCGAACGCGCGCTGCGCATCGAGGAACGCACCGAGCACGGTTCGCCGATAGGTGGCGAGCAGTTCCTCTTGGTGCGCCTGCGCCTGTGCGCGAAGCGCCTTCCGTTTGCCACCATCGAACAGGGTTTGAGTCAACGCGGCGCCCAGGTCCAGTGTTTGTCCTGTACCGGCCAGGGTCGTCAGGACTGCCTGAAAACCGGGGTTCTGGCGCGCAGCGACCACATCGAGCGTGAGTCTCGGCAAAAAAGCGGCGCGGGCCAGGTCGAGATTGGCATCCGCTGCGAGAAGCGCACTTTCCGCGGAAATCACGTCCGGGCGCCGTGTCAGAAGATCGGCGGGTTCGGCGCCCACCGGGGGAGGCACGGTGAGTGTTCGAAGGCTGATGGCTGCCGGCAATTCAACCGGCGAATCGCGCCCCAGCAACAGAGCCAAAGCGGCAGCCAACTCCGTCTCGCGAATGAGGAGCGGCGCGAGCGCGGCGCGAGCGGTGGACAAGGCCGAGCGGTAGGGCATCAGCTCCACGCCCGAAATGAGTCCCGCCGATTGGCGGGCCTCGAGCGTTTCCGCGGCATTGGCAAGCAAGTCGATTCGTTGGCGAAGATCATCTTGTTGCGAACGCACGGCCAGCAAGTCCACAAAGGTCTCCACGACGGAGGCTTCGAGCGTCAGTCGAAGCAGTGCAGCATCTGCCCTGGTTGCGCGCAGTTCGGCACGCGCCGCGCGCCTTGCGCTCGATGCCGCACCCCAGAAATCCGGCTCATAGCTTGCAGACAAGGAAACGCCGCGATCGAGTTCGGTTGCCGATACCCCCGCGGAGGAGCCTTGGATCCGATTGATACTGGCCCCCGCCGATACGGACGGGATCAGGGCGCTGCCCGCTTCCCGTACTCGTGCATCGGCGGCGCGGATGCGCGCTTCCGCTGCTTCGAGGTCGGCATTGTGTTGCAGGGCCTCCTGCACCAGCCCACCAGCTCTGGCGAACCGAAGCTCGACAGGAAATGATCGTCGGGGCGGCTGGCGGTGGCGAGTTGCTCGGGCCAGGCCTTGGGAACATGAGTATCAGGGACCGAGCGCGATGGGATCGAGCCGCAGCCCGCAAGCAAGGCGCAAAAAAGGCCATTGAACAGGACGCTACGCAAGGCTCCGGGCTCCCGCTGGATCTACCCCGGACCTTAGCAAACCGACGCGCGGGGTTCCCCTACCGATTCGTAAGCTGATCCTGCTTGAAGCGCAGCCGGACGCGCAAACCAGGTCCGGCGTCCGACAGCTCCAAGTCTGCACCGTGCAGATCTGTGATCGCTTTCACGAGTGTCAAGCCAAGTCCAGCACCTGCCGTCGAGCGGGCGAGATCCAGTTGCACCAGCGGCCGAAGCACCCGGTCCCGATGTTCGACCGGAATGCCCGCGCCCCTGTCGCCGATCTCCAATTCGATGTCGTCCCCCAGCCGCCGCAGGCGGATCGACGCAGGAGTTGCCCGAGGCGTATGTCGCAGGACGTTCTCCAACAAGTTCACGACGAGTTGAACCATCAGGGTGGCATCGCCAATGATGGCGATCCCGGGTTCGATATCCACCTGCAGCGGGCGCTCTTCGTCTTCGAACAGCGGGCGAAGGTCGGCAACCGTTGCTTCCAGCAGTTGCGAAAGCTCGAGTGACTTGAAGCCGGCCCGGCGTTCACGCGATTCAATCTGCGCGATGCGCAGCAGAGCGGCGAATACGCCCAGAACACGATCCACGTCCTGTAACGATGCGTCCAAGGCCGCCCTCACCCCCGGGTCAGCCACGCTGTCGCGGGTCCGTTCCAGCCGGAATCGCAGGTGCGAGAGCGGGGTACGCAGTTCATGGGCAACATCCGAGGAGATCTGCTTCATGCTCGATACCAGTGCCTCGATTCGCGCCCACATGGCATTGAGCGCTACCGACAATCGGTCGATCTCATCCGCGCGCGCGCCCACCGACAGGCGTGTATCCAGCTTGCCGTCCACGATCTGGCCGGCGGCGTCCGCGATGATTTCCACCCGCCGCAGATACCGCCGTGCGGTCAGGAATCCACCCGCGAGGGCAGCGATGAGCGCCAACAGGCCTGCAATCAGAAACGCATGCCCGACGGTCTCGAGCAACTCATCACCATCGCGCCGATCGACGCCGGCCACCAGCCAATAGCGACCACGAAACGGAGCCCTGACCACACGGGCGTCCACCGCCCTCACCGCGCCCACGCCCGAACGAACGACACGAATGCGCAGGTCTCCCTGCCCTTCCGGCATCGACTCGAAGTCCCCCGCCAGGCGGCGACGCTGTGAGTCAAACAACCCGACGAATTCCCCCGAGCCGTGCTGAAAGGAGTCGAATCGCGACGCCAATTCGGTCGCGCTAGCACCGTCCAGGGCGACGGCAAGCTCATCCAGTTCATCCCGCGCTGCAGTTTGGATCTGCTGCTCGACATATTGGCGCACCGTCCACCACGTCACGCCAAAGAGCGACAGCGAAACGAGCGCGAAGACTGCCGCCTGCAGCAACGCCAGACGGAATGCTCCACTGCGCCACAGCACGGCGGGTTCAAGGCTGGGAGGCGCCATCATGTCGATCCGATTCGTGGCTTTGATTGCAGCATGTAGCCTTCACCGCGCACGGTCTGAATGAGTTCGCCGGTGACAAAGCCACGATCCACCTTGGCACGCAAGCGACTCATGTGCGTCTCGACGATGCTCGTCTGAGGATCGAAGTCGTACTTCCAGACGTCTTGCAGCAGCATGGCCCGGGTCACGAGTTGATCCTGGTGACGCAGCAGGTATTCGAGCAGCGAAAATTCACGAGGCTGAAGACTGATCCGCGCTCCCGCGCGCACTGCGGTCCTGGCGACCAGGTCGAGTTCGAGATCCGCCGCGCGCAGGGTGTTGGCGATGGCCCCTGCGGTTCCCGCGCGGCGATGCAGTGCCTGCAAGCGCGCCAACAACTCAACGAGCGCGAAGGGTTTCACCAGATAGTCATCGGCACCTGCCTCAATCCCTTCGACCCGGGAATCCAGATCGCCGACCGCGGTCAGCATCAACACCGGCGTGGGATTTCCTTTGCTTCGAAGTATCTCCAACAATTCCAGCCCGCTGGCATCGGGCAGCAGGCGATCCAACACCATGACATCGAAGCTCGACGATGCCAATTGGGTCAAGCCAGATTGCGCATCGACCGCCTCGACTACGGAGTGGCCGGCCGCCGAGAGACCATGCGTCAGGTGCTCGCGGGCATGAGGATCATCATCAACGATCAATATTCGCATTGGCGGGCGACACGACGGCGTTGCAGCCTCACGGCCACGTGCATCACATCTTGCCGTTCCGCAGCAGAAATGTCGCGTTTCTTGCCAGGATGATGCTCAAAACTTCTTTTTGAACCCCACGTAGAACCCATGGGGCAGTACGTCGAGGACCAGGGGCGTGTCGCTTCGACGATGCATGTAGTACCCGGCAACCGTTCCCAGGGCGAAGCCCGCGATGACATCGGTTTGCCAGTGACCCCGCACTTTAAGGCGGGCAATTGCATCGTAAAGCGGCAAAGCTTCCAGCGCGTAGACTGCCGGATGGTCGCGGCCGTATTCCAATACCAGCGGGGTCACGATGGCGCTGGTGACGGTTACTTCTCCGCTCGGAAAGCTCCCGTTGCTTCCGCCCTTGAACCAAGCGTTGGAGTTCGTCGTGTCGGCGGGGCGCTCCCTGGTAAACACTCGCTTCAATACGGTCGCCGATAGCCCACCGACCACCGTGGCATCGATCGACTGCCACATGGTGCGACCCAGCCGGTCCTCTCCGCCCTCCCAGAGCGCAACACCCACTTCACCTGCCATCATCAACGCGATCAGCGCGTCCTGATTTCCGCGGGCCCAGATTCCGTGGTCGTCGTACGCGAGCTGGTGATCGATGCCAAGAAAGCGTGTCCCCGCATGCGCGACCGTGCAGATATGAAAGCCCGTCATCAGGATCAGCGCAACAAGTGCATGCCTGGGCGGCGAGAAGGAGCGGTTTGCAGGCATCATGTCGACTTTGACGGCGGCAGCCCCGTCAATCAATCGAACGGACGCGCGGAGAGATGCTCCTGGCATCGCTCCAATGCAGCCCTGCCGAACGACAGCCAAGCGCCGAAATTGCGCTCATTCGCCCAGTTGCAGTCTGTCTCTGCCCCCACTAATCTGAAAATCCTTATCCTTGGTAGACAACCCATGGCGCCGAACCGGTGGGTATTGATTGTCATTGGACTCGCGGTCTTCCGAATTGCTGCGGGCAGTTCCGGAGAATCGCTGCAGCCCTTTCAGGCGTCTTACACCTGGCGATGGCATGGACTGGTTGTCGCGGCGACCAACGTCACGTTGGTGCGGGACAAGGGTCATTGGATCTACCGATCCGCCAGCGAACCGCGCGGGATTGGCCGGGCCTTTTCGCAACGGCCCGTCCTGGAATCGACGATGCAGATCACCGCAGATGGCGTGCGTCCCTTGCGGTTCGACTCTGACGATGGCACTTCATCAGAAAAGCGCGATTCCCACGTCATCTTCGATTGGCAGAAGAACCGTGCCACGGGCGTATACGAGAGCGTTCCTGTCGACCTGGCACTCTCCCCTGGGGCACAAGATGATCTATCGATCCAGGTGGCGCTGATGAATGAACTGTTGGCTGGCCGTGCGCCGTCCGCCTTCCTGTTGATCGACAAGAACACGCTGCTCGAGTACCGATATAGCCGCGAAGGCGAAACGGTGCTCGACACGGCCGTCGGGCGCGAACCGACGGTGATTTTCTCCAGCCAGAAGAAGGGATCATCGCGGATCACTCGTTTCTGGTGCGCCCCGGCCCGGGGATTCAGTCCCCTGCGCATCGAGCAAG
>JAXMGQ010000014.1:0-95138 GCA_046347195.1 Steroidobacteraceae bacterium
GCGCGCCACCTACGAGGCCGCGGTCGCTGCGTACCGCCAGACCACGCTCAGCGCCTTCCAGGACGTGGAAGACACGCTGGCGACCCTGCGCATCCTCGAGCAGGAACGCAAGGTGCAGGATGAGGCGACACAGGCCGCGCGCAACGCCGAGGCCATCGCGCTCAACCAGTACAAGGCAGGCACGGTGAGCTACCTCGAGGTGGTCGTGGCGCAGAGCACGGCGCTGACCAATGCCCGCAGTTCGCTCAACCTGCGGGGCCGCCACATCGCCGCCAGCATCGCGCTGGTCAGGTCCCTGGGCGGTGGCTGGGATTCCCGTAGGTGAGTTCGCCGGCATCGATGCGAAGCTCCAGCCGGTTCTGCGGCGGCGGCAGGGGACAGGTGGCGAAGCTGGTGAACGCGCAGGGCGGATTGTAGGCGCGGTTGAAATCCACGAGCACGCGGCCCTGGCGGGGCATCGGGACATCCAGGAAGCGCCCCGCCCCGTAGGTCTCCCGGCCGCTCGTCTGGTCGGAGAACATCACGAACAAGGTCGCATCGCCGGGCTCCTCCAGCACGGTGTCGAGCCGGTACGTCCGGCCGTCGCGCTCGAACACGATCGCGCCTGGCGAGTCCATCTGCAGCTCCATGCCCAGGATGTTCACGATCGGGATCTTGCGAATCGGTTCGTAGGGTTCGAAGCGCGCCTCCACCCACCAGTCGATGCTGTCCGGAAAATGCGCAAGGCCCGCGAACCCCGTGCGTGCGGGGCTGACGCTGTCGCGCACCCGCACCCCGAGGCGGCCGGCCCGCTCGATGAGCATGATGTGCAGCGTCCCGGCGATGAGTTCGGTGGGATGCTCCTGCGTGTCGGGCACCAGCATCTTCGCCGCCGCCGGGCGCCCGTTTTCGAGCAGGTTGCTCCGCGCGCCCGGGTTGAACCGCACCTGGCCCTTCGAGAGCACGAACAGCCCGGCATGCCGGGCGAGCGCCGGGGAATCGAGCACCAGTGCATTGCTGCGATCGCGTCCGAAGCTGTTGGGTCCCGGCTTCAGCCAGAACAGCGCCACCGGCGTCAGCCACCCCGTCTCGCTGGTCAGCGAGGCGAGCCGCTTCGCGCGCCAGGCATCGAGCTGTTCGCGGAATGCGCCGCCCTGCCGCTCATCGGTCCCGCCGGCCGGGCCTGCGAAGACCGCGGCGCCGGCCAGCAACAGCAGCAGCGACCCGCAGGCCATCAGCCTCGCACGCGCACTTCGCATCGGATCATCCTCCAGCCGGCGGCATCACGCCGATGCCATACCGGTAGACATTCTCGCCCCCGAGCCAGCCCGTGATGGCCACGGCGAGCATCACCCCGGCGGCGACCGCCAGGAACAAATTCGACGGCGGTTCCTCGGGTTCGGCGCCCGCCGCCCGCCACACCGCCACGAGCAGCAGCGCCATGACGGTGAAGAAGGCCCACTTCACGTGCAGGGCCACCGCCGCGCGCTGCAGGGCCGTGAGGTCCGCCTCCCACACCGCCGCGATTCCCGACACCAGGGCCAGCAGGCCGCCGGCGGCACCGATGCACAGGCTGAAGGTGCCGAGCACGGCGCATCGCCTCGGGGCACGCTCACCGCGCATCAACCTCGCGAGCAGCAGCGCAACGCCTCCGGTGAGGCTCGAGGCAATGGCGAAATGCACGATGATGGGATGCCAGCCGGGTAGCGGATGCATGTGCTGCAAGCTTACCACTGCCGCGATGCGACGCATGGCGGGTGCCTGATAGGATGCATCGATGAATGCCCGGCGTGACTATCTCGTCTTCTTTCGCGCCGGCGGACGTTCGCTCCATCCGCGGCTGCTCGCCGAGGATCCGCAGCGCAACTGGGATTGCTGCGTGAGCTGGTACGCCGATCCCCGGCCCGACCCGTCGGTGGAATTCACCAGCGTGGGCGGGGACAACAAGCTCGAGGGGTTCCTCGAATTCCATCGTGGGCTGGGCGGGGTATTCCCCTGGCGCTACGTGCTGCTCGCCGATGATGACGTGCTGTTCGAGCCCGGCGGCATCTCCCGGCTGTTCGAGCTGTGCGATGCTCACCAAGTCTACCTCGCGCAGCCCGCGCTGCGCTGGGGCACGCACTACAACCTGAACGTCACGCTGGCCAACCCGGCCTGCCTGCTGCGGCAGGTCTCGTTCGTGGAGATCATGTCACCCTGCCTGTCACGCGAGGCGCTCGATGACCTCCTCGACACCTTCGCCACCACCCGCAGCACCTGGGGCGTGGACCTCACCTGGGCCGGTCGCTCCCAGGGCAAGCGTCCCCTGCACGTGGTCGATGCGGTGCCGGTCGAGCACACCAAGCCCATGGACAAGAAGGGAGGTGCCTTCTACCGCAAGATGCAGGCCCTGGGCGTGGACCCGGAAGCGGAGGGAGAAGCGGCGCGGCGCGCATTTCCCGACTTCGTCGGCATGCGCACGGAACCCCGCGGCCACGTGTATCGCCCCACCCTGCCTCGCCTGCTGCGGCGACCCGCGCTCGCGCTGTTCGAGAAGGCCAAGTTTCTGGCCCGGCAGCGCAAGAAGTGGACCCGCTATCGCGGCGGACTCTGACAGGACGGCAGGCCGGCTTCGCCATCCGTCCCTGCCGGCGGGCGAAAAGCCCGCAAGGTTTCAGAACGCCGCGCTGCGATCGAGCTGCGCGCGGATGACCGGCCAGTCGTTGGGCAGGAAGTTCAGCATCTCCTTCTTGCGCCCGTCCAGCGCCGACAGGTCCATGGCCAGCGCCTCGGAGACCAGCTTCTGGTAATCCGTCTCGAGCAGGCGCGAGCCGGGATCCGGCCTCTGCACCAGTGCAAGCCCCGTGGGGAACGCGCCGATGGTGTGCACGGTGAGGTCCGGGCGGTGCTGCTTCAGCAGCACGATCAGCCGCCAGATGTCCCCGCTCCAGAAGGCCGAGACGCGCTCGCGCGCGGCGCTCTTCGCATCGATGGGGTAGACATCGTGGATGAGGATCACCGAACGCGCGGTGCAGTACCGCTCGATGTTGATGAAATCGCGCAGCGCGAACTCCATCTGGTGCATGCCGTCGATGAACGCGAGGTCGACCGGCAATCCGCCGAGTTCGGCGCGCACGTCATGCGAGGCGAAGAACGCATCGCTGGTCTGGGCATACACCCGTTGCCGCCCGGTGAGGGCCCGCTGGATGCGCGGTTCGGGGTCCACGCCGAGCGTGAGCGTGTCGGGGCCGACGATCTCGAAGGATCGCCCCTGGTCCACGCCGATCTCCACGTAGGTGCGGGGACGCAGGTGAGCGTGGATGCGCGCGAGGAGGGAAAAATAGTCTTCGCCCGGCAGCTCGAGCCGGGCGAGCAACTTGTGCGCGCCGGAGTAGTCGGTGCAACGCAGCGCCGCCTCGCACAGGGAAACCGCGCGGTCATGCTGCCCCAGCCAGCCACTGATTCTCGCCCGGTAATAGTAACCGCGTGCCTTGAGTCGCCCCACGCCTCGCTTCTCCCGCCGTCCCCGACGCCCATCCTCATCCGCCGCCGCGGCGGGTGCGCCAGTCTGACTCAAATCGCCACGCTTCGCAGCAGGCCATCGATGGCCTCGACCGATTGCTCGAGGCCGTCCGTGAGGCCGAGGGCGCGCGTCCGCTCGCGCAGCTCACGGCGCTGCGCCTCGGCGGCGAGCAGGCTCCGCACCGACAGATCGATGGCACCGGCCTCCAGCAGGCAGGCGCGAGCGGCCCCGTGCCGCACGCAGGCGCGGATGCGCGCGGGCTGGTCGGCGGCGATGGGCACCGCCACGCAGGCAGCTCCCATCGCCATGGCCTGGATCAGGGTATCGCCTCCGTTGCACACGATGAGGGTTGCCGCCTCGATCAGCGCGAGCAGTTCGGGCAGGGGCAGCAGCTCGCTGCCGGTGAAGGAGCCCCCCGTCGCCGGTCCCGTCGCCGACATCGCGGATGCACCGGCGCCCGGCGCCACGAGCAGGCAGCGCACACCGGATCCGGCCAGCCGGCGTCCCGCTTCCCGGAACTCATCGAGTGCCGCGCGGGCGCGCGGATGCCCGGTTCCCCCACCGGGCACCAACAGGACGAAGGGCTCGCGCAGCGCCAGGCGCGCGCGCAACGCGGCCGCATCCCCTGGCCCGATGCGAGGCAGCAGGCAATCGAGGTAACGCACCGTCGGCGAGCCCGCGAGGCGCAGCTTGATGCGCTCCCAGGAACTCAAGGGTCCCGCCATGAAACGCGGCCAGGCGATCCAATGCTCGTCCAGCATGCGCAGCCAGCGCAGCCTGAAGGCCTTGCGACGCTGCCGGCGCCTGGCGCTGATGTAGACGAGCGCCGCACCGGCTCGCCGCGCCGCGGCGAGTTGCTCGCCACGGCCGGCGTTGTCGAACACCACGAGCTGCGGCTCGAATCGGCGGATCACCTGCACCACCTCGGGCGTGTGGAAAGTCGGCGAGGACGGCAGCAATGTGCTCTCGAATGGCAGCTGTTGTGCGTACGGGGCCTGCGCGCTGAGCACGAAGTGGATCTTCGCCTGCGGCCATCGTGACCGGCAGGAGAGCGCGAGATTCAGGCAGCGGGCGAATTCGCCCATGCCGAACGCGCCACTGACCGGAATGAACAGCAATCGCGGTGCCGACGATGCCGCCGTTGCGGCTGAATCGATGGAATCCGGGCACATCGGCGCAGTCTAACCGATCGGTCTCTAGCCATCGGCCAGAGGTTCGTTTAGGGTTTCACGACTGGAAACGAGTCCCGCATGCCCACACCTGCCGACCAACGCCTGCTGGAACTGCTCGACAAATGGCTGTCGAGCCTGGACCTGCACCTGAAATACTCCTCGCTCGATGAGGACACCTACTGGAAGGTGCAGCCCTGGGTGGAGCATCAGCGGCCGAGCCGCTGGATCATCGACCTCGCGAAGCAGAAGACGCTCGCGCTGCGCGCCGAGGTGGGGCGGCGCGTCGAGGCCGGCGATGCGGGCTTCTCGGATGCCCTGGAGCTCATGACCTTCCTGGCCAACCTGGGCGGCTCCCAGCACATCGAGCGCTTCATCCCCCTGGCCGATGCCGACAGCGAACAGCAGGTGACCGCCAGCGTGCGCAAGGCCGCCGCGGGCGGCGAGGAAACCCGGGAAATGCCCGCCCCGCGCCCCTCGCCCGCCAAGGCCTCGGAGTCGCTCACCGCGACCCAGGAGATGCTGCGCTTCGATCGCCCGGGCACGGCCGCGACCGCGACCCGCGAGATGCCGCGCTTCGCGCCCCGGCCGCCCGCCGATGCCGCGCCCGTCGCCACCTCCCAGGTGGCGCGCGTGGAGCGCCGGGCCCCACCACCCGCGAACGAGGACACGGTGGAGAGTCCGGCGCCCGCGGCGCGCGCCACCGCCGGTGCTCGCGCCGCCGCCAGCGAATCGGTGGACGTCGAAGGGCAAAAGCCCTCGTCCAGGGCCGGACAACGCAACCGCGCGGACGCACCCCCGCCGGTGAGTGCCGACATGTGCGAGCAGATCATCACCGATGCCGCCCGGCTGATGCAGTGGGGCCGCAAGTGGTACGAACTCGCCGAGCTCATCTCGCGCATGGCGGACCGGCCACCCCTGCCCGATGTCCGCCGCGTGCTCAAGGACCAGAAGGCGCACATCGAGCGTCTGGCGGGACGCTGAAAGCCCCCGGGCGCGGAACTTTTTCCACCCCTGCGCACTCCCATTCCGATTCACTCCCGCGGCCGCGTGGCCTGGTACCCCAACGGGTACCCCAACGGGTACCCCAACGGGTACACCAACGGGTACACCAACGGGTACACCAACGGGTACACCAACGGTCGCAACGTGCCGCAACTGCGGTGGACTTCGGCCAATCGTCGGCTACACTTTCGCGCCTATGATCAAGACCACCAGTCTTTGCAAGCGTTACGGCGACAAGGTGGCGGTGGACGGCATCAGCTTCGAGGTCGGACCGGGTGAGATCCTCGGTTTCCTCGGGCCCAACGGCGCCGGCAAGACCACCACCATGCGCATGATCGCCGGCTTCATCACCCCGACCAGCGGCAGCGCGAGCGTCTGCGGTCACGACGTCGTGAGCGATGCGGTGCCCGCCAAGGCCTGCATCGGCTACCTGCCGGAAGGGGCGCCCAGCTATGGCGAGATGACCGTCGCCGAGTTCCTCGACTTCGTCGCCGACGTGCGTGGCCTGTCGGGCGATGCCCGCAGCCGGCGCAAGGCCGAGGTCATCGAGCGCCTCGCACTTGCGCCCGTGACACAGCAGATGATCGACACGCTCTCCAAGGGCTTCCGGCGGCGCGTGGGCCTCGCCCAGGCGCTGATCCACGATCCGCAGGTGCTCATCCTCGACGAACCCACCGACGGCCTGGATCCGAACCAGAAGCACGAGGTCCGCAAGCTCATCAACGACTTGTCCAAGGACAAGATCGTCATCGTCTCCACGCACATTCTCGAGGAGGTTCACGCGGTGTGCACCCGTGCCGTCATCATCGCCGACGGCCGGCTGGTCGCCGATGAGACGCCGCGCCAGCTCGAGGCCCGGTCGCGCTACCACAACGCCGTCACGCTGCGCTTCGATGCCGGCGCGCCGTTCGCGGCCGCCCGCCAGGCGCTGCAGTCGCTGGCCGAGGTCCAGCAGGTGGAGGCCGATGAGCGTGCGCTGAGCATCACGGCGGTGCCGAAGGCCGGCGCGGTCGCGTTGCCCGCCATCAGTACGCTGGTCATGCAGCAGAACTGGCCGGTGGCCGAGCTGCACCTGGAATCCGGCCGCCTCGACGAGGTGTTCCGCACCATCACGCGCGTGGGTGCGCAGGAGCCGCGTCCATGAGCCCTGCCCTCATCATCTTCCGGCGCGAACTGCGTGGTTACTTCGCCACGCCCCTCGCCTATGTGTTCATCGTCATCTTCCTGGTGCTCGCCGGCGTGTTCACCTTCCAGGTCGGCGGATTCTTCGAGCGCGGCCAGGCGGATCTGTCCGCGTTCTTCCGCTGGCATCCCTGGCTGTACCTGGTGCTGATCCCGGCCATCTCCATGCGCCTGTGGGCCGAGGAACGCAACAGCGGCAGCATCGAACTGCTGATGACCCTGCCGATCACGCTCGGCCAGGCGGTGCTGGGCAAGTTCCTCGCGGCCTGGGTGTTCGCCGGCATCGCGCTCGCGCTCACCTTCCCGGTGTGGATCACCGTCAACTACCTGGGCAGCCCCGACAACGGCGCCATCGTCGCGGCCTACTTCGGAAGCTGGCTGATGGCCGGCGGGTTCCTCGCCATCGGCACCTGCCTGTCCGCCGCGACCCGCAACCAGGTCATCGCGTTCATCACCGCGGCGCTGGTGTGCTTCATCTTCCTGCTCGCCGGTTTCCCCTTCGTGCTGGATTTCGTCCGCGGCGTGCTGCCGCAGCCGCTCGTCGAGGCCATCGCCTCGTTGAGTTTCTTCACCCACTTCGAGGCCATCTCCAAGGGCGTGATCGACCTGCGTGACCTCATCTACTTCGGCGCCCTCATCGGCTTCTGGCTCGCGGCCACCGCCGTGGTGCTCGACCTGAAGAAGGCGGATTGAACCATGGCTGATGCAACTTCACGTCGATTCGCAGGTCTAGGGGGCCTTGCGGCGCTGGCGCTGCTGTTCCTGGGCGTGGTCATGCTGTCGAACCTGCTGGTCCGCGGCGTGCGGCTCGACCTCACGCAGAACCGGCTGTTCACGCTGAGCGAGGGAACCCGGCAGACCATCGCCGAGATCCAGGAACCGGTGAATCTCTACTACTACTTCTCGCGCGAATCCGCCGGCAAGCAGGCGCCTTTGGTGCTGCCCTACGCCAACCGCGTCGGCGAACTGCTGGAGGAGATCGCCGCGCGTTCCAATGGCAAGATCCGCCTGCGCAGCATCGATCCCAAGCCCTTCTCCGAGGAAGAGGACCGCGCTGCCGACTTCGGCCTGACCTCGCTCACCGGCGGTGGCGGCGATGCGCTGTACTTCGGCCTCGCCGGGACCAATTCCACCGACGGCCGCTCGGTGATCCCGAGCTTCCAGCCCGACCGCGAGCAGTTCCTCGAGTACGACGTCGCGAAGCTCCTGCACGAACTCGCGCACCCGAAGAAGCCGGTGGTGGGCCTGCTGAGCTCGTTGCCCCTGAGCGGCCAGTTCAATCCGCAGACCGGCCAGATGGGCGAGTCCTGGGCGGTGATCGCCCAGCTCGAGCAGCTCTTCACGGTGAGGTCCCTCACTGCCGATGCCGACCACATCGACAACGATGTCGATGTGCTCATGCTGGTGCACCCGAAGAACCTCTCGCCCAAGGCGCTGTACGCCATCGACCAGTTCGTGATGCGCGGCGGGCGTCTGCTCGCCTTCGTGGATCCGAGCTCCGGTGCCGACAGCAGCGGGCAGGATCCGCAGAACCCCATGGCGGCAGCGTTCGCCGACCATTCCTCGAACCTCGCACCGCTCCTGGCGGCCTGGGGAGTCCAGTACGATCCGCGCAAGGTGATCGGCGATGCGAAACTGGGGCTCGAAGTTCGCGCAAGCGCCACGGGCGGCCCGGTGCGCCACATCGGCATCCTCGGCCTGCGGCACGCCAACATGGATCCGAAGGATGTCGTCACCGCGTCCCTGGACAACATCAATCTCGCCACCGCAGGTTTCTTCGCCCCGATCGCGGGCGCGAAGGGCCAGTTCACACCGCTCCTGACGAGTTCGGAAGAAGCGGCGCCACTCCCGGTGGAGAAATTCTCGATGCTGACCGACCCGGCATCGCTGCGCGACGGGTTCAAGCCGACGGGCCAGCGCTACACGCTCGCGGCCCGCATCACCGGCACCCTGCCCTCCGCCTTTCCCGGCGGCGCGCCGGCCGATGCCAAGCCAGCCGGCGGCCCGCCGGCGGCACACCTCGCCAGCTCGCGCACACCGGCCAATATCGTGGTGGTGGCCGACACCGACCTGCTGAACGACTTCCTGTGGGTGCAGACGCGCGAACTGTTCGGCCAGCGCGTCTCCCAGGCCTTCGCGAACAACGGTGACTGGGTGGCGAACCTGCTCGACAACCTCAGCGGCAGCAGCGCATTGATCAGCATCCGCGGCCGCGCCAGCTTCAGCAGGCCATTCCAGCGCGTGGAGGAGCTCAAGCGCCGTGCGGACGACCGGCTTCGCGTGAAGGCGCAGCAGCTCGAGGCGGAGCTCAAGCAGACGGAAGGCCGGCTCGCCGAGCTGCAGTCCAAGCGCAACGACCAGTCCTCGATGTTGCTCACGCCGGAACAGGAAGCGGAGCTGAAGCGGTTCACGGCGGAGAAGAACCGCGTGCGCAAGGAATTGCGCGAGACCCAGCGCGGGCTCGACGTCGACATCGAGCGCCTC
Organism: Steroidobacteraceae bacterium; assembly: GCA_046347195.1. GTDB lineage: Bacteria > Pseudomonadota > Gammaproteobacteria > Steroidobacterales > Steroidobacteraceae > TMP-86. Next base: position 9,322 of record JAXMGQ010000014.1, read on the forward strand.
AGCGCCTGGCTCAAGGCGATCAACATCGGGCTCGTGCCCCTGCTCGTGGCCATCGCCGGCTTTCTCACGCTGGCGGCGCGCCGGCGGCGCCGCAGCGGCGCCGGGAGCCTCTCCACATGACGCTGCAACGCTTCCTGCTGATCCTTGCGGCCGCGATCCTGGCGATCGCCGGTGCCATGTACCTGAGCTCGCTGCCACACCTCGACCGGGACCCGCGTGGCGGCCTGTTCCTGCCGGCGCTGGCGGCACAGCTCGACTCGATCACCGAGATCCGCCTGCGCAAGGCAGGCGACAAGCCGGGCGCCACCCTGCGGCGCCTGGGGCCGGGCCGGTGGGTGGTGGCCGAGCGCAACGACTATCCGGCCGACCTCGGCAAGATCCGCAAGCTCCTGCTGGCCCTGTCCGAGGCGAAGGTCATCGAGCCCAAGACCTCCAACGCCGCGAGCTACGCGGTGCTCGGGGTGGAGGACACGGCCGCACCCGGCGCCGGCGGCACGGCCGTCACGCTCGTCTCACCGGCGAAGACTTCCACGGTGATCATCGGCAAGCCCGCCGGCAACGGCAACTACGCGCGCCGTGCGGGCGAGGCGCCGAGCTACTCGGTGGAACCAGGCATCCCGGTCGAGTCCGAGACCCGCGACTGGATCGACGGGAAGCTGCTGGAGGTCGCGCCGGAGCGGATCCAGGGCGTACGCATGAAGCTCGCGGACGGCGGCAGCTACCGCATCGGGCGTATTGCCGATGCTGCCGCCGGGAAGACCCCGGGCGCCGCTTCCCCGGCGCCGGCGGCGAAGCCGGAAAGCGACACCGCGGGGTTCAGGCTCGAGGCCGTCCCGCCCGGTCGTGAAGCCGCCGATGCCGCGACCCTCGCGCCCTCGCCCACCACCTACAGCGGCGTGCCCGCCGATGATGTGGCGCCCGCCGCCAGCATCGATTTCAGCAAGCCCAGCATCGCCGAGCTCGAGTTGAACGATGGCAGCATCCTCACCATCACCGGCGTGGTGGCGGGAGAGAAGCACTGGGTGATGCTGCACTCCTCGAAGGATGCGGCGCTCAACACCCGCAGCGAAGGGCGCGCCTACGAACTGCCGGGCTATCGATACGATGCGGTGTTCCGGCCGCTCGAGCAACTGCTGAAGCCGAAGCCCGCGAAGCCGGCGCCGGCATCCAAGCCGTCCGCGAAACGACCGGTCGCAGGCCCGAAGCCCCCCTCATCGACCCCGTGAACGCCGGCGTCGGCCGGCGGTTCGCGGCGCTCCTGTACGATGCGCTGCTGGTGCTGGCCTTCCTGCTGCTCTATACGGCACTCGCGCTGTTCGCCTCGCAGGGCAAGGCGCTCGTCCGGCAGAACATCGGTGCATGGGTCTACCTGTACCACGGCGGCGAGCTGGCCATCATCGCCACCTACTACGTGGTGAGCTGCCGGCGGACGGGCCACACCCTCGGGATGCGCGCCTGGCGCTTGCGCGTGCAGGGCGAGGATGGCGCGCCCCCCTCCACGATGCAGTTGCTGCTGCGCTGGGCCGTGGGGGTGTTCGCCTGGGCCGCGGGCGGGCTGGGCGTGCTGTGGCTGTACCTGGACCCCGACGGGCTTGCCTGGCAGGATCGCCTGAGCCGCACGCGGGTGGTCAGGCTCGCCTGATGTCTCGATTCACTAGAGACCCGAGCCGCGCTGCACCGTCCAGAAGTCATCCGACAGGTTGCGGTCTTCGAGGTAGGCGTAGGGCATCGTGAAATAGCCGCCCTGGCCCCAGCGTGTGCCCCAGGAGTTGCGGCACAGGAAGCGCCGGTTGGCATCATCGTAGCCCACCGCACACACCGCATGTCCGCCGAGCACGGCCTCGCCCCGCCGCGGCATGTTCGCCTGGCCGGTGCGGGCAACCGTGGTTGACTCGAAGCTTTCGTACACCGTGAAGCCGAAGACGAAGGGGAAACCCGAGGCCAGGCAGTTGCGCATGTCGGCGAGCGTGTCCAGGCGCTCATAGACCGTGATCCGGTGCGCGAGACCCTGGCGATAACAGGCCGTGCCCGGGCGTTGCGCGAACCGCGCGATCCGGTACGGCCACGAACGCTCGGGACACACGCCCTGGCGGGCAAGCGACTTGATGCCATCGCGCAGCATGGCGCCAGAATCCTGGCTTACCGTGCCCTCGATCACGCGCTCGTTGTAGTACACGAACAGGCGCGACAGGTCGGCCGCGCGCAGTCCGTCCCTGATCTCGAGGAACTCGAGCGCACCGACCAGCGCATTGGCCGTGCAGCTCCCGAGCGCGCCCTGATCCTCGATGGCCGAGCAGCCGGCACGCAGATCGATGCTGCGCGGCAGCGCGCGGCGGGCGAGCGCTCGCAACTGGTAGGCGCGGTCCCGGTGATCGGGCAGGTCGGGGAGCCAGCCGTACCAGGCCATGGACCTGCGGGTCGTCCGTCCTTTCATGTGTGCCTCCCTGCGCCCGCGGGGCGCCGTGCGCATCGACACTAACGCGTGCGGGCCACTGCGATCAAGGTGCCCACGCCGATCACCGCCGTGGGGAGCCAGCCGACCAGCGCGGGATTCAGTGCGAACAGCTCACCGCCATTCTCGATGGTGCGGTTGGCGAGGAAGAACACCACGCCGAGCAGCACACCGATGACCGTGCGGGTACCGGTGCCGGTCGAGCGCAGCGGGCCGAAGACGAAGGGCAGCGAGAGCAGCGCCACCACGACCACCGCCACCATGCGGGCGATGCGCGACCAGAAGCCGATCTCGTAGGAGGCGGTGTTGAGGTTGTTGCGGCGCAGGTGGTCGATGTAGGTGGCCAGTCCGCGCAGCGTGAGGAGCGAGGGATCAAGTGCGGCCAGGCCGAGGAACTCCGGATTGATCGTGGAGGTGATCATCACCTGGGGCCGCGAATACGCCGTGATGCGGTATGGACCGAAGCTCGAGCTCGCGACGTTCTCGAGCCGCCACCGGCCACGGTCGGCGATGGACACGCTCTGCGCACGCTGCACCTGCGCCAGGCGGCTGGGGCTCGCCAGTTCGAACACGTACACGCCCCCGAGCACCTGCTCCATGTCGCCGGTCTGCACCCGCAGGATGCGGTTGCCGTCCTTGATCCAGGCTCCCTGCCCGCCGGCGAAGCTCACGCCGGACATCGTCGCAGTGGCCTTCTCCCGCGTCGCGTACTGCGACATGGGCGGGGCGATGAACTCACCCAGCGCATACATGAACACCGCGAGCGTGAGCCCCGCCAGCCCCACCGGCCAGGCCACCCGCCAGATCGAGATGCCGGAGGCGCGGGTGACGACGAGCTCACTGTTGCCCGCGAGGTTCCCGAGCCCCATCAGCGCGCCGATAAGGGCGCCGATGGGCAGCAGCTCGAACGCCTGCTGCGGCAGATTCAGCGCCGTGAACAGCAGCGCATCGGCGGTGGTGAAGCCGCCTGCGGTGATGTCGCTCTGCTGGCTGATGAACACGAACAGCGCACCCAGGGTCATGAGAACCGCCATCACCATCAGCGTGTAGATGATGACGGTGCGGTACAGGTAGCGGTCGATGATGTTCATGCGGCAGCGGAGCGCCGGTTCAGCCAGAACCGCGGCGGGCTTTGCCGCAAGGCGAGGAACAGCCCGAGCCCGAGGGCGAGCAGGTGGACCCACCACACGCCCACCAGCGGGGAGAGTTCCCCCTTCTCCACCCACACCTTCGCGGCGGTGAGCAGGTTGGAATAGACGAAGTACACGAGGATGGCGAAGCCGACGCGGCCATACCGGCCCTGCCGCGGACGCAGGCGGCTCAAGGGGACGGCGATCAGCGTGAGCACCAGCGCCATCAAGGGCGTGGAGATGCGCGACTGCAGCTGCGCGATGTCCTCGGGCGCGCGGGAACCCAGCAGATCGCGGGTGGGCTTGGTGTCGGGATCGACCTTGCGCGATGCGGATGCCGGTGCGACCACCGGGATGCCGTGCTCCCGGAATTCGATCACGCGGAAATCCGCCCGCCCCGGCACGCCTTCGTAACGGTGTCCGTTGAACAGCGTCACCAGGTGCGTGGCGTCCGTGGGACCCGCGGTGTAGGTCGCGGTCTCGGCCAGCGCGAGTTCCATCGTGCCATGCACGTCACGCTGCACGAACACGTTGTGCAGGACACCCCGGTGATCGACGCTCTCGGCGTAGAACACCGCATCGCCCTTGCTGAAGGTGCGGAACCGGCCGGCATCGAGCGAGCCGAACTGCGCATTGCGGATGGCGGAGGCCTTCAGCGCCTGCGCGTGCAGGTCGGCGAGCGGCACCTGCACGAAGGACAGCCAGGCAAGGCCCAGCGAGATCACCGCCGCGAAGGCCAGCAGCGGCTTCAGCATCTGCACCGGACCGTAGCCGCAGGCCTGCAGGGCCGCGATCTCGCTGTCGTGGTAGAGCCTGCCGAGCGACAGGACGATGGCGAGCAGCAGTCCCACGGGGACGACGATCGACAGGTTCATCACCGAACCCAGCATGATGAGCTCGGCCACCACGTGCCGGCCATACTGGTTCTCCGTGGCCTGTCCCAGGACGCGCGAGAGCTGGTTCGACAGGATGATGGCCACGAGGATGCCGGTCACCGCCAGCCACGACTGAGCAACCTCGCGCAGCACGTAGCGCTCGATGGTCCATTTCATTGGAAGAAGCTTAAAGAGCTGGCGTAATCGAGTAAACTGTGACGAAGGGCGCGCAGGACGTCGCGCCGGGATCGCAACGACGAGGACAGCATGCAGTTCAACACCCTGGTGGATCCCAAGGCACGCAGCAAGACCGGCTGCGCCGTGGTCGGCATCTACGAAAACGCGGACCTGGGATCCGCCGCCCGCCAGCTCGACACGCAGGTCCAGGGCCGCATCCAGGGCCTGTGCTCGGCCGGCGATTTCGCGGCCAAGCTCGCCGACACGCTGCTGCTCGTGGGCATGGCGGGGTCCGCGGCCGAGCGGATCCTGCTGGTGGGCCTGGGGTCCCGGGCAGCCTTCGGCCGCAAGCAGTACCGCAAGGCGGTGCAGGCGGCGGCGACCGCGCTGGCGCGCACCGGCGCCGGGGATGCCATCGTCCACCTGCCGCAGGAGAGCGTCCCGGACCTCGACGCGCAGCACAAGAGCCGCATCGTGGCCGAAGTCTTCTGCCACCAGGCCTACCGCATCCCCGATCTGAAGACCCCGCCCAAGCCCAAGCCCCCGCGGCTGGCCCAGGTGCAGGCGGCGCTGTCCGATGCGCGGGCGCCGAAGTCCGCCGCGCAGGGGCTCATCGTGGGGCAGGCGCTGGCCAACGGCATGGCCTTCGCCCGCGATCTCGCCAACCTGCCTCCCAACGTGTGCACGCCGAAGTTCCTGGCGACCCGCGCGCAGAACCTGGCGAAGGAGTTCCCGGCCGTCCACACGAAGATCCACGACGAGGATTCGATCCGCGCGCTGAAGATGGGCGCATTCCTCGCGGTCACGCAGGGCTCGGAGGAGCCTCCGCGGCTGATCGTCTGCGAATACCGCGGCGGCCGCAAGAGCGCAGCCCCGGTGGTCCTGATCGGCAAGGGCGTCACCTTCGACTCCGGCGGCATCTCGCTGAAGGATCCGCCAGGCATGGACGAGATGAAGTTCGACATGAGCGGCGCCGCCGCCGTGCTCGGCACGCTTCGGGCCGTGGCCGAACTTAAGCTGCGCATCAACCTCATCGTCGTCGCGGTGGCGTGCGAAAACATGCCCAGCGGGCGCGCGGTCAAGCCCTCGGACATCGTCACCACCATGTCCGGGCAGACCGTGGAGGTCCTCAACACCGATGCGGAAGGCCGGCTGATCCTCTGCGATGCCATCACCTTCTGCCGGCGGTTCTCCCCCGCCGCCGTCATCGACGTGGCCACGCTCACCGGCGCCTGCGTGGTCGCGTTGGGCAATCACCTCTCGGGACTCATGAGCAACGATGAGGCACTGGCGCGTGAACTGCTCGCCGCCGGCCAACGCGCGGACGATCGCGCCTGGCACATGCCCATCGGCGAGGAGTACGCCGACCAGCTCAAGAGCAACTTCGCCGACATCGCAAACGTCGGCGGCCGCGAAGGCGGCGCCTGCACCGCGGCCTCCTTCCTGTCCAAGTTCGCCAAGGACCTGTCCTGGGCCCACCTCGACGTGGCGGGCACCGCGTGGCTGGGCGGCACACAGAAGGGCAGCACGGGCCGGCCGGTGCCGCTGCTCGTGGACTTCCTGCTCAGCCGGGCCAGGGGCCGGTGACCGAGCGCGTCGACTTCTACGTGTTGAAGGGCGCTGAAGCCCGCGCGCGCGAGGTTTTCGCCTGTCGGCTGGTGGAGAAGGCCTACCAGCGCCAGCTCGCGGTGCTGCTGCTCGCCGCCGACGAGGGCCAGGCGCGCCAGCTCGACGAGTTGCTGTGGACCTTCGATGATGACTCCTTCGTGCCGCATGCGCTGCTGCGCGAGGCCGCCCTTCCCGATCCGCTCACGCCGGTGCACATCGCGCTCGACCCGGCGCGGGTTCCCGCAGCGGACCTCGTGCTGAATCTCGCCGGTTGCGAGCCCGACGCGCTGCAGCGCTTCGCGCGCATCGCCGAGATCATGGACGAGGATCCCGAGCGGCTGCGCCGCGGGCGCGAGCGCTTCCGCCAGTACCGCGACCGGCAATGGCCGCTCGAGACCCACCAGATCGGCGCATGAACGAACCGCCGCAATTCGCCCGCGAGATTCCGGTGCTCACCGAGGCCGTGGGCCAGGGACCCGCGACGCCGCGGGTGAACCTCGAGGCCGCGCAGCACGCCATCGTCACCGAGACGCTGAAGCTCGCCGATGCGCTGCTGCACCAGGCGATGAAGGAGATGGAAGCGAGCCTGCTCGAGCGCGTGCTCGACCGGCTCAAGGCGCAGCTCCCGGAACTGGTGGAGAAGGCGTTGCGCGAACAGGTGCAGGGCCCGGGCACGACGACCCGGCGCTGAAGATTCCAAAGGCGCGGGAGCGATGCGGCAGCGCTTGAAGGCGCTGCCAGATTTCCGCGACCCGCTATACTGCCCGGGCCATGGAAAAGTCCTTCTCCCCGCACGACATCGAACAACGGCTCTACTCCCTCTGGGAACGACAGGGGGCCTTCGCGCCCAGCGGCGCCGGTCAGCCCTACTGCATCGTCATCCCGCCCCCCAACGTCACCGGAACGCTGCACATGGGGCACGCGTTCCAGGACACCATCATGGATGCGCTGACGCGCTTCCATCGCATGCGCGGCTTCGACACGCTGTGGCAGCCCGGCACTGACCATGCGGGCATCGCCACCCAGATGGTGGTGGAACGCCAGCTCAATGCCGAGGGCAGGAGCCGGCTCGACCTCGGGCGCGAGGCCTTCGTCGAGCGCGTGTGGCAATGGAAGGCGCAGTCGGGAGGCAGCATCTCCAACCAGATGCGCCGCCTCGGCGCCTCGGTGGACTGGAGCCGCGACCGCTTCACCATGGATCCGGAGCTGTCGCGCGCGGTGACCGAGGTGTTCGTGCGGCTGTACCGCGAGGGCCTCATCTACCGCGGCAAGCGGCTGGTCAACTGGGATCCGGTGCTCAAGACCGCCCTGTCGGACCTCGAGGTCGCGTCCCACGAAGAGCCCGGCCACCTCTGGCACCTGCGCTATCCGCTCGCCGATGGTTCCGGAGCACTCATCGTGGCGACCACGCGGCCCGAAACGCTGCTGGGCGATGTCGCGGTGGCGGTGCACCCGGAGGACGAGCGCTACCGGCACTGGGTGGGAAAGCTCGTCAAGCTGCCGCTCACCGGACGCGAGATCCCGATCATCGCCGATGACTACGTGGACCCGGCCTTCGGCAGCGGCTGCGTGAAGATCACCCCGGCGCATGACTTCAACGACTACGAGGTGGGCCAGCGGCACGCGCTGCCGCTGATCAACGTGTTCACCCCGGAGGCCGCGCTGAACGAACAGGCGCCGCCGGCCTACCGGGGCCTGGATCGCTTCGAGGCGCGCAAGCGCATCCTCGAGGACCTGGGCGCACAAGGGTTGCTCGCGCGCACCGAGGACCACAAGCTGACGGTGCCGCGCGGCGACCGCACCGGCGTCGTGCTCGAGCCGCTGCTCACGGATCAGTGGTTCGTGAAGATCCAGCCGCTCGCCGACCCCGCCATCCGCGCGGTCGAGGACGGGCGCATCCGCTTCGTCCCCGAGCAATGGAGCAAGGTGTACTTCGACTGGATGCACAAGATCAAGGATTGGTGCATCAGCCGCCAGCTCTGGTGGGGACACCGCATCCCGGCGTGGTACGACGAGCGCGGCAACCAGTACGTCGGCACCGACGAGGCCGACGCGCGCCGCGCCCATGGGCTGGCGGCGGAGTTGCCCCTGCGCCGCGACGAGGACGTGCTCGACACGTGGTTCTCCTCGGCTCTGTGGCCCTTCTCGACGCTGGGCTGGCCGCAGTCCACCCGCGAACTGGCCAGCTACTATCCGACCTCGGTGCTGGTGACCGGCTTCGACATCATCTTCTTCTGGGTGGCCCGCATGATCATGATGGGCCTGAAGTTCGCCGGTGACGTGCCGTTCCGCGAAGTGTACGTGCACGGCCTGATCCGCGACCATGACGGCCAGAAGATGTCCAAGTCCAAGGGCAATGTCATCGACCCGCTGGACGTCGTCGACGGCATCTCGCTCGCCGACCTGCTGGCCAAGCGCACCACGGGACTCATGCAGCCGCAGATGCGGCCCGCCATCGAGAAGGCCACGCGCAAGCAGTTTCCCGAGGGCATCGCCGCCTTCGGCACCGATGCGCTGCGCCTGACCTTCGCCTCGCTCGCGACGCAGAGCCGCGACCTGCGTTTCGACCTGGCGCGGGTCGACTCCTACCGCAACTTCTGCAACAAGCTGTGGAACGCCACCCGCTACGTGATGATGAACGTCGAGGCCGGATCGCTCGAGCCACGGGGCGCGACCTTCAGCCTCGCCGACCGCTGGATCCAGGCGCAGCTCGACGCGACGCTCGCGCGCGTGCAGGCGGGCTTCGCCGAGTACCGGCTCGATGCGGTGGCCGCGGCGCTGTACGAGTTCATCTGGAACGACTACTGCGACTGGTACGTGGAACTGTCCAAGGCGGTGCTCAATGCGCAGAACGCCGATGAGGCCGCCTGCCGCGGCACGCGCCTGACGCTGGTTCGCGTGCTGGAGACCGCGCTGCGTGCGCTGCATCCGCTCGCGCCCTTCATCACCGAGGAACTCTGGCAGCGGGTCGCGCCGGTGGCGGGCGTCACCGACACCGGCACGATCATGCGCGCGGCCTTCCCGAAGGCAGGCGGCCCGTCGGTGCGCGACGATGCAGCCGAGCTGGCCGTGGCGGACATGCGCTGGGTGATGGATTTCATCCTCGGCGTGAGGCAGATCCGCGGGGAAATGGACATCGCGCCCTCGCGGCGGCTCGAGGTGCTGCTGCAGAACGCCGATGCCCAGGACCTGCGCCGGCTGGCCGAGCACGGGCTGTACCTCAACCGGCTGGCCGGTGTGAATCCTCCAAAGCCGCTCGCTGCCGGCGAGGCGGCTCCCATCGCCGCCATCGCGCTGGTGGGCAAGCTCGAGGTGCTCGTGCCCATGGCCGGGCTCATCGACCCGGTGGCCGAGCTCGATCGCCTGATGCGCCGGCGTGGCAAGGCCGAAGGCGAGCTGCGTCCGATCGAGAAGAAGCTGTCGAACCAGCAGTTCATGTCGAATGCGCCGGCCGAGGTGGTCGCCAAGGACCGCGCCCGCGCCGAGGAGCTTCGCGGCGAGATCCTGCAGCTCGACCGCCAGCGCGAACGGGTCGAGGCATTGCGCGTCCCATGAGTCCCGCGGCCGGCGAGGCGGTGCGCGAGGCGCAGCGCCGGCTGCAGCCGGTGCTGAGCGGGGTCGGCGGCATCGTGCTCGGCAAGGAACGCCAGATCCGGCTGTGCATGGCCTGCCTGCTGGCACGTGGCCACCTGCTGCTCGAGGACATACCCGGCGTGGGTAAGACCACCCTGGCACACGCCCTCGCCCGCGCGCTGGGGCTTTCCTTCCAGCGGGTGCAGTTCACCAGCGACCTGCTGCCCGCCGATGTGCTGGGCGTCTCCATCTTCGAGCGGGACTCGGGACAGTTCCGCTTCCAGCGCGGTCCCATCTTCGCCCAGCTCGTGCTCGCCGACGAGATCAACCGCGCGCCGCCCAAGGCGCAGAGCGCACTGCTGGAGGCGATGGAGGAGCATCAGGTCACGCTCGATGGCAACACCTACGAACTGCCCAGTCCGTTCTTCGTGGTGGCCACCCAGAATCCGCAGGAGCAGGCCGGCACCTTCCCGCTGCCCGAGTCGCAGCTCGACCGCTTCCTGATGCGCGTGCGCATCGGCTTTCCGGACGAGACGGTGGAGCGCGAACTGCTGCAGGGCGTCGACCGGCGCGAGCTCATCGACGCCATGCCGCCCGCGTTGCCGGTGCCGGTGCTGCTCGAACTGCAGGCGGCGGTCACCGCCGTGCACGTGGCGCCCGCGCTGCTCGACTACGTGCAGGCGCTGCTGACGCATACGCGATCCCACGGCGGATTCCGCCACGGCCTCTCGCCCCGCGCGGGGATAGGGCTGCTGCGCGCCGCCCGCGCCTGGGCGATGATCGACGGGCGCGACGCGGTGCTGCCCGATGACGTTCAGGCGGTGCTCGAGCCCGTGGTGGAGCACCGCATCGGACCCCGCGAGGACGGCAGCCGAGCCGCACCGGTGCTGCTCGAGGCTGTCGCCATTCCCTGATGAGCCTGCAACGGGCCTTCGCCGCAAGGCTGCGCCGCTGGGCCGCGCGGCGCCACGGCGAGGACCGGCTTCCCCACCGCATCGGCCGGCGGCGCATCTACATCCTGCCCACGCGCTTCGGCGCGGTGCTCGCCATGATGCTCGTCGCGATGCTGGTGGCCGGACTCAACTATGGCAGCAACCTGGCGCTGGGCTTCGCCTTCCTGATGGCGAGCCTCGCCATCGTGGCCATGCATCACTGCCACCGCAACCTGCTCGACGTGGTGGTCGATGTGCGGAGCGATGCCGATGGCTTCGCCGGCGGCACCGCGCTCCTGCCATTCACCTTGCGCAACGCGGCCGGCATCGACCGCTACGACCTCGAGATCCGCTGCGAGGGGGCTGAACCTGCGATCGTGCACCTGCGGGAAGGGGCGGTGGCCTACGTGCAGGTGGTGGTCCCCTGCGAGCGTCGCGGCGTGCTCGAACTGCGACAGTGGGAGCTGCGCACGCGCTTTCCCTTCGGCTGGTTCCGCGCCTGGACCTACGTCCACGTCCCGTTGCGCATCCATGTGGCGCCCGCTCCTCGCGGCGAGCGCGAGGCGAGCAGCACCACCGGCGCCGGGCAGGGTCGCGCCGGCAGCCGGCAGGGCGATGAGGAGTTCGCGGGGCTGCGCGAATACCGGCCGGGTGATGCGCTCAAGCACATGGCCTGGAAGGTGATCGCGCGCGGCCAACCCGCGGCGGTGCGCCATTATGCCGAGCCCCAAGCCGACCCGGCCTGGCTCGACTACGAGGCTCTCGGCGGCCTGGCTGCGGAGGACAGGCTCGCCCAGCTCTGCCGCTGGCTGCTGGATCGGGAAGCGCGGGGTGCGCGCTATGGCCTGCGGCTTCCCGGCCAGCGCGTGCCCTTGGGCAGCGGCGCCGCGCATCGACGCGCTTGCCTGCGGGCGCTGGCGGGGTTCACGGCGCCATGAGCGCGCAGCGCATCCCCTTCGACCGGCTCGCGTGGATGGCGGCAGCCCTGGGTTGCGCGCTGCTGCCGGCGCTGCCGGGACTGCCGGCCTGGATCGGCCTCACCATCGCCGCCGCCATCCTGATGCGCCTGGCGCTGGCGCGCGCCTCGCGCGACCTGCCACCGGCATTGCTGCGCCTGGCCGTCTCGGGCATCGCCATCGCCCTGCTGTTCCTGCAGTTCCACACCTTCAACGGCATCACCGCCGGGTCGGCGCTGCTCGCGCTGATGGCTGGCCTCAAGTTCCTCGAGGCACGCACGCTGCGCGACATGCGCATCATCGCGATGATCGTGTACTTCCTCTGCCTCGCCTCGCTTCTCACCGGCACCTCGCTGGGCCTGCTGCTGTACCTGCTGGCGGCGGCCTGGCTGACCACCGGCGTGCTGCTGCGATTCACGCTGGCGCAGCCCGCGCCGCGGATGTGGCCCGCGCTGCGCTTCGCGGCACGATTGCTCCTGCTCGCATTGCCGCTGGCCATCGCGCTGTGGCTGTTCTTCCCGCGCTTCGCAGGCCCGCTCTGGCACCTGCCGTCTTCCGAATCGGCGGCGAGGTCGGGACTGGGCGAGCGCATGAGCCCGGGCGACCTGTCCGAGCTGTCGCTGTCGGATGAAGTGGCGATGCGGGTGAGGTTCGAGGGCGCCCCGCCGCCACCGCGGCAACGGTACTGGCGCGGTCCGGTGCTGGATGTGTTCGATGGCCGCAGCTGGATGCGCAGCGCGATGGACGATGTGCCAGCGCCCCCTCCCTCCGCCGCCCCGCCTGCGGCCGGCGCCACGTACCGATACCGCATCAGCCTCGAGCCGCATTCGCACGGCTGGCTGCTGGCGCTGGAGCAACCCCTGCGCTGGGACGCGCCGCGGGCCTTCCTCACCCCGGACCAGGTGCTGATGCAGCCCGAGCCCGTGTCCCGCCCGCTGGATCTCATGATCGAGTCGCGCCCGCCGCCGGAGGGCCCTCACCCAGTCGCCGACATGGCCGGGGATCTGCGCGACCGGCGGCGCCAGGTCCGCCTCCCCGCCAATCGCAATCCGCGCACGCTGGATCTCGCCCGGCAGCTTCGCGCGGCCTCGGCCAGCGATGTGGACTTCGCCGCGGCCGTGCTCGAGCTGTTCCGGCGCGAGAAGTTCTACTACACGCTCAGCCCGCCGCGGCTGGCCCAGGATCCGGTCGATGAGTTCCTGTTCGACACCCGCCGCGGATTCTGCGAGCACTATGCCTCCGCCTTCGCCGCGCTGATGCGCGCCGGCGGTGTTCCCGCGCGCATCGTCACGGGTTACCAGGGCGGGACGTTCAACCGGTTTGCCGGCTACTGGATCGTCCGGCAGAGCGATGCGCATGCCTGGAACGAGATCTGGCTCGAGGGCCGTGGCTGGGTGCGCGCCGACCCGACGGCGGCGATCGCGCCCGAGCGCATCGAGCGTGGACCGGCAGGCGTCCCCTCGCTCGAGGCATTGAGCGAAGGCGGCTGGTACCTGCGATCGCCCTGGCTTGCGGACCTGCGGCTGCGGCTCGATGCGCTGCGCCAGGCCTGGCGCGAGGCCATCCTGCGCTACGACCAGCAGTCGCAGTACTCGCTGCTGGAACGCCTGCACGTGCCGGAGCCGGATGCCGACAAGCTGGTCATCAGCCTCACCCTCGCGCTGGTGCTCACCAGCCTGTGGCTGGGCTGGCAAATGCGCCGTGACGCCGCCCGCGGCAGCCGTGATCCGCTGGTGGCGGCGTGGCAGGAATTGCAGCGCCGGCTCCAGCCCCTGGGAATCCCAGCACAGGAGAATCGCACCCCGCGACAGCTCTGCGCGCAGCTTCGAAGGCAATGCCCGGCGATCGCGCCGCAGGTGGTCCCGCTGTGCGAACGCTACGAGCAGCTTCGCTACGGCCGCGGCGACGGCGACCCCGCCGCGCGCACCGCCGCCGTGCGCGCGCTGCGCCTCGCGGTGCGGCGGCTGTCGCGACGAACGATGAAGACCTGAGCCTACCCCGTGGCGAGGTGGTCGCGGGTTTCCATCAGCCGGATCTGCGGCCAGCGCTCGACGGTGAGGGACAGGTTGACGCGCGAGGGTGCGAGGTACACGAGCTCACCGGCGTGATCGAGCGAGAGGTTCTCGTAGGCCTTGTCGCGGAACTCCTCGAGCTTCCTTGCATCCTCACCGCGCACCCAGCGCGCGGTCGCGACGTTGATGGGCTCGAACACGCACTGCACGTTGTACTCATCCGCCAGCCGGAAGGTGACGACCTCGAACTGCAGCTGGCCGATGGCGCCGAGGATGAGATCGTTGTTGCGCAGCGGCTTGAAGAGCTGGGTGGCGCCCTCCTCGCAAAGCTGCGAGAGCCCCTTCTGCAGGGCCTTCATGCGCAGCGGATCCTTCAGCACGGCCCGGCGGAAGATCTCCGGCGCAAAATTCGGCACGCCCGTGAAGTGCAGTTCCTCCCCTTCCGTGAACGTGTCGCCGATGTTGATGGTGCCGTGGTTGTGAAGTCCGATGATGTCGCCCGCGAAGGCCTCATCGGCCTGCGCCCGGTCAGCCGCCATGAAGGTGAGCGCATCGGCGACGCGGATATCCTTGTCCAGCCGCACATGGTGCATGCGCATGCCACGCGCGTAGCGGCCCGAGCACAGCCGCATGAAGGCGATGCGATCGCGATGCCCCGGGTCCATGTTGGCCTGGATCTTGAACACGAAGCCGGTGAGCTTGCCTTCCTGCGGATCGACGCTGCGCTGCGTGGCCACGCGGGGCTGCGGCACCGGCGCATGCTCGACGAAGGCGGCCAGCAGCTCCGCCACACCGAAGTTGTTCACCGCCGAGCCGAAGAACACCGGTGTCTGGCGGGCGGCGCGATAGCGCTCGAGATCGAAACCGGGGGCCGCGCCGCGCACCAGTTCGACTTCATCGCAATAAGCGGCGTAGCGATCACCGAGGAACTGGCGCGCCGCATCGCTGTCCAGCCCCTCGATGGTCTCATGCGAACCGGCGCGGCCGCGCCCTTCCGACACGTACACGTAGATGCGGTCTTCGAGCAGGTGGTAGACGCCCAGCAGGTCGCGACCCATGCCGATGGGCCAGGTCACCGGCGCGCACTGGATCTTGAGCACGCTCTCGATTTCATCCAGCAGCTCGATGGGCGCTCGTCCGTCGCGATCCAGCTTGTTGATGAAGGTCATGATGGGCGTGTCGCGCAGCCGGCAGACCTCCATCAGCTTGATGGTGCGTTCCTCCACACCCTTGGCGCAGTCGATCACCATCAGCGCCGAGTCCACCGCGGTGAGCGTGCGATAGGTGTCCTCGGAGAAGTCCTCGTGGCCCGGCGTGTCCAGCAGGTTCACGACGCGATCTCGGTACGGGAACTGCATCACCGAGGAGGTGACCGAGATGCCGCGCTGCTGCTCCAGCCGCATCCAGTCCGAGGTCGCGTGGCGCGTGGCCTTGCGGCCCTTGACGGTGCCCGCCATCTGGATGGCGCCGCCGAACAGCAGCAGCTTCTCGGTCAGCGTGGTCTTGCCGGCGTCGGGGTGGGAGATGATCGCGAAAGTTCTTCGGCGATTGATTTCCTTGGTAATTTCAGCTTCAGACACCTACCACTTCCTCAACTATGTACACGATCGTGTACACAAAATACTGGGGTCGCTCCAGAGGTATAGCCATCATCTCCCCTGGTGCGGCGAGCCGAACAACTTTCCGTGGATCTTGAAGCCATTATACGAGCCGAGGCTGCGAAATTTGCCCAAGGAATGCGGTCCTGCAAATCAAAGTCGCACGGAAAAATCAGCTAGATCGTCGCGTGCGGAACGGTCAAGCACCGCGTCCCGGCCGGGGAAATGTTGTGCGATTCCTGTCTCCTGCGCATCCCGCAGCGCCAAAGGCTCCAGGGTCACTATTACGATTTAGATTGCGTAAAGTATCATTGATTGATACTTTACGCGAATGAAATCTGGCAGCGCTGTCTATTTGAGGGATCATCTCGCCCAGCTCGCGCAATGCGGTCGGTACTTTTTCACCTCCCAGGACGTGAGTCAGCGGCTGGGGGCGTCCCGCGATGCAGTCAAGCTCGCGCTCAACCGCCTTCGTCGCAAAGGAGAGATCGCCAGCCCAGGGCGCGGGCTCTACGTGATTGTGCCGCCCGAATACCGCTCGCTTGGCAGTCTGCCCGCCGAGCAGTTTATCCCGGACATGATGAGGCAGGCGAAAGCGCCGTATTACGCCGGCCTACTCTCGGCCGCGCAGTACCACGGCGCAGCGCATCACCGACCGCAAGAGTTTCAGGTCATGGTTGGCAAAGCGCGCCGCCCGATCGAATGCGGCAAGGTGCGCGTCGTCTTCCACGTTCGAAAGCGGGTTGTCGACGTACCGACCCAGGACATCAATACGCCACGCGGCACAGTGGCCGTCTCGACGCCGGATGCCACGGCCTTCGATCTGATCGGATACGAAGCCTGCATCGGCGGTCTCGATGCGGTCGCGACGATTCTTGCCGAACTCGCTGAGAAACTCGATGCCGATGAACTTGTAGCGATTGCCCCGACCGCGCCGTTGCCGTGGGTACAGAGATTGGGCTATCTGCTTGAGCGCATCGGCGAAGCGCCGAAGGCGAAATTGCTCAAGGACTATGTGCGAAAGCACGCCCGAGAATCGGCGGCCCTTGTACCGTCCGCGCCCACCATCGACAGTTTGCGCGACCGCGACTGGAAGCTTATCGTCAACGCCGCTGTGGAGGCGGAGACGTGATCCCGCGCGACTACATCACCGAGTGGCGCTCCCATGCGCCGTGGGCCGACAACGCCCAAGTCGAACAGGACTTGGTGATCTGTCGCGCACTGGTGAACATCTTCTCCCATTCCGTACTGCGCGACGCCCTTGCCTTTCGCGGCGGAACGGCGCTCTACAAGCTGTATCTGACACCCGCCGCGCGGTATTCCGAGGACATCGACCTTGTGCAAATGCGCGCAGAGCCCGCTGGAGCCGTGATGGACGCCCTGCGCACGGTGCTCGATCCGTGGCTCGGCGCAGCGAAGTGGAAACAAACCGAAGGCCGCGTTACGTTCAACTACCGCTTTGCCTCCGAGGATCCAACGCCGGTGCCCCTTCGACTCAAGGTGGAAGTGAACACAAGAGAACATTTCGCGGAGCACGGAATCCAGCACGTGCCCTTCGAAGTTGCGTCCCGCTGGTTCAGCGGGACCTGCGACATCACCACTTACGATCTCGATGAGCTCCTCGGCACCAAGCTTCGCGCCCTTTACCAACGGCGCAAGGGCCGCGATCTGTTCGATATCGCGACCGCGCTTTCACGGGAGGACGTCGATCCGGCGCGCATTGTCGCCGCGTTTCAGCGCTACATGAACCAGGGTGGACATCACGTCTCTCGGACAGCGCTCGAGGAAAATCTCGCCTCGAAGCTGGAAGAAAAGCGGTTCCTATCGGACATTCCGCCGTTGCTTGCTGCAGGGCAGACTTGGGATGCGACCCAAGCCGCCGCGCTTGTCGTGGAAAGGCTTTGCCCGCTTCTCCAGCAAGTCATGGAATAGAGAATCGGGGCCGTCCATGTGAACTCAGCTGCCGCCGGATCGCGCCCACTATTGGCTCGCAGCCAAGCGCCGGCAATCGGCACAAGAACCCGAAACGTGTACATAGCCGGCAAAACAGGCCACGGAGAGACGATTTATGTACACATCCTTGCTCCGCGCTCCGGCTTCAGACCAGACCGAAGGCAAGCATCGCGCGCGCCACGCGCAGGAATCCAACGATGTTCGCGCCGATCACGTAGTTGCCCGGTTTGCCGTATTCATCGGCCGTCTCGAAGCAGTCGGCGTGGATCTTGCGCATGATCTCCCGCAGTCGGTTCTCCGTGAACTCGAAGGTCCAGGTGTCGCGGCTGGCGTTCTGCTGCATCTCGAGCGCCGAGGTGGCGACGCCGCCCGCGTTGGCCGCCTTGCCCGGTCCGAAGGCGATGCCGGCGTCGATGAACAGGCGTGTGGCGCCCGGCGTGGTCGGCATATTGGCGCCTTCGGCCACCAGCAGGCAGCCGTTTCCCACCAGCGTTCTCGCCGCGCGTTCATCGAGTTCGTTCTGCGTCGCGCAGGGCAGCGCGACCTCGCAGGGAATGTCCCACACCGAGCCCTGGGCAAGGTATTTCGCCCTGCCCCGGCCGCGGCCATAGCTCTCGAGGCGGCCGCGTTCCACTTCCTTGATGCGCTTGACGGTGTCGAGATCGATGCCGTCCGGGTCGTGCACGACCCCGTCCGAATCCGAGCACGCGACCACCTTTACGCCGAGCTCCTGAAGCTTCTGGATCGCGTAGATCGCGACATTGCCGGAGCCGGAGACCACTGCCGTGCGTCCCTCGAGGCTCTGGCGGCGCGCCTTCAGCATTTCCTCGGCGAAGAAGATCAGGCCGTAGCCCGTGGACTCCTTGCGCACGAGCGCGCCTCCCCACTCCGGACTCTTGCCCGTGAGGACGCCGGACTCGTAGCGGTTGGTGATGCGCTTGTACTGGCCGAAGAGATAGCCGATTTCGCGCGCGCCCACGCCGATGTCGCCGGCCGGCACGTCGGTGAACTCGCCGATGTGGCGGTAGAGTTCGATCATGAAGCTCTGGCAGAAGCGCATGACTTCGCTGTCGCTCTTGCCCTTGGGATCGAAATCCGAGCCGCCCTTGGCACCGCCGATCGGCATGCCGGTGACGGCGTTCTTGAAGATCTGCTCGAAAGCGAGGAATTTGATGACGCCCAGGTAAACGGAGGGGTGAAAGCGCAGGCCGCCCTTGTAAGGTCCGAGCGCGCTGTTGAAGCCGACGCGGAAGCCGCGATTGATCTGCACGTCGCAGCGGTCGTCCTGCCAGGGAACGCGGAAGATGACCTGACGTTCGGGCTCGCAGATGCGCTCGATGATCTTGTACTGGGAGAATTCGGGATGCTTGTGCAGAACGGGGCCGAGCGTCTCGGCGACCTCCCGCACCGCCTGATGGAATTCCACTTCACCCGGGTTGCGGCGGATGACTTGCTCGATGATGGTCGCGACTCGCTCGTCGATGCTCACTGCTGCTGGCTCCTGGATCACAGATTTCCGAAATACCGGTGGAAAACGGCCGGCAAGGTTACCGGCATGCGGGCCGCTGCGCCATTGCGGATCACCGAAGGCGGTACCCGCCGGCCGCAGACGGCACCCGCCGGCCTCAGGCGAACAACTCGCGCCGTGCACTCTCGCAGATCGCGACCACCGCCGGGTGCTTGATGCGCCGCTCGCCCGAGATCGCATAGAAGGCGCTACGGGCGCCCTCGGCAGTGCCCACCAGGCGCAGGCCGCCCTCACGGCGCAGTTGAGCGGCGAGCACCGAAGGCGCCGGAAAGAGCCCGCGGCCGGCCCGCCCGAACTCCCTGAGCAGCGCGTAGTCCTCGAATTCTCCGACGATCTGCGGGCGCAGGTCGAACCGTTCGAACCACTGCGCAAGGCTGCGCCGCAGGTCGGTGTCGGCCGTCGGCAGCAGCACCGGCGCACCAGCCAGCGAGCGCGGGAAGCCGCGCCGGCGTGCCGCGGCGAGCGCCGGCGCGCCGAGCCACTCGACGCCACAGGTGCCAAGGTGATGGTTGTAGGCCCGCACGCTCAAGGAAGGCATCATCGGCGCATCCGAGAGCACGACGTCGATTTCGTGCACGGCGAGATCGGCGAGCAATCGCTCGAGCCCCGCCTCGCGGCACACGAGCCGCACGGGCACATCGAGCGCAAGCGCCGGCTCGATCAGCCGCCGCGCGATCTCCTTGGGCAGCACGTCGTCCACCCCCACCACGAGGCGCATGGGCTGCCCGGTCGGACGCTGCTCCAGGGTATCGAGGAGTTCGCGCCCGAGCCCGAAGATCTCCCCGGCATATCGAAACACGAGCTTGCCGGCCTCGGTCGGCGTGAGCCTGCGGCCCGAGCGCTCGAGAAGTGGCGTGCCGAGCCGCTGCTCGAGCTGGCGCAATTGCGTGCTCACCGTCGGTGGGGAAAGCCGCAGCTCATCGCAAGCGCGAGTCAGGCTGCCGGCGCGCACGACGGTCCAGAAATAGAGCAGATGCTGGTAGTTGAGGCGTTTCACGGCCGTGCGATTTCCTTAGGTAAAATCGAAGCATAACGAATTTTAATTCCAATGGACGGAACACTGTTGCAGCGGTAAAAGACCCGTGCGCGCAGCCATCCCGGCTGCGCTCCCAACGGAGAGCAAACGATGCACGAGCAAGCCATTCTGGTGACCGAAGCCGACATGATCCGCCTGCACGGTCTGCTGGCGGCGCAGCAGCGTGGCGGTGAGCGCGACCAGGAGCACCTCGAAGCCCTGCGCGCCGAACTCGCCACCGCCGTGGTCGTCGAGTCGGACGAGGTGCCGGCGGACGTGGTGACCATGCACTCGCGGGTGGGCGTGCGCGATCTCGAGCGCGACGTGCACACTCTTTTCACGCTCGTGCCGCCGGACGAGGCCGACACGCTCGCCGGCCGGCTCTCGGTGCTGGCGCCGCTCGGTACGGCGCTGCTCGGCCGCCGCGCGGGCGAGGAGATCATCTTTCGCTCACCGGCCGGAGAGCGGCGGCTGCGCCTCGAGCGCATTCTCTACCAGCCCGAGGCCGCGCGCAGGCGCACGGCTGTGGCGCCGGAAGTGAGCGCCAGCCCCGCGCGCCGCGCCGGATCGCGACGCTAGCGAGGCGGATCAGGCAAGCACCGCACGGTCACAACGCACGATTTCCCCGTCACTTCGTGAGACAAGTCTCACATCCGGCGCTCATGTCAGTCCTGCAATTCTGTGACGCAGACGGCACGGAACCAATGGAAATGAGTTTAGTCTGAATGGCACTTACTTAAGCCACAGCGGCATGAGCGCTGACGGCTAAAGGATTGAAAACATAGAGGAAGACTGGCCGCCGAGATCGGTAAGATGTTGTTACCACACAGCGTCTGCCACAACCGCGAGGCCAGTCTTGAGTAATCGTAATGCCGAGTTTGGATACCAGCAACATCAAAGAAGCATCCGCCGCGCCATTGGAGGCGTCGATGCGATGGGCTTCTTCAACGCGCTCACGGGGCCTGAGTTGTTGGAGATAACCGAGGCGCATTTGCCCGAGCACCGCGAACGGCTGTATCCGCCGACGGTGACGCTGTCGATGTTCATGGGCCAAGCGATGAGTGCCGACGGCTCGTGTCAACAGGCGGTGAACGCCTGGGCAGTGCGGCGCGCGGCGGAGGGATTGAGCGAGTGCAGCAGCCGAACTGGAGCGTACTGCAAGGCGCGTCAGCGATTGACGGTTGCGATGGTGCAGGAGCTGGCCCGCAAGAGCGGGCGCATGCTGAGCGAACGGGCGGAGTCGGGTTGGCGCTGGCACGGTCGGACGGTCAAGCTGGTCGATGGGACTGGGATTTCGATGCCCGACACAGAAGACAACCAACGTGTTTTCCCGCAGCTGAGCACGCAAGCGGCCGGGGTGGGTTTCCCGATTGCCCGCTTCGTGGGCGTGATTTGCCTGGCCACAGGCTCGGTGATCGACGCGGCGATCGGGCCATTTTGCGGCAAGGGGAACAGCGAGTTGGGATTGCTGCGCCAGTTGCAGGGCGCTTTTACCCGCGGCGATATCCTGTTGGGCGACGCGTTTTACTGTAACTACTTCTTGATCGCCACCCAGATGGCTGCGGGTGTGGATGTTCTGTTCGCCCAGAATGGGGCGCGCATCACCGATTTTCGCCGTGGTCGGCTGCTCGGCACCCGCGATCATGTGGTCTCGTGGTCCAAGCCACTGATTCGACCGCAATGGATGAGCAAGGATCAATACGCGCAGTTTCCCGCTCAAATCACCGTGCGCGAGGTGAAGGTGGGTAAACGAGTACTCGTCACCACCATGCTGGATCAAAAGCAGGTCAGCAAAAACGAGTTGTCCGAGCTGTACGCGATGCGCTGGCACAACGAACTCGACCTTCGTGTCCTCAAGACTACCTTGGGCATGGAAGTGCTCAGTTGTAGTACCGCGCAGATGAACGAGAAGGAACTCTGGGTCCATTTATTGGCCTACAACCTCGTTCGCTTGTTGATGGCGCAAGCGGCGCTCAACGCACACGTGCTTCCTCGCGACATCAGCTTCAAGCACACCCTGCAACTGTGGGTTCAGTGGATCTCGCAACGCTTGGCAGGCGATGCGGCGCATAACGATCTGCTGTTCCGTTTGATTGCTCAATCCAAGGTGAATAATCGTCCCGGCCGCATCGAGCCTCGTGCCCGAAAACGCCGGCCCAAACCCTACCACTGGCTCAAAGAGTCTCGACCACGTGCGCGTCGTCGAATCCAAACTCAGGGTCATGGTCGGAAACTTAAGTAAGTGCCATTCAGTTTAGTCTGACTATGTCAAGTGAATCGTCGAAACAGCAGGTGAACACGCCCCGGATTTCCTGATCAACGTTTGCGCCGACGGAGGAAAGCCAGTATGCAATCGCAGAAGATCCTCTCGAATGTCGATCCGCCCACGAGCTTCATCGACTCTCTCAGTGCGTACAGCCGACAGCATCAAGCACAACACTGGCACGGTACGTTCGGTGATTTCCTCAGCACCATCCTTCCCCCGAATCCCGCGGCGCTGGCCCGCACCAGTCACCAGTACGTCTGGGACATGTTGCGCTGGTACGGGCGCGAAATGCCCGATGCCGACGAGAATGCACGCTCGCAGGCCCTGTTCCGCTCGGAACTGTTCGGGCTCGATGAGCCGCTCACCCGCGTCGGCGACTATTTCAAGGCGGCGGCCGCGGGCTCGGACGTCGGCCGGAGGCTCCTGTTGCTGCTCGGGCCGCCCTCCGGCGGCAAGTCGACGCTGGCGATCCTGCTGAAGCGCGGCCTGGAGGAATACAGCCGCACCGATGCGGGCGCGCTCTACGCCATCAAGGGCGCGCCGATGCACGAGTCGCCGCTCAACCTGATTCCCGCCAGCCTGCGCGGCTCGTTTCGCGATACCTACGGGGTCGACATCACCGGGGAGATCAGCCCATGGTCGCGCGAACGGCTCGACCGGGAATTCAAGGGCGACTACCTGCAGGTGCCCGTCGAGCGCATCTTCCTCTCGGAAGCCTCGCGCGTCGGCGTCGGCACGTATGCGCCGCACGACCCGACCACGGCCGACATTGCGGACCTGGTCGGCTCGGTCGACCTGTCCAAGGTCGCCGAGATCGGCGATGAGGGAGACCCCCGGGCCTGGTCCTGGTCGGGCGCCGTGTACGCGGCGAGCCGGGGCCTCTTGGAGATGATCGAGATCCTCAAGGTCAAGCGCGAGTTCCTCTACCTGCTGCTCACGCTCACGCAGGAGAAGAACGTCAAGGTGTCGCGCTTCCCGCTGATCTATCTCGATGAGACCATTCTCGCGCACACCAATCTCGCGGAATTCAACAAGTTCCTGCAGGAGAAGGAAAACGAGGCACTGCTCGACCGCATGGTCATCATCAAGGTGCCGTATGCCCTGTCCTATCTCGACGAGGCGCGCATCTACAAGAAGCTGGTCAGCGGCGCCCCCGCGTTCCGCCAGGTGCATCTCGATCCACACGTGCTCAAGCTTGCCGCGGTCTTCGCCATCTTCACCCGGCTCGCCAAGCCCGAGAAGGAAGGGCTCGACCTGTCGAAGAAGCTGCGCCTGTATTCCGGCGAGACCGTCGAAGGCTTCGCCGACACGGAGGCGAGCAAGCTCAAGGCCGAGGCGCCGGATGAAGGCCTCGGCGGCGTGAGCCCGCGATTCGTGGTGAATGCGATCTCCAATGCGATCACGCACAACAACGCCAAGAGCCTCACCAGCATGGAAATGCTGCTGGCGCTCAAGGATGCCATCGAGAGCGATGCGCGCATGGACGCCAAGCAGAAGAAGGCCTGGATGGACCACCTGGTGAGCGCGCGCAAGGAGTTCTACAACCGCTGGGTCAAGGAGGACGTGCATCGTTCCATGTTCGCCTCCTTCGAGGAGGAAGCGCAGCAGCTTCTGGAGAAGTATCTCGACGAGGTCGAGGCCTCGCTCGACCAGCGCGAGGTCAAGGATCCGATCACCGGCGAATCGCGTCCGCCGGATGAGCGCTTCCTGCGCTCGGTCGAGGAGCAGATCAAGGTGTCCGACTCGGGCAAGCAATCCTTCCGCCAGGAAGTGGTGCGCAAGGCCATGGTCGCCTTCAAGGCCGGCGAGAAGTTCTCACTCAGCCGCCATGCGCGCATGCAGGAGGCGATCAAGCAGTACCTGTTCGCCGAGCGGCGCGACGTCCTGCGGCTGGTCACCTCCTCGGCGCGACCCGATGATGAGACCCACAAGAAGATCTCCGCGGTGCAGCAACGCCTGATCAGCGACTACGGTTATGACGAGCACAGCGCCAAGGAAGCCCTGA
Organism: Steroidobacteraceae bacterium; assembly: GCA_046347195.1. Lineage (GTDB taxonomy): Bacteria > Pseudomonadota > Gammaproteobacteria > Steroidobacterales > Steroidobacteraceae > TMP-86. The sequence continues at coordinate 33,402 of JAXMGQ010000014.1, forward strand.
ACTACGTCACCACCCTGCTCGCCCAGGAGTAGCGGCCTTGGGAATAGGCGACGACAAGTCGGGCGCCGCGCGGATCAACGGGTGGTATGACCTGTTCTCGCGCGGCGCCCGCGACTGGCTGCGCCACAACGACAAGGTGCGGGAGGCCGTGCGCAAGCACCTGCCGGAAGCCATCGCCGGCGGCGATGTGCTCTCGGGCGGCACGCGCACCGTCCGGGTGCCGGTGCGCATGCTGGAGCATTATCACTTCCGGTTGCGCCCGCCGGATCAACAGAGCGGGGTCGGTCAGGGTGCCGCCAAGCCGGGCGATCAGCTCGGTCGGCCGGCGAAGGATGCCGGTCAGGACAAGGGGCAAGGCGGTCGGGATGATGGCGGCTACGAGTTCCTGCTCGAATTCAAGATCGACGACATCGTCGACTGGCTCTGGGAAGAGATGCAGCTCCCCAACCTGAAGGCCCGCGTCGGCAAGTCCGAGGAATCGGACTGGACGCGCGAAGGTTGGGACAAACGCGGGGCACGATCACGACTCGATCGCCGCCGCTCGCTCAAGGAATCGATCAAGCGGCGCGCGGTGCAAAGTGAGGGCCCCTCCTTCACCGACGACGACCTGCGTTTCCGCCAGCTCAATCGGCGCGAGCAACCGGCGACGCAGGCCGTCGTCTTCATGCTGATGGACGTCTCGGGGAGCATGTCGGACCAGGATCGCCAACTGGCCAAATCCTTCTTCTTCTGGGCGGTTCAGGGACTGCGCCGTCAGTATCGCCATCTCGACACGGTGTTCGTCGCGCACACCACCGAGGCCTGGGAATTCAACGAGGAGCAGTTCTTCCAGGTGAGCGGCAGCGGCGGCACGGTCGCCTCCACCGGCCTCAACAAGGTCGTCGAGATCATGCAGGAAAGATTCGATCCGGGCCGCTACAACGTCTACCTGTTCTACGCCTCCGACGGCGACAACGTGCAGAACGACCGGGCCGATGCCCGCCAGGCGCTCGAGAAGCTCGCCGGGGAGGCGAGCTATCTCGGCTACCTCGAGATCTCGCCCGTCGGACATCGAAACCTCTCCACCGAAACCGCGCAGCTCTTTCAGGAGCTCGCCCAGCAGGGGCAGCCCGCCGGCAGCTTCGCGGTGAGCCAGCACGAGGAGATCTGGGCGGCCGTGAGGCATTTCTTCAGCCACCAGGCCAAGGCGGACGCATGAACATGAGCGAGTGGCAGGAGTTGCTGCCGCGCATCCAGGATCTCGCGGTGAAGCAGGGTCTCGCCTACCACCCGGTCGAATTCGAGACCGTGCCGGAATCCTTCATGATGGAGATCGCCGTCTACGGACTGCCGGTGCGCATGCCGCACTGGTCCTTCGGCGTTCGCTACATCAGCCAGCTCATCCAGCATCGGATGGGTCATTCGCGCCTCTTCGAGGTGGTGTTCCCGGGCAACCCGGGCCGCGCCTATCTCGCCGGCGGCAACAGCCTCGCGGAGAACATCCTGGTGACCGCCCATGTGCTCGGGCACGCGGATTTCTCCCGCAACAATCTCATCTTTCACGACAGCCAGCGCCAGGTGGGCGAGCACATCGTCGAACAGGCCGCGGCCCATGCGCGCCAGATCGCCATGGCCATCGAGGAACATGGCCAGGAGAAGGTCGAGGCCGTGCTGGATGCAGCGCTCGCGCTCGAGCAGCACATCGATCTCAATCACGAAATACGCCGGCCGCAATACCCGCAATATCTCGACCCGAAGTCCGACACGCAAGGGTCGGAATTCGGCCGCCGATTCGCCGCCCTCGATCCCCAGTCGTCCGAGACGAAGGACGCCTCGGTGCGGCGACGCGCGCCCATCCCGCCGCATCCGGAAAAGGACCTGCTGTGGTTCATCGCCCAATATGCGCCTGATCTCGAGGGCTGGGAGCGGGACATCTTCCTCGCCGTGCGCGAGGAGAGCTTCTACTTCTACCCGGTGTACGCGACGCAGATCATGAACGAGGGCTGGGCCTCGTATTGGCATGCGCGGCTGCTGCGCGAGGCGGATTTCCTGCCGCAGCACGCCTATGTGGACGCCATCAAGTGTCATTCGGACGTGGTGCGCCCCATCGCCAGCGGCGAGAAGGTCGCGCTCGCGGTCAACCCCTATCACCTCGGCTTCTCCATCTGGGAAGACCTGGTCGAGAAGCAGGGTCTCACCGCCGCGCGCAAGGCCATGCAGGAGGATGACGATGCGAGCTTCGTGCGCAATCACCTCAACCTCGAGCTCGCCAACGAGCTGCAGCTGTTTCGTTACAAGGCCGAGCCTTCCGGCAGCATCAGGGTACAGGCCGAGGACCTGGCCGCGCTGCATGAGGAGCTGGCGCGGCCGAAGTACAATTTCGGTGCGCCGTCGATATCAGCGGCCGAGGTGCACGTCGATGGCACGCTGGTGCTGGCGCACGATCACCAGTGCGATGGCCGGGGCATCGACGTGGAGCGTGCCGGCAAGGTGCTCGAATACATCAAGCGCGTGTGGCGGCGGCCGGTGATGCTGAGGACGATCGACGGAAGCGGCAGCGCGATCGAGATCAAGTCCCCGTAAGCGAAGCCGCCGCGTGCGCGTTGCGGACGAAGGCGCGCACCTTCTCGGGATCCTTGACGCCGCGCTGTCCCGCACGGTCCGTGCGGGTGAACGAGTCCACGGCCCACGGCCGCACCACCCCGATCGCCTCGGCGACGTTGTCGGGCGACAGTCCGCCGGCCAGCACCACCGGCACCGGAGACTCGGCGACGATGCGTGCGCTGATGTTCCAGTCGTGCGGCCGCCCGGTTGCTCCGGTGATCGGGTTGTTCGTTGCGCCGGAATCGAGAATCAGGTAGTCCGCGATCCTGGCACGCTCGCGCGCCACCTCGATGGCCCCGGGACCGTCGATCAGCACGGCGAGCATCAGCTTGACCGCGCCGATGCGCGCGCGAATGCGCTCGACCGCCGGCACAGGCAGATCCCGGGCAGCCAGGTGCAGGATATGCGGACGCGTGAATTCGAGCATGCGTGCGATGCGCTCGACATCGGTGCCAAGGGAAAGGGCGATGGTGAGCGCCTGGCCCTCGACCGCCGCGAAGATCTCGCGCGCCTGCGCGCTGGTGCGGTCCTCGACCACCAGCCCGTCATTGTCCGTGACCACGCCGATCAGGTCGGCTCCCGCCCGTACCGTGTCGATCGCATCCGCCACGCTCGTCAACGCATAGATCTGGATCTTCAAGACTCACTCCCAGTTGCACGAACTGCCGCGTACCGCCGGCCGGGTCAGGATCACGCGGATGCCGCCCCGTGCGGCACCGAATGCCTCGAGCGCGCGTGCGGTCGCCTGATTGGACTCGGGGCTGGCATCGGAAAAGCCGAACAGCGTCGGTCCCCAACTGCTCATCCCGATGCCGCGCAGGCCGAGCCTGCGCATCTCGGCGATGGTGGCGTGCACGACCTCGTTCTGGCGCTCGAGCTGCATGCGCTTCCAGCCGAGCTTCTGCATCGCCTCCACGCCGCTGCTGAAGGATTCGAGATCCGCTTCCTTCACGGCCGGCAGCACCTTCAGCAGTGCCAGGCGTGCGGCCTGCGCCGCCTCGGGGCCGGGCATCGGGGCATGGGTGCGAAACAGCTCGCGCTCCTCCTCGCCGTGCGTGAGGCGACCGGCCTCCGGTATCGCCAGTATCACGTTCCACGACGCCGGCAGCAGCGAGTGAAACAGGATCGGCGCCGGCGGGAAGTCCGTCGAGGCGGACGAGGGCGCGAAGCCCGGCTTGCCGCCCGGCCCGCCGAAGCGATGACCGCCATCGCACAGGAAGCCTCCGAGGTCGAAGGACGCGCAGCCGATCCCGCTCGTGCCACCCCGCTGCGCGATGCAGGAGAGTTCGTGCGTCGTGAGCTTGAGGTCATAAAGCAGGTTGAATGCCTGCGCGAATGCGAGCGCGAGCTGCGTGCCCGAGCCCAGTCCCACGTGATCCGGGATGGTCTGCTCGACGAACACCTCGATGCCCTCGATGTCGTAGCGCTCGCGCAGTGACGCGCTCACACTCTCGAACTTGCGCCGGATCGAGGCGGGCAGCTCCGTGGCTCCGCTTGCCGACAGGGTCGGCGCACGCCGGGCGCGAATTTCCACGCACGGGTTCTCGAGAGCGAGGCCCAAGCCTCCCTCGATGCGTCCGATCTCACCATTCATGTCGATGAGGCCGAAGGACAGACGGCTGGTCGTGCGGATCCTGAGGGTCTTCTCTGTCATGTGCGGGCCTCGGCTTCCCCGCACGTATTGGAGGGCAGCAGGCCGCCGGTGCGCCAATAGAAAGTGATAGCCGACCCATGAGCGTCGGCTATGGCATGCCGCTCAGTTCGCGAGCGTGCCCAGTTTCTCCAGCACCGCGTCCCGCGCCCCGGAGTCCTCGAATTCGATCACGATCTTTCCCGTTCCATCGGACCGCTGATGAAGCTGCGCATGCAATCCCTGCCCCAGCGATATCTGGCTGACCTCCGCGGACTGACCCATCGCCCGTCCCGAGCCGGCCCGCGCCGCCTTGCGCACTTCCACTTCCGTCTGGCGCACGCTCCATTGGCCGGTGTCGATGAGCTTCGCCAGCCGCTCCCGTTCCGCGGGCTCCTCGACGCCGAGCAGGGCGCGCGCATGTCCCATGCTGATCCTGCCGCTGTCCATCATGGCCGCCACCGCCGGGGGAAGCTCCAGGAGACGCAGCAGATTGCTGACGGCCGCCCGCGAGCGCCCGATGGCCCGCGCCACCTCCTCGTGGGTGAGCCCGAAGCCCGCGATCAGGCGCTCCAGGGTGCGCGCCTCGTCCAGCGCGCCGAGCTCTTCGCGCTGGATGTTCTCGATCAACGAGACCGCGAGGGCCTCCTGATCGGTGAACTCCCGGATGATCGCCGGTACGCGCAGCAGGCCCACCCGCCGCGCCGCCTGGAAGCGCCGCTCGCCGGCCACGACCTCGAACTGATGAGGCAACCCCGGCACCGGCCGGACGATCAGCGGCTGGATGATGCCCGTCGCCCGCACGGAGGCGACCAGCTCGTCGAGCAGCTCGGGTCGGGATTCGCCACGCGAAGACTCCCGCGTGGCGCGAATCGCCGCGAGCGGGATGGTTCCCACGCTGTGACGATAGGTGTGTGGCCGCGCCTCCAGGAACTCCTGCAGCGCCGTGATGCCGGTCATGTTTGCGCCCCTGCTAAGGTCCAAGCACCCTCCTCAACACCGAAGCGTCCTCGCGCCCCACCAGGGCCTGATAATACCCGCGGCGCACGCCCACGGGCTCGAATCCCATCGACTGGTACAGGCGGATGGCGGCGCTGTTCGAGGGCCGCACCTCGAGGAAGGCTTCGGACATGCCAGCCGCGCGCGCGCGTTCCAGCAGGAACAGCAGGATCCTGCGCCCGAAACCCCGGCACTGGTACTCGGCGCGCACGCAGACGTTGAGGATATGCGCTTCGCCCCCGCCCATCGAGAGAATGCCGTAACCGGCAACATCACCGCCGATGTCGAGCACCCGGCAGGTGTAGCCGACGCGCAGGCAATCGCGGAAGATCCCTTCCGTCCAGGGAAACTGGTAGGCCTGTTGCTCCACGGCCAGCACGTAGGGCACGTCGGATTCCAGCATGGGCCGGATCTCCGCCGTGGCCGGACGCACTTCAGGAGGAGCCGCTGCCACCTTCCAACACCTTCTGAGCCAGTTTCAGATCCTCCCAAGCTTTGCGCTTTTCCCCCGGCGAGCGCAACAGGTATGCCGGGTGGTAGGTGATGATCAAGGGCAGGCCGGCAGGGCCGAATCGATGCACGACCTGACGTAATTTTCCCAGACTCTGGTCGGTTCCGAGCAGATTCTGGGCCGCGATCCTTCCTACGGCCAGCAGGATCTTCGGCTGCACGAGCTCGATCTGGCGATGCAGGAAGCCGGCGCAGCTGCGCGCTTCCTCAGGTCTGGGATCCCGGTTGTTCGGCGGCCGGCACTTCAGGATGTTGGCGATGAACACCTGCTCACGGGCGAGCCCCAGGGCCCGCAACATGGTGTTGAGAAGCTGGCCGGCGCGCCCCACGAATGGTTCGCCCCGGCGGTCTTCCTCGGCACCGGGGGCCTCGCCGATGATCATCCAGCGGGCGCTGGCGGCGCCCACACCAAACACGGTCTGGGTTCGCGTGGCCGCCAGCCCGCAGGCCGTGCAGGCCGCCACGCGCTGGCGCAGCTCTTCCCAGCCCAACACCGCCAGTTCCGGTGGAACCTCCAGGGGCACGCAGATTCCCTTGCGGGAGGTTGCCGGGGCGCGGAAGTCCCCAGGCAACGGTGCGGGCGTATCGGCGGGCCCGATGCCCTCGCGCCCGCCGAGGGCATCAGGCTCAAGGGTCGATCCGCCGCCCCGCAGCCGCCATCCCTGGATGCCGAGGCTTTGCAGGTACGCCTGGCGGCGCGCCGTGCTCATGCCGGGGCAGCACCCCCGCGGCCGCGTCGCCGGATCCTGCGATACAGCCACAGCGCGGGTCCGGACAGTGCATACGTGCCGAACAGGGTGAGCAGCGCCACGGGGGGATGCGTGGCGATGATCGCAAAGGCCACGGGCACGAGGATGATGTAGGCAAACTTCACGCGTGCGCCGGCATCCACCTTCTTGAAGCTGTTGAAGGAGAACCTGCTGACCATCAGCGCGCCCGCGATCGCGGTCACGAGGAAGGCGACGACCAGTTCTGGCAGTCCGACGCTCGTCTCCGCCTGGCTCACGAGCCAGATGAACGCGGCGACGATGGCGGCGGCCGAAGGGCTCGGCAACCCTTCGAAGTAGTTCTTGTCCTGCACCGCGCTGCGGGAGTTGAATCGCGCCAGGCGCAAGCCCGCGGCCGCGGCGTAGAAGAAGCACGCCAGCCAGCCGAAACGCCGCCACAAGGGCCCATACTCGGTGATGCGTGCCACACCCCACTGGTAGGTGACGATGGCCGGCGCAAGTCCGAAGGACACCATGTCGGAGAGGCTGTCGTACTCCTTGCCGAAGGGACTCTCGGTGTGCGTCCAGCGGGCGACGCGGCCGTCGAGTCCGTCGAACACCATGGCGACGAACACGGCGATGGCGGCCTTTTCGAACTGATACTCGATGGCCGCGACCATCGCGTAGAAGCCGGAGAACATGGCGGCGGAGGTCAGCAGGTTGGGCAACCAGTAGACCCCGCGCGGGCGGCTCTCTCTATCCTCTGCCTCGTTCATGCGCCGACCATGATAGCAGGGCACCTCATGTAAGATAGCGGCCCATGCGATTCAGCCAGTACCCCATCGCCTCCCTCAAGGAAGTGCCCGCCGACGCCGAAGTCGTCAGCCATCAACTCATGCTTCGCGCGGGGCTCATCCGCCGCCTCGCCGCCGGCATCTACACCTGGATGCCCCTGGGCCTTCGCGTGCTGCGCAAGGTCGAGACCATCGTCCGCGAGGAAATGGACCGCGCCGGCGCGCTGGAACTCTCCATGCCCACCATCCAGCCCGCCGAGCTGTGGAGCGAGTCCGGCCGGCTGTCCGCCTACGGGCCGGAACTGCTGCGCCTGAAGGACCGGCACGATCGCCCCTTCGTGTACGGTCCCACGCACGAGGAAGTCATCACCGACATCGCGCGGCGCGAGCTGCGCAGCTACAAGCAATTGCCGGTGAACTTCTACCAGATCCAGAGCAAGTTCCGCGACGAGATCCGCCCGCGATTCGGCGTGATGCGCGCGCGCGAGTTCCTGATGAAGGATGCCTACTCCTTCCATCTCGACGAGGCGGGACTGGCCGAAGGCTACCGGCTGATGTACGAGGCGTACACGCGCATCTTCACGCGCCTGCAGCTCACCTTCCGGGCGGTGCAGGCCGATGCCGGCAGCATCGGCGGCAGCATCACGCATGAGTTCCACGTGCTCGCCGATTCCGGCGAGGACGCCATCGCCTTCTCCGACGCAGGCGATTACGCCGCCAACGTGGAGCTCGCTCCGGTGGTGCTGCGCGAACCCAACCGGCCGGCGCCGGGCCAGGCGCTCGCGAAGGTGCACACGCCGGCGGCGAAGACCATCGCCGACGTTGCGGCCATGCTGAAGGTGGAACCCACGCAGTGCCTGAAGACCCTGCTGGTCGATGGCAGCGATGGCGGTGTCGTGGCGCTGATCCTGCGCGGAGACCACGAGCTCAATGCCGTCAAGGCGCAGAAGCTTCCGGGCATCGCCGACCCGCTGAAGATGGCCTCCGCCGAGCGCGTCCGGCAGGCCAGCGGCAGCGAGCCCGGCTCGATCGGTCCCGTGGGCTTCAAGGGCCGGGTGCTCGTCGACCAGGCGGCCGCCCAGGTGGCGGACTTCGTCTGCGGCGCCAACGACAAGGATTACCACCTCACCGGCGTCAACTGGGGCCGTGACCTGCCCGAGCCGCAGGTCGCCGACCTGCGCAACGTGGTGGCGGGCGACCCGAGCCCGGATGGCGCGGGATCCTTGCGCATCGCGCGCGGCATCGAGGTGGGCCACGTGTTCCAGCTCGGACGCAAGTACAGCCACTCGATGCAGGCGACCGTGCTCGATGAACAGAGCCGTCCCGTCGAGATGTTCATGGGCTGCTATGGCATCGGCATCACGCGCATCGTGGCGGCGGCCATCGAGCAGAACAACGACGCCGCCGGCATCATCTGGCCCGATGCCATCGCTCCCTTCCAGGTGGTGCTCGTGCCCATGAACTACCAGAAATCGGCGCAGGTCCGCGAGGTCGCCGACCGGCTGTACACGGACCTGTGGGCGGCCGGCATCGAGGTCCTGCTCGATGACCGTGACGTGCGTCCGGGCGTGAAGTTCGCGGACGCGGAATTATTGGGCATCCCCCACCGGGTGGTGGTGGGCGAGCGGGGCCTCGCGGGCGGCCAGCTCGAGTATCGTCATCGCCGCGCCAGCGAATCCTCCGACCTGCCGCTGGCCGAGGCCGTGCAGTCGCTGCGCGCAAAGCTCGGAGCCCGCTGAAGCGCCGGAGGCCGCTTGAGCCACGACAAGGTCCGCGTCCATCGCCTGCCGCTCCTGGCATGCCTGCTCGGCGCCGTCGCATTGCTGGCCGGCGTTCGCGTCCCGGCGGCCGAAGCGCAGCACGAGCTCGAGCTCAAGGGACTGCTGCAGAAGGTCATCGACGAGGCGGACTGCTTCACGGACAAATACGAAGCCATCGTCTGGTACAAGGTGATGGAACCCCGGCTGCAGCGCTTCGTGCCCTCGCACGCGCGCCGCATCGAGATCCTGGACCGGGTCTGGTGCGAGGCACGTCGCGATGCGAAGGTGCACCTGCCCCCGGACCTCGTGATGGCGCTGATCGAAGTGGAGAGCCGCTTCGACCCGTGGGCGGTATCCCACGCCGGCGCCGTCGGGCTGATGCAGGTCATGCCGTTCTGGCCGCGCCAGCTCGGTGTGCAGAACCAGCTCGTGCGCATCGCCCCCAACATCCGCATGGGCTGCGAGATCCTGCGCTACTACCTGCGGGTCGAGCGCGGCGACACGGTCCGTGCGCTGGCGCGCTACAACGGGAGCCTCGGCCGCAACACGTATCCGGCGCTGGTGATGTCGCGCTGGCAGCACGCCTGGCGCTTCTGATCCGGCGGCCGGGCGGTTCTCAGTGCTGGCCGGCGGCCGTGTTCTGCGCGTTGGCGAGCGCCGCGGAAGCGCGCCGCTTGGCTTCGAGCGCCGCCAGCCGCGCACGCGTGTAATGCTCGAGCTGCAGGTCCTGTTCCGCCTTCTGGATGGCGGCCTGTGCGGCGTTGAGATCAACCGGCGCATGCTCCGCCGCCCCGGCGGCCCGCGCCGCCGCGATGGCCTGGCGCGCATCGCTCATTTCCTGCACCGGCGCGCCCTTGCAGCCCACTAACGGGGAGAGGCAGGCGAGCAACATGAGGCGCTTCCACATGGTCTGCGCGGACACTAACAACAGGGCGAAAGGCCGTCAAACGCGGAAATCACGCTAGAATGGCGTCCGCACGAGGCGCAGGCGTTGCGCGCGCGCGTCAGGTTCCCAATGCCTCCGGATTTTTCACGAGCGGGACGCCCATGTCCGAGATCCTCGTTCTGTATTATTCCCGCCATGGCAGCACGGCGGAACTTGCCCGCCAGGTGTGCCGCGGGGTCGAATCCGTGACCGGCATGACCGCCCGCCTGCGCACCGTCCCGGCGGTCACCGCCACCACCGAAGTCCGGGAGCCGGCTGTTCCCGCGCAAGGTCCGCCCTACGCCAGCCATGAGGATCTCGACGCCTGCTCGGGCCTGGTGCTGGGCAGCCCGACACGATTCGGCAACATGGCCGCGCCGCTCAAGTACTTCCTCGATGGCACCGCGAGCCTGTGGATGTCCTCGGCGCTCGCGGGAAAACCCGCCGGCGTGTTCACCTCCACCCAGACCCTGCATGGCGGCCAGGAATCCACCCTGCTCACCATGATGCTGCCGCTGCTCCATCACGGCATGTACCTGGTCGGCCTGCCCTTCAGCGAACCGGCACTCTCCGCCACCACGCATGGCGGCACTCCCTATGGCGCCAGCCACGTGGCGGGAACCACCGGGGCCGGGCGGCTGGAGCCTGCCGAGGCGGAGCTGGCGCGCGCGCTGGGTGCGCGCGTGGCGGCACTCGCAGCGCGGCTCGGTTCGAGCCGCTCCCCGCAGACATGACCCCCTCGCGCGCGCGCGCGACCTGCATCATCCTGTGGGCCCTGCTGTGCCTGAGCCTTCTCGGCTGGTACCTCGCGGGTTATCCCGGCTGGCTGTGCCTGCTCGCCACGCTGCCGCTGCTCGCACCCCTGAACGGACTCATCCGCGGGCATCGCTACACCTTCGCGTGGGCCAGCCTGTTCACCATTCCTTACCTCGCGTTCGCCCTCACCGAGATGCTCGCGAACCCGGCGGCCAGGCGGGTCGCGGCCGTGACCTTGATGCTGGTGTTCGCGTGGTTCTGTTCGCTGGTGATCTACCTGCGCGTGTCGCGGGCCGCAACGCGCGGCGCAACCCCGGGCGCCCGGCCCGGCGCAACTTGAGCGCGGTGCGCCCCCGCGCGCATCCCTTCAGGGCAACTTCAAAGCATCGCGCACGAAGGGCACGGTCAGCCGGCGCTGCGCGACCAGCGACGCCTCGTCCAGGGCATCCACCAGATCGAACAGCGTTCGCTGGTCGCGTGGCATCCGCCGCAGCAGGTATTCAGCCGTCTCGCGCGGCAGTTCGAGGCCGCGCGCCTCGGCCCGCAGCCGCAACGCCTCGATGCGTCCGGCATCCTCCAGCAGCCGCAGCTGGTAGATGCGGCAGGCGCCGGCGCGTGAAGCCCAGTCAGGCAAGTTCCAGGGGAGCCCGCCTGGTGCGAGCCTTGCGGCGAACACCAGCCGGCAACGGGTTTCCAGCGCGGCATTGAAGAGCCGGAACAGCGCGCGTTCCCACGCCTCCACGCCCGCGGCGCGTTCCACATCGTCGATGCAGAGCAGCGTGAGGTTCTCCAGGCCCTCGAGCGCGGCCGGCGGCAGCAGGCCATCGGCGATCGGAATGTACGCGCAAGGTCCCTCGCTCGCGGCACAGGCAGCCTGCAGCACGTGCGTCTTCCCTGAGGCGGGCGGCCCCCAGATCCACAACGGGTCGGTGCCGCTGCGCAGCGCCTCGAGCGCCTCGAGGTTGGGACCGGCGTGGAAGTTCTCGAAGACGGCGGCGGTGCGCAGCCGTACACCGAGCGGCAACTGCTTCACCGCGTCGCTCCGGCGCCACGCAACGCATCACGAGCACGCAGCGAGTAGGTCTTCACGTAGTCGAAGCCGCTGACCACGGTCATGACCAGCATCGCCGCGCCGCAGGCCGTCGCCGCCCAGCGGGGCGGCACCGAGAAGGCTTCCCGGCAGATGATCACCAGCACGAATCCGAGCTGGCAGGCCGTGTTGATCTTGCTCGAGAGCCGGGGGACGATCTTCACCGGGCCGACGACCAGCCGGTAGGCGAGCGCGCCGGAGACGATCACGAGATCCCGCAGCACCGCCAGCAGCACCAGCCACAGGGGCACGAGGTCGAGCAGCGCCAGGGTGACGAGCACCGTCACCAGCAGCACCTTGTCGGCCAGCGGATCGAGGAAGGCGCCGAGGTCGGTCTGCCAGCCGAAGCGCTTGGCGAGGAAGCCGTCGGCGCCGTCGGAGACCGCCGCTGCCGCGAACAGCCACAGGGTTGCCGCCGGATCGTCATGAAGCAGGGTCCAGGCGATCGGCACCACCAGTGCCAGTCGCGCCAGGCAGATCGCATTGGGGATCTGGCGCAGCACGGGCGCGAAGGGTCAGGGCGCAGCGCGGTAGCGGGGTACTCCGTCGGGGCCGGAGCCGATGGGCGCGAGCCGGCCATCCTGGCTCAGCACCCGCTGCAGGGGCTCGAGGCCGCCGCGCGCCACCACGCGAAGATGCAGCGTATCGTTGTCGAAGCCGATGACGCTCACATGCGAGAGCTGCGTCAGCGATTCGAGGTAGGTTTGCACGCTCGCGTAGGTGGCCAGGCTCGACACCCCCGTGACCGCAAGGTCGATGGGCGCGCTCGCACCGGTCGCCGCATAGATGCTGGCATAGGTGTCGGCGACGCGTTCGATCCCCTCGGCAGCTCCGGAGTACTCTGCGCTGCGCCCCTGGAAGAGGAACACCCAGCGCACATTGCTCCCGGAGCGCGAATCGGCTGCCCGCCCGATGAGCACGCCGGCGGCCCCGAGTCGCTTCGAGGGATCGGCGAGTGAGCTGGGAGCATCCTGCGCGAGGCTGGCATAGCTGACCCCGAGCCGCTGGGCATCTGCCGGCGACGGCCACAGCAGCGGCGCGCCGCGATTGGCGGCCTGGGCGTCGAGCGCGCGGCGCAGCTCGGAAGCATCCTCACGGGTCAGCACCGTGCCGCCGCCCTTGCCATCCGGCACCGCGAGCCAGAGGAGCGTGGCGGGACGGTCCCGGCCCCACAGCGGCAGGCCGTTCTGCGTGAGCCAGCGCTCGATCGCCGGTCCGTCGAAGGCCACCCAGATCTGGTTACCCGCGCCGGCCCGGTACTGCTGCATGTAGCGGCGCGCGCTGGAAACCAGCGGGGCAAGCGCCGCATCCTGCGCCGCGGAGCGGCGCCCCGTGACCTTGACGAGAACCGCCCGCATCGCCGCCTGGAACGCATTCGACAGGCCCGCCTCGGAGCGGTCCGGCGCGGCCACCGCCGACTGGTACAGGTCCGCGAGCACCACCGCCCTTGCCTCGTGCGGCGCCAGCAGCGTGGCCGCCAGAGCCAACAGGAGCACCGTCGCGAGCCGCCGTCCCGCACCGAAAAGCGTCAAAGTGATCATGGGGTTAGCCGGAAGTTTCGCCTCATGTAAAATACCACAGCTTGCCCTCCTGCCGCCGCGTTGCGTCGAGCAATGCGCAGGCTCGCTCATCAAGGGACAGCGCATGACCAGCACACCTTCCGTGACCTATCGCGATGCGGGCGTCGACATCGACGCCGGCGATGAACTCGTCGAGCGCATCAAGCCGCTCGTCAGGAAAAGCACCCGGCCGGAAGTGCTCGGCGGGCTGGGCGGTTTCGGCGCCTGCGTCGAGATTCCCATGGAGCGCTACCGTCGTCCCGTGCTGGTCTCGGGCACCGATGGCGTGGGCACGAAGCTGCGGCTGGCCATCGACCATCAGGGTCATGACACCGTCGGCATCGACCTGGTCGCCATGTGCGTGAACGATGTGCTGGTGCAAGGCGCCGAACCGCTGTTCTTCCTCGACTACTTCGCCACGGGCAAGCTGGTGGTCGACATCGGCGAGCGGCTCATCGCCGGCATCGTCGAGGGCTGCGTGCAGGCCGGCTGCGCGCTCGTGGGCGGGGAAACCGCCGAGATGCCCGGCATGTACCATGGCGAGGACTATGACCTGGCGGGCTTCTGCGTCGGCATCGTCGAGAAGGAGCTGATGCTCGATGGCTCGCGCACGCAGGCCGGGGACGTGGTGCTGGGCCTTCCCTCCTCGGGCCCGCATTCCAATGGCTACTCCATGATCCGGCGCATCCTGCAGGTGTCAGGCGCCGACCCGAACGCACCGGTCGACGGCGTTCCGCTGATCCGCCGGCTGCTGCAGCCCACCCGCATCTACGTGAAGCCCGTGCTGGCGCTGATCCGCGCGCTGCCCGTGCACGGCATCGCCCACATCACCGGCGGCGGCCTCGTCGAGAACATCCCGCGGGTGATCCCGGACGGCCTGGAGGTGGTGCTTGAGCGGCGCGCCTGGGGCGAAGATCCGGTGTTCGCCTGGCTCCAGGCACAGGGCAACGTGGCGCAGGCGGAGATGTACCGGGTGTTCAACTGTGGCATCGGCATGACCATCCAGGTCGCCGCGGCGGATGCAAGCCGTGCCCTCGGCCTGCTCGAGGCCCAGGGTCAGGCCGCGTGCATCATTGGCGAGGTCCGGCGCGGGTCGCGCGGCGTCGTGATCGAGTGACGCCGGCACCGCTGGTCATCCTGATCTCCGGGCGCGGCAGCAACATGCGCGCCCTCATCGAGGCGAGCCGCGCACCTCAGGCCGGCTATCGCGTGGTGCGCGTGCTGTCGGACAAGTCCGACGCCGGCGGACTGTCCATCGCGCGCGAGCTGGGCGTTCCTGCCGAGGCGCTGCCCGCCGCGGGTGCGGCGGACCGATCCCGCTACGATGCCTCGCTGCGCGATGCGGTGCTCGAGTCCGCTCCCTGCCTGGTCGCGCTCGCCGGCTTCATGCGCATCCTCGGGGCTTCATTCATCGAGGCCCTGGAGGGCCGGCTGATGAACATCCACCCGTCCCTCCTGCCGCGCTACAAGGGACTGCATACGCATCGACGGGTGCTCGAGGCCGGCGATCCCGAGCATGGCGCCACGGTCCACTACGTCAGCGAGGAACTCGATGGCGGCCCGGCGGTCCTGCAGGCAAGGGTGCAGGTCCAGCCCGGCGATGACGAAGATCGGCTTTCAGCGCGCGTTCAGGCGGTGGAACACAGGATATTCCCGCTGGCGGTGAGCTGGCATTGCACGGGGAGGCTGTGCTGGCGCAAGGGTCAGGCCATCCTCGACGGACGGCGCCTGGAGGCGCCGGTCACCTGGAATGATTCGCTAAAGGACAGTTCATGAGAGAGGCCATCAAGCTACTGGGGTTGTTGCTGGCGATGACGCTGGCCCGGCCGATGGACAGCGCCGCGCAGGCGCAGGCAGGGCCGGCAGGCAACGCGGGGGCTCCTGCCGCCCCCTCGCCCGCCGCGACCTCGCCCGCCGCGGCTTCGCCCTCCGGCTCCGGCGGGCCTGCCGGCCTGCGGCCATTCGATGCCCTCTACCAGGTGCAGTGGCACGGCATCAACGTCGGCACCAGCGGGCTCGAGCTCGGGCCACCCGGCGCCGACGGGCAGTACCGGTACGTCTCGCGCTCCAACGCGCGCGGCATCTTCCACATCGTGTTCAGCGACGAGATCACCCAGACCAGTGAGTTCGTGCTGCGCGACGGCCACGTCCAGCCGTTGCGCTTCCGTGGTGATGATGGCTCGCCCAGCACCGACCAGGACGTGAGCCTGGATTTCGACTGGAACGCGCACCGGGTGCACGGTGTCGCGGAGAAGAAGCCCGTGGACCTTGCGCTCAAGCCCGACACTCAGGATCCGATGTCGGTGCAGATCGAACTGATGCTGGCCCTGGGGCGCCAGCAGGTCCCCGCCAGCGTGTGGCTCGCGGACAAGGACGAGATCAAGGAGTTCGTGTACACCAGCGAAGGCACGCAGCGGCTGAAGACAGTGCTGGGAGAACTCGACACGCTGGTGCTCGCCAGCCGCCGTCCCGGCGGCAACCGCATCACGCGGATGTGGTTCGCCCCTTCCCTGGGCTACGTGCCCGTGCAGGCGCAGCGCACCCGCGACGGCAAGACCGAGTGGACGATGGTGGTGAAGACCCTGAAGCGCTGAACGGCGCGCCGGAGTCGCGGGAAACGGCTAGGTCTTGGGCAACGTCACGCCGCGCTGGCCCTGGTACTTGCCCCCCCGGTCCCGGTAGGAGGTCTCGCAGACCTCGTCCGACTCGAAGAACAGCATCTGCGCGACACCCTCGTGCGCATAGATCTTCGCCGGGAGCGGCGTGGTGTTGGAGAATTCCAGCGTCACGTGCCCCTCCCATTCCGGCTCCAGGGGCGTCACGTTGACGATGATGCCGCAGCGCGCATAGGTGGACTTGCCCAGGCACACGGTGAGCACGCTGCGCGGGATGCGGAAGAACTCCACGGTGCGCGCCAGGGCGAAGGAATTGGGCGGGATGATGCACACCGGGCCCTGGAAGTCGACGAAGGATTTCTCGTCGAAGTTCTTCGGATCGACGATGGTGGAGTTGATGTTGGTGAAGATCTTGAACTCGTCGGCGCAGCGCACGTCGTAGCCGTAGCTCGAGGTCCCGTAGGAGACGATCTTGCCGCCGGCCGCGGTGCGCACCTGCGACTCGCTGAACGGCTCGATCATGGCGTGCTCGCGCGCCATGCGGCGGATCCAGCGGTCGCTCTTGATGCTCATCAGGTCGGCTCCACGCTGATCTTGGGGAACAGCCGGCTGTAGTCCCGGTTGTGGGTGGCGAGCCGGGCCGAGGCCATCCGGGCCATGCGACGGTAGGCAATGCCGCGGGCGCTGTGCGGCTCCGCAGCCACCGTCGGCGTGCCGCCGTCGGCCTGCTCGCGGATCCTGAGGTCCAGCGGCAGTTCGCCGAGCAGAGGCACGCCGTACTGACGGGCCATGGCGCCGCCGCCGCCGGCGCCGAAGATGTGCTCGACGTGGCCGCACTGGCTGCAGACGTGCAGGCTCATGTTCTCCACCACCCCGAGGACCCGCACCTCGACCTTCTCGAACATCTTGAGCGCCTTGCGGGCATCGAGCAGCGCGATGTCCTGGGGCGTGGTGACGATGACCGCCCCGCTCACCGGCACCCGCTGGGAGAGGGTGAGCGCGATGTCACCGGTGCCGGGGGGCATGTCGACCACCAGGTAATCCAGCTCGCCCCAGGTGCTGTCGCCGAGAAGCTGGGTCAGCGCCTGGGTGACCATGGGTCCACGCCAGACCATGGGTTGCTCGGCATCGATCAGGAAACCGATGGACATCACCGCCACGCCATGCGCGATGAGCGGTACCAGGTGCTTGCCGTCCGGGCTCGTCGGCCGCTGCCCCTCGAGGCCCATGATCGTGGGCTGGCTGGGGCCGTAGATGTCGGCATCCAGCAGGCCGACCCGGGCGCCTTGCATGGCCCAGGCCAGGGCGAGGTTCGCCGCCGTGGTGGACTTGCCCACCCCGCCCTTGCCCGAGGCCACCGCCACCACGTTCTTCACGTTCTCGAGCGGCTTCAAGGTGCGCTGGACCGCGTGCGGGATGATCTTCGAGGACAGCTCCAGCGAGAGCTTGCGCGACCCGAGCTGGCCGCCGAGATGGGCGCCGAGGCCCTGCGACAGTTCTTCCGCGTAGTCGGCGCAGGGGAATCCCAGTGTGATCCGCAGCCGGACCTCGCGCTCGCCGACGGTCACATCCGAGATCGCCTTGGCGCTCCCAAGTGTTTGTCCGAGATAAGGATCAGGGTATGATTCGGCCGCAGCGCGCAACGCCGCAGCGCTCGTGTTGTCTTGGTTCATAGTGTGTCTCAATTGTACTCCAGCCAGGGAGCCGCGCAGGCGGTATGGCATAATTTCCACGAATGGCCCTGTTCGCAAACTACCGCGCCGACCGGCTGATCGCTGAAGTCAAGGCCACCGGCAATCCAGCCAGTCCGGAGGGCCAGAAGGCGTTGCAGAAGCTCGCATCGCTGGGGGCCCAGGCCATCGAACCCATCATCGGGGCCCTGACCTCGGCGGACAAGAAGGAGACCCTCGCCTACGTGGAGGTGCTCTCGGCGCTGATCGACGCGCGCACCCTGCCGCAGATCCTGAAGCTCATGTCCGAGGCGAACGGCCGCGCCGTCGCCGGCATCTCCTGGGCGCTGTCCACCAGCCGCAACTACCCGGCCTCAGCGCTGCTGGACGCGCTCGCCAAGGCCGACATGCCCAAGCCCGCCATCCTCGACGTCATCGCCGCGCAGAAGAGCCGCTTCACCGTGCGCGAGCTGCTCAACGCCGCGTACGCGCAGGAGGCCAACGAGAAGTCCGGGCTGTTCAAGATCATCGGCGACATCGCCGATGAGTCCTCGATCGACGACCTGATCGCCCGCATCGAGGGCAAGGACCCGGTGGCGCGGCTGCACATCATCAACGTCCTGTCACGGTTCAACACCCCGCAGGTTCAGAAGGTCGTCCAGGCCCAGCTCAAGGACGGCAACAAGTTCGTGCGCTCGGCCGCGCTGACCGCGCTGGCGAAGATGGACGGACCGATCGACCTGCCGACGGTGTGCGGCATGCTCCGCGATCCGGAGATCGAGGTGCAGAACAAGGCCGTGGACGTGGTGGTCAAGGCCAATGATCCGGAGACCGTCAAGTACCTGGTCGAGGTGCTCAAGGACGAGAACGAGTACGCGCGGCGCGCCGCCGTCGAGGTGCTCAACGTCATCGGCAACTCGAAGTCGGTGAAATTCCTGCTCGAGGTCATCTCCGACAGCGACTGGTGGGTGCGAACCCGCGCCGCCGACGCGCTGGGCAAGATCGGCGGCCCGAAGGTGGTCGAGGCGGTGCTCTCGCTCATCAAGGACGAGAACCAGGACATCCGGCGCGCCGCCATCGAGATCCTCAACCAGACCCGTGACGAACGGGCCATCGGCCAGCTCATCGAGGCCACCAAGGACAGCGACTGGTGGGTCAGCGAGCGCGCCGTGGACGCCCTGGCGGAGATCGGCAGCACCAAGGCGGTGCCGCGCCTGACCGAGATGCTGCGCACCGCGCCGGCCAAGTCGCTTCCCACCGTGGTGCGCGCGCTGGCGAAGCTCGGCGACCAGAGCAACATCTCGCAGATCCTGCCGCTGCTGTCGCGCGCCGAGAACGAGATCAAGGTGGAGGTGATGGCGGCGCTCGGCAAGCTGGCCGACGAGAAGCGCGCCGAGACCATCCGCGCCCAGCTCCAGAACATGGCCGCCTCGCCCGAGGCGACGCTGAACCAGGCGGCGCTGCGGGCCATCGAGGACCTCGACAACCGCTTCTCGAGCACCCAGCTCGCCGCCAACGAGCGCGCCCAGAAGATGCAGTCGCCGAACAAGACGCTGCTCATCGAGAACGAGGACATCTCGGCCGTGGTGGCCCAGGCCGAGGCGCAGTCCGCCAAGCTCGACATCGCCACGCTCAAGTCGGGCGACATCATCGAGGGCCGCTACAAGTTCATCGAAAAGATCGGCAAGGGCGCCTTCGGCACCGTGCTCCTCATGGAGGACACCGTGGTCGAGGAGCGGCTCATCCTCAAGTTCCTGAACACGAACGTGGCGGCCGACGAGGAGATGATGAAGCGCTTCGTGCACGAGCTGCGCTACAGCCGCAAGATCACCCACCGCAACGTCATCCGCATCTACGACTTCCTGTTCATCCGCGGCCTGTATGCCATCTCCATGGAGTACTTCCCCTCCCACACCCTGGGCGGGGAGATCGTCAACGAGAAACCGGTGGACCTGAAGCGCGCGGTCAAGTTCGGCATCGACATCGCCACGGGCATGGCGGTGGCCCACCAGGCCGGTATCGTGCACCGCGACTTGAAGCCCGCCAACGTGCTGATCAACAACGAAGGTCTGCTCAAGATCGTGGACTTCGGCGTCGCCGCGGCGCAGAGCCAGGGAGACACCCAGCTCACCAAGACCGGCTACGTCATCGGCTCCCCGAAGTACATGGCGCCCGAGCAGATCCTCGGCAAGAAGGTAGACGAGCGGGCCGACATCTACAGCCTCGGGGTCATCCTCTACGAGATGCTGACCGGCATCCCGCCCTACTCGCGCGGCGATCACATGTCGGTCATGTACCAGCACGTGCAGGGCAAGGCGAAGCCTCCCATCGAGATCAACAAGTCGCTGCCACCAGAGCTCAACGAACTGGTTCTCCAGTGCATGGCACTGGACAAGAGCAAGCGCCCGCAGTCCATGGACGACCTGCGCGCCGCCCTCGAGAAGTTCCTGTAGGGCACTCCCGTCCCGCGCGACAGTGTGAGCTGCCGCACTCCCTGCCCCGCACGACGGGGCCACTGCCCGTGCGGCAGTTCACGTTTGGGCAAACTCCCCGTTAAGTAAACTCGAAAAGACCCCACGATCGCGTTAGCCTTGACATATGGCGAGAATCGACGCGTTCCTGAAGCTTGGCCTGGCCCAGGGCTGCTCGGACCTGCACCTGGCGGTGGGCGTGCCGCCGATGCTGCGCATGCATGGCGACCTCATGCCCATCAAGTTCCGCGAGCTGGGCGATGCCGAACTCGAGTCCTACGTCAACGAGATCCTCACCAAGACCCAGCAGGACACCTTCCGCAAGGGCACCGACATCGACTTCTCCTATGTCTCCTCGGAGGGCGGACGCTTCCGCGTCAACGTGTTCCGCAAGGAGACCGGCATCGGCGCGGCGTTCCGCGCCATCCCGATGCAGATCCCGAGCATCGACCAGCTCGGGCTCCCGCCGATCGTGCGCAAGCTGTGCGACTACCACCAGGGCATGATCCTCGTGACCGGCTCCACCGGCACGGGCAAGTCCACCACGCTGGCCTCGATGATCGACTACCTGAACTCCACCCGGGCGGTGAACATCATCAGCCTCGAGGACCCCATCGAGTTCGTCCATCGCAGCAAGCAGTCCCAGGTGATCCAGCGCGAGCTGGGCACCCACCTGCCGAGCTTCGCCGAAGGGGTGCGCGCCGCGATGCGCGAGGACCCCGACGTCATCCTGGTGGGCGAGTTGCGTGATGCGGCGACCATCTCCATGGCGATGACCGCCGCGGAGACCGGGCACCTCGTGCTAGGCACGCTGCACACCACCAGCGCCACCAAGACCATCGATCGCGTCATCGACGCCCTGCCCACCGAGGAGCGCGAGCAGACCAAGAGCTTCCTGGCGCAGAGCCTCATCGCCGTGATCACGCAGGTGCTGATCAAGAGCCCGGACCAGCGCGGCCGTCGCGCGGTATGCGAGATCATGGTGGTGAACAAGGCCATCGCCAAGCTGATCATGACCGACCAGACCCACATGATCCCGAGCCAGTTGCAGATGGGAAAGGAATTCGGCATGCAGCTCATGGACCAGGCGCTGCTCACGGCCATCAACGCCAAGGAAGTGGATCCCGAGCATGCGGTGAGCTACGCCACCGACAAGCGGCAGTTCGCCCGCTTCACGAGCGACATGGCCGGCGCGCCCAAGGTGGACGAGGTCACGGGCTGAAGCGCCATGGCGAAGATCGACTCCTACCTGAAGGCCGTGCTCGAGATGAATGGCTCGGACCTCCACTTCCTGGCCGGCGATCCCGCGCGCGTGCGCCAGTACGGCGAGCTCAAGGCGCTGGGGCCCGAGGTGCTGGCGGCCGAGCACGTCAAGGACTGCCTGTACGAGATCATGCCGAAGATCGCCGCCGAGCGCTTCGAGGCGAAGGACGGCACCGACTTCGCGCACAGCATCCCGGGAGTCGCGCGCTTCCGGGTCAACGTGATGCGCCAGCTCAACGGCATGGGCGCCGTGTTCCGCGCCATCCCCTCCAAGGCGCGCACCATGGACGAGCTCAACCTGCCCGAGGCGGTGCGCGCGTTCTGCCGCGTGAACAACGGACTGATCCTGGTCACCGGCAAGACCGGCTCGGGCAAGTCCACCACGCTCGCGGCGATGATCGATGACATCAACATCCGCGAGAAGGGACACATCCTCACCATCGAGGATCCCATCGAATTCGTCCATCCGCGCAAGAGCTGCCTGATCAGCCAGCGCGAGATCGGCGTGCACGCACCGAGCTTCTCGGCAGCGCTCCTGTCCGCCCTGCGCGAGGACCCTGACGTCATCCTGGTGGGCGAGTTGCGCGACCTCGAGACCATGAGCATCGCGGTCACCGCCGCGGAGATGGGCATCCTCGTGATGGGCACGCTGCACACCAACGGCGCCGCGGCGACGGTCGACCGCATGGTCAACGCCTTTCCGGCCGACAAGCAGCCGCACGTGCGCACCATGCTCTCCACCAGCCTGCGCGGGGTGGTGTCGCAGCAGCTCATTCCCAAGGCCGACAAGTCCGGCCGCGTCGCGGCGCTGGAGATCCTGGTGAACACCCCGGCCGTGTCGAACCTCATCCGGCAGGGCAAGATGGATCAGCTCGAGAGCGCCATGCAGAGCGGGGCCACGCATGGCATGCGCACCATGGACACGGCCATCCAGGCGCTGCTCGACCGGCGCGAGATCACCGGCAAGGACGCCTTCAAGAAGGCCATCAACAAGGCTCGTTTCGAGCAGTACCGCGAAGCCTCCTGACGACCCGGACCCCCGCGTGGCATACTTTGCGGCCCTTCGCAACGTACGCCTTTCGTGCCCGAGCCGTCCATGAGTCCCCGCCGCCGCATCCTGGTCTCCAGCGCCCTTCCCTATGCCAACGGGCCGATCCATCTCGGGCATTCGCTCGAGGTGATCCAGACCGACATCTGGGTGCGCTTCCAGCGCCTGCGCGGCCACGAATGCTGGTACGTGTGCGCGGATGACACGCACGGCACGCCCATCATGCTCAAGGCGCAGGCTGACGGCGTGACGCCGGAGGCGCTGATCGCCCAGGTGGGCGCCGACCACCAGCGCGACTTCCAGGGACTGGGCATCAGCTTCGACCAGTTCGGCTCGACGCATTCGCCCGAGAACAAGGCCGTCGCCGAGCGCATGTACCGCACCTTGCGCGAGCGCGGCTTCATCGAGCGGCGCAGCGTGCGCCAGGCCTACGATGCACAGGCGAACATGTTCCTG
Organism: Steroidobacteraceae bacterium; assembly: GCA_046347195.1. Classification (GTDB taxonomy): domain Bacteria; phylum Pseudomonadota; class Gammaproteobacteria; order Steroidobacterales; family Steroidobacteraceae; genus TMP-86. The sequence continues at coordinate 56,238 of JAXMGQ010000014.1, forward strand.
CCGGACCGCTACGTGCGCGGCAACTGCCCGAACTGCAACTCGCCCGACCAGTATGGCGACTCCTGCGAGGTGTGCGGCGCGACCTACTCGCCCTCGGACCTCAAGAATCCCCGCTCCACGGTGACGGGCACGACGCCCATCGAGCGCGAGTCCGAGCACTACTTCTTCCGGTTGAGCGCGTTCGAGGCATCGCTGCGCGAGTGGGTGGGGAGCGGCGCGGTGGGTGCGGGCGTGGCGCGCAAGCTCCAGGAATGGTTCACGCAGGGCCTGAAGGACTGGGACATCTCGCGCGATGCGCCCTACTTCGGCTTCGAGATCCCGGATGCACCGGGCAAGTACTTCTACGTCTGGTTCGATGCGCCCATCGGTTATCTCGGCAGCTTCACCCAGCTCTGCGCCCGCGAGGGTCTGTCATTCGACGACTTCCTCGGCGCCTCCTCGAGCTGCGAGCTGCATCATTTCATCGGCAAGGACATCCTGTACTTCCACACGCTGTTCTGGCCAGCGGTGCTCGAAGGCTCGCTCATGCGCCGTCCCACCGGCGTGCACGTGCACGGCTTCGTCACGGTGAACGGCGAGAAGATGTCCAAGTCGCGGGGCACCTTCATCACCGCCCGCCGCTACCTCGAGCGCTTCAGCGCCGAGTACCTGCGTTACTACTACGCCTCGAAGCTGGGTTCAGGCCTGGACGATCTGGACCTGAACCTCGGGGAATTCGTCGCCCGCTGCAATTCGGACATCGTCGGCAAGCTGGTGAACATCGCCAGCCGCTGCGCGGCCATCCTGCACCGGCAGAATGGCGGCGAACTGGCGGCTTCGCTTGCGGATCCGGCACTGCTCGGGGAATTCGCGTCCGCGGAAGATGCCATCGCCACGGCCTGGGAAACGCGCGATTACGCCGGCGCCATCCGGGAGATCATGGCCCTGGCGGACCGGGCGAACCAGTACATCGACCAGCACAAGCCCTGGCTGCTCGCCAAGGACCCCTCGAAGAGCGCCGAGGTCGTGGCCATCTGCACGCAGGGGCTGAACCTGTTCCGCGTGCTGATGATCTACCTGCAGCCGGTGCTGCCGTTCATGGCCCAGAAGGCCAACCGCTTCCTCGGTGAACCGGACTGGCGATGGTCCGATGTGTCGAAACCCCTGCTCGGCCGGCGCATCGCCGTGTACGAGCCGCTGGCCACGCGGCTGGATCCAGCATCCGTCGCCGCCCTGGTCGATGCACCGGAGGCGGCGCCGACGTCCAGCGCCGCACCCGCCAAACCCGCATCGCCAGCCAAGACCGCGAGACCCGCTGCCTCAGTCGCGGCGACGGCGACAGCGACGGTGGCGCCGGTGCCGGTGCCGGCGCCGGCCGCAGCGTCCGCGCCCAGCGTGTCCATCGATGAATTCATGCGCATCGAGCTGCGCGTGGCGCGCGTGCTCTCCGCCGCTCAGGTGGAAGGCGCCGACAAGCTGCTGAAGCTCACGCTCGATGTTGGCGAACTGGGCGAACGCCAGGTGTTCGCCGGCATTCGCGCAGCCTACGATCCGGCGACGCTGGTGGGCCGTCTCGTGGTGGTGGTCGCGAACCTCGCGCCGCGCAAGATGCGCTTCGGGCTGTCCGAGGGCATGGTGCTCGCGGCAGGCCCTGGCGGTGCGGACATCTTCCTGCTGGCGGCTGATGCCGGCGCTGCGCCGGGCATGCGCGTGAAGTGATGACCCCGCAAGGGAGTTTCATGCCGGGCGAGCTGTCCGCCCGTGCGCGGGACATCGATGCCCTGCTGCCGCAGACCCAGTGTACGCGCTGCGGCTACGCCGGCTGCGCGCCCTACGCCCGGGCCATCGATGCCGGCGAAACCGGCATCAACCATTGCCCGCCCGGCGGGGCGGACACCATCACCGCGCTGGCCCGACTGCTGGATCGCGAACCTCATGCCCTCGACTCCGCCAATGGCGAGCACACGAGCCCGAAGGTCGTGTGGATCGATCCGGCCGCCTGCATCGGTTGCGCGCGTTGCCTGCCACCCTGCCCGGTGGATGCCATCCTCGGTGCGCACCGCTTCCTGCACACCGTGATCAGCGAACGCTGCACCGGCTGCGAACTGTGCATCGCCCCCTGTCCCGTGGACTGCATCCACCTGCGCGATGCGCCGCCTTCCCAGCCGCCGAACGATCCGCCGCTCAACCGCCAGCGGTTCGAGGCGCACCTCGCGCGCGAGGCGCAGCGCAGCGAACATCGGGCGGCAGAACTGGCCGACAAGAAGCGGGCGCTGGCCGCGGCTGCCCGAGCGCCATGAACGGCGCGAAGCGTGCGGCCATCTTCGCCCGCTTCCGCAGCGCGAATCCGCGGCCGCGCACGGAACTGAACTACGGCACGCCGTTCGAACTGCTGGTGGCCGTGATCCTCTCCGCCCAGGCAACCGACAAGAGCGTCAACAAGGCCACGGCCGTGCTGTTTGCGCACGCCAACACACCCGCGGCGATGCAGGCCCTCGGCGTGGCGGGGTTGTCGCGCTACATCCAGTCCATCGGGCTGTACAACGCCAAGGCCCGCAACGTGATCGCCACCTGCCAGCGGCTGCTCGAGGACTTCGGCGGTGAGGTGCCCCGCGAGCGCGAGGCACTGGAGGGCCTGCCCGGGGTGGGCCGCAAGACGGCGAACGTCATTCTCAACGTCGCCTTCGGCGAGCCGACCATCGCGGTGGACACGCACATCTTCCGGGTGAGCAACCGCACAGGCATCGCACGCGGACGCAACGAGCGCGAGGTGGAGGACGGGTTGGTGAAGCACGTGCCGCCCGAGTACCGGCACGATGCGCACCACTGGCTGATCCTGCATGGGCGCTACATCTGCAAGGCGCGCAAGCCCGATTGCCCGGCCTGCCTGATCGCCGACCTGTGCGAATTCAAACCGAAGACGAAGTCCTCATGAGCCTGCTGGGCGGCCTGACGCGCGAACAGTTGCGAGCCCAATACGTGGAAGCCTGGCGCAAGGCCCGGGCCGGTGAGACCCTGACGTCGCACGAGAGAATGATAAGTGAAACCATAGAGTTACATAAAGAATATCATGTAATACTGGATGAGAAGGAACGGGCCCTTTCGCATCAGTCAGACGCCACCGCCGCCGTCGAGAATCCCTTCCTGCACCTCGGCCTTCACCTCGCCGTGCGCGAGCAGCTGACCATCGACCGGCCGCCGGGAATACGAGAACTGGCGCAGCAACTGTGCAGCCGCTTCGGCAGCCATGAGGGCGAGCACGCGCTGATGCAGGCGCTGGGCGAGACCCTGTGGGAAGCGCAGCGCAACGGCCGGCCACCCGATGAACGCGACTATCTGCGCAAGGCGCGCGAGCTCCTGAAACGTTAAGCAAGCTTCATGCGGCGTTCACGCTGGCGCAGGCAGCCGACCCGTAGCCTGACGGGTCATGTTCTCGAGCAGCTTGCGGCAAACGCGATCATCGGCCTGCGCGCTGGCCCTGTGCCTCGCATCGTTCACGACGCTGGCCGCAGCGCCGGCAACCCCCGCCGTGCCACCCGCGACCTTTGCCGCCGCAAGCGCCGCAACGCCCCCTGCCGCAACTCCCGTCGCCGCACCCGCGCGCTCCATGACGGCGGCTCATGTGCCATCCTCCAGGACCCCTGCCGCCATCGCTGCACCCGCCTCACCGGCGGCCGCCGCGGCCGCCGCGGCCCGCCATGCCAAGCGAGTGAAATGCCGTCAGCAGGCGCTGCGGCAGAAGATCAAGAAGGCCGATCGGCTGGAATTCGTGAAGCGGTGCCTGGCGGCGCCCTGAGGGGAACGTTGGGGCACTCGACCCGGCGCAGTCGGTGCCTGCCCCTCGCGTCCGGTGCAACCGCTGGGGTACGATGCGCACCAGGCTTGGGCCCAATGGCTCAAACAAGGATCAGCACGAGGCTTTCGGCCGCATGGACGTGACCACCTTCACCTCACCCATCATCACCGGACCCGTGACCCTCAGCGGCCAGTCGCTATCGTCCCTATCGTTGCCGGTGGTCGAGTGACTGCGCCGGGAGCACTCTCCACACGACGCGTTGCCTGGTTCTTGCTGCTGGCCTGTCGCCCGGCGGCGGCACAGCACGCCGATGACAACGCAGCCCGTGCCGCCGACGATGCCTTCGGCACGACGGTCGGGCTGGAAAGCGTGGGCATCTACGACAGTTCGTACGTCCGTGGATTCAGTCCACAGACGGCGGGAAACCTTCGCATCGAAGGTCTGTACTTCGACCAGCAGGGTTCGACCTCCGATCATCTTATCAACGGGGTGGTGGTGCGCGTGGGGCCCAGCTCGCACCAGTATCCGTTTCCCGCACCGACGGGCATCATCGACTACTCGCTGCGCGGCTGGGGTCGCCCCGGTTCCCTGACGACATCGCTCGTCGCGGGGCCGTTCGAGAGCGTGTACGCGCATCTGGATGGCGTACTGCCCTTGAATTCGGCATCCGTGCGCGTTCCGATCGGTGTGGCCTACGGGATCAGCGCGGAGATCCCCGGTCACAGCCAGCGGGAGTTCACCGTCGGCGCAGTGCCCCAGTGGCGCCCTTCCGAGCATCTGTCGGTGAAATTCCTGCTCGACTATGTACGGATCACCGCCTCGCGCTCGCAACCCCGGATCTACTCCGACGATGTGGTGCCGCCTCCCCTGGTGCGGCCGGAGTTCTTCGGCCAGCGATGGGCGGATGATGCCATTCGCCTCAGCACCAGCGGCGCGATCCTGAACTGGGAGGCCGCGCCGCAGTGGACGCTGCGCGCCGGCTTGTTCCGCACCACCAATTTCAGCCACCCGCAATTCGATGACCTGCTCGTCGACGTGCAGCGCGACGGCAGCGCCCGGCACTATTTCATCGGCTATCCCGATCAATCACAGGCCTCGACTTCCGGGGAGGTGCGCCTGCAGTGGCGGCACGCCGACGCAGCGGTGCATCAGTCCCTGACCGCCGTGGTCCGCGGCCGCGACGTCATGGCGGTGTACAACGGCGAGGGCATCTTCGACGCCGGGGTCGTCAACATCCTGCACGTGGAAGACGTTGCTGCGCCGGTGTTCACCTACTCCGAGCGCACCCGCGATCACAGCCGGCTCCTCGCCGCAGGTGTGGCCTACGACGGCGCGTGGTCACGGCGTGGAGAATGGTCGGTGGGACTGCAACGCGAGTCCTACCGCAAGCAGGTGGACGAACCCGGCCTGCCGCGCGTCATCGGGTCGGATCACCCGTGGCGCTCTTATATCAACGGGTCGATTGCCCTGCACGGCGCGCTGAGCCTGTACGGCAGTTACACGCAAGGCCTGGAAGACTCTGGCCTTGCGCCGACGAATGCCACCAACCGTGGGGCCCCGCTGCCCGCCGTGCGCACACGGCAATGGGACCTGGGGCTGCGCTTCGCACCGGGCAGGGCACTCAACGTCATCGCCGGGGTGTTCGACGTGAGGAAGCCGTACTTCAGCCTCGACTCCAACGGCTTGTTCACCACCCTGGGTCAGCAACGGCACCGCGGCGTGGAGTTTTCCGTGACCGCGGATCCCACTTCCTCCCTGCACGTTCTCGCCGGGGCCGTCTTCGGGCGCCCGCGCGTCGTCGTCGACGCGCCCGGTGCCGAGGCATCCGGCATCGGCTCATTGGCCATCGGGCAGGCTGACCGCGTCATCGAACTGGATCTGGATTATCAGCTGCACGCCATCCCTGGCGCCTCGCTCTCCGCCTCTTTCTGGCATGCGGGACGGCGGGCTGCGAACCTGAACAACTCGGTCATCCTGCCGTCACGGACCGTGATGGATGTCGGCGCGCGCTACCAATTCACCACCCTGGGCGGCGCGGCGGCGTTGCGCGTGACCGCGCACAACGTGACCCGTACGCTCGGCTGGGAGGTGGATGAAGGCGGCGGCTACCGTCCGTATCCGGGACGCTCGTACTCGGTGGTGTTCACGCTCGACCGGTGAGAACGATGCGCGACGCGGCGCGGCGCGCTACGCGGCCCGCTCATCGTGCGCCCGCTCCGCCTCGATCAGCTTCTCCAGCGTGCGGCGAAAATGCACCAGCGGTGCATCGGCGTGGATGGCCAGCATCTCCAGCTGCGGATCATCGTCCAGCTCGCGCTGCTGCGCTTCGATCAGGGCCTTGTCCTCCATGAAGCCCTCGATCAGCGCCGCGAGCAGCGAATGCGAGATCGTCGGGTCTGCGCCCTCGAAGTCGTTGAGGTAACTCCAGAAGAAGTGCGTCGTGCGTTCGGACTCCGGCGTCATGAACTGGCAGTTGCGATACTGCCGCACGCCGTTCTCGAGTCCCGCGGTCGCCCCGCTGCCGGCCGGCGAGAACATCGTCTCCATGAGGAACACGCCGGGAATCCTCATCTCGACGCGGTTGCGCCGGTCGACCTTGTCGGCCTTGTTGGGGATCACGCGACGGTGGTAGGGCGGCGCATCCGCATCGCGATGCCAGCGCTCGATGCGAAAGCCGCGCTCCAGACGCTCCAACGCCAGCGGCTTGCTGACGTAGGCGTATTCCTCCGAACCGCCGAGCGTGTGGGTGTGCACGAAGGCAAGGTGCGACAGGTCGCTCAGGTTGTCGACGATCAACAGATAGTTGGCATCGTAGTGCAGGTACGCGGGGATGCCCTTCCACGCCGGATCGCGCAGCGGCGGAAAATCCACGATCAGCCCCGGATCGGCAAGCTTGGGGTCCCCCATCCAGATCCACACGAACTGGTCGCGGGCCAGGATGGGATAGCTGCGCACCTTCATCCGCGGCGGCAGCAGGTCCTGCCCGGGAATCTGGATGCACTTGCCGGTGGGGTCGAACTTCAGTCCGTGATACATGCAGCGCAGGCAGTCACCTTCCAGCCGTCCCATGGACAACGGCGCGCCGCGATGGCAGCAGCGATCGGCCAGCGCGACCACCAGGCCGCTCTCGCCGCGATACATGACGATGTTGTCGCCGAGGATCTTGCGGCGCAGGAGCCGGCCGTCGATGAGCTCACGATCCAGGGCGGCGACGTACCAGCAATTGCGCAGGAACATGGCGTAGAACCTCGCGTCAAGGGCCACGGGATACGGACAACCATGCGCCAGCGCCGACCCCGGGGTCAATCGCCGGACCGCGCGTTGTCCGACAGAGAGTGGCTCATTGACCAAGAGCGGCTTGCTGCGGTGCGACCCTGCGTCCCGGCACTCAGCACTCCCGCAGCGCTCCGCCGGCTCAGCCTACTTCCGACCCGCTTGCCCCGGCGTCTTCGCCTTCGGAATGTACAGATCGGTGAGCGTCCCCTCGAAGGCCTCCGCCGCCATCGCCACGGTCTCCGACAGCGTCGGGTGCGCGTGCACCGTCAAGCCGACGTCAGCCGCATCGGCGCCCATCTCGATGGCGAGCCCCACCTCGGCGATGAGCTCACCGGCATTGCTGCCGACGATGCCCGCGCCGAGCAGGCGATGGGTGGCAGGGTCGAACAGCAGCTTGGTGAACCCTTCGTCGCGATTAATGGCCAGTGCACGCCCGCTGGCCGCCCACGGAAACACCGATTTCGCGAAAGCAACATCCTGTGCGCGAGCCTGGGTCTCGGTGAGTCCCACCCAGGCGATCTCGGGATCGGTGTAGGCCACGGAAGGGATGCAGCGCGCATCGAAGAAGCTCTTGTGCCCCGCCGCCGCCTCCGCCGCGACCTTGGCCTCATGGGTGGCCTTGTGCGCCAGCATCGGCTGTCCGACGACATCGCCGACGGCGAACACGTGCGGGACATTCGTGCGCATCTGCCGGTCCACCGCGATGATGCCGCGACGGTCCACGGCGACGCCGGCCGCCGCGGCATCGACTGCGTTGCCGTTGGCCGAGCGGCCCACCGCGACGAGCACGTGATCGTAGAGTTCGGGCGCCGGCGCCTTCGGGCCCTCGAAGCTGACGCGCAGCCCTTCCGGCAGCGCCTCCACACCGGCCACCTTGGTGCCCAGCAGGATGCGCTCGTAGCGCTTGTCGATGCGCTTTTGCAGGGGCTTGAGCAGGTCGGGGTCCGCGCCCGGCATGAGCTGGTCGAGCAGCTCGACCACGCTGACGCGCACGCCCAGGGCGTCGTAGACGCAAGCCATCTCGAGGCCGATGATGCCGCCGCCGATGATCAGCAGCCGCTTGCAGCCCGCGGGAAGCTCCAGCGCGCCGGTCGAATCGAGGATGCGAGGATCCGCAGGGATCCCGGGCAGCCGGGCGCTTTCCGAGCCTGCCGCGATGATGCATTGCCTGAAATGCAGCTCGCGCACCGAACCATCGGGCGCCGTCACGCCAAGCGAGTGCGGGCCCGTGAAGCGGCCGACGCCCTGCACCACCGTCACCTTGCGCTGCTTCGCAAGCCCGGCGAGCCCGCCGGTGAGCCGGCTGACCACCTTGCCCTTCCAGGCGCGCAGCCGGTCCAGGTCGATCGCGGGCTCGCCGAAAGTGATGCCGCAATCACGCATCTCGTGCGCCTCCTCGATGACCCGTGCCGCGTGCAGCAGAGCCTTCGAGGGGATGCAGTCCACGTTCAGGCACACTCCGCCCAGCACCGGCCAGCGCTCCACCAGCGTCACCGACAGCCCGAGATCAGCGGCACGGAAAGCGGCCGTGTATCCGCCGGGACCTGCGCCGAGCACCAGCAGCTCCACCGCATCCGCAGGCAGGTCGGGCGCGGGCGCCGGAGCTGCTTCGGCGGGCTGTGCAGGCGATCGCGCAGAGGCTGTGGCCGAAGCGGGCGCCGCGGGTGGCGCAGCCGGCGGCGCAGAGGTTGGCGCAGCGCGCGGCGCGGTCACGGACGCCGGAGCGGCACTGGGCTGCGGCGCTGAACTGCCCGCTTCCGCGAGTGTCGCGATCAGCGCGCCCTTGCCGATCCGCTCGCCGGCACGCACGGCCACGCTGACCACCGTGCCGGCCTGTTCGGCGGGCACCTCCATCGAGGCCTTGTCGGTCTCCAGCGTGATCAGCGGGTCGTTTCTGCCCACTGTATCGCCGGGCTTGACCAGCACCTCCACCACCTGGGCATCGGCGAAATCGCCCAGGTCCGGTACGCGCAGTTCGATGCTCACATCAGCGCCTTTGCATCGGCGAGGATCTTGCCCAGGTACACCACGAATCGCGCAGCATCGGCGCCGTCCACGACGCGATGGTCATACGACAGCGACAACGGCAGCATCAGGCGGGGCAGGAAGGCGCCATTCTGGAACACGGGCTTCATCGCCGAACGCGACACGCCGAGGATGGCCACCTCCGGTGCGTTGATGATGGGCGTGAAGGCCGTACCGCCGATGCCTCCCAGGCTCGAGATCGTGAACGTGCCGCCCTGCATGTCACCGGGGGTGAGCTTGCCCGCGCGCGCCTTTTCGGACAGCACACCGAGCTGCCGCGCGATGTCGATCACCCCAAGCCGGTCGGCGCCCGCGATGACCGGCACGACGAGGCCATTGGGCGTATCGGCGGCAAACCCGATGTTGAAGTATTTCTTGTAGACCAGGCCCGCGCCCTTGGAATCCAGCGAGGAGTTGAACTTAGGGAATTCCTGCAGGGCCCGCACGCAGGCCCGCATGATGAAGGCCAGCGGGGTGATCTTCACGCCCTCCTGCGAGGCCTTGGTCTTCAAGGCCGTGCGCGCCACCTCGAGCTCGGTGATGTCGACTTCCTCGTGCTGGGTGACATGGGGCAGGTTCACCCAGCTCGCCTGCAGCCGCGGTCCCGAGATCTTCTGGATGCGCGACAGCGGACGGATCTCCACCGGGCCGAAGGCGGCGAAGTCCACCTCCGGCACCTTGGGCCATGCCGGCGCCACCGCGGCCGCGGGCATCGACAGGGCGCGCTTGACCCACGCCTTCACGTCATCGTGCGTGATCCGGTTCTTCGGTCCGGTTCCCGTCACGCGCGCAAGGTCGACGCCGAGTTCGCGGGCGAACTTGCGCACCGAGGGACTTGCATAGGCGCGCGAAAAGCCGGCCTCGTCGATCACCGGCAGCGCCACGCGGGGCGCTCCCGTCCCGGCGGGTTGGCCGGCCGCCGGCGTCGAAGCAGGTCCTGGCGCGGCGGCCGCGGGTGGCGCCGGGGCGGGCGCAGGTGTCGCGGCAGGAACTGGTGTCGTGGCAGGCCCAGGCGCCGCGGCAGGCGCAGGCTTCGCGGCCGCCGCGGTCGCGGGCTGGTCCGCCGCCTGTGCTGCGGCAGCAGCCGGCTCCAGGGTGAGAACGGTGCTGCCCTCGGATACCTTGTCACCCTTTTTCACGCGCAGCGCGACGATGCGTCCCGCCTGCGGTGAAGGCACATCCATGGTCGCCTTCTCGGTCTCCAGCGTGATGAGCGGCGTGTCGCGCTCGATGTCCTGTCCGGCCGCGACCAGCACGTCGATGACCTCGACGTCGGCGAATCCCCCGATGTCGGGCACCTTGATCTCGATGGGAGCCGGCACGGTCAGGCCTTCACCGGGTCTGTCTTGTCGGGATCGATGCCGAAGGCCTGCATGGCCTGCGCCACCGTCTTGCGATCGAGCTTGCCCTCATCGGCGAGGGACTTCAGCGCAGCGACCACGATGTAATGCCGGTCCACCTCGAAGTGGTGGCGCAGCTGCTGGCGCGAATCGCTGCGGCCAAAACCGTCGGTGCCCAGCACGGTGTAACGGCCGGGCACCCATTGCCGGATCTGGTCCGGCACGGTCTTGATGTAGTCGCTCGCCGCAATGAACGGCCCTTCTCGCTCGGCCAGCGCCTGCTGCACGTAGGCCCGGCGGGGCGTTTCATTCGGGTGGAGCATGTTCCAGCGTTCGGTGGCGAGCGCGTTGCGGCGCAGTTCGCTGAAGCTGGTCACGGAGTAGACATCGGCCGGCACGCCGAACTGCTTCTCGAGGATCTCGGCCGCCGCGATGACCTCGCGCAGGATGGTGCCGGAGCCCATGAGCGAGGCGCGCACCTTGCCGCGGCCGCCGATCTGCAGCAGGTACATGCCGGCGAGAATCCCCTGCTCCACGCCCTTCGGCATGGCCGGGTGAACGTAGTTCTCGTTCATGCAGGTGAGGTAGTAGAAGACGCTTTCCCGCTCGGCGTACATGCGGCGCAGGCCATCCTGCACGATCACCGCGAGCTCATAGGCGAAAGCAGGATCGTAGGCCACGCAGTTGGGCACGGTGGTGGCGACGAGCTGGCTGTGACCATCCTGGTGCTGCAGCCCCTCGCCCGCGAGCGTGGTGCGCCCGGCCGTGCCGCCGACCAGGAAGCCGCGGGCGCGCGAGTCGCCGGCCGCCCAGATGAAATCACCCACGCGCTGGAACCCGAACATCGAGTAGTAGATGTAGAACGGGATCATCTGCACGCCGTGGTTCGAGTAGGCCGTGGCCGCGGCCAGCCAGGAGCACAGGGCGCCAGCCTCGTTGATGCCCTCCTCGAGGATCTGTCCCTGCTTGTCCTCGCGGTAGAACATGAGCTGGTCGGCATCCTGCGGCGTGTAGAGCTGCCCCACGGAGGAATAGATGCCGATCTGGCGGAACATGCCTTCCATGCCGAAGGTGCGCGCCTCGTCGGGGACGATGGGCACCACGTGCTTGCCGATGTTCTTGTCCTTCAGCAGCACGCCGAGGAAGCGCACCAACGCCATGGTGGTGGAGATCTCGCGATCGCCGGTTCCCTGCAGCAGGCTCTCGAAAGCCTCCAGCGGCGGCACCACGAGGGGCGGTGCATCGGAATAACGCGCCGGCAGGTAACCGCCGAGCGCCTTGCGCCGCTCGACCAGATAGCGCATCTCCTCGCTGTCCTCCGGCGGCTTGCGGAACGGCAGGCGCGAGATGTCCTCATCGGAGATCTTGATGTTGAAGCGGTCGCGGAATTCGCGCAGCGCCGAATCATCCAGCTTCTTCTGCTGGTGGGTGGAATTCAGGCCCTCGCCGGCCTTGCCCATGCCGAAGCCCTTGATGGTCTTGGCGAGGATCACCGTCGGGCTTCCCTGGTTCTGCATCGCCGAGGCATAGGCCGCGAACACCTTCTGCGGATCGTGCCCGCCGCGGTTCAGGTGCCAGATGTCATCGTCCGACATGTCCGCGACCATCTCCTTCAGCTCAGGGTACTTGCCGAAGAAATGCTCGCGCGTGTAGGCGCCGCCCTTGGCCTTGAAGTTCTGGTACTCACCATCCACGCACTCTTCCATGACGCGGCGGAGCAGCCCGTGATTGTCACGGGCCAGCAGCGGATCCCAGCGCGAGCCCCATACCACCTTGATGACGTTCCAGCCCGCGCCGAGGAAGGCGGCCTCCAGTTCCTGGATGATCTTGCCATTGCCGCGCACCGGGCCATCCAGCCGCTGCAGGTTGCAGTTGATGACGAACACCAGGTTGTCGAGCTTCTCGCGCACCGGCATGGTGAGCGCGCCCATGGATTCGGGTTCGTCCATCTCGCCGTCCCCGAGAAAGGCCCACACCTTCCGGTCGGAGGGCTTGACCATGCCGCGATGCTCGAGGTAGCGGATGAAGCGCGCCTGGAAGATCGCATTCATGGGCCCGAGGCCCATGGACACCGTCGGGAACTGCCAGAAGTCGGGCATCAGCCAGGGATGCGGGTAGGAGGACAGGCCGCCACCGCCGACTTCCTGGCGGAAGCGCTTGAGCTGTTCCTCGCTCAGGCGGCCCTCGAGGTAGGCGCGCGCGTAGATGCCGGGGCTCGAGTGGCCCTGCATGAAGATCATGTCGCCGGGGTGCGCATCGCTCCGGGCGCGCCAGAAGTGGTTGAACCCGACCTCGTACAGCGTCGCAGCCGAGGCGTAGGTCGCGATGTGGCCGCCGTACTCGGAGGACGCGCGGTTCGCCTGCACCACCATGGCCATCGCGTTCCAGCGGATGTAGGCCTCGATGCGCCGCTCGAGGGCGCGATCACCGGGATAGTCCGGCTCCTGGTGGCGCGAGATGGAATTCAAGTAAGCGGTGTTCGGCTTGAAAGGCAGGTAGGTACCCGCGCGGCGCGTGAAATCAACCAGTTTCTCCAGGATGAAGTGCGCCCGCTCGGGACCCTGTGCCTTCAGCACGGAATCGATGGATTCCAGCCACTCCTGTGTTTCGACCGGATCGATGTCTTCGAACGGAGAATGCTGTGTCATGGGCGCCTTGGCGAGGGATTCACGCGGATGCAGACCAAACCACGTCCTGCTAGGATGCGCCACGCACATGCCGTGCGCTCCCGCAAGGGACCGTGATTCGCGCATTATAGCCCGGAACAGCGCTGCTTCGACCCATCTGACATGCCGATATCGCTCCCCCTCGATTCACTGACGGTGCCGGTGGCAATGCGTGCCACGCGCATCGGCGAGCGCGGACTCGCGCGACATCGCGCCGCCATCGTGCTCGTGCCGGCGAAGCCCTCGCGCGACACCTGGTCCGGTGCGCCGCATGAGCAGGTGCTGCGCGCCCTGCACGCGCGCAAGGCGCGGCGAGCGGGCGATGTGCTCGAGGCCACTCTCGGCGAATCGGCGCAGACCTCGCTGGTGCTCGCGTGGGTGGGTGAGGACAGTTCGCCCTTCGAGCGCCTGCAACTCGCACAGAAATGCGCGCGCGCCGCGCTGGCCGGCGAACCCGACGGGATCCTCCTGACGCACCTGCCGGGTGGCACGCGCAGCTCATCGGACGGCGCGCTGCTGGCAACGGTCGCGGCGCTCCAGGCGGCCGCCTTCCGGATGCCGGCATTCAAGAGCCGGCCCAAGCGGCGCCAGCGACTGCGCCGCATCGACCTCGCGCACTCACGAACCCTGCCGGGTCTCGACGCCACGCTGGCCACCGCGGCCGGCAACAATCTCGCGCGCTGGCTACGGCCCTGCCGCCCAACGAGCTTGGATGCCACGGGCTACCGCCGGCTGCTGCGGCAGTTCGCCGCGAAGCGAGGGCTCGCGATGCGCTTCTACCCCGAAGCCGCGCTCAAGCGGCTCGGTGCGGGTGCATTCCTCGCCGTCTCACAGGGCAACCCGCGGCGCGATGCGGGCATCGTGAAGCTGAGCTTCCGGCCGCGCGGCGCGGCGAGCGGAACGATCAGCCTGGTCGGCAAGGGCATCTGCTTCGACACCGGCGGCACCAACCTGAAGCCCCACAAGCCGATGCTCGACATGCACATCGACATGGAGGGCAGCGCCGTGGCGCTCGGGAGCCTGCTGGCGTTGATCCGCAGCGGCGCGCGCACATCGGTGGACTGCTGGCTCGCGATCACCGAGAACCGCATCGGCCCCGCGGCCTACAAGCCGCAGGACGTGGTGCGCGCCTTGAACGGCACGACCATCCAGGTCATCCACACGGATGCCGAAGGGCGCATGGTGCTCGCCGACACTCTCGCGCTCGCCGCGCGCGCCCGGCCCCGCGCCATCATCGACTACGCCACGCTCACCGGCGCCTGCATCTACGCGCTCACCGAACGCTACAGCGGCGCCTTCACCAACCGCCCGCAGGATCGCGACCGCATCGAGGCGGCGGGCACACGGAGCGGAGAGCGGGTGTGGTGCTTTCCCATGGACAGCGATTTCGACACCGACCTCGACAGCAGCAGCGCCGACATCGCGCAATGCGCGGTGGAGGGCAAGGGAGACCACATCCTCGCCGCGCGGTTCCTGAACCGCTTCGTGCCGAAGGAGATTCCCTGGCTGCACGTGGATCTTGCCGCCGGGATGCGGCACGGAGGCCTTGCGCACATTGGCACGGACATCACCGGATTCGGCGTGCGGTTCACGCTCGACCTGCTGCAGTCGGGCTGGCCGCTGAAGGCGCGTACCGCGAAGCGTACCGCAACGCGTACCGCGAAGCGCACCCGATGACCGACACCCTCACCCTTCGCCAGCCCGATGACTGGCATGTCCATCTGCGCGATGGCGCGGCGCTCGCGGCGGTGGTCCCGTTCACGGCGCAACGCTTCGGCCGCGCCATCGTCATGCCGAACCTGCGCACGCCGGTGACCACCACCCAGGCGGCGCAGGCCTACCGCCAGCGCATCCTCGCCGCGCTCCCCGCGGGCAGCCGCTTCGAGCCGCTGATGACCCTCTACCTCACGGAAGGCATGGCGCCGCAGGAAGTGGATGCCGCGAAGGCCAGCGGCATCATCCACGGCATCAAGCTCTACCCGGCGGGTGCCACGACACACTCGGAGGCCGGTGTGCGCCACCTGGACCGGCTGTCCACCGTGTTCGAGCGCATGGAACAGCGGGGCCTCGTGCTGCAGGTCCATGGCGAGGTCACCGACCCAGCCGTGGACGTGTTCGATCGCGAGGCGCGGTTCATCGACACCGTGCTCGAGCCCATCACCCGGCGCTTCTCCGGCCTCAAGGTGGTGTTCGAGCACATCACCACCCGGCAGGCCGTGGAGTTCGTCCGCGCCTCCCGTGCCGGCGTCGCGGCGACCCTCACCCCACAGCACCTGCTGCACAATCGCAATGCCCTCTTCCAGGGCGGCATCCGGCCTCACTACTACTGCCTGCCGGTGCTCAAGCGCGAGACGGACCGGCAGGCCCTGCTGGGCGCCGCGACGAGTGGCGAACCGCGCTTCTTCCTGGGCACCGACAGCGCCCCGCATGAGCGGGCCACCAAGGAAACCGCCTGCGGCTGCGCCGGCATGTTCACCGCGCACGCCGCCATCGAGCTGTATGCAGAAGCTTTCGAGTCCGCCGGAAAACTTGATAAGTTAGAACAGTTTGCATCTGTTTTCGGATGTGACTTCTACGGACTGCCACGCCACGGGCCGAGCCTCGTGCTGCAGCGGCGGATCTGGGTCGTGCCCGCGTCCTATCCATTCGGCGAGGGCACCCTGGTGCCCTATCGGGCAGGCGAGCCCGTAACCTGGCAGATCGCGGCACCCGACGCCGCGCGGGGTGCCCCGTGAGCGCGCTGCCCGCCATCACCATGGCCACCCGGTTCCGCGGCTACCTGCCCGTGGTCATCGACGTGGAGACCGGCGGGTTCAATCACCAGACCGATGCGCTGCTGGAGATCGCGGCGGTGATGCTGGAGATGCGCTCGGACGGAACGCTGGCCCGAGGCGCCACCTTCCGCCACCACGTCGTGCCCTTCCCCGGCGCCAACCTGGAACCGGCGTCGCTGGCGGTGAACGGCATCGACCCCTGGCACCCGTTCCGGCTCGCCATCCCGGAGTCCGACGCCTTGGGGAGGATCTTCCAGGAGGTACGGCGCGGCATCCGGGATGCGGACTGCAAGCGCGCCATCCTCGTGGGACACAACTCGTTCTTCGACCTGAATTTCCTCAATGCCGCCGTTGCGCGCAACGAGATCAAGCGCAATCCCTTCCATCCCTTCTCGAGCTTCGACACCGCCACCCTGGGCGGAGTGGCTTTCGGCCAGACGGTGCTGATGCGCGCGGCGCTCGCTTCCGGGCAGGAATGGGATTCCACGGCCGCGCACTCGGCCAGCTACGACGCCGAGCGCACCGCCGATCTGTTCTGCACGGTGTGCAACCAGTTCCAGGGCGTGTTCGACGCCAGCCGCCGCCGGCTGGCCTCCATGGGCCCCTTGGAAGTGGAAACCGAGGAAGGTTCGGGGGATCCGCGTCAATAGGCGCGGCGCGCCGGTTCAGCGCAGCGCCGACCGCCTCCGGCGCGAATCAACCCGCCGCGATGGCGCCGGCCTCGCTGAGCAACTGCTTCAGCTCACCGCTCTTGTACATCTCGATGGTGATATCGCACCCGCCGACCAGCTCGCCCTTGACATAGAGCTGCGGGAAGGTCGGCCAGTTGGAATAGGTCTTCAGCGCCTCGCGAACCTCCGGGTCCTCGAAGATGTTCACCGAGGCGAACTTCGCCTGGCAGGCCTTGAGCGCACCCACCGCCTGGGCCGAGAAGCCACACTGCGGGAAATCGGGCGTACCCTTCATGTACAGCAACACCGGGTTGGCGCTGAGCTGTTGCTTGATTCGATCCACGGCCGTCATGTCGAGTCTCCAGGATGATGGCTGCCGGTCACGCGGGCGCGTGCCGGCAGCTGGTCAATGATGTCCCACTGTTCGCGCGCGGACAAGCTGCTCCAGGCGGCGATCTCGGCGAGGCTCCGCCGGCACCCTAAGCAGAATTGCCGTTCGTCCAGCAGGCAGACGTTGACGCAGGGCGAGACGGGTGCCGGCCGGACCATGCATGCATCATGGGGTCCGGCCGGGCGTATCTCCAGTCGCCCGCCCTCACCGCCCGCCCTTCAGCCGAGGTTCTTCTCGACGAACTGCCAGTTCACCAGGCTCCAGAAATGCTCGAGGAAGGCGGGACGGGCATTGCGGTAGTCGATGTAGTAGGCATGTTCCCAGACATCGCAGGTGAGGAGCGGCGTCTGTCCACTGGTCATGGGATTGCCCGCGTTCGAGGTGCTGGTGATGGCCAGCGAACCGTCCGCGTTCCTGACCAGCCAGGCCCAGCCCGAACCGAAGGTGCCGATGGCGGTTTCGGTGAACTGCTTCTTGAAGTCATCGACGCTGCCGAAAGCATTGGCGAGCGCATCGGCGAGCTTCTTGCCCGGCGCCGCCTGCTTCGGGGTGAGGCAATGCCAGAAGAAGGTGTGGTTCCAGATCTGCGCGACGTTGTTGAAGATCTTGCCGGAGGATTTCTTCACCGCATCCTCCAGGGACATCTTCTCGAACTCGGTGCCGGCGATGAGCTTGTTGGCGTTGTCGACGTACGCCTTGTGATGCTTGCCGTAGTGGAATTCGAGCGTCTCGCGCGACATGTGCGGCTCCAGCGCCTCGCGCGCATAGGGAAGCTCGGGAAGTGTGAAAGCCATGATGAATTCCTCTCGATGTGAAAGACCTGCCGAAAACACGCCCGATCGCCAACAGGCAGGGGCGCCGGCAGACCGGTCACATTAGGGGACCCCACCCGCAAATTCAACTGATGTCGGAAATCATTACCGTCGGCGCTACAATGTTCACTGACAACCTCGTCCAGTGACGACCTTGAGGAACCCGCCTCGACCATGGATTTCGAACCACCTGATGACCTCGATGCCCAGGTCGAGCGAGCCCTGACCGAGGACGTCGGGCGCGAGGACCTGACCGCCGCGCTGATCGGCGAGTCGCGCCAGGGCCGCGCGAAGGTCATCACCCGCGAGGCCGCCACCATCTGCGGCCGCCCCTGGGTGGACAGGACTTTCCACCGCGTCGACCCACGCATCCGCATCGACTGGAAGGTGGAGGAAGGCGCCGAGGTCCAACCCAACCAGGTACTGTTCGAGGTGTCGGGCCCTGCGCGCGGACTGCTCACCGCCGAGCGCACCGCGCTCAATTTCCTGCAACTGCTGTCGGCCACCGCCAGCGCGGCCAACAACTACGCCGAAGCGATCAAGGACACCAACTGCCGCATCCTCGACACACGCAAGACCATCCCGGGCCTTCGCACCGCGCAGAAGTACGCGACCCGGGTCGGCGGCGCGCACAACCACCGCATGGGATTGTTCGACGCCATCCTCATCAAGGAGAACCACATCATGGCAGCCGGCTCCATCGCCGCGGCCGTGGCCTCCGCCAAGCAGAGCGCAAAGGGGGTGTCCATCGAGGTGGAGGTCGAGAATTTGGATGAATTGCGCCAGGTTATCGACGCCGGCGCCGATATCGCCCTGCTGGATGAGTTCAGCTTGGAGGACATGCGCAAGGGCGTTGCGCTGAACCGCGCCTCGAGCAAGCCGCTGAAGCTGGAAGCCTCGGGCAGCGTGGATCTGCGCAACGTGCAGGCCATCGCGGCCACAGGCGTCGACTACATCTCCATCGGCGCGATCACCAAGCACGTCAAGGCGATTGATCTGTCGATGCGGTTCGAGTGGGCGTGAATTTCAATAGTGGCAGTTGTCCGCACCCCTCACAGTCCAGTTGCTGGTTCGTATTCATTCAGACATTCGTGCAAATGGCCACATGCAAGGAAGTCGTGTCTTCGTCAACTTGATGGCGCCAGGATGCCTACAAGCATGGGCAAGACGTATTCAGTTTCGATCCCACCCTCTTGCTATTCACGCACCATCGAAGCGCCAGTTGCAAGACTTAAGGAGCTCCGGTCGGATCCCATCTAGTCCTACCACGGAAGCGAACGCGCGGAAGATCAATTGAATTGATCGAGCGGGTAGCGCCCTCGATCCGAATAGAGAATTCAACATCAGGGTCTGGCGGTGGCATTGCAAACTCGAGAGCAATGCTTGTGCACTCGTCTTGGGGCAAATCGATTGGATCCACGGGCAATACACGCCATGCCGAGACCACTTTTTTAGCCTTGCAATTCCAAGGACCGTAAACGCGCTTTGCAGTGATGCTTTCAGAATTACCGATCGAAAGAAATATTTGCCCAACGTTCAGACGATGACTCGGCAAATTTGGATACATCCCAACTCCAACAATGAATACGGATGAAACTCGTGGATCGACCCCATCTGCAAAAGGGATAGGAAGGATTATCACGTTTTTTCCCACTTTCTCGTTCGCGGGATTAACATAAAATGACAAATTTGGAGATAAGATCATCTTATCTACGGGCACGCCTGAAACGTGTTTGAGCCGAACTGACGAAGAATCGACGAACGGCTCGCTATATCTGATCTTTGAAACCCCCAAGAAACAACCTGCAAGCATCGACACCAAGCCGATTGCACCGAAGGTAAATTGTGTGATTTTGAGCATTTGAATGGTAAGTCGAAGAATGGTTTCCGAGCGAATTCAATTCGAGTCTAAAATGATTGCATTGCCGGGGCCCACTAACGTTGCGTAAGTCGTAATTGCGGCCGTTGGAATTGTTGGAATGAATGCCCACCTGTATGCTCCCCGGCCAACTGAACTAAAGATTTGGGCCATAAGGTTATCGTGAAATACCGCGCCCGCATTTGCGCCGTAAATTCGATCGATTAGACTGCTCGCTTTACCGGTTTCGTAGAACCAACCCGGTGCGCTATCCATCCCTGGCTTTGCTGACCAAGCAAATCCAAAGTGATTGTAGTCACCCGATGCTCCAATTGCTTCGGCTGGTGTGCCAGGTGGATCAAAAAGTCCTGGCTTGTCTTGATGACCATGACCACCAGTCCACTTCGCCTCATAGCGATCCTGGACGACAGACTCATACCACCAAGACGTTAATGAAAATCCCAGAGCAACACCAAAACCTCGCCAAAAGCTTTGGCCGCTTAGGCTGGAGGAAATACCTCCAGCCGCACCCGAGTACGCTACCCGACCCGCATTCCAAGCCCCCCCATAGTGTCCGCTTATGCCTCCAAACATAGCGCCAGTAAGCGCTCCGATTGCCGCTCCTTTACCTCCGCCTACAATTGCCCCAGAAACCGCGCCTGTAATTGAACCTGCCACAGCGGCAACCCAAGGCGAGGACGCGGCTGCCGCTCCAGCAAAGCCAGCTGCGCAGAGGTCCCCGCCGGTTGCAGCAAAAGTTGCAGCCGCAGCAGCATTGCCTGCGGCTTGAGCAATAAGCGCCGAAATATAAGGGAACGCTACAACCGCAAATACAATGGCCACAATCGGGCGCCAGAACTTCTTAAAAAAATTTCCAATCCAGCTGAATAGCTTATTGAGCCACGAGTACCAGCGCTGGCTCCGCTTGTTTGGACAGATTTCTCTTCGGGATAAGTGGATCTGCCTGAGCGGTTGATGTGATCGTGTCCTGCTCTTCGATCTTCGTCAATGGTCTTGAACAGAGAGAGTCTGCCGCGCCCAGCGGCAGAAGCGCCGGGGTTTTTCTTCGCCGCGGGAAATCCGGCCGCCGTAAAAGCTCCAGGAGCCGAGATCTCGCGCGACCCGGTACCTCGGGTACCCCGGAAAATCGACACGACGTCGGATTTGGTGCTCATGCCGCCGCCGCTACTGGTGCTGCGAGCCGACCGAAATACACCTCATCCGGTGTCGCGTAATCGAGGTTCTCGTGCAGGCGTCGCCCGTTGTAGAAGGAAAAGTACTTTGACAGCCACTGCCGCGCCTCGATGCCGTTCGCGTAACCGCGCAAATACACCTCCTCGTACTTCACGCTGCGCCACAGCCGCTCGATGAAGACGTTGTCGATCCAGCGACCCTTACTGTCCATACTGATGGCAACGCCGGCCGCCTTCAGCGGCGCCGTCCAGTCCTCGCTGGTAAATTGCGATCCCTGGTCGGTATTGAAAATCTCGGGCCGACCGAATTTGCTCATCGCTTCTTCCAATGCTTCAACACAAAAGTCCGTCGTCATCGTGTTGGACAGCCGCCAGGCGAGTACTTTGCGGCTCGCTACATCCAAGATCGCCACCAGGTAC
Organism: Steroidobacteraceae bacterium; assembly: GCA_046347195.1. Lineage (GTDB taxonomy): Bacteria > Pseudomonadota > Gammaproteobacteria > Steroidobacterales > Steroidobacteraceae > TMP-86. The sequence continues at coordinate 77,439 of JAXMGQ010000014.1, forward strand.
ATAAAGCCGTGCGCCATCGGCAGATAGGAAATGTCGGCCGCCCACACCTGGTTCGCCCGCTCGATTGCAAGGCCGTTGAGCAAATAGGGATAAACTTGCGCTCCGGCGGCTGGGATGCTGGTGCGCGGCTTGCGATACAGCGCCTCGATCCCCATCCGCCGCATTAGCGTGCGTACGTGGCGCCGACCAATATCGTGGCCTTCACGACGCAGCTGCTCGGCGAGCTTGCGCGACCCATAAAACGGCGCCTCCAGATGCAGCTCATCGAGCCGCCGCATCAAGCGCAAATCCCGTTCCGAGATCGGCCGCGGCTGGTAGTACACGCCCGAGCGCGACAGATCCAACAACTGCGCCTGACGCTTCACCGTCAGCTTCGAGCCCCGATCAATCATCGCTTGCCGCTCAGGCCGGGGTATTTCCCGAGCGCGTCGGATAAAAAATCTCGCTCGACTGATAGCTCACCAATCTTCGCGTGCAGCTCGCGGATCGTCTCCTTGCTGTCCGCGCTTGCCACGCTGCCACCGAAAATGCTGGCCGCGTTCTCCAAGAGCTGGCCCTTCCAGGCCGTCACCTGGTTCGGATGCACCTCGTGGTGCGCGGCAATCTGTGCCACTGTCTTCTCGCCCCGGATCGCCTCCAGTGCGATCATCGCCTTGAACTTCGCTGAATGATTACGTCTTGGCCTCTTCATGGACTGCTATCCTCCGGTTGTGCCCGGCTAGAAGTCCACTTATACCCGTGTCCAAATTAACGAGGCCAGCTCTACCCGCTTGGGTCAGTCAGGCTAAGCGGATTGTTCATCACGTAGCTGAACGGGTTAAGTGCCTGGCTGATGTTGAGGGTCTGAACGATGGGATCTGCCGATAGGAACCTTCCCAATTGCGGGTCATAGACGCGCCCGTTCATGTGGATCAGGCTGACGGGATCGAGCATTTCGTGCCCCGTAAAGCCTCGTCTGGTGGTCTGCGCAAACGTGTTGTAGTTCGCCGTGCTTGGCGTTCCACTCCAGTTGCTGCCGCGGCGCGCACCAAAGGGCGTAAAGCTTTCTTTCGCTAGGATTGCACCTGCACTGTCGAGCAGGAGATCACCGCTACCAAGATGATCCGTCGTTGAGTAATAGGTGGAGTTCGTGGAATCTGAGCGCCTAGTGTAGATAGCAGACCCCGATCCTGCGGGGATTCGATGTCGGTACTCAGTAACGCCGCTGGGCAGTGTGACTTTCTCCATCAGCCCACCGATGTAATAGGTCGTCGTCGTTCCCGCCGGACCCGTTGACCCGGTGGTATCAATCGATATCTGCTTCCACCGCTGGTGGTTAGCGTTGTAGTTAAACTGCGTGGATTTGGAGGCCCCCGAGACGATGAGATTGGGTTGGTTATAGGAGTACCAGGTGATAGCCGATCCTGCCCGCGAGGTCATGTTGCCATTCTGGTCATAGCAATCTTCATTTCAATCCGGTTATCAGATTGGACATTGCCCGTCAAAATTCGGTTCCAATGCGAATCAATTGTGCGCGCAGCTCGCCGCGGTAACCTCGCTCAGGTCATCGCGGCGGCAACAGCATGACATCTACCGACCTTCGAATGTTGCGGGAGTGCCCTCATCCAATGGCCGGTTGAAGTCATCCGGCACATTGATCTGCCCCTTCAACAAGCCGAACTTCTTCGGCTGCGGCTTCGACTCGAGCGGAACGAGGCGCGCCATAGCCCTTCCCGCCTTGGTGATGACAAACTCCTGACCAGCCGCCGCCTGGTCAAGCAAACGTGACAGCTGAGCCCTGGCTTTACGCATGCTCACGGTCTTCGCCATCACCCTCCCTCGCGCACAAGGCTCCAATTCTCTTCGTCTTCGCGCCGACGTTCGACGCGTCGGAGCGGGCTCGTGTGGAGAAGCACCTTCAGCGACTGTTGGAGCGCGGCCCCGCCGGCTTGCGCGTCACGCTGAGCGGTGCGGCTCGCGCCCCTTTAAGGCCATGTGCTCTAGTGACGCACCAAGCCGGCGGGGGTGCCTTCCCGCGCGACCAGTCGCTGAAGGTGCTTCTCCACACGAGCCCGCTCCGACGCGCCCCCATGCCATCGCAACGACTCAGGCGAAATTGGCAGCCTTGAGCACGCGCTGAGGCATGGATATTCCGTATCCCTGAGCGTAGTCGACGCCAAGACTCCGGAGCATGTTGATGATCTCCGCATTCTCCGCAAACTCCGCGATGGTCTGCTTGCCGGTGAGATGCCCGATCTCGTTGATCGAGCGCACCATCTCCCGGTCGATCGGGTCGTGCAGGATCTCCTTCACGAAGCTGCCGTCGATCTTGAGGAAATCCACTGGGAAGTGCTTGAGATAGCCGAACGAGGACAGGCCGGTGCCGAAGTCGTCGAGCGCGAACTTGCAGCCCAGTTCCTTGAGCGCCTGGATGAAGCGGTTCGCCTGCGAGAAGCTGGCGATGGCCGCGGTCTCGGTGATCTCGAAACAGATCCTGGTGGCATCGAGCCCGCTGCGGTGGAACTGGTCGATGACGAAGGGCAGGAACTTGTCATCGCCCAGGCTCTGGCCGGAGAGGTTGATCGAGCACATCGCGAGCTTCTCGCGCTCGTCGGCCTCCGAGACCAGCCAACGCAGCGCGTTCTCGATGACCCAGCGGTCGATGTTGGGGGTGATGCCGTAGCGCTCGGCCGCGGCGATGAAGTTGTCGGGCGCCACGATCTTGCCCTGCTCGTCGCGCATGCGCAGCAGCAGCTCGTAGTGCGCGCCGGTCTCGTTCGACTGCAACGGCAGGATTGTCTGGCGGAACAGCTCGAAGCGGCCCTCCTCCAGCGCGGTGTTGATGCGTGCGGCCCACTGCATCTCGCGGCGGCGGCGCATCAGGTCGATGTCGTTCTCCTCGAAGCTGTGCACCCGGTTGCGGCCGGCTTCCTTGGCCGCCTGGCAGGCGCTGTCGGCGGCCGACAGCACCGAGGCGACGTCGGCATTGTCCGCGGCGATGGGCACCACGCCCACGCTGGCGCCCAGCCGGAAGGTGCGCTCCTCCCAGGTGAACTTGTAGTTGCGCACGGCCTCGCGAAGCGTCTCGGCGGTGCGCATCGCCTCATCCAGCGAGCAGCTCTCGAGCAGGATGCCGAACTCATCCCCGCCCAGCCGCGCCAGCGTGTCGCGCCAGCGGACCTTGGACTTCAGCAGTCCGCCCACCTGCCCCAGCAGCGCATCGCCCGCGCTGTGTCCGCAGGTGTCGTTGATGATCTTGAACTGGTCGATGTCGAGGTAGCACAGCGCGTAGGAGGTCTCGCGCGCCTTGGCGCTCTTCAGCGCCCGCTCCATGCGGTTCTCGAATTCGCGCCGGTTGACGAGGCCAGTGAGCACGTCGTGGCTGGCGTGATACGACAGGCGGCGGTTGAGCTCGCGCGCCTCGGACACGTCGTGGAACACGAGCACCCCGCCCGACACCGCCCCGCTCCCATCACGGATCGGCGAAGCCGTGCTCTCCACGTAGATCTCGTTGCCATCGCGCCGGATGAGCAGCATGGGCCGCACCGACTTGATCGATCGCGTGCGGCGGATGGCCACGGCCAGCGGGTTCTCCAGCGGCTCGCAGGTTTCCTCGTGGAAGGCGCGGAAGATCTCCTCGATGGCCCGGCCCTGGCTGTCCTCGAGCCGCCAGCCGGTGAGCGACTCGGCCACCGGGTTCAGGTAGTCCACGACGCCGGAGGAGTCGGTGGTGATCACGCCATCGCCGATGCTCTGCAGCGTGATCTGCGCGCTCTCCTTCTCGCGGAACAGCGCCTCCTCGTACAGCTTGCGCTCGGTGATGTCGAGTTCCACGCCCACCAGGCGTATCAGGCGGCCCTTGTCATCCACCTTGGCCTTGGCGCGGCTGATCACCCAGCGCCATTCGCCGCTGGCATGGCGCATGCGATGCAGGCTCTCGAACAGCGGTGTCTTGCCGGCCACGTGATCGCGGATGGCGGCCTGCACGCGCGACATGTCATCCGAGTGCACCAGGGTCCGCCAGTCCGGCGCGGTGCCGACATCGTGCTCGTCGTAACCGAGCATGGTCTTCCAGCGCGGCGACATGTAGACGCGGTTGTTCAGCGTGTCGAAATCCCACAGGCCATCGTTGGCGCTGTACAGCGCGAGCTCGTTGCGCTCCTCGAGGTCCTTGAGGCTGGCCTCGATCTGGATGCGGGTGAGGCCGGCCGACAGGCTCGAGCCCAGGAGCTTGAGCAGCAGGTGGAGCTGCACGTCCCAGCTCTCGCGCGGATGCGCCCAGGTGAGGCCCAGGAACCCCGCGGGCTTGTCCTGCACGTAGAAGGCGATCATCAGCACGCAGCCGATCTTGAGCTCGGCGAAGGCATGCGCGTCCTGTGCCTGTTCGCGCCGCGGCTTGCCGGTATCGCGCACCTCGAACAGCCGCAGGTGTGCCAGGCGCGAGGCCAGCCAGGGAAAGGACTCCAGGCTCTGGCCGTTGAGCTGCTCGGGGTTGCCGCTGGCGAGCATCGAACGCGCCACCTGCATCTCGGTGAAGTGCCGGCTCTCGGCGTCCAGGCGCACGATGAAGGCGGCATCCGCCTGGGTCGCTTCGCGCAGGGCTTCGAGGTTGCTGCGGATGCAGGCACTCACGCCGCCCGCCGCCATGGTCTGGAAATCCACCGAGATCTTGGTGCACACCGCGTCGAGACCGAGCGCGAGCCGCCGCCCGGGGCGCGACCAAACCTGCGGCGACAGGATATCCGAGGCGGTCAGGTCCACCGGAGGCGTATCACTGGGTGCGCTGGGCATGGGTGGCCGGATTCTGGCACAGCCTGTAAGGACAATCCAGTAAGTCTATGATGCCAAAGCCTTTAGGGCTCGGTCCTGAAGTTCGCTCAGCACGCGCTCCATCCGTGCCTGAAACGCCTCCAACGCTACCGCATCCAGGCCCTTGGGAACGTAGACCGGTTCACCAACCACGATGCTGACCTGCGAAAAAGGCTTTGGGATGACGAAATGATCCCACTGGATGCGCCAGGATCGCGTCGCGGCGTAGCTCATGGGAATCATGGGGCGCTGCGACAACTGGGCCAGCAGGATCGCACCAGGCTTGAACTTCCAGCGCGGTCCCTTCGGGCCATCCGGGGTGATCGAGGGCGAGATCCGCTCCTGCATCAGTGCCTGGTAATAATCGCGCAGCGCCCGCGCGCCGGTGTGCGAGGAGGATCCGCGGATCACGGCCGCCGGAAGTTGCCGCACGGCCATCGCGCCGATCTCCCCATCCACGGACGGGCTGATCAGGAAGCCGAGATTGACGCCCTCGCCCCGCAGGCCGAGCAGCACCTTCACGCAGAAGAGTTGGTGCTGATGCCAGTACACCGGAATGAACGAGGGCGCACGCTCGAGCGCCGCGCGAATGTGTTCCTCGCCTTCAATGTGAATCACTCGCGTCCACGACCAGACCAGGCGCACCAGTGCGAGCCCTGAAGGCACGAGCAGCCGGTAGAAGAACAGCCGCGTGCGCGTGAGGCTTCGCTGCGAGCGCGTCTGCTGTTCGTACAGCGTGTTGCGCAGCGGTTCTTCAGGATCACCCATCCGAAGCATTGTGGGAGAGCCGCGAGCCTGTGCGCAAGGATCGCGTCGGTTACAATGGGCGGATGCGCAGCACGAGCCCACCGCCCGGTCCCGCCGAAGGTTTCGATCTCGGCGCCACCGACGAGTCCCTCGAACGGTTGAGGGCCTGGGCTCCCGTGCATGGCGATTTCTATCGCGTCTTCTCGCCCGCGCGTGGCGCCAACGACTTCGTTGCCAATCACCCGGACGATGTGAAGCGCGTGATGCTCTCCAACCACCGCAACTACACCAAGGGCGGGGGCATGGACCGGGTCCGGATCCTGCTGGGCAACGGCATCATGACCAGCGAGGGCGCCTTCTGGCGGCGCCAGCGCCGCATGATGCAGCCCGCCTTCCACCGCCGCATCATCGCGCAGTTCGCCGGACTCATCGGCGAGATGAACGAGAAGTGCGCCGCGCGCTGGCAGGGGTTCGCGGACCGTGGCGAGCCGGTGAACATCACCGAGGACACGAGCGAGCTCACCCTGGAGATCGTGCTGCGCTCGATCTTCGGCAGCGACCTCGACCGGCTCGGCGAGGTGCACGGCGGCAACCCCTTCGAGGTGGTGCACAAGGAACCCTCGCGAGACCTCAGGTTCGCCTTCCGCTTCCGCTCGCTGGGCAAGCTCGTGGCCGAGGTCATGCAATGGCGGCGCCGCGAAGGCGGCGAGCACTTCGACTTCCTCGCGATGCTCATGGACGCCCGAGACCGCGAGACCGACCAGGCCATGGATGACGGCGAGCTCATCGACGAGGTGCTCACGCTGGTGGTGGCGGGCCACGAGACCACGGCGGCCGCGCTCACCTGGACCTGGTACCTGCTGAGCCAGCACCCCGACGCGCAGGCGCAGCTCCAGGCCGAGGCCGACCGCGCACCGCGCGAGGCCGCGCCCAGCCTGGAACGGGCCGAGTCGCAGCTCTACACGCACCAGGTCGCGCAGGAATCCCTGCGCCTGTATCCGCCAGGGTGGCTGCTGGTCCGTCGCACCATCGATCCGGACGTGCTGGGCGGCTACGAGATCCCGGCGCGCTCGGACGTGTTCATCTGCCCCTACCTGCTGCACCGCCATCCGGAATACTGGCCGGATGCGGAAACGTTCGACCCGCAGCGCTTCACGGGCGGTGAGACCGACGAGCGCCACCGCTTCGCCTACATCCCCTTCGCCGTGGGTCCGCGCCATTGCATCGGTGAAGGCATGGCCATGTACGAGATGCTGGTGCACCTGCAGCGCATGGCGCGGCAGTTCCATTTCGTCCGCGCCGATGATGCCCCGATCGAACTCGAGGCGCAGGTCAACCTGCGCCCCCGCTCCAACCTGATGATGCGAGTCACTGCCCGATGAAATACGAAACCCTGGTCGATATCCTCGAGAACAACCGCAACGTGGAGCGTGCCGTCACTTACGTGCTGGGCGAAAACGAGGAGCGGCGCCTGCCCTATCGCGAGGTGCACGCACGCGCGCTCGGCATCCTGTACCACCTGCAGGCCATGGGCGCGCAGCGTGGCCAACCCATGATCATCTTCCTCGCCAACAACGAGCAGTTCATGGACGGCTTCTGGGCCGCGGTGTGCGGAGGGATGATCCCGGTACCGCTGGCCGTGGGCATCAGCGATGAGCACCGCCACAAGCTGCTGCGCATCGCCGCGAAGCTCACCGACCCCATCCTGTACACCGACCGCAAGAGCCTGGATCGGCTGGGCTCGCTTGCTCAGGAGTCCGGCCAGCAGGCTCTGTTCGACCGCCTCAAGGCCCGCACCTTCCTCGCCGATGCCATCACCGACATCTCCAAGCCCGGCAAGCTCCATCGTCCCTCACCGCAGGACACCGCCTTCATCCAGTTCTCCTCGGGTTCCACCAGCGAGCCCAAGGGCGTGGTGCTGACGCACGCCAACCTCGTCACCAACATCAAGGCGTCCATCCAGCGCTGCGGCTTCAACCAGGACGATGTCACCTTGAGCTGGATGCCGCTCACCCACGACATGGGCCTGATCGGCTTCTACATCATGCATTTCACCGCACAGGCACACGTGCACATCATGCCCACGGAACTGTTCGTGCGCCGTCCGCTGTTGTGGCTGCAGACCTGTTCGAAGAAGCGCGTCACCATCACCTGCTCGCCCAACTTCGGCTACCGCCACCTGCTCAAAGTTCTCGGCGATCGCAAGCCCGATGGGCTCGACCTGTCGAGCCTGCGGCTCATCTTCAACGGCGCCGAACCGATCTCGGTGGAGCTGTGCAACGAGTTCATGGACAAATTTGCGGGCTGCGGGCTGAAGCGCACCGCCATGTACCCGGTGTATGGCCTGGCCGAGGCTTCCCTCGCCGTCGCCTTCCCGCCGGCGGGCTCGAACTACCGCTGGATCCGCGTGAACCGCCACAAGCTCAATGTCGGCGATGTCGTCGAGCTGAATCCCGCCCAGGCGCGCGACTCGCTGGAACTGATGTCCGTGGGCTCGCCCATCCCCTTCGTCGAGGTGCGCATCGCGGACGATGCGCGCGCCGCACTGCCTGAAGGGCGCGTCGGCCACATCCTCATCCGGGGTGCGAATGTCACCGGCGCCTACTATGGCGATGAAGCCGCGACACGCCAGGCGATCGACGCCGAGGGCTGGCTGGACACCGGAGACCTGGGCGTGGTGCGCGAGGGCCAACTCTACATCACCGGCCGCTCCAAGGAGATCATCTTCGTCAACGGCCAGAACTACTTCCCTTATGATCTCGAGAACATCGCGCAGCGCGCGCCGGGGCTCGAACTGGGCAAGGTGGTGGTGGCCGGCGTACGCCGCCCGCAGGGCCAGAGCGACGAATTGACCATCTTCGTCCTGCATCGCTCCGACATGGCCGAATTCCTGCCCACGGCCAACGCGGTGGCGCACCTGGTCAACGAGCACGCGGGCCTCGAGGTCGCGCAGGTCGTGCCCGTCAAGCGCATTCCGAAGACCACCAGCGGCAAGGTGCAGCGGCACCTGATGGAGGAATCCTTCCTCAATGGCGAGTTCGACGCCGATCTCGCCGAACTCGAGCGGCTGCGTGCCGCGGGGCACGGCGCCAGCGCACCCAGCGCCTCGGCCATCGAGCAGAAGATCCTGGCCATCTGCGATGCCGCGCTTCCCGGCAAGGGGCTGGCGGCGGGCGACAACTTGTTCGAGATCGGCGCGAGCTCGCTGAAGCTCATCGAGATCCACGAGAACATCGATCGCGAGTTCCCGAACCAGATCGACCTCACCGAGCTGTTCGATCACCCGACGGTGCAGCAGCTGGCGAAGCACCTCGAGGGCAAGCTGGGGAAGTGACCGCGGCGGCGCCGGGGACCCGGCGCCGCACGGCGTATCAGTAAGACTGCGGATCCGCGCCGTACAGCGGCCTCTGCAGCTTCCAGCGCCGGTAGGACCACAGCCAGTCCGAGGGCGCCTTGAGCACCTCGGCCTCGCACAGCCGCGCATATCGCTCGGTGATCACGCCGGGTTCCAGCCGCTCCACGCCATCCCACAGCGACTCGAGCTCCACCTCGTAGTAGCCGCGGCGCACCCGGCGCATCGCCAGGAAGATCATGGGCAGGCGCGTCGCGCGCGAGATCTGCTCGGCGCCCACGTAGAACGCGGTGTCCTGGCCCAGAAAGGTGGTCCAGTGCCGCCGGTCGGTGGACACCGGCGCCTGGTCTGCGTTCATGGCCAGCGCGCGCACCACACCGCGCCGCTGCAGGTAGTCCGCGAGCAGCTCCTTGGCGGGGACGAGCCTCGCACCGAAGCGCGAGCGCACCTGGTACATCAGCCGCTCGCCCCAGGCATCATGCAACGGCTTGTAGGCGGCATCGATGGGATAGCCGAGCTGCACCATCATGCCCTGCAGGAGCCACTCCCAGTTGCCCAGGTGCGAGGTCACCAGCATGACGCTGCGGCCGGCATCGAGGTAGGCGCGCGCCAGCGCGATGTTTCGCACCTGCACCCGCTCGCGCATCTCTGCTTCGCTCATCCGCACCGACTTGATCAGCTCCACCGCCATGTCGCAGAAGCCGTGCAGGAAGCGCTTGTGGATGGCCGCCCGCTCCTGCTCGCTTCGCCCGGGGAACACCTTCGCGAGCTGTTCGCGGATCACGCGGTGGCGATGGCGGACGAGGTAGTAGGCGAGCAGGTACAGGAAGCCCGAGAACGCATACAGCGCTCCCATGGGCAGGCGCGAGGCCAGCCTCAGCCACCGGGGGAATCGTTCAGCCAAGCAGCGGCTTCCGCCGGCCAACCGTGATGCAGGCCGGATTGGCGGCTGCACGACCATGCTCCGGATGGGCAATCCGAGAAGCAGCACCGGGTCTGGAAATGGGAGCTGTTCGTAACATGGGCCGTTCAATGCCAGGGTCGGGAGCCGCGTGCCGCGGCTCCAGATTATGTCGAATCGCAGGGCATCCTGCTGGAGTGTTTGGCATGCGGAAAATTATACGACGCGCCCTGCCGGCGCTGCTCGTCCTGGGACTGCTCGGCGCACCGCCTGGTCGCGCCCACGAGCATTCCTCCGGTGAATTCGACGTGTTCCTGTCGGCCGAGGCACTGCATGCCTCGGGCGATTTGCACCGCGGAGATGATGACTCCTGGTTCAACGCCGACGTGGTGTTCGGCCTGACCCAGCACCGCTTCCGCGTGTTCGGCGAATACTTCATCACGGCCGAGGAGCATGACCTGGAGCGCCTTCAGGTGGGATTCGAGTTCGTACCGGAGACCTTGCTGTGGATCGGACGGTTCCACCAGCCGGCGAGCGCCTGGAACACCGAGCATCATCACGGCCGCTACCTGCAGACGGCCATCACCCGCCCCTCCATCGAGCGCTGGGAGGACGAGCACGGGATCATCCCGCAGCACATCGTCGGCGCCCTGCTGGAGTCGAGGCGCCCCTTGGGCACGGTGGGTGGCCTGCAGTTGTCGGCCGGAGTGGGCGCAGGGCCGTCCCTGGGTGACCACGAATACGAGCCCATCGGCGTGCTCGAGAGTACTCCTGGCCGACATCGACTGTCGGTCAGCGCGCGAATCGCCTGGCTTCCGGAGTTCGTTGGCCCCACCAGTGCGGGTTTGCTGTACGGCAGCCACGACTTCAAGGGGCGAAATCCGAGCACCGCCGCCGGCCTGCCCTCGCCTGATGTCCGCTTGAACCTGCTCGGCGCCTACTGCGACTGGTACCAGGAACCCTGGCGGGTCATCGCCGCTGTCTACAGAATCAATGCCGTCTACCGCGGCAGCATCCGGGACGAGGACTTCACCGCCGCCTATGCGCAAGTCGAACGGCAGCTTCCCTGGCGGCTGAGCGCATTTGCCCGCATGGAGGCATCCGCTGGCATGCGCGCTTCGCGCTTCGTCCAGTCCTTCGATGATCACGACGGCGATATCGATCTGGCCTTGCATCGCAATGCGCTCGGTCTGCGCTGGGACTTCGCCCGCCGCCAGGCCCTGAGCATCGAGATCTCGCACGTCGTATCGCTCGAGCAGCGCTCCGACGATGTCCGGCTGCAATGGAGCGCTGCCGTCCCGTGAAGCAATGGGCCCGCCAATTGGGTCTGCTGTGGCTGCTATTTGCCGCCACGAGCTCCCACGCAGGCGAAAAGCTGGTTCTGATCGCCAGTGCCGACAGCCGCGTGGAGCAACTCGATTCGCTGGAGGTCCGCAAGCTGTTCCTCGGTCTGACGGTGATCCACGATGGGATGAGGCTGCGGCCCCTGCTGAATGAAACCGACGGTCAGATCAAGGCGGTCTTCCTGCAAAACATCGTCTCCATGTCCGAGATTTCATATGACCATCATCTGCTGGGCATGGCCCTGAAACAGGGACGACCGCGTCCCGAACCGTACGCCGACGAAGTTCGCCTGTACGCCGCAGTTGCGGCCGATCCAGCGGCGCTCAGTTTTGCATGGATGAAGGACGTCGAGCACAATCCGCGCTTGAAGGTGCTGAGGGTGTTGTGGCACGACTGAAGACCCCAATCTCGCGGCTGATCGCTGGCTGGGTCGTGGCACTGCACGTCGTGCTGCTGCCCGCCCTGTATTTCGGCCTCGGATTCGTGGTGCGCTCGAGCCACGAAGCGTTGTTCGTCCAGCATGCGCGGACCTTCGCCCGCGTGATCGCCGACGAGTTCGAGATCGGCGCGGCGCTGGACAGACCCGGCGGCGTCGCCGACGTGCTCGACCTCGCCATCATCCACGGCGAGGGAAATTTCGCGGAAATCCTCTACCGGGGGAAGATCTACCGGAGCGAGCTCAGCCAGCCGGGACTGAATCCACCGCGGCAGCCCGATCTCGGGTTCGTGCAGGGCGGGGACGACACCTACTTCATCGTCCTGCCGATCGTGCACCGCGGAGAAAATGCCGAACTGCGGCTCGGGTTCAACGAACAGCCGACGCGGGAACGAATCCAGCTCGCGCTCGACCGCATGCTGTCGATGCTGGCGGCGTACCTGGTCATCGCCATGGGCATCGCTCTCGTCCTCAGTCACCGGCTGTCGCGGCCCATCCACGCCCTGCAGACCGTGTCGCGCACCATTGCCTCGGGTGACTATGCGCGAACCATGCACACGAGCACCGGCATTCTGGAGCTGCACGAACTCGCCGAGGACCTCGAAGGCATGCGACGCGAACTGGTGGGCGTGAACGAACGCCTCCAGGCGCAGGTCAGGGAGAAGGAGAGCCTGGAATTGCGGCGTGAGGAACTGCAGAGGCAACTGCGACAGCGGCAACGGCTGGAAACCGTCGGCACGCTGGCGGGTGGCGTGGCGCACGAGTTCAACAATGTGCTAGTGCCCATCATCCTGTTCACGCAGTCGGCGCTCGACGAGCTGCCGCCCGACAGCAGTTCGCGGGCAGACCTGGAGCGTGTGCTCCATTCGGCGCGACGCGCCAAGGATGTGGTGCAGAAGATCCTGACATTCAGCCGCGAACTCGGCGATACGGAGCTGCGACCCATCGACCTGCGTGCAGTGGTGAAGGATGCCGTCAACCTGTTCTCCGCGCTCGCGCCGCCCAACATCGAAATCCGCACCCAGGTCCCCGACGCCATGCCTGATGTCCGTGGTGAGGCCACGCTCGCCCTGCAGCTCCTGATGAACCTGTGCACGAATGCCTACCAGGCCATGCAGGGTCGCCATGGCCAACTCACGATCGGATTGCGCCACCACGAAGCTGGGGGAGTCGGGAACCAGCACGGGGCCTGCGTGGAATTGTGGGTGCAGGACACCGGGCACGGCATGGACGGCGCCACGGTCGAGCGCATCTTCGAACCCTTCTACACCACGCGCACCGTGGGCGAAGGCACCGGACTGGGCCTGTCAGTGGTCCACGGCATCGTCGAGAGCTTCGGCGGCAACATACGCGTGGACACGCAAGAGGACATCGGCACGACTTTTAGGGTATTTTTCCCGCTCACCGACCCGGCGGGAGCGGCGCAAGCAGAGCCCTGCGGCAAATGAGGAGCCCATGAGACGCGTACTGGTCATCGATGATGAACTCGACGTGCGCGACGCCATCAAGCGCGTGCTGGAGCGTGCAGGCTGCCAGGTGCGTGTCGTGGACAACGCGAATGCCGCGATGGAGGCACTCGCCGCACAACCCGCAGACGTGGTGATTACCGACATCATCATGCCGCAGATCAACGGCGTGGAGGCCATCCAACTGATTCGCACGAACCACCCGGAAGTCCGCATCATCGCGATCTCCGGTGGTGGCAACTTCGGCATCAACTCCTACCAGCCCAGCGCCATCACCACGACGGCGTACCTGGCGGCGGCAAGCAAGGCCGGCGCCGACATGACACTGACGAAGCCGTTCGAAACCCAGGAATTGCTCACGGCGCTTGCGCGCCTCACCGGCACTGGCAGCGCCTGACCGGGGTACCGTCAAGATCCTGCTGCGCCGCGGCATCTTCCTGTCTGGCTCGCCCATGAGCGAGTACCGTGTTCGCCTACTGGGCTCGCGATTCCGGTGGGCGTTAAATGCCGCGCATGGCTGCGGCCCACCGCACGGCGTTGGTTGTTGCCCTGGCGCTCGCGTCCGGGCCGGGGTTGGCGCGAGCCGACATATTCACCTATACCGATGCGCAAGGCACCACGCACTTCAGCAACGTTCCGGTGAATCCACAGTATCGGTTGCTCGTGGCAGGTCCTTCCGACCCCGGGGCCTCTGCAAAGGCATCGGGCAAATGGCTGGGCCGGTCGGCCCGGTTCGACTCGCTCATAGACTCCGCCGCGCAGACACACGATATCCAGGCGGCGCTCATCCGGGCGGTGATCCTGGTGGAGTCGGGGTTCAACCCGCGTGCGGTGTCGCGGCGGGGGGCGGTCGGCCTGATGCAACTGCTCCCGGATACCGCCAAGCGCTACGGTGTGTCCGACATCTACGACCCTGAACAGAACATCAGCGCAGGTGCGCACTACCTGCGCGACCTGATGGTCCGGTTCGGAAGCGACCTGAACCTGACGTTGGCCGCGTACAACGCTGGCGAAAACGCGGTGGAGCGCTATGGCGGACGCATACCGCCATTCAAGGAAACCCAGAAATATGTCCCAAGCGTCCTTCGTATCTATCGCGCCCTGATTTCGCGCCACGGGGACTCGGAACCCGGCTGAATACAGTAAACACCTACCTCCTACCCACTACTCCGATCATTGACTGGGGCGCTCGCCCACTGTCGGCCACCGCCGGGCTGTCTGACCATGAGATCTCGGTCAACAGCGGGGTTCGACGATGGACCAGTCGGAAGCATCGCACCGGCGCGCGCGCAACCGTGCGATCGCCAGAGCCAAGCAAGAGTGGGAGTGCATCGCCGATGCGCTCCCCGAACTGCTGTGCCTGCTGAACTGTCGTGGTGAGATCCTGCGCACCAACCGGGTGGTGGAACGGTGGTCGATCGGCAAGGTGCAGGACGTTCTCGGGCTGGACCTGCATTCCGCCCTGCACGGTGATTGCGACGATGCCCGATGCCCGCTGCTTCACTCGTTGCAGGCGGCGTGGATCCCGCTCTCGAACGACGGGCACGGGGAATTCGAGCTTGCCGATCCGGGCCTGGACAAGACGCTGAAATTCGAGATGAGACGGCTGCCCGATGCGGTCGACGGGCCAGCCGGGAGTTCCTCGAACTATGCCGTCTGCATCGTTTCGGACATCACGCAGCTACGGGCATCCGAGCGCGAACAGCAGGTGATGCAGGAGGAACTCGAGCGCCGCGTGCTGAACCGCACCGCTGAACTCACCACCGCAGTGGACCGGCTCGAGGCCGAGGTGGCGCGCCGCGAACTGGCTGAAGGGTCCTTGAGGACTTCGCGCAATGAGCTGAGCCGGTTGTCCGAGCAGCTCATGAGGGCGCAGGAGATCGAGCGCAAGCGGATTGCGCAGGACCTGCACGATGCCGTGGGTCAGTCCCTGAGCGCCATCAAGTATTCCCTCGAGCGCGCGATCCAGATGCACGCAGCCCCGCAACTCGGCGACCCGATGAAGGTCCTGTGCAAGGCGGTCGAACACGTGCAGAACACCATCGAGGAGGTGCGCACCATCTCCGAGAACCTTCGCCCGGCGTTGCTCGATGCGCTTGGCGCGGTCTCCGCCATCCGGTGGCTCTGCCGCGAATGGAGCGAGGTGTTCACCGAGGTGGAAGTCGACATCCAGCTTCACCTCACGGATGCGGATGTCGATGAGCCGCTGGGCACCACGCTGTTCCGGACCGTGCAGGAATCGCTGAACAACGTGGCCCGCCACTCGAAGGCCAGCCGTGTGACGATCTCGGCCGCGCGGGAGCCCAGCTACCTTCGCCTGCACATCACGGACAACGGCGTCGGATTCGAACCCGACAGCCGGGCGATGCGGCGCGGCCACGGCCTTGCTGGAATACGAGAGCGGGCAACCAATACGGGCGGGATGTTCTCGCTCATTTCATTCCCTGGCGGTGGCACGCAATTGACGCTCCACTGGCCGCCAAACTCAGTTGAAGGTTCAGGAGTGGTCAAGCTATGCGCCAGCCGATGAGTTCCCGTTCAAGCCAGCTTCGCGGTTTCACGCTGCTCGAACTGCTGGTCGTCATGGTGATCATCGGCCTGCTGGCCGGATTCGTCGCCCCCCGCTACTTCGCGCAGGTCGGCAAGTCACAGGTCAAGGCCGCCCGCGCGCAGATCGATGCACTCGAGAAGGCGCTGGACCAGTACCGGATCGACATGGGCCGCTATCCGACCACGGAGGAAGGGATGGATGCGCTGGTCGTGGCTCCCATCAACGAACCCAACTGGGGTGGTCCGTACCTGAAGAAGGCGATTCCGATGGATCCCTGGGGTCACCCTTACGGCTATGCGAGTCCAGGCACGCACAACAATGACGTCGACCTGTTCTCGTATGGCAAGGACGGACGCCCCGGGGGCACGGGCGAGAATGCCGATCTGACCAACTGGTGACCGGTTCGATGCACTTCAAAGCAAAGACCTTGAGCGCCGACAACGGAGTGTTGATCTGCCCCGTTGAGGCGGTGGACGAGGCCGATGCCCGCCGCCAGCTCGGCGACCGCGGCCTCAAGGTCATCACGATGAGCGCCCGCCGATCCTGGCGTCGTTCCCGGGCCGCGCGCATACCTCTCGTAAACTTCACGCAGGAACTCGTGGCGCTGCTCGATGCCGGCCTGTCACTGACCGAATCGATCGATACTCTGTCCGAGAAGGAAGCGGTTCCCAGCGTCAAGCGGGCCCTTGACCAGATCAGGAACCGCCTGTTCGAAGGCCAGACTTTGTCCGCCTGCATGAGCGAGATGCCCGCCAGCTTCCCTCCGCTGTACGTGGCCACGGTTCGCGCCAGCGAGCGAACCGGCGCGATCCGCGAGGCGTTGAATCGCTATGTCGCCTATCAGCAGCAGGTGGATGTCCTGCGCAAGAGCCTGGTCAATGCGTCCATCTATCCGGCGGTACTGACGCTCGCGGGCACGCTGGTGACGGTCTTCCTGATGTGGTACGTCGTCCCGCGGTTCAGCGGCATCTACGAGGACCTCGGGAGCGACCTTCCCTTTGCATCACGCATGTTGATGCAATGGGGCCAACTGCTCCAGGCGCATGGAATGACGATCCTCGTGGTCCTCACCACGGCCGCCGGGCTCCTGGCCTACATCCTCTCCCGGCCGAAGACCCGCATCGCCATCGGCGGGTGGATCGCGAGCATCCCGGCCTTCGGCGCCCAGCTTCGGCTCTATCAGCTCGCACGCCTGTATCGCACGCTGGGAATGCTGCTCCGGGGCGGCACTCCAGCCGTCACCGCACTGGAGATGTCGGCAGGCCTGCTCAACGCCTCCATGCGAACGGCGCTGGCCGACGCCACGCGCGCGGTGCGCGAAGGCCAGTCGATCGCCAACTCCCTTCAGAGCCACGCGCTCACGACGCATGTCGCGGCCCGGATGCTGCGGGTCGGAGAACGCGGCGGGAACATGGGAGAGATGATGGAACGCATCGCCGCATTCTACGACGATGAACTCGGGCGCTGGGTGCAGTTGATGACCCGCCTGATCGAACCGGCGCTGATGACGGTCATCGGCCTCATCATCGGTGTCATCGTGGTTCTGATGTACTTCCCGATATTCGAACTCGCCGGCAGCATCCGATGAACGCTGCGTCCACCATCGCATGCAGTTCCGATGCCGATGAGGATCTCATCGCGGCGGCGCTTGCACGCGCAAAGGACACGGGCAGACCGGCCCTCGATGTCCTGGAGGAAACCAGCGGGCTCGGCCCGGCGGAACTGGCCGCCGTCCTGGGCCGGCTCTTCGACTACCGATGTATCGGTTCAACGGACTTGAATACCCTGGAACCGGCCTTCAACCTGCTTTCATCCGCCGAATGTACCCGGCGAAACTGCGTACTCGTGAACGGAATCGACGGCCTCGTTGCGGTGATCGCCGATCCGTTCGACAACGATCTGCGTGCCTGGCTCGAAGTCCGCATATCCGCCACGCTCCAGTGGTCCATCGCCGCACGGGCGGACATCCGGGCGTACCTGTCGAGGCACGAGGCGGGCCTTCGTGCCATCGACTCAGCCGTCGAGGCGGCACAATCGGATGCCGGACTGGACGGCGAGATGGAAAACCTCTCGCTTGCCTCCATCAACCAGGACTCCAGTCCCATCGTCAAGCTG
>JAXMGQ010000015.1:0-94992 GCA_046347195.1 Steroidobacteraceae bacterium
GAGGTGGCGCTGCGGGCCGCCGAGCTCCACGTCCATGCGCGACAACCCTTCCGTCACCCGCCACTGGAACACGCCCCACCCCCGCGGGCGGTGCACCCGCAGGCTCGCCGAGCGCACCAGTTCCAGCACACGATTCTCATCGCGACTCTGGATGAGGATGAGGGCGGCCCGGGAGGCCAGCAGGGCTTCGAGTTCGGCCTGTGGCCCGGGGGCCGGCGGTATCGGGGCGGTCGGGCCGGATTCAGGCATGGCGGGCACTGTAACAAATGCCTGCCGTGACGCTGTGATCGAGATCAGGCCGGCTGCAGCGGCATGCCCACGGCCAGCAGGAAGACCAGCGCCAGCAGGGTCAGGACGGCCTGGCCCAGGAGCCAGGTGCCCAGCGCGCCCCGGAAGCGGACCTGGTGGACCTCCGACAGGCCCATGATCTGCAGCACCACGCTCCACAGGGCCGGCACCACGTAGGCCAGGGTCTGGACCCCCATGAGCAGCACCACGAACAGGTCGGTCTCGCCGGTCGGGTGCTCCATGAAGGCCTGCCGGCCCATGACCAGCGCCGCCAGGCACCAAACGGCCAGTGTCGCCATGAGGGGCACGCTGCCGTAGGAGAGCACGTGCATCACCTGGGCCCTCTTGGCCACGCCCCCGGCCTGCCTGCCCAGCCAGGTGTAGATCCAGGCCTGGATCCAGATCCAGGCGATGCCGCTGATGGTTCCCTGCGCCAGGGCCTGCAACAGGATCTGTCCGAGTCCCTCGGTCTGCCCCATGTCCTTGGTGCGGCTGAACAGCAGCGCGAGGGCGACCCCCTGGCCGGCGCTCAACACATAGTCCATGGCACCCACCGGCCGTACCGCCAGTTCGCGGAAAACCTTGCGGGGACGGATCCAGACCTCCTGCAATGCATGCATGCGGCGAAAGGTTACGCGATGGGTCCCCTCGCTGCCAGCACGGCCGGGACGCTAGTGACACGCGCTGGTTTCACGGCTAATCTCAAGCGCGGGGATCGGCACTTCATGAGGTAGAAAACGATGGCGACGAAGACCCGTTCGAAGACCGCAAGGAAGGCCCGCAAGACCAAGGCCAGGAAAACCGGGCGAGCCGCCAAGGCCGCGCCGCGCAAGGCCAGGTCCAAGGCGCGCAAGGCGGCTCCCAGGAAAGTCGCCCGCAAGGCCGCGCCGAAGAGGAAGGCCGCTGCGAAGAAGGCACCTGCCCGCAAGGCTGCGCCAAAGAAGAAGGTTGCCGCGAAGAAGGCACCGGCCGCCAGGCCCGCAGTGAAGCCCTCCGTCGCTGCACCAAAGCCTGCGGCGAAGCCTGCACCGAAGCCGGCCGTGGCGCCCATCGCGCCGCCCGCACCGAAGCCCGCGCCCATCGTGCAGCCCTCGCTGCTCGAGACGACGCCGGCGCCGGCGGTCACGCCGGACGCGAACGGCGTGGGCGCAGAACCGCGCAACCCCGCCGATTTCTGACGCCGCCGCATCTGGGTTGAACCGCGCGGCATCCTGAACTGAAGGATGCCGCGCGGCTTCAGTGCTCGATCGTGTAGACCAGATCGGTGCTGCGGTTCTCGCCAGCCTCGGTCTTGATCGTCCAGTGGTCCCCGAGCGTGTAGCGCAGCTTCACGGTGTTGAGCGACTCCGTGAGGCTGATGCCGTAGCTGACGTACAGCCGCGGGTTCAGGAATTTCCCCAGCACCAGGGAGGTCTGGTTCATGGTGTCGGATTCGAGGCCGACGTCCTCCACGCCGAGCCTCGCGCCGAGCTGCTGCGCGACGATGGCGCCTCCCTGCGCCAGCAGTTCGTTGCGCGCCTGGCCCACCTGCTGGGTGCCGCTTCGCTGCAGGGACTCGATGGTTCCGCCCGCCACCAGCACCGAGACGATCTGCGATTGAGGGAGGGAAGGGTCGGAGAAGAAGCTGATCTGCGGATTGCGCAGCTTGCCGCGCACGTTCACACCGGCGGTCACGTCTGGAAAGACTTTCACCGCCTTCAGGTCCACGGCGGGGTCGCTGACCAGGCCGCCTGAGAAGATCAGCCGCCCGCGCTGGATGTCGAGCTGCCGGCCATAGGCGGCATACTTGCCTTCCTCGACCTTGAGTTCTCCCGAGCCGCGCGCATGGCCGCTGGGATCGCTGCTCGCGGTGACGCTGCCGGTGAGCCGGCCCGTGAGTCCGAAGCTGTCCACCGTGACATCCTGACCCAGCACCAGCTTCACGTCGGTGTACACCTGCAGGCGCATGTCCTCGCCCATGCTCTGCTCACCGAGGATGATCTCATCGCCGGAGGCAAGCTGTGCACCGGTGAGATCCGCGGGCTTGATGCGTGCATACGGGATGGTCACCGTGCCGTTCACGTCAATGCGTCGTCCCTCGACCTTGAAGGTGAGGTCGGGCGATGCGTCGGCGCGCAGCTCGGGGATGTTCACCAGCATGAGCTTCTCGCCGGTGAGCTTGATGCTTCCGCTCGGGTGGCGATCGCGCCACGCGAGGTCGCCCGCGACCTGCACCTTGCCCTCGCCGATCTGTGCGCCGCCCTGCACGGTGAGCTGCGTGCCGGCGATGTCGATGCGCGCATTGATGCCGCGCATGAGCAGGTTCACCTGGTAGAAGTCGAGCTCGCCCTTCTGCAGCCGGATCGCACCGTCGAGTCGTGGCTCGCCCAGCGTGCCCGCCACCGTGAAATCGGCGTTCATTTCGCCCACCGAACGGTCGATCTGGTCCACCAGCAACGCGAGAAAACCGAGTTCGTGCGCCTGGGTATGGATCTCGCCGCTGATCGGCGTCTGCAGGGGACTCTGGCCGGCGGTGCGGATGCCGGCGAGCCGGACGTCGAGGAAACTCTGCTGCGTGGCTGTCAGGTGCACCTTGGCGGTGACCTGTGCGGGGGCGGCGATGATCTCCGCATGGCCGCTGCCCAGGTGAACCTCGTCCTCGCGTCCGCTGGGCAGCTTGTAGCGCAGCTTGCCCTCGGCAAGGTCCATCGACAGATGGCCGGTCACATCCTCGAGCGTGTGGCCCTGCGCCTGCGCATCGAAGGCCAGCATGCCCAGGTACTCGGGCTTGGTCGGCAGGTTGGTCCCCAGCGCCCGCAGCGGGATGCCCGTGCCGCTGGCCTGCGCATCGAAGGCACCCTTTCGCGCCCAGTCGCCGTGCAGGCAGATACGCTCGTTGGTGCCGACGAGGCACAAGGGTTCGAGCGCGGCGGCGGCGGGCGACAGGCGCATCGCGGCGGGGGCCTGCAGGTGCACGTCGATGATGTCGGTGTTGCGCAGCCCGAGCTCGCCGATGAGTCCGTGCCAGCCCTTCGGATCGTAGGATCCATCCACGCGCGCGTGGATGTCGATCAGTCCGCCCGTGGTGTAGAAGTCGAAGCGGTGATCGGAGGCGCGGCCTTCGAGCCTTGCGACCACCTTGCCGAGGTCGCGGTCCGCAACCTTCACCGCGCGCGCCTCGAGATCCAGGTGCGAACCACGCTGATCCGAGAGGTCGATGTCGGCCGATGCGCTCACGTTGCCGGCGGTCAGCGGCGCGAATGCGAGATCATGCCCGACCAGCGTGCCCGTGAGTCTCGCCGTGGCCGGCGGCCCGCTGATCCGACCCTTCACGGTGATGCCGCCTTCCAGGCCCGGCACCACCCGACCCAGGTGCGGTGCGTCGAGATCGAGGCGGATGTCGCGCGGATCACCGAAGGTGCCATCGAGGGTCAGGTGCGCATCGGCGAGGCTTGCCACGACGCGGTCGAACCGCAGGTTGCTGCCGCGTCGTGATACATGGCCCCGCGCCTCGAGGTGCTCGCCGCGCAGCGTGCCCGAGGCGCGCTTCAGGTCGAGGTCGATGTCGGCGCCCGAGTTCAGCCCGGCACCGCTCACCTGCGCGGTGAAACCGAGGCGGCCCGGCCAGGCACCGTCGATGCGAGCAGGGTCCAGCTTCTCGCCCCGGGCGGCAAAGCTCCAGGCATTGCGTCCCGTCCAGGACAGCGACCCGCTTGCCTCCAGCCGGCCGCCGAGCCAGTTCGCGCCGCCCTGTTCCAGTTCGAGGTGGTCGGCATACAGCAGTCCATGGGCTTGCGCATCGAATGCCGGCAGCTTCGGGATGACCACCGGTCCGCTGGCGGTGATGCGGTAGGGGAGCTGGGGTCCGTCCAGCGTGAAGCGGCCGGTGCGGGCGTACACCACGGGCTCGCCGACGACGGGCCAGCGGAAGTTCACGGTCTCGCCGCGCACGTCCAGCGCCGGACCGCCGTGGGTGAAATCCAGCGTTGCCCGGGCATCGACGCGCACGCCGCCCGCCGCATCGATGCGCACGCTGTCGAGCCGGACGAGCCGGGTGGGATAGGGGCCGCGGGCACTGACCTCGAGCCGCCCGGTCGGCAGGGTGGTGGGACGCAGCGAGCCTTGCGTCTGCATGCCATGCAGGTCGCCGCTGACCTGCAGGTCGATGTCGGCGGCCGCGATCTTCGCGGCGGGGTGGAGCGCCGTGAAGTCGATGAAGGAACTGCGGACCTGCGCCTGCCAGTGCGCGCCATGGGTGAGCGCGAGGGCATGGCCCTCGACTTGCGCGCGGATCGGGAACACCTGCTCGGCGCTGACCTGCAGATCCTCGAGATCGCCGTGGGCCCGTGCATGGCCTCGCCACGCCGGCCGGTCCGCGAACTCCAGCGTCCAGTCCACATCGCCGCCGAGGGTGATCGGGTCGGCCGCGCCCCGCTCGAAGCGGCCGCGGGCGGTGAAGAAGCCGCCGTTGGCGAACGCTTGCGTGATGGTGAGATCGCGCGAGGTCAGCAGCATCGTCCCTTCGAGCCGGCTCGCCTTGATCTCGTAGCGGTTCGGCAGCAGCACGGCGGCGGTGTCGATGCGGGCGCCGCGCGCGGAGATCCTCAGGAAGGAGGGCAGGAAATGCAGCGGCGGACCGCCGCTGGTCGGATGGCTGGCACTGCGCACCTCGACGCGGGCCGTTCCCACGCGAGGGTCCTCCACCTGCACGGTCTGCAGCAGCAGCGCATGAGGCTCGAGCCGGAATGACAGCGAGCTGACCTGCACCAGCACGCGCTCGTGCTCGACCTCCACCCGGTCGAACCTGGCGCCGGCGGCGAGGTTTCCGTGCACGCCCTGCACCCGGATACGCACCACGCCGTGCAGATGGTCGAGCTGCCCCACCGCGAAGGCCAGCCCGCTCTCGCTGTACAGCACCCAGTAGATGGCGGCCACGGGCAGCACGGCGAACAGCGTGAGCACGATCGCGGTGACGATGAGGACCCTTCGCTTCATCAGAACACCGGCTGGATGTTCAGGTGGAGGCGCGGCCCCAGGTCGGTCCGCGAGAGAGCCTGCGCGATGTCCACGCCGATGCTCACCGCCGGCAGCTTGAAGCGCAGGCCCAGCCCCGCGGCGTACTCCAGCGGCACGTTGAAGGAATTCATGGCGTTGCCGGCGTCGAAGAACGCGGCCAATGCGAAGTTGCGCGGCAGGTCGCGCTCGATCTCCACGCTCCCGACCACGAGGTCGCGGCCGCCGATCTTCTCGCCCGCGGCATTGACCGGGCTCAGGTCGTTGAGCGCGAAGCCGCGAACGCTGCGATCACCGCCGGCGAAGAAGCGCTCGAAGGCCGGCAGCTCGGAGAACTCGGACACGATCGAGATGCCGAGCTGGCCGCGCAGCAGCAGGTGCCATCGCTGCGAGAGGTCGAAGCGCTGGTCGTCCTGCACGAAGAAGCGCAGGAAATTCGAGTTCGAGCCGAGCGCGGCATGCGAGCCGGAGAGTTCCACGTACAAACCGCGGCCGGCGACGGGCTGGCCGAAGATGCCGGGCGGAATCGAGGCATAGCTGATGCCAGGGATCAGCGAGAAGTCCGAGGTGCGGGTGGTCTGCGTGCGGCTGATGGTGCGGTTCACCTGTACGAAGAACACGCGCTGCCAGTTGCCCAGCACCTGTGTGAGCCCCGGCTTCACGACGAGCCCGGTGGTGGTGATGTCGCCCAGCGTGCTGCGCCCGTAGGTCGACTCGATGCTGAACTTCTCGAGCGCGGGATCACCCACCGGAATGATGTAGTTGGCATCGAGCTGCTGCGTGATGGCCGACGCCTTGATCTCCAGGTGCGAGCGGTGCCCGTGCCGGTTGACCAGGCGGTTGTCCCAGGCCAGCGTGCCCCGGTAGCGCGTGTCGGTGCCGTAGCCGGCGCCGATGCTGTAACGGTTGCGGCGGTTGGCAGTGCCCTGGATGTCCACCGGCACGGTGAGGTCGGCGGGGTTGCGCTCGCCGGGCAACACCTCGACGGTGGCGAAGTACTGGCTGTCGTCCAGCGCGAACTGCGTGCGCAGGAGCGAGGTGGTGTCGAAGGGCTGGCCGTCGTGGTAGCGCAGGTACTTGCGCATCAGGTCATCGTCGATGACATCCTGTTTGATGGTCGTGGCGCCGAACCGGTACCGCTGGCCCGTCTCCAGCTGCAGGTGGGCGCTGGCGGCCAGGCCCTTGGGGTCCACGATCAGCTCGTGGCGCTCCAGCCGCGCATCGAGGTAACCGAACGAGGCGGCCGTGCGCTCGAGGTCTCCCTTCACGCGTTCGTAGTCGGCGTGGTTGAGTTGCTGGCCCACCTGCAGCGTCGAGCGCGCCAGCACGGCGCGGAAGACCCGGTCCGATTCCCCCGGCCCCAGGATCTTCAGGTCGACCTCCCGGAGGATGACCGGCGCTCCGGGATCGACGGCGATGTGGGCGCGCCAGCGGCTGCCCTCCCGCGTCATCGAGGAGGTGACCTTGGGATCGTAGTAGCCGAAGGGCCGGAGCGCGGATTTGACCTCGGGCAGCGCGCGCTGGCTGATGCGCTCGATCGTCTCGGCATCCAGGTCGTCGCGGGACGCGTAGCGGGAGAGGCTCAGGAAGGTCAGCACGTTGCGCTTCATGTCCCCATCGACGCCGGTCACCTCGATCGCGATGTCGGCCCGGGCGGGCCACGAGAGCAGCATCGCCACGCAGGCGAGCAGGGCAAGCCGGGATGGCTTCAGCGGGTCGTGGGCCACGGCGTGCTTCCGGCCACCTCGCGCAGCCGCCGGCCACCCGCCGCGTCGAACCATTGCTCGATCAGGCTGAAGGAAATCGACTGGCTCGGCGGCGTCAGCACGCGGCCGGCGAGGATGTCCTCGCGGCTGATCCAGCGCGCATCCTCCAGTTCCTGGTCCTGCAGCCGGATCTCGCGGCTCGCCGCCTGGGCCACGAAGCCGAGCATGAGGGAGGAGGGGAAAGGCCAGGGCTGGGACGAGTGATATTGCACGTCCTTGACGATCACCCCGGTCTCCTCGGCGACCTCGCGGGCGACCGCATCCTCGAGGGACTCTCCGGGCTCGACGAAGCCGGCGATGGTGGAATACCGGCCGGCGGGCCAGGAGGCCTGCCGGCCCAGCAGCGCCTCATCGCCATCGCTCACCAGCACGATGATGGCCGGATCCAGCCGCGGGAACGTTTCATGCCCGCAGGACGGTTGGGTGCAGCGAAGCACATGGCCGCCCTTCTCCGGGGCGGTGGACGAGCCACAGCGACCGCAGAAGCGGTGCGTGCGCCGCCAGGACACCATGGCCCTGGCGTAGGCCAGCAGGCCCGCTTCCTCGGCATCGAGCAGCGCGGAGACGGTGCGCAGGTCCTGGAACCGGGCATCGTCCCTGAGCTCCGGGGGTTCGCTCGCCTCGATTTCCCAGGCGAAGTAATGCGCATCTCCCCGGCTTCCCAGGAAAATGAACTCACCGACCGAGGCGCCGCCCTGTCGAATCGAGGCGAGGTCGATGTACGCCGCGCGCAGGCTGTCGGCGCGACCACCCGGCGTTGCGAGGCTGCGCGGGGGATCCGCGACCAGGCTGCGGGAGTTCCACACAGGGATCGCGACGCTTCGCGCATCCGTCAGGGCCTGCGCCAGCCACCGGGCGTCGTGCCGCAAATGGGCCACGCGGTCCAGGTAGGGACCCGCAAACACATTTCTTCGGTGCATGTGCGGGATTCTAGCAGCCCCCCGCGAGCTACCCGGAGGGGTCGCCGAAATCGAACTGCAGGTTGCCGGGCTCGCAATGGCGGCAGGCGGAGCCGCGCCGGGAGAGCAGGTCGCGCAGCGTCACCCCGCCGCAGCCCGGGCAGGTGATGAGGCCGATCTCGCGGCGCCGGGTCAGCGCGAGCAGCAGGAACCACGCGTGCTCGAAGGAGAGGCGTTCGGCGGCGCCGTGCAGCGCTGAATAGGTCTCATAGGCCTGGCAGAGCAGCACGCAGGTGGCGAGGGAGCGCAGTTCCGCGCGCGCCTCGACCCCGACCGCCGTGGTGCGCAGCAGGCCGAGCACCAGGTAGAGGCTCGCGAGCTGTGCCGCCTGGAAGTGCCGGTCGGGATTGCGGAAGAAGAACGAGGTCTGGCGCGGCGGCTTGCCGCGATGGCGCGGCACCCGCCGCGGTCCCTGGTTCGCGACGTAGGCGCGATACAGCTTGCGGATGCGATCGTCGGACAGGCCGGTCCACTCGCGAATGGTCAGCGTTCGTGCTTCGTGCTGGATGAGGCGGACCGCGACCTCCATGTTCTGGCGGTCACGGTTGTAGCGGTCATCTGAGATTCTCATGGTTGTCGGGCCTCCAACTATTTGACATTTTTCTTTCACAAAGTTTAATAGTCATCTTAGTCGAATCCCGGCCGGTTGTTATTCGTTCGTTCACCCCGATTCTCGCAAGGAGTCCAAGTCGTGCAGGAAGCCATCCCCACCCCCGTACAGCGGGAGCCGCTGCTGCCGGCGCCGCTCCTGTCCTCCCTGTGCCGGCTCAACCGGCGCTTCCTCGACCTCGTCGCCGCCGGACCGGGTGGTGCGTGGGGGCTGCCGGTGCCGCCGGCGCTGTCGCGTCGCATCGGGCACTTCCCGGAGGACCGCCTGCAGGCCATCGCGCTCGCGCCGTATGCGCTGTTCGACCTGCGCTTCGCCGAGGAGGCGCATTGGGCGATGTTGCTGGCCGCGGGCGCCAGCAACCACGTCGAGGACTCGCCGGTCATCGACGCGTCGGCCGCGCAGTTCGTGCAGCTCGGGGTGTTCTTCGCCTGGCACCTGGCGCAGACCCGGCCGCGTTCCGCCCCGCTGGTGCTGGGCATGAGCGATCGCACGGTCCGCGATCTCGCCGGACTCCCGCTCGACCGCCTGCCGGCGCTGGCCCGGGCGCAACTTTCGAACCTCACGCTTCGCTGGCCCCGCCAGCAGCTCTTCTGGCACCTGCTGACGCGCGCAACCTGCGTGCCGGGTTCCGTGGAGTTCAGCCGGGCGCAGCTCCTGGGCGTGCAGATCGCGGCGGCGGTGCGGCTGCGCGCCTGATCTGAAACGACCACGTTTCACCGTCCCTGGCAAGCCGTTGCGCGGTGCGGCGCGGGCGGTTTAGTCTTGCGCCCCTGTCATGAACGCGCTCGTGCTCAAGAACCTCACCAAGACGTACAGGAACGGGGTGCAGGCGCTCAAGGGCATCGACCTCGACGTGCCTGAAGGCGAGTTCTTCGCGCTGCTCGGGCCCAACGGCGCCGGCAAGACCACGGCCATCGGCATCATCACCTCGCTGGTGAACAAGACCGGCGGCACGGTGCAGGTCTTCGGTCACGACATCGACCGCGAGCTCGAGGTGGCCAAGTCCTGCATCGGCCTGGTCCCGCAGGAGATCAACTTCAACATGTTCGAGACCTGCTGGACCATCGTGGTCAACCAGGCAGGTTTCTACGGGGTCCCGCGTGCCCTGGCGCGACAGCGCGCCGAGAAGTACCTGAAGCAGCTGCAGCTCTGGGACAAGCGCAACTCCATTGCGCGCTCCCTCTCCGGCGGCATGAAGCGGCGCCTGATGATCGCCCGTGCGCTGATGCACGAGCCGCGCCTGCTCATCCTCGACGAGCCCACGGCCGGCGTCGACATCGAGATCCGCCGCAGCATGTGGGTGTTCCTGCGCGAGATCAACGACCGCGGCACCACCATCATCCTCACCACGCACTACCTCGAGGAAGCAGAGAGCCTCTGCCGGCAGATCGCCATCATCGACGGCGGCCGCATCATCGAGCGCGACACCATGGGCAACATGCTGCGCAAGCTCCACGCCGAGACCTTCCTGTTCAACCTCGCGGCACCCCTGCAGGCCCCGCCCGTGCTCGAGGGGTTCACCGCGACGCTGGTGGATGATCACACCCTCGAGGTGGAGCTCACCAAGGAGCAGAGCCTCAACGCGCTGTTCGAGCAGTTCACCTCGCAGGGGCTGACGGTCACGAGCATGCGCAACAAGGTCAACCGGCTCGAGGAGCTGTTCGTCCGGCTCGTCGACAACAAATCCCGCGAGGCGATGCCGGCATGAGCAGCCCGTCTCGCGCACGCGCAGACTGGGTCGGATTCCGGACCATCATCATCCGCGAGTTCGGCCGGATCGCGCGCATCTGGGGCCAGACCCTGGTGCCGCCCGTGGTGACGGCGACGCTGTACTTCATCATCTTCGGCAGCCTCATCGGGCGGCGCGTGGGCGAGGTCGGCGGCTACGGCTACATGCAGTACATCGCGCCGGGCCTCATCATGATGACGGTGATCACCAATTCCTACGCCAACGTCGTCTCCTCGTTCTTCGGCGCGAAGTTCGGCAAGCACATCGAGGAGCTGCTGGTGTCGCCGCTCCCCAACTGGCTGATCGTCTCGGGGTACATCGGCGGGGGCATGCTGCGGGGAATGCTGGTGGGGAGCGTCGTCACGCTGGTGGCGCTGCAGTTCACGCACCTGACCGTGCAGCAGCCGCTGGCCATCGCCGTGGCGGTGCTGCTCACGAGCATGGTGTTCTCGCTGGGCGGCTTCATCAACGCGGTGTTCGCCAAGAACTTCGACCAGATCTCCTGGTTCCCGACCTTCGTGCTGACGCCGATGACCTACCTGGGCGGGGTGTTCTATTCGATCAACATGCTGCCGGACTGGGCGCGGGCGGCCTCGCACGCGAATCCCATCCTGTACATGGTGAGCGCATTCCGCTACGGCTTCCTCGGCGCCACCGACGTGGACCTGCGCCTGGCCTTCGGCATCATGGCGGTCTCGGCGATCTTCATGTTCTCACTCGCCGTGTTCCTGATGAACCGTGGCACGGGGATCCGCGATTGAGCGCGCCAGGATGAGCTTGCGCGCGGCCGTTGCCGCCCTGTTTGCCGCCGTGGCGCCCGTGGTGGCGCCCATGGTGGCGGTTCCCGCCACGGGTCCCGCCGCGCCCGGCGATGCGCCGACCCCGGCCCTCACCCAGCCAGCGGCGCTGCTGGGGTTCACGCAGCGCGAGGCGGCGGCGCAGCTCGCCCTGGAGCGTGAATTCGATGCCGGCGTCGACGCCCGCGACCTGCGCGACTGGATGCAGCGCCTGTCATCGGCACCGAACCACGTCGGCAGCCCGCATGACCGCGACAACGCGTTCTACGTGCGGGACCTGTTGCGGTCCTGGGGCTGGCAGGCACGGATCGAGACCTTCTCGGTGCTGTACCCGACGCCAAAGCGCGTGTCGCTGGAACTGCTCGGGCCGACCCACTACCAGGCGAGGCTGGTCGAAGCGCCGCCCGCGGAGGATGCCTCCTCCGCGCAGGTGCGCGATGCACTGCCGCCCTACAATGTCTACGGCGCCGACGGTGATGTCACCGGCGAACTGGTCTACGTGAACGAGGGCATGCCGGCGGACTACCTCGAGCTGGAGCGGCAGGGAGTGAGCGTGCGTGGCCGCATCGTCATCGTCCGCTATGGCGGTGGCTGGCGCGGGCTCAAGCCGAAGCTCGCGCACGAGCACGGCGCGATCGGCTGCATCATCTATTCCGATCCCCACGAGGACGGATTCTTCCAGGGCGATGTCTACCCGGCGGGAGGCTGGCGCCCCGCCGATGCCGTGGAGCGTGGCTCGGTGCAGGACATGGTCGTGTATCCCGGAGACCCGCTCACGCCAGGCATCGGCGCGACGGCGAATGCGAAGCGCCTGCCCATCGCCGGGGCCGCCACCATCCTGTCGATCCCCGTGCTGCCCATCTCGCGGGCCGATGCGCAACCGCTGCTCGCGGCCCTCGGCGGCGCGGTGGCGCCCGCGGCCTGGCGTGGCGCGCTCGCACAGACCTATCACCTGGGGCCGGGGCCTGCGCGTGTGCGCCTGCAGGTGTCCTCGGAATGGGGCATGAAGACCCTGTACGACGTCATCGCAACCCTGCCGGGACGCGAGCTGCCGGACCAGTGGATCATCCGCGGCAACCACCGTGATGCCTGGGTGTTCGGCGCGGGGGATCCGTTCTCCGGGCACGTGGCCTGGCTCGCCGAGGCCAAGGCCATCGGGCAGCTGGCGCGCCGCGGCTGGCGTCCGCGTCGCACGCTGCTCTACGCCAGCTGGGACGGCGAGGAGCCTGGTCTCGTGGGGTCGACCGAGTGGGTGGAAGCGCATGCGCAGGAGCTGTCCGGGAAGGCCGCGTTGTACCTCAACACCGACATGAACATGCGCGGATTGCTGGAAGCGGACGGCAGCCAGGGCCTGCGGCATTTCGTGCACGAGGCCGCCGCCGCCCTCATCGATCCCGAGACCGGCACGGATCTCGTGACGCGTGCACAGGCGGCGGCCCGGACCGCGGCCTTCGACAAGGATCAGCCGCCGCCCGCCGTCGAACACGAACTGCCGCTGGGTGCGCTGGGGTCGGGCTCCGACTTCTCTGCCTTCCTGCAGCACCTGGGCATCGCCTCGCTCGATCTGCAGTTCTCCGGTGAGGAACAGTACGGCGTGTACCACTCGGCCTACGATTCCTTCGATCATTACCGGCGCTTCGGTGATCCGCAGTTCAGCTATGGCGTGGTGATGTCGAAGCTGGCGGGTCACCTCATGCTGCGCGCCGCGCAGGCGACGCTCCTGCCCTTCCGCGCCCGCGACGCGAGCCATGGCCTGTCGACCTACGTGCAAGAATTACAGCATCTGGCGGAAGGGATGCGCAGCCGTGCCGAGCGGCAACGCGCGCTGCTGCAGGAAAACGCCTTCAGGCTCGCGGCCGACCCGCAAGTCCGCCGCGAAGCGCCTGCGCCATTGCCCCTCGTGCCGGTGCTCGATTTTTCGCCCCTGGAACGCGCTGTGTCGCAACTGGGCGAGCGCGCCATCGATTTCGACGGACGATACGATCGACTTTTGCGGTCTGCGGATTCACAATCGGCCACGGGGCGGCAGCGTTGCAACCGGCTGCTCACCGCGCTCGAGTCGAGACTGACCGAGCCGCATGGCCTGCCGGGGCGGCCCTGGTACACGCACATGATCTACGCTCCGGGCTTCCATACGGGCTACAGCGTGAAGACCATGCCTGGCGTGCGCGAGGCGATCGAGGAAGGCCGCTGGGACGAGGCGCGCCATTTCATCGGCCTCGTTGCCGGTGTGCTCGAGCGTTATGGGCAGGAATTGGAATCGGCCGCATGCCGTTGAGGGCTGCGGCTCACCGTTACTTCAAGGAGCCGGATGATGAGCGAGGAAAAACAGCAGAAATTCACCTCCAAGGTTCGCCGCGGCCTGGTGTGGGTCCACAAGGTCGCCAACGACGAGCTGAATCGCCGCAAGGCCGAATCCACCTCCTCGCGGCTCACGGGCTTCAGCGCGGCGGAACTGCAGGACGTGGAAGCGGCGCTGGTGTGGATGGCGCAGAACAAGGAAGAGAAGCCCGAAGCCTGAGGCATCGGGGCGGCGCATCCGGGCGCGGCGTGTTGCACGCGAGGTGCTGCGCGCGGCGTACGGCGCGCCGCGCGCGCTGTTCCTACTTCTGCTTCCAGCCGCTGCCGTCGTTGTAGTACCAGCCGGGCTTCGCGTTCGCCACCCAGCGCTTCGCGAAGGTGGCACGGATGTCGGCGGCCCACTCCGGGTGTCCGTTGGCCTTGGCGATTTCCGCGTACAGCGAGCTGCGGTCGCGGTTCTCATCCGCCACCGACTTGCGAACCGAGTTGCGCTCCGCGAGCGGAATGGCATTCGCGTCACGCACCTCCACCATGCCGTCCGCGGTGTAGCCGATGGCGCCGGAGTCGTAATAGTGGGCGAGCTGCGCGTGGCGTGATTTCATCGCGTCGGTGATCTGGCGGATCGCCGCCGAGGAGACGTCCAGGTCCGGCGCGGCGGCCTGTGCCGGCGCGACCACCAGGCGCAGCACGCGGTCCAGCGCGACGGCGATGCGCGCGGTGCCGCGCGGCGCGGGGTTCGACGAGCTGTCGGGCGATGCCGATCCCGGGTCGCGCGGCTTGTCGGAACCGGACGGGGAGGCGCTGGTGTCCTGAGTGGCGGCGCCGGCGGCCTTGCCGATCACATCCCCGATGATGCGGTCCGCGGCCTTCTCCGCCGCGGCGGCGGGAAAGTACACGTTGATGGTGACGCACGCGGCGAGGGTGGCCGCGAGCAGGCCGTACTTGATCAACACGAACCTTTTCATGAATCGCTCCTTGGAGTATCGCCACTCCCGTGCCCACCTTGCCGGGCCACGGGTGAACGCAAACTGAACGGGTCGGGCCGCGGCGTCAAGGGGCTTCGCCGATGGCGGCCTGCGACTCCGGCAACGCCTTGAGCGTGGCCACGAGCCGCGGCCAGTCGACGCGGCGCGAGTTGCCGATGACATCGATGCGCGGCAGTCCCCAGCCCTTCACGAGGTAGTAGCCCGGCGGGTGCGGCTCGACGCCATCCATCAGGCACACATCGTTCGTCAGCCGGCAGGAGATGCCGAGCCTTGCGTAGTTGAATTCGTCGAAGAACCGCAGCGCGCTGCGTTGCAGGGCGGCCGCCGCGCCGAGACCGCCGCCGATGCTCGAGATGTTCTGCACGGCCCGCTGGCTGATGCGCCGGCGGCTGTGGTCGCCGGGGGTGGATTCGAGGCGCGCATCGAAGGCCACCGGCTCCCAGCCGACGAGCTCCAGTCCGCTGATCCGGCCATCGAGCCTTCCGGTGATACGCCCCACCGAAAATGCGCTGGTGATCGCGGCGAGGTCCAGCCGGCGGAAATCCACATCGGCGGCCAGCCGTGGCCGCGCGCCCAGCGCATCGCTCAGCCGCAGCTTGTCGATGGTGAGCGTCCCGTCGAACACGCTGGCTTCGAGGGCGCCACCCAGCGTGAGCACCCCGGATTCGAGCGTGAGGTCGGGAATGCGGCCGGAGAGCTTTCCCGAGAACTCCGGCCAGCCAAAGGCGCGGCACAGCAGGCCGACGCTGATCGGGTCCAGCGTCGCGTCGAAGCGGATGTTCATGGCGGGATCGCCGATGCGGCGCAACTGCAGGAGCTTGAGGTCGAGGCCACCATCGAGGATCGGAATGCGCATCGGCTGCAACAGCCGCACATCGCTGCTGGCGGTGGTGAACCGGGCCTGCGCTGCGCCGAGGGCGACGCCATACAGCAGGGCGGTCTTCCAGCCGAGCTGCGACTGGGTGTCCGCGGACTCGGACGCCGCGCGCTGGCGCCGCCGCGCGAGGCTCTCCCAGCGCAGTTGCCCCGACAGCTCCTCGATGCCCAGCCGCGCGCTGCGATCCTCGAGGCTCAGCGCTTCCAGGGCAAGATCCGCGAACACCGGCGCATCGTTCTCGACGTCGATGCGGCCGCGCAGGTGTCCCTTGCCCTGCAGCTGCGCCACCGGGCTTCCGGCCAGCAGGCCATCGCGCGTCTGCGGCGGCAGTGCCGCCATGTCCACATCGCCGATGGCAAGGCCCAGCCGGCGCAACCGCGGGCCGGAGGCGGTTCCGATCTCGCCCTCGAAACGGGCGTTCGCGAACCCTCCGAGGCCGGCTTCGGCGGTCTCCAGCACGAGCACGCCGTCATCGCGCCACGCGCCGCGCCAGCTCGCGCGGGCAGGCTGCTGCGAGAAGTTCCAGTACCAGCGCCCACCCAGCGCCTCGCCATGGGCGGAGTTGGCGGAACCTTCCAGCGTCCAGCGATCCTGCCGCCGCGCGATGTCGAGCTGCAGTTGCGCGGCGAGCTGGTCGGTGGCGATGGTGCCGTCGGGATTCCCCAGCGCGATGGCCTCGGCCTCGAGGCGGATGCTGGCGCGCCGCAGGGCTTCACCTCCCTCGAGGCTGGCGTGAACCGTGCGCAGCGAACCCTCCATGCTCCATCCGGGCATGGCAGGCAGCCGATCGCCCGCCAGCTTCCACAGCGCCGCCAGCGCCAGCCCCTGGCCCTCGAGCGCCACCTGCCAGCCCTGCGTGTCCCACTGTCCCTTGAGCGCCACGCGGCCCGCGCCCAACGCCAGCCCCGAGACGGCGAAGCGCAGCCGGTGCGAGCGCTGGTCCCAGTCCAGCCGGGCGCCGAAGCGCTGCGCGCCGATGCGCGGCAGGTCGGCGCGCACGCTTGCCCGGGAGCAGCGGTAGTGATCGTCACGGATCTCAGGGGCCGGGCAGTCGATGATGAGGTTGCGAACCGTGCCGATGTCCCGCCCGGCCTCCAGGCTGGCGATGTGCACCTGCGCCATCATGTGGTGCGCATCGGGAACCGAGAGCCGCACCGTGATGCCGTGCGCCGAGATGCCGGATCCGCGCAGATCCGCCACTTCCAGGGAGATCTCGTCGAGCGCGCCACTGGGTGCGCCCCCCAACAACAGCAGCACGCCGGACACCATCGCCGCCATCAGGCGGCGCCGGGGCTCTGGGATGCGCTGTCGCATGGCCTGCTGCCTGCCGGTGCCTACCGGTAGGTGTGTGCCCGGAACTGCTCGAAGGCGGTCTGGTAGTAGGCGATGGCGAGGTCCTCGAGCGCGGCATCGCGGGGCAGGAGTGTGAACGAGTTGCTGGCCTTGTCGTAGCCGTAGGTCGTGGATTTCTTCTGCAGGCCCAGCACGACCATGCGGCCGTCGCGATACAGCGCGATGTCGTGGTTGTGGTTGAACAGGGCGATGCGCGGGCCGGTGGCGGGCGCGAGCACGTTCTGCCCGAAGAACGGAGCCGTGTAGGGAATGCCGAGCAGCCCGAGCAGCGTGGGCGCGATGTCGATCTGGCCGGTGAGTTCATCCACGCGGCGCGGCTGCAGGTGTGCCGGCGACCAGAACATCAGCGGGATCTCGTAGGTCTTGAGCGGGATCTCCACCTTGCCGTAGACACGCGCGCCGTGGTCGGCGACGACCACGAACACGGTGTCGTTGAACCAGGGGTGTTTGCGCGCCTGCTCGAGCAGGTAGCCCACCGCGAAGTCCGCGTAGCGCACGCCGGCTTCGCGGCCACCGCCGGCGGCCGGCACGCCGGGCACGCCCTCGCGGAACGTGAAGGGCTTGTGGTTGGAGGTGGTCATGATCTGGCCGAGGAAGGGCTTTCCCTGCGCGGCCAGCTCATCGAAGCGCTCGAGCGCGCGGTCGAACAGGTCCTCATCGCTCACGCCCCACATGTTCTCGAAGCGCACCTTCTTGATGCTGCTTCGGTCCAGGATCTCGTAGCCGTTCGCGCCGAAGAAGGCATTCATGTTGTCGAAGTAGCCGTTGCCTCCATACAGGAACACGCACTGGTAGCCGGCCCCGCGCAGCACCTTGCCGAGCGTGGCCACATCATCGTTGCCCGGGCGCCGGACGATCGATTCGCTCGGCGTCGGCGGGAAGGAGCTGGTGATGGCCTCCAGGCCCCGCACCGTGCGGGTGCCGGAAGAATAGGCGTTGCTGAACCAGATGCCCTGTTGCGCGAAGCGGTCGAAGTTCGGCATCAGGTCGCGCTTGTCGCCGTACAGCTTGCTGAATTCGGCCCCGAAGGATTCGTTCATGACGATGACCACATTGAGCCGGCCCAGCCCCTGCGGGTTGCCGGCGAACCGCCGGTCCAGCCGGCCGTCGGCCAGGCGCGTGAATTCCCCGCCGCCGGTGCCGAGCTGCTTCACCAGCCGCTGAAAATTCTGCTTCGGGTCGCGGGTCCGGTAATAGGTGTCGTAGTCCAGCTCGCTGGTGCGCAGCGCACGGAAGAACGAGGAATGTCCGTTCTGCGCGATCTCGTTGGCGATGCGGTTGCGCGAGTGCGCCAGGAAGTTGGTGGGCACCAGGGCAATGGCCAGCGCCAGCAGCAGGACGTGCAGCCCGAACGGTCGAAGGCGCTCGCGCAGGCGCGTCGGCAGGTCGAACCCCGTCGCCAGTTGGCGACGGACGCCGACGGTGAGGATCAGCGCTAGGATCGCGGCAATGGCCACGATCTGCATCACGGGATACGCTTCCCAGATGTCGGTGAACACCTCGGTGGGATACATCAGGTAGTCGACCGCCACCAGGTTGAAGCGGGCGTCGAATTCCTCGAAGAAGTAGAATTCGGTGGGAAGCAGGTACAACAGGCCGAAGATCGTGAGGGCGCTGGCGGCAAGGATCAGCCAGCGGTTGGGGCGGGACCGGTACCAGCGGTCGGGCATCAAGCACACGTACAGTGAAAACGGCAGGAACAGGTACAGGCACTCGACGGCGTCCGCGAGCAGCCCCGCCGGCAGCATCCAGCCGAGCGCGGCAGGGCCAATGTCCTCGTTCCTGCCGAACGCCCACCACAGGGCGACTCGCAGCGTCAAGCCAAATGCGATATAAAGCGCCGCCAGCGCGAATACCGGCCGAAAGCGTCGCCATGCATTGCCGTGGTTCATGCTTGGGTAATATAGCGGCGCGAGCGGGATGAACCTAGCGCCGCGCGAAGGGAAGATACGTCAATGAATGCCATGGCCCGCAAACGTGCGTTGATCGTCGATGACTCGAAGTCCGCCCGCGTGATCCTCTCGCGGATGCTCGAGAAGTACGACATCGAGGTCGACATGTCGGAGTCGGCGGAAGCCGCCATCCATTATCTGCAGCAGCACCGGCCGGATGCCATCTTCATGGACCATCTGATGCCGGGCATGGACGGCCTGCAGGCCGTGCAGGCCATCAAGGGCAACCCGCAGACCGCCACCATCCCGATCATGATGTACACCTCGCAGGAGGGGGAACTGTACGTGGGGCAGGCCCGCGCGCTCGGCGCGATGGGCGTGCTGCCCAAGCAGGTCCGCCCCGTCGATGTGTCCAAGGTGCTCTACGAGCTGCATCTGCTGCCGGATCGCCGCGACCAGTCGGCGCCGGTGCTCGAACCCGTCGAGATCGACCCGGCCTCGGGCGTCGCCAAGCTGCCGGATCCGGCGCGCGCCGAGATCTCGCCCGCCGGCGATGGCACGCGGCGCCTCGAGCAGGCATTGAAGGACCAGGGTGTGGACCTGCGCCGGTTCGTGGTGGCAAGCCTCGACAGTTTCGCCACGCGCATCATCAGCGACGTGCGCGACCTGCTGCCGGTCGCATCGCCGCCGCCTGAGCCCGTGGCCACGCCGCCACGGTCCACGGTTCCCTGGCCCTGGGCCATCGCCGCGGGGCTGGCCGCGGTGGCGGCGGTGGCATTCGGCATCCTGTGGAGCCAGCAGGGCGAGCAGGTGAACGACCTGCGCCGACAGGTGGCGGCGCTGGAAGCGGGCAACGCGGAACTCAGGCGCAGCCAGCAGGACCTCGGCGAAACGCTCAAGGACATGAGCAATTCGCTGAGTGCGGCCGCGCCGCTGGCCTCCGCCGGCTTCGGTGTGCCCGTGGCCGGTGCGTCGGGCATGGCCTCGACGGTGCGCACCGAACTCGTCCCCTACGGTGAGGCACCGCTGGAGCGCTCGCGCCTGGACGTGCTGCGCGAGATGCTCGGCAAGCTCGAGGCGCAGGGCTTCCGGGGCGTGGTGCGCGTCACCAGCTTCGCCGGCAACTTCTGCCTCACCGGCGGGTCCAGTGACGGCTTCACTCTCGCCGCGCCGGCAACGCCGGTGAGCAAGTGCGACCTGGTGGGCAACCCCTTCGAGGAATCCCAGCCGGCCGGCCAGCGACAGTCCGTGGCTTTCGCCAACCTGGTCAACGGCGTGCATCAGCGCAGCGGCGGCACGATCACGGTGACCGTGGACAACACCGGCACGCGCGCCGCCGTGGCTTACCCGCCGCGCAGCGAGGCCACTTCCGCCGCCGACTGGAACAAGGCCGCCTCGGCCAACAACCGCGTGGAGTACTCGGTGGAGCCGGGTGCCGGCTGACGGACTCTCGGGTCCTTCGTTCCGGCCGCCGCGCTGGCTGCGCCACCCCGACCTGCAGTCCATCCTGCCGAGCTTTCCGCTGCGCCGCCCGGGCGTGCGGCGCCGGTGCGCATCGCTCCTGCGCTCGAGCGTGGATTGCGTGCTCGACTGCGGCGAGGGCGTGAGGCTCCTGGGCCATGCCTCGCCGCCGCCGCGGCGGCGCGATCCACCGCAACTGGCCATACTCCTTCATGGCTGGGAGGGGAGCGGTCAGTCCCTGTACGTGCTCACGCTGGGGCAGTACCTGCACGAGCATGGCTTCGATGTGTTTCGCCTCAACCTGCGTGACCACGGCGATTCGCATCACCTGAACCCGGGGATCTTCCACTCCTGCCTCCTGCCCGAGGTGCTGGGCGCGGTGCGGGAGCTCGAGCGACTCTACCCTGAGCATCGGCGCGCCATGGTGGGATTCTCGCTCGGCGGGAATTTCGCGCTGCGCGTGGGTGCGGCCTTGCCGCCAGGGTCAGCCGCGCTGGCGCGCATCGTGGCGATCTCGCCGGTGCTCGATCCGCAGGCGACGCTCGAGGCGCTCGAGGGCGGCCGGTTGCTCTACCGGCGATATTTCATGGGCAAGTGGCGGCGATCGTTGCGGCGCAAGCAGAAGGCATGGCCCGCGCAGTACGACTTCGCGAACCTGAGCGAGCTGACGAATCTCGCGCAGATGACCGAGGCGCTGGTGCTGCGCCACACGCCTTACCCCAGCCTGCGCGACTACCTCGGCGGCTACGCGATCACCGGCGCCGCCCTGCGCACGCTGGGCATACCCAGCCACATCATTGCCTCGCGCGATGATCCCATCATTCCGGTGGAGGATCTTTCCCGGCTGCATGCCTCACCGTTCCTCTCGATCACCCAGACCGCGCACGGCGGACACTGTGGTTTTCGCGAGCGCCTGCTCGGAACGCCCTGGCTGGACCGGTTCGTCCTGGAGCTGCTGGCCGGGGAGTGAGCAGGGTTGCAGCGTTTCGCGGGCGGTGCCCGGCCGGGCGCTGTGGGGTTGACCACAACCGCGAAAACCGGTAATACTACTGGTATGAAAGTGGCTGTCTCCATCCCTGACGATGTATTCGCCGAGGCCGAAGCGCTCGCCAGGCGTTTGAAGAGCTCGAGAAGCGAGATCTACAGCCGGGCGCTCGGAGAGTTCATCGGAACACACGCTCCGGATCGTGTCACGGAGCTGATGAACGATGTTGTCAGGGATGTCGCACCCGAGCCGGACACATTCACCGTTGCAGCGGGACGGCAGGTCCTGAAGAAGACCGAGTGGTAATCGCGCAGGCCGAGATCTGGTGGGCGGATCTCGGCGAGCCAGTGGGTTCCGCGCCAGGTTTTCGACGACCCGTGGTGGTCGTCCAATGCGACGCTCTGAATACCAGCCGGATCGGCACGGTCGTCTGTGTTCCGTTGACGAGCAATCTGAAGTGGGCGCGCGCCCCAGGAAATGTCTTGTTGTCCGCAGCGGCTACCAGCTTGCCGAAGGACTCCGTTGCGAACGTCTCGCTGATTGTGGCCTTGGACAAGCGACAACTGGTCGAGCGGGTGGGGAAGATCCCGCGGCGTCAATTGCAGCTCATCTTGTCAGGTATCGACGTGGTCGTCGGCCGATGAGCGGCTGGCAACGATTCTCCAGGCGTGATCTGCTTTCGGGAGGTAGTGCGGCAGCGGCCATGGCAGTGCTCGCGGCGCCATCGACGCAAGTCCTCGCGGCAGTCCAGGCCACTGCCGTCGACGTCGACCGGCTCATTCACCCCGAGCTGGTGCCGGCAGCTGCGCAGATGCGCGACATGGCGAAATCCTTTCCGCCGCTGTCCGCCAGCACGATTGGGGAATTCCGCCAGGGGATGACGCGCTGGAAGCAACCCCTCTTGCCGGACGTGCCGGTCGAGAAACGCGGTGCGCCGGTGGGAACCGGCGAGCCCGAGGTCGCCGTCTACGTCGTGAACGCCCGGCCAGGCTCGGATCGTCCGGCCATCCTGCATACGCATGGTGGCGGCTACTTCATGGGTGCCGCCGACCAGGATGTTCCCGGCCTGCAGAAGATCGCGCGCGAACTCGATTGTGTCTGCGTCACCGTCGATTACACGCTCGCGCCCGAAGCGCGCTGGCGGACATCGACGAAGCAGAACTACGCCGGGCTGAAATGGCTGTACCAGCATGCGGGGGAACTCGGTGTGGACCGGTCCCGTATCGCATTGCTCGGCGAAAGCGCCGGCGGCGGCCACGCGGCGCTGCTGGCGATCGCCGCGCGCGATCGCGACGAGGTGCCGCTCGTCGCACAGGTGCTCGTGTATCCCATGCTGGACGATCGCACGGCGAGCACGCATCCGGTGCCG
Organism: Steroidobacteraceae bacterium; assembly: GCA_046347195.1. Classification (GTDB taxonomy): domain Bacteria; phylum Pseudomonadota; class Gammaproteobacteria; order Steroidobacterales; family Steroidobacteraceae; genus TMP-86. The sequence goes on from JAXMGQ010000015.1 coordinate 22,366, forward strand.
GCTCACATCGGTTCGCTGGTCTGGACCGGCGAATTCAACCGCTTCGGCTGGCGATCGTTCCTGGGCGTCGAGCCAGGTGCGCCGGGCGTGCCGTCCGCCGCCGTTCCGGCGCGTGCCCATGACCTCGCCGGATTGCCGCCGACGTTCATCGGTGTCGGTGCGATCGACCTGTTCGTCGAGGAGGATGTGGAATACGCGCATCGCCTGATCAGGGCCGGTGTGCCCGCCGAGCTGCTGGTCGTGCCTGGCGCCTTCCATGGGTTCGACATGATCGCGGCGGAAACCCGGGTCGCCCGTGAATTCACGGCGGCAAAGCTCGGGGCCTTGAAGCGCGCCTTCGGCATCGAGCCGGGCGCCTGAGGGGGAGCGTGGTGCGCTTTCCGGTCTTTCTCGCCCAGACCCTCGCGCTCGCCTGCACGGCCTGCGCGCATGGGCCGAGGAACGATCTGCCATTCACGGCAACACCGCGGGCCGTGTTCCATCAACCCTGGGCCATGACCTTCCTGCCCGGGAGCGGTGTGCCGAAGACATCGGCCGCATTGGTCACCGAGAAGGCTGGCCGGCTGCTGCTGGTGGATACCACCACCGGCCAGGTGAGGGCGGTGGCCGGTGTTCCGGCGGTGGCCGAAGGCGGACAGGGCGGGTTCGGCGATGTCATGGCGGATCCGGACTTTGCCGGCAACCAGCAGATCTGGCTCAGCTGGGTAGAGGCGGGCGCCGATGACACGTTCGGCGCCGTGGTGGGACGTGCACGGCTGGTGCTGGACGCGGCGCCGCACCTGGAAGGACTCACCATCGTGTGGAGGCAGGACAAGACCACCGGCCGGGGCCATTTCGGCCACCGGCTCGCCTTCGCCGCCGATGGCACGCTGTTCATTTCATCGGGCGAGCGCCAGAAATTCGATCCCGCGCAGGATCCGAAGACCAACCTGGGCAAGATCATCAGGCTCGCCAAGGGCGATCCGCCGCAGATCTGGTCGATGGGCCATCGCAATCCATTGGGTCTCGCCTTCGATGGCAGCGGCCGGCTGTGGGAAGTCGAAATGGGGCCCCAGGGCGGCGATGAGTTGAACCTGATCAGGCAGGGCGCGAATTACGGCTGGCCACGCGTCTCCAACGGCAGCCATTACGACGGCCGCGACATTCCCGATCATGCGCTCGGCGATGGATTCGAAGCACCGAAGGCCTGGTGGAATCCGTCCATCTCGCCGTCGAGCCTCATGATCTACTCGGGCACGCTGTTCCCGCAGTGGAAGGGTGATGCCTTCATCGGCGCCTTGTCGGGCGAAGCCCTGATCCACATCAAGCTCGACGGCGAGCAGGCCAGCAAGGCCGATCAATGGGACATGGGCGCGCGCATCCGCGAAGTGGAGCAGGGTCCGGATGGTGCGATCTGGGTGCTGGAGGATGGCAGCAGGGGCCGGCTCCTGAAGCTGTGGCCGCGGTCCGGCAATTGATCCGGATCGCTTCCCGTGCGCTCCTGTGCGCAACGATCACCCGCGATTTGAAGGCATATGGCAGTAGTCTGGTCCGGCACGATCGTTACTGGTACTTCGAGCTGCTGACCGAGTGCCTTGATAGGAATCCGGTACGTTCCGGGCGACAGCTCGCGACTCAAATCGCTGGTCTCGCCTGAAGCGAGGACCTTCCCGGAGGCGTCCAACTCATCGTACGGCAGGCGCTTCGCCGTCCGTGATCAGGATCACCGAGCCGCCACTCAAGATTCTCATGTCAACGTCTCAGCGGGAGCGGTTTCCCGAGGCTGACGTCGGGAGTGGCCGTTTTCTCAAGATCCCCTCGTCGGGCGACGTGGCGATCTGATAAATCCCAAAGAAAGCTCCCGCATCTTGTTGAAATCCATAGCGGCATGTCCGCATCGCATACTGAAATAGCCTGTGGCATGATTCAGCGGCTCGTCAGCATTGTCGTACCAGCGACACGAACGGGGATTTCGATGAACAAGAAAATCACCCGCCTCAGCATCCTCCTTGTTGTTCCCGCACTCTCCGCAACGCTGTGCCAGGCCGTTGCAGACGAGGCGACGGCGAAGAAGGGCGATCTCTGGCAGACAAGCTCCCAGATGTCGATGGACGCGATGCCCATGGCGGTGCCGGCACAGACGATGCAAGTTTGCGCTGCCAAGAACGGCACGGAGCCGCCGGCCGCGCACTCTTCGCAGCACAACTGCAAGAACTCGGACTATCAGCGCGTGGGCAACAAGGTGACCTGGGCGGTGCAGTGCACCGGGCCCGACATGACGGGCACGGGTGAGATTGTCTACGACACGCCTTCCTCGTACAGCGGAGCGCTTCATTTCAAATCCGCAGATGGGAACGTGACCATCAAATTGACCGGAAAGAAGATTGGCGAGTGTGACAAGCCGATGTAGGAACCGGGCGCCGTAATTCGATTCGAGCGCCGAGCCGACGCCTCCGCAGGGAGTCGATCATGCGTAGCAAAGCGAGTCTTCTGCCCACAGGTCTTCTGATCTCGGCAGCATTCGTTCTATGTGGCTGCGGCTCCAATTCGGCTGAGCCCCAAGGTGCCGATTCGCAAGACTCGGGCGCGCCGCCGCAAGCGCCTGATGGCGCGAAGAGCGGCAGCAACGAGGGCGTCAAGATCAGCAACCGCACTTATGCGGAGGGCAATGCACAGGTCAAAGTCAGCGGGTTCTTTTCTGCCGACGGCAGCCAGCATCTCAATCTCCCGGCGAGCATCACCAGCGATGGAAGCACCTGGTTGCAATACGGTGCCTCGGGCGCGAAGGATCTCAACGTACTCATCACGAATTCAGAGGATTCGGGCGAGAACGGTGTGACCATCGGCGTGGAGGCGTTCACGGTGACCGGCACGAGCACGAGCGGTGAATGCAAGCCGAAGTTCGAGGTCACGCCGACGAGGATCACCGGGCGTTATCTATGCAAGGGGACGACGGGTTACGACAAGTCCACAGGCCAGATGGGCAAAGTCGACATCGACGTCGAATTCGACGCCAGCTCTGCGCAGAAATGACTCGCTCGGCGCACATCGCGTGGGTGAGCGCGCTCGTTCTGCTGCTGTCGCTGGAAGCGGCATGCACCAAGGGTGGCGGAAGGCATTCCAACGACCCGCAAGGCGCAACCGCTCCCGCGACAGCGAAGCCCCTGGGAACTGCCGATGCTACCTCGCCTGTCGTCGCTGAGCCGCAGCTGCCGGCCACGCTGACCGACGTCAATCTCGCGGCTATCGACAACGGCGGTGCGGTGGAGGAAGTCTCCGCCCGCTACGGCCCCGGCTACGACGGGCGCCTGCTCGTCGATGGCCGGACAGACCCGACGTGGAAGGTGCCCACGATCTGGAGCTGGTCGACTGAAACGTGGGTGAAATATCCCTGGGAAGCCGTGTTCAGTTTCTACGAGCGAAATGCGGCCCTGGTCGGAGCAGTCACGGTCGTGATACCCGAGAGTGCTCTGTCGCCCGCGGGAAGTCGAGGTCTGACCTCAATGGATCCCGATCCGAAGCGCTACGCCGGCGTGGCGAGCGCCACGCTGCCGGCGGAAAGCGGCGCACCATCGATCGTCACGCCGGTGCAGGTACGCTTTGGTGAAGCTGCACGTGCTGTCCGGCGGAAACATCGCACTCGCAGGCGAGGATGCCGACAAGCAGGCCAGGCCAAGAACATGCTCGATGGCCGAAGTACGGATTCTCGAGGCCGCACGGGCCGACTATGTGTCGCTGCTGACGCGCGCTCCGGAAGCGAGTCACTGGAAGGGAAGCCCGCGCGATGCTGCCCAGCGCGGCATCGACTGGCTGCAGCAAGCGGCGGTCGAGTGGCAAGAGGGGGAACTCAAGTGCTTCGGCTGTCACGTGCAGGCGCAGGTCCTGATGGCACAGTCGATTGCCTTGCGTCAGGGTTATCACATCAGCATGCCTGCGGCTCGCGCGCTGTCGAACAAGGTGCATACCACGCAGGAGCCGGCAGGAAACTGGCCACCCGGCCCCGGCTATGCGTTCCGTGGCGCCTTCGGCGCCATGGCGCTGGCCCGCGAGAAGGAACTGACCGGCGCGACCCAGGATCCGCAACTGCTGAAAGCAGTCGATTACCTGATCTCGTACCAGTTGCCGGATGGAGGCATGAATCCCGAGGGCGCTGATCAGGAGCCGCCGATCATCCAGGGGCCGTTCATGCTCAACGGCAACAGCCTGGTGGCGATGACCTGGGCTGCCGCGCATTCGAAGGATCCCAGGTATCGGCAGGCCACCGATCGCGCCCTCGCCTGGGTCAACACGCACGATCCGCAGATGACGCAGGACGAGATCGCCAAGGTGATCACGCTGATGGACTACGGCAATGCCGACCAGAAGCGCACCGCCTGGTCCGTGGTCGAGCGCCTGGTGACCGAGCAGCAGTCCGATGGGGGATGGAAGGAATCAGCGCAAATGGATGGGTCGAATGCCTTCGCAACCGGCCAGGTGCTCTACGCGTTCAAGCGCGCTGGCATCAGCGTCAGTTCGCCGACGTTCCAGCGGGGTGTGCAATTTCTTCTGAAGACCCAGCAAGGTGACCCAGCTACCGATAATTTCTGGAAACCCGTGCATTCGCAAAGCCACAGGCCCTCCAATTTCGCGCCCACCATGTGGGCGGTGATCGGCCTGGCAGGTTCCTACGGAAAGGAGCCGGTCGGGGCGCTCCGAGTCAACAAGGAAGGCAGCAACGCCGCCCGTAATCTCGAGATCGTGCTCGATGTGTCCGGTTCCATGAAGACGGCGCTCGGCACGAGCACGCGCTGGGACACGGCGCTCGCGGTGCTGAAGGATGTCGTCGGCACACTGCCCGATGATCTCAATGTCGGCTTGCGCGTCTATGGACATCGCTATCCGTCGAAATCTGCGCAGACCTGCTCGGACACCGAGCTCGTCGTGCCCTTGGCGAAGCTCGACCGCAATCACATCATCGAGACCGCGAATACGTTTCACCCGCGAGGTGAAACGCCGCTGATCCGTTCGGTCGAGGCCACCGTGGGCGATTTGAAGCGCGCCGGAGGAGGCTCGGTGATCCTCATCACGGACGGTGAGGAAAGCTGCCACGGCGATCCGAAGGCGGCCGCTGCGAAGATCAAAGCCTCAGGCGTCAAGGTGTCGCTCAATATCGTCGGCTTCACGCTGACGGGCAAGGCGGTCGAGGCGCAGCTCGGCGCGCTGGCGGGTTCGACGGGCGGGCGATACTACAGCGCGCAAGACGGCGCGCAACTGTCACGGGCGTTGAAGCTCGCGGCGTTGCAGCGGCTGCCGTACGACGTTCTCGATGGCAAAGGTCACGTCATTGCGTCTGGCGAGACGAGTGAACTGAGCCGGGAACTGCCTGCAGGGCAGTACCAAGTGCGCATGATTGTGCTGGGCGAGGAACTGCGCGCGCCAACGGCGATCGTCGCGAACGAGACGACGGCGCTCGCGTTGGATGTCGAGGGCGATCGGGTTTTACTCCGGCAAAGAAGATAGTGAGTCAGAGGGCGAACATGAAGACTCGCAAGCATCAATGGGCTGTGCTGGCCGCGCAGCACTGATCGTGGCCTGCTCAGGCAAGGACGAGGGCGGCTCCCCAGAATCCCAACCCAGCTCGAGCGGTGAGGTTATCACTGCCAGCAAAGGGGCGGCGATTCCGCTGGAGAAGCGGCTTCAGAATATCGGCGCGTTGAGCGATCTGATCGTCGGGGAGGCGAGTGACCTGCCGCGAGCGGAGTTTGCTCCTGTTGCGCTCGTAGCGGCCGTCGGCAACGATCCCCAGAAACTATTCGAATGGGTGCGCGATCGCACCTGGTGGGCGCCGTATCGAGGTCTGTTGCGGGGCCCGAAGGGTGTGATGCTCGATCGGATGGGGAGCAGTCTCGATCGTGCGGTATTGCTCGGCGAACTGCTGCGGCGCGCCGGATACACGGTGCGCTTGGCGCATGCACAGCTGTCCGAGGCCACTGCCCGTCAGCAAATGTCGAAAGTTCGGCCCATTCCAGCGCAGCGCCGCGCACCGTCGGCATCGAGAGAAATGTCCGCACAAAGACGACGCGCGATGGCGGCACTTGATCCCCGATTCGAAGAGGCGGCCCGGCGGAATGCGAAGCTCGTTGCCCAGCACGTGGCTGCGAGCCGGAGCTTGGTCCGATCCCAGGCGGACGCGCTGCTGACCGCTGTGCGTGACGCTTCCGCAGGATCTGCTCCCAGCGACTCCGCGGCCATCGCCGCGATTCGCGATCACTGGTGGGTTGAACGCAATGACGGTGGCCGATGGGTTGCCATGGACGTATTGTCGCCGGAGCTCGACGTAGGTAATCGCCTGACTCCGGCACAATCTGTCAGTGACTGGCTACCCGAGGCCAACTGGCCTTCCATTCCAGATGCCGACTGGCATTCCGTTCGTCTGAAGGTGGTTGTCGAACAGTACAACAAGGGGTCGATGCGAGAGTTCACGGCTCTCGAGCGGACGCTCCGACCAGCCGAATTGCTGGGACAACCCGTCTCCTTAGGTAACTCCCCGAAGCCACGCGTAGGGGCGGCGCGTGGAAATGAGCGGGATCAGAACGCGTTTCGCACTGCGGCGATGGGCATAACGCAGTGGGTGCCGTATCTCCAAATCGGAAGCGAAGTGATCGTGGGTTCGGGGTTCGACAATAGCGGAAACCAGCTTGCGGATCCGCTGAGTTCGAGTGGCGATATTGCCAAGACAGGGGGTGCAGAGGCGGCGGGTAACTTCGCCGACGCTTTGGGTGGTTTCGGCCCCGACCCCAACGCCCCGTCCGCGACGGCTGAATGGCTGGATTTCGAAATAGGCGTTCCGGGATCTGCCCCAGAGCACCTGCGACGGACCATATTCGATCTGCTGGGACCGGCGAAGCGCAACCAGAAGGTGGCCGAATTCGACGGCAACGCGGATCTGCCGAAGATGGAGCGAGCTGAGGGGTTGTTGAGTCTGACAGATATCCTGCTGCAGCCTTGCAGCTTCACGGCCGAATTCGTAACCGACATGGCTTTGGCCCCGGTTGTCGCCAATAAGTCCGCATTGGCGGCGCTTGCGCGGCAGACCGACGCTGCCGAGGCAAGACGTCAGGCGGGAGAGCTTTTCGGTCGGATCGGCCTGGCCGGCCCGTTACCTACCTATGTACTCTGGCGATCCGCGCTCGGCGAAGGTGACTGGTACATCCATCGCCCGAACGTGCTCAATTATCGAATTGGCCGGCTGGTACAAAGACAGGAGGTGGTGGTTCGACGCATGATCGACGTCGCTTCCAATTCAATAGACCTGGCGCCGGCGGCGAACCGAACTCCGTTCGAGCGGCGTTTGCGCCAGGGCGTGAGCGACACGGTTGCAGAGATGCTCGTGCTCGGCGTGGACCAGAGCGCGGCGGCAAACACCGCATCGGTATTTTCGAGACTTGATGCAGGTGGCGTGCGCGGTCTTCTGATCAACGCCGGAGACCATGCTGCTGCCGCTGCGCTTCCCTGGCCCGATGACGAGCTAGCGCGGGTGGCGGAGGACGTCGATGCGGGATTCCTGGCGCTTGTGCCGAGGCAGGCCGTGCAAATCGAAGGCGAGCAGCATGTCGGATGGTGGCGCGTACACCCGGTGTCTGGAGATACCATCGGAGTGATGGATACCGGCTTTCATGCGGGAACCGCTGAAAATTCTGCGTTGCGAAAGGCCACTGCCGCATTGCTGGATCTCATGACGGATCAATACGCGTACAGGCAGGCCCTCAAGAAAGCGATCGCTGAGGGCGTGGAATTAACCGCAGAGCAAGAATACTGGGCTGAAGTTCTTGACGCGCTTTGGAAGTTGCAAGAAGAACTCGCGTGGTTTCGAGCAGCGGTCAGTTGAGTAAGCTTGCTTTCACTCTCGCGTCGTGAAGCTTCCGAGGCCGGCGTATCCCCGCCTATCGATCTGAGTAAGGCGCGCATCCAGCGGCGGGTGAGTCTTGTATAGCGCCGCAAGGCTCGCCGACTTCTCGCCGACCGCCGTCATCTTCTGCAGCACGGAGTAGAGCGCCATGGGATTCATTCCGGATCGCGCCAGGTAGATCTCGGCTGCCTTGTCGGCGCGAAACTCGGCTTCGCGATCGAGTGACGTCAGCACGATCGTCGCGCCGTGCTTCTCGACGTATCCGCGCGCAAGACTCTCGGCGAGGTTGCCGCTGGCGCCGACCTTGCTGGATAGCGTCTCCTTGCCGAGCGTGGCGATCTCCTGCTTGTGGATCACGTTGTACTGATCGCGCTGCACGCAGTGGCTGATCTCGTGGCCGAGCACGGCGGCGAGCTCGCTGTCCGAGGATAGAAGCTCATAGAGACCGCGCGTCACCATGACGTAGCCGCCGGGCGCCGCGAAGGCGTTGATCTCCCCCGTATCGATGACGCCGAAGGCCCACGGCAGGTCAGGGCGGCTGGTCTGCGAAGCGACCCAGCGGCCGACGACGTTGACGCGCTGCTGGGCATCTGCATTCTGCCACAGCGGTCGCGCACCGAGCACGCGGCCCGCGATCTGCGGGCCGAGCGCCAGTTCCTCCGCTGCCTGTTCCTTCTCGGATTTTGGCGCCACTCGTTTCATGGTGCTGAGGAGCGAACTGAATTTGTCTCCGATCGAGCTGATCAACCCGCTCGCTTCGCTCGCGACATCACCCGTCTCGCTCGTGGAATCGGACGAGACCGAGATTTTGTCGGGGCGCGGTTTCAGTTCCGAATCGAATGCGACTTTCGTCGCTTGCCAGCCATGATTAATGGCATAAACCGATGCCGTCGCCTCATCGGCTCGATGGCCGACCATTGCATCGAGCTGTGCCTGGTCGAACGGCGCCGACTGCAGATCGCTCTCCTCGATGCCGCGCACGCCGGCCGTCTCGCTCACTCTGCCCACGCCGGCTTTGCCGCTGGTCAGAGCAGTCACGTTGGCGGCACCACTTTCGGTCCGCCCGTACTCCAGACGAACCTCGGTGATGCGCACGAAGCCTTTCACGCCACTCGGCCGATTCAGCTCGTACCAGAGGCCGGTCTGCGAAGTAACGGTGACCGCGGTATCGCGCTTGAGCGATCCAGCTCGGCCGCGCCCAGCTTGTAGCGCGCGCCACACGTCGACGCTCGATCAGCGCGACGACGGCGCGGTTGAGCTGGCCGCCGCGGATCCGGCGGCGAGCAGCGTGGTGATCAGACATAGGATATAGCTCGCATCATGATTCTCCCGCGCCCGACGGTTGCAGGCGCCGATATCGCGCTGAGCCAGCGGCCACTCGACGGCGATGCCAGTACCTCTCCGATCAGAGGTGCGCCCGGCAATGCCCCATGATTCCCTGCATCCGCATCATTCGTATCGGCCGCGGCGCCGAAGGCGAGACGCACCGTCCCGTCGTCGGGCAGGTTAATCGAGCCTCGCGAGCCTTGCTCGAGCCTCCTCGAGAGGTCATGCACGCGGACCCAGCGCGCCGCACCCTCCGTCTCGCCGCGCCACATCAACACCACGAGGTCACCTGCTGCGTCGTGCAGCCAGGTCTTCCTCCGGCGACCTCGAGTACGACCCTACCTCAGTGCCTGCATACAAGAAGCGCCGCAGCCGTCGTTGATATCAGCCGCTGAGCGACGGCTTCCGCCTCAGGCCGGCGTCCGCACGAAATGCAATCGGGCAACTGCCAGCCATCGGTCCTGGGCGCCGGGTCGAAATCCGGCCGGTAATCGCCGTTGCCGACGGCTCGGCCGCGCTGCGTCTTGGCATATACGCGGCATAGTCCGAACATGAGACTGATGAATCCGACGGCGGCGAACAGGTCGACGAAGCAGGAAAATGAAGAACGAGCCCGATGAAGGCCGCCAGCAGGAGCGTGAGATTGGCCGCCACGAAAGCCGAATCGATGTCGCTGTGCGGCTCGCCGCGGAAGAAAACGAATGCCGTGAACGCCGACATGAGGGCGGCGAGAGCGTACTTGAGCCATGCCGGCGGCATGATGAATCGCATTGCCCGCGACTGGGTTTGTCGCCCCCGCGAGCATTGGACACCGCGCGACTGGTCCACGGGTGTCGGCTTTCCTGCATCGTTGAGGCCGGGCGGCATGATTTCGAGCACGACGCGGCCTTTGAATTCCGGCAGCGGCGTCGCCGTGCTGCGGCACACGGCCGACAGCGCCGAGGAGATCTGGCGGCGCCGATTCTCGGCAGCCGGGTCTTCACCACCCGCGCCCGGGTCGCGGGCTGGTCGAGCGGCCGTCCTGCCCAGCGCCCGCGAGGCGCAGCGGAAGCGATGGAAGGGCCCAACTGCCCACAGGCTCGTACAGCGGGATGTCGCGCATGACCTCATCCTGCCCACGAGACACGTTGACGATCGCGCTGCGCGTTTCCATCGCGGCGCCGGCGGGCAGGAGCAACCGGCGGACTTGATCGGGATGTCCCATGAGCGGAACGCACCTCGGCGCTCGATGCGCGGATCGGCGATCGATCGTCGTAATCGGGTACAAGGCCGCGGCGAACACGAATCGTCCTGCGCCGCCCTTGGCGTCGGTGGGCATCGAGCGTCTGGCTTTTCGCGATCTCGCGAGATCGGCGAATGTGGCGCCATATCGACCGCGATGCCGGCGCGGTTCTGGGCCTGACGATGATCCCCGGCATGACGTTGCCGATCCACGGCAACACCGCCGTGCGGGTGACCGAGCATTCATCGATGGCCGACATGCCCGCGCGCTGATGGCCATGGCCTGCGCCGTGCCCGGCCGATGACCTGGTCGAAACGAATGCGCCGCACCGAGCTTGCGCGTGCGTGCAGAAGTCCACGCTGAAGCAATCAGGCGAAGGCGAGAGGCGCGCGTCGGATAGAAGGCGAATTTCAGCCGAAGGCAAGCTGGAGTAGGGGCGGCGGTAGCTGCGCTCGCTGACTAAAGCGTCCAGAAGCGCATGAATCGCTTCTTTGCCGACTATGCGCGACTCGTATCCAGCCAGGACAACTACCGATCGAATGGCCGCTTGACACTTTGAGGTCCTCAGCGCTCCTGATCATCGGTTTTCGCTTCATCGCCGTTGTCGCCGTCCCTGCGTCGCTGCACTCATCCTTTTTGCCTGCGTTGCGCTTATCGATCGCGGTCAGGCGTTGATGAACTTTCGATGCTTCACGGATATGCCGGGCGGTGGTTTGCGCCGGCCACCAGCCCCAGGCCGCGATGCCCGTTTGCAGCAACGAAAAGCTGAAGACGATGAATCGCGCGTCAGTTGCCGGCACCTGATTGCAGCTCATGCCGGGCGTTGCGTCGTACTTTGCGACGAGCTGGCTCTGCCGAAGAAGACGAGCCGTCGTCGCATTTTGCGCGCCGGCCCGTTGCCATCTTGCTGAGTTTCATGTCGCTGCGGTGTACTGCAACCCCGCCTCCGTGAGTACATAGCGGGATACCTGTGTATCGCGATCAGGCGGTGCGCTCCATGCAGGGGATCCCAGGAGCGCGACGAAACACGAGGCAAATCAGGAGACGCAGCGATGAGGATTTCGATCATTTCAGGCGGACATTTCTCGAGCTCCCGATTGTTGGCTTCTCGTCGGTCGATTCTATCTCCAAGTGTATGCGGGTATCGCCTTTTGACCATCTGGAGTAGTATTTCCGCATGTCTCGGGGAGCTTGGGGGATGGCGTTCGCGGCCCTTTTGCTGCTGGACGCGCCATTGGCCGCGGCCCAATCGCAGTATTCGCTCGGAATCCCGGAAACCTTCGCCGCGTCGTCATTCAGCCGCCAACCTGGCCGCCGCATCAATTTCATCTGCCCGCCCATCGACAAGCAGAGTGCTGATGTCTGGGGCACCGACGTCTATGCGGTGGACTCCGCAATCTGCCTGGCGGCGATCCACGCGGGCATGCTCACCTTCGGCGAGGCCGGGCCTGTATCCATCGTCATGGGCCCCGAAGCCGCGACGGTCCAGGAATCGACGCGCAATGGCATCAAGAGCCAGAGCTACGGCAACAGCGTATACACATTCACCTTCGTGAAACCGGATCCGCCCGCCGCGATCGACTGGGCGACGAACGCGCTGTACTTGCCGCCTGATTACAAGCCCGCCATCACCGTCATCTGCCCACCCGGCGGGAATGCCGACGCATTCATCTGGGGCACCGACACCTACCATGTCGAGTCGGCGGTCTGTGTCGCGGCCGTGCACGCTGGAGTCATCGGCTTCGGCGGAGGCGCCGTCGCCGTCACGAAAGCGCCGGGCCCAAAACAGTACGAGGGAACGGTGCGCAACGGCGTCAGCTCGATTTCGGGCGGCGGGCTGAAGGCTATGTGGTCGCGGCGGGCGATGCGGGCGTCGGCGCCGCCGCCGGCGAGGGCGAGCGGGCGGCGGGCGCGCCATTCGCACGGCGGGCTATACCGCCGCTGGCAGCGCGCGGTCGACGTGTCGCCGCGCACGATCTACACCTCGGGCTTCACGGGCACGGGCACGGGCACGGGCGCGGGCGTGGACGTCTCGTTCCGCGGACCATCCGCACGCGGGGCTGGACGGCGACGGCGCACCATGAGGAGATTGATCACGCAAGTTCGATCGATCATGCATCTATCGATGATGGCGGTGGTTGTCTGCAGCCTCGCGATCGCGGGCACAGCGGCTGCGCAGACGGCGCCGGGCGACGTGACCTTCGAGGTGCCGATCAACCTGACGCGACTCGCCGTCGACATCACGCAGATCGATGTGACCTGCACGATCAAGAGCGATGCGATCGTCGCAACTCGGGTGGTGCGCGGCGTCTCCAACGCCGGGAAGCTCGCGGGCCACGTGACACTGCCGGTTACGAAGGGTCGCGTGGTCACGACGGCGAACGTCGTGGTGACGGTCGCGCCGGACGCGCTCCAGGATCCCTACGGCAAGTACTCGAACGCGACCTACGACTGCAGGCTGACCGGCTACAGTGCCGGCATTCGCGGGGGGAAGCAAGGCGGAGGCACTCCGGCGGGCTGGGACTTCTTTGACGAGAACAGCGCCAAGCCGTCGTACCGCATCTCCCCGACCCCGCAGCCGCTCACCGGCAACTTCACTTGGTGATCAGCGCAGCGTCGTCCCAGTGAGAAGCGCGTCAACGCGCGCCCGGATCGTCGAAGTATTTCGCATACGCAATCAACGCACCGTGAGCCCGTGCGGCCCCATCGTGCCGCGATGCGCCGGTTGCCTGACCCCGCATCGCAGACGCGCCCTGCAGCAAGTCGGCGATGACGAGGTGCAGGTTGCCGTCGGCCGCCGGCGGCAGATGGCAGGACGCGACGATCTTCTGCACCTCGACCTCGATGTGATCGGCCAGGGTGGCGTACTGGGCGTCGGATTCGGTCCCCTTGTGGATGGCCGGATGCTCCGCGTCGAAGGCCTTGCGGATCGCCACCATCCCGGAACGGAGCGGTGCGTCGGTGGCCCACTTGCGACCGCCGTCGAGCGTGAGGTTCATGATGGCAGCCCGACTGCGCATGCATGTGCGCATGCCCTTCCTGGGCCATGGCAATAGCCGGGATCCCCAGCAGCGTGACGATGATGGCCAGTGCGATGCGCTCGACCGACGAGGTGAACATGACGGGCAACTCCTGAAGCGGAATTCGTGATTCTACGCCGTTGACCTCGTGACCAGTGAGCGAGCAGGCGTGCGGGCTGCCGCGACGTATCCGACCCCGGCGCGTATAGTTTTCGAACGGCCTGCGGCACAACCGGCAGCGCGAAGCGCGGGAAGGCGGTCATGGGCGGACGCATCCTCACACTGGCCAGAGTCCTGATCGAGCGAGCCCGGCAGGAGCGTTCCTGCCGCTGGACCCGGGAGCGCCTGCGGGCCCATCAGCAAGCGCAGCTCCTGCGGCTTCGCCGGCATGCACTGCGCCATTCACGCTTCTACCAGCAATTCCATGCCGGGCTCGGCGCCGCGCCGCTCGACAACCGCCCATCCTGGACAAGCCGCTCATGATGGAGCGGTTCGACGAGCTGGTGCGCGATCCCGATCACGCGCGAGGGGGCCGAGCAGTTCCTGGACCAGGACGATGGCACGGCCGATACCCCAGCGTCGTGCTCGCGACCTCGGGCAGCGCGTACCTCGCCGGCGCGGCCTGTTCCTGTTCGACCGCGGCGAGTGGATCTTCGCGGCGTGGCCTCGATCACCCGCCCGCCGGCCTGGCTGGGCGGTGGCGGCGGACGGCCACCGCGCGCCGCCATCGTCGCCTCCACCGTGAAGTGGCACTACTCCTCGCGCGCATGGGCGCCGAGCTGTCGAAACCGCTCGCGCCGGCGCTGCGGCTGGACGCGGTGATGCCACCGCCGCAGATCGTCGCGGCGCTGAACGACCGGCAGCCCGAGGCCATGGCCGGCTACCCGTCGATGCTGCGCGAGCTTCGCGCGAGGCGCTGGCGGGGAGGCGCTGCGCATCCGGCTGCGCAACATCGCGCGGTGGAGCAGCGCCGAGCGGCTAACGGAGGAGGTGCGCACGCTCGCGCGAAGCCTCGGCGCCCACATCCAGGACATCTACGGCGCCGATGAATGGCGCGCGCCTATCGCGGTCGAGTGCGCGCAGGGCAACCAGCACCTGCTGGAGGATGGCGCGATCGAAAGCGTCGATGCACGGGGCGCGCGGCGGGAGAGGGCGAACTCGGCGACCGGCTGCTCATCACCGTGCTGCGCCGCTTCACGCAGCCGCTGATCCGCTACGAGATCAGCGACCGGGTTGGCGATCTCATCGGAGAGCTGCGGTTGCGGCTGCCCGTTCCGCATCGTGAGGGCGATCGCCGGCCGCGTCGAGGATGTCCTGGTGTTTCGTGGCGCGAGTGCTGCGGGCAGCGGGTCTTGCGCGCAGGACATCACCGTGCAGCCGAAGGAGTTCCATGCCCTGCTGGAGCGCGCCGGCATCGATGCCTGGCAGGTCGAGGGCGGCGGGGATGCGCTGCTGGTGCGCGTGCAGGGTGTAACGCGGAGCTGCTGCGCGAGCAATTGCGGCGGGAGATTGGCGATGCGCTCGCGCGGTTGGGCGCTGCGCCGGTGACCGTGACGGTGCAATGGTGGAGCGGATCCCGCGCGGCATCAGCGGCAAGGCGCCGCTGGTGGTCGCGACGCGCAAGCAATGAGCGGTGCGATCGCGCGTTCGCCTGAGCCCTCAGGGCTTTGCATCCAGAAATTCATTGATGACCGCCGCCACGGCCTGTGGCTCCTCCCAGAATGGGTTGTGTCCCAGTCCTGGGAACACCTTCACGGTGGCCGCCGGCAGTGCCTCGCGCAGACTCTGACGCCGCGGCTCCTCGATGAGAGGGTCCTTCTCACCCCATAGCAGCAGGGCCGGTGCCTTGAGCCGCGGCAGCGTGCGCTGCAGATCGTCGACCGCCAGGCCTTGGTCGATCACCGCCAGCCACACCCGCAGGGGAATGGCGGCCGCGTCGCGCCGTTGGCGGCGGATGAACTCGGCGTTCACCGGGCGCGGCGAATCCCACCAGGCGATCATGAAGGGGGAGTCGGGATCGATGGGCTCCTTCAGCTTCGGCGATGGCAATCTGAATTATTGATGATTGCCGGAGGCACCTGGGCCTGCTGCCCGAGGAGGAAATCAACACCACGCGCCGCACCCGTTCGGGCCAGAACTCCGCCAATGTCTGGGTGATGATGTCGTTGAGCGAATGCCCGACGATGTCCGCCTGCTTGATGCGCATCCAGCAGGAGCTTCACGTCATAGGCGAACTCGAGACGGTCGTAGCAGCACTCCGGTTTGCTGGAGGCGCCATGTCCTCGGATGTCGATGAGGATGAGCCGATACGCCGGCGACAAGAACGGCAGCAGCGGCACCCAATCGCGCGCGTTGTCGGTGTAGCCGTGGATGAGCACCACCGGCCGTCCGCGCGGATTGCCCCATTCCAGGTACGCCAGGCGCATGCCATTGGGCAACGACACGAGGCGCTTGGCTGCATCGAACTTGTCCAGATCGATGAGCAGCGGCGGGGCGGCGGGAAGTGGCCGGCGTCTCGGCAGCGTGGCCGAAGCCGGCCGCCAGTGGCAGGGCGGCGAGTACGCCGCACATCAGCCCGAAAGGCATGTCGATTTCATGCGCATATTCTCCCAGCCAGGGCGAACTCGGCATCGATTGAATGGCGGGCGGGCGCGTCCCCTAGCTCAAGTTGCGCAGTTGGTCGGTAGGTTTGCTCGGTTTTCAGGCTGACCGGCTGAGCGCATTCAACCACTTGCATACATGATGAGGCGGTTTTGGCGGTGTAGTGCCGACCTTGCCTTTCTTTGCGTTGAGCATCGGGTGTGATGTCGTCTGGATGTTTCCTGCGAGCGAGTACACGCAAGAAGGACGGCAAGACATCGCTACTGGCGGTTGGTCGAGAACGTGCGGGCCGCCGAGTCATCCAACGTACCGTCGCGCAGCTCGGTGAACTCGGCGCCGAAGGCCGTGTACGGGCCCGGGCGCCCGCATGCCGACCATGATCGGTTCGCCCGGAGTAGGACAGCTCTTCGATGACGGGCATGCCGGATGTTGCGGTGCCAGTGCGTCTGAAGGGATCCGGATTGAACGGGGCCGGCAGTTCGGGTACGTGCGCTCCCGAGCTCGCCTGCGGCGGCGGACGGGCCTTGAGAGGCTGTGCGAGAGCCTGGTGGGCCAAGGCAAGGAGCGGGTCGGCTGGTCGAAGATGATCTCGGTGCTGGTGGCGGCCCGATTGTGTGAGCCCTCCAGCGAGCTGCACATTGCCGAGGACTGTACCGGCGCACGGCGCTGTCGGATCTGTTGCAGCCGCCGGCCGAACAGGCCTACCGGGCGATCGGCTCTATCGCGCGCTCGATTTGTTCCCTTGCCGCACAAGGCGGCGATCGAGGTACACCCGTCGCACCGGTGCGGGGAGCTGTTGCTCGATCGATCACGAGGTGCCGCTGTACGATGTCACGAGCACCTATTTCGAGGGCGAAGCAAAGGCAATGCGCTCGCCGCGCGCGGCTACCTCGCGCGATCATCGCCCCGACAAGCAGGTGCATCGCCCGGTGGTGAGCTTTGATGGGTTTCCCGTTGGCTACGAAGTGTTCCCCGGCAACATGAGCGACTTCCGCGCACCGTGCAGAGCATTGTCACCACGATGGAGGCGCGCCACGGGGTCATCGGCCGGGTCTGGATCGCAGATCGCGGCATGAGCAGCCGCGCGAACCTTCAGTGGCTCAGGTCCTCGGGCCGGCGGTACATCATCGGGGCGCCCAAGTCGCAGCTCAAGAAGCATGCGCCGCTTCTGGCCGACAGCCACGGCTGGCGCACGCTGCGCGAAGGCGTCGAGGTCCGGCTCACCCGCTGCGCCGAGACGGCGACACGGTGGTGCTGGCTCGTCTGGCCGAGCGGCGCCGAGAAGGAACGGGCGATGCACGAGAAGTTCTCCGTCGTGGAATGGAGATGACCCTGCTGGCCTCGCCGAACGGTCGAGCGCGCCCGTCGGCCACTGATCGGGCCAAGATTCAGCGTCAGATCGGACGGCTCCTTTGCAGAAGAACCAGCGCGCGCCGCTGCACGCCACAGGTCTCCTCTCGTCGATGCCAGCCCGGCGGGTTTCCACCTCAACGAAGATCAGCCAAGCCTTCGATGACTGGGCGAGGGTCTCCGAGGGCAGCTACGCGCTCAAAACCAACGTGACGGACTGGGACGATGAAAAGCCTGGCGCTTTCCGTCCAGCTCGCCCAAGCGGAAGCCGCCTTTCGCGTGCAGAAGAGCGAACTGTCGATTCGCCCGATCTGGCACCTGATGACGTCGAGTCACACATCCTGGTGTGCTTCCTCGCCTTCGTGTTGTGGAACCTTGAGCCTCTGCAGCGACGTGCTGTTCCTCGGCGCACCTCGCGCACAGTGCTCGGAGGAATCAAGCGCATCCAGTGCTGATGATGTGCGTGTTCAACGCGACCTCTCGCACGGCGAGATCCGCCTGCGCTGCGTGACGCAGCCCGATGAGCTTCAGTCACTTCTGTTCGAGCGGCTTGGCATCACACTGCTCAAGCGCTTGCGCATCGACGACAACCTCCCTGACGCGCTCAGCGCCTGATCCAACCCTGCGCCAAAATGTAGTGCCGACTTTTTCGGCAACTCATTGATTTCCCCCCCCCCCCCCTACGCCCCACAGATTTTGCGCAACCTAGGCTAAAGCTCTGCCGCGCAGTTGGTCAGGTTTGCCGCCTTTCAGGCTGGCCGACTGGCTGAGCGGATCAACCACTTGCATGCTGATGATGAGGCGGTTTTGGCGGTGCAGTGCCGACCTTGCCCTTTTCTCTTTGCGTTGAGCATCGGGTGTGATGTCGTTCGATGTTTCTGCGAGCGAGTACACGCAAGAAGGACGGCAAGCATACCGCTACTGGCGGTTGGTCGAGAACGTGCAGTGGCCGCTGAGTCACCCAACGGCACGGCGCGCAGCTCGGTGAACTCGATGCTGAAGGCCGTGTACGGGTTCGGGCGTTGGCACGCCATCTGATCGGCTCGCCCGAGCAGGGACAGCTCTTCGATGACGGGCATGCCGATGTTGCGGTGCCAGGCGTCTGAAGGGGATCCGGATTGAATGGGGCCGGCAGTTCGGGGATGTGTACCTGGCGCTCGCCTTTGTGGCGCGGGACGGGCCTGGAGGGGCTGTGCGAGAGCTTGTGGGCCAAGGCAAGGAGCGGGTCGGCTGGTCGAAGATGATCTCGGTGCTGGTGGCGGCCCGATTGTGTGAGCCCTCCAGCGAGCTGCACATTGCCGAGGACTGCATCGGCGCACGGCGCTGTCGATCTGCAGCTGCCGGCCGAACAGGTGAACAAGATCGGTCACCGCGCGCTCGATGGTTCCTTGCCGCATGGCGCGGCGATCGAGGCACACCTGTCGCACCGGTGCGGGGAGCTGTTTTCGATCGATCACGAGGTGCTGCCGTACGATGTCACGAGCACCTGTTTCGAGGGCGAAGCAAAGGTACTGCGCTCGCCGCGCGCGGCTACTCGCGTGATCACGGCCCCGACTGCAAGCAGGTGTGCATCGCCTGGTGGTGAGCTTGATGGGCTTCGCCGAAGCCACGAAGTATTCCCCGGCAACATTCAGCGTCAGATCGGACGCAGGCCTTGCAGAAGAACTGGCGCGCCGCTGCACGCCAGCGCGAGGTCTCTCTCGTCGATGCCAACAGCCCGGCGGGTTTCCACCTCAACGTGAAGATCAGCCGCGGCGCCTTCGATGACTGGGCGAGGGTCTCCGAGGGCAGCTACGCGCTCAAACCAACGACGGATCGACGATGAAAGCTCTGGCGCGCCTACATCCAGCTTGCTCTGGCGAAGCCGCCTGCGTGCAGGTGCTGAGCGAACTGTCGATTCGCCCGATCTGGCACCAGAGAGCCGAATGTCGAGTCACATCCTGGTGTGCTTCCTCGCCTCGTGTTGTGGAAACCCTTGAGCCCTGGCAGCGACGTGCCGGTTTCGGTGTTCCCGCGCACAGTGCTCGAGGAAATCCGGCGCATCCGGTGCCACGATGCGTTCGCCGACCTTCCGCACGGCGAGATCCGCCTGCGCTGCGTGACGCAGCCCGATGAGCTTCAGTCACTTCTGTTCGAGCGGCTTGGCATCACACTGCCCAAGGCTTGCGCATCGACGACAACCTCCCCGATCGTGCCCAGCGCCTGATCCAACTCCTGCGCCGAAATGTAGCCGACTTTTCGGCAACCCATTGATCTGCCTACGCCCCACAGGTGGCATGATTCTGGCAACTTAGGCCAGAAGGCGATGCGGACGAACAGCTCGACCCTTGGTGTCGAGGTCGAAGAAGCCGCTCTCGGTGGTCTTGGTCGAGGAGAGCTTGGCGCGTTCCTTGTGATACCCCAGCCCCAGGGCGACATTCGCACGCCAGCGATACAGGGCGGACAGCTCGTAGAGCCCGAGTGAGCCATCGAGCTGGTCGATGCGCAGCGCTCGTGTACTGCACGACCGTCCAGGTAGAAGCGGCGGCTGATCGACCAGGCCGCGTCCAGGCTCAGGTAGGAAAGGGGCCGGCCTGGTCCTCGCGCTGGTCGATGCGCCGGTTGGCCGTTGCACGCGGGCCCGCGCGGAGAAGTCCAGCAGGTTCACGCCGAGGGTGCCCGCCAGCTCGAAACTGTCGCAGATGATGAAGGAATACCTTGTAGGCATGCCCAGCGCGCACGCTGAGCTGCGAGTCCACCGGATCGCCGATCATGATCCTGGTTGCGGAAGGTGATGCCGGGCTTCTCGATGTTCTTGAAGCCATGGCGCTCGAGCGTGAGGTAGTCGAAGCGCAGCGGTGCCGTTCGCTCACGCGGATCATCGCCTGGAACTTCGGGTCCGTGCGGCTGTGGTCGAGGCGATCGCCTCCCAGTCGATGGCGTTCCTGCTCGTGGTGTCCACGCGCAGGTTGGTCGAGGTGGAACTGCGCATCACGCCGAGCGTGATGCGCACGCGGTCCGTGGTCGGGCTCAGGTAGGGGCCGTCCGCGGCCCGTGCCAGGGGGGCGAGCAGCAGCAGCGCGGCGGCGCCGGTCCAACTCTTCATTCGTGACCCTCGTCAACGGCAGTTTCGGCGCCCGCAGGCTGCGCCGGCGCGGCAGGGAGGTTTCGACCCGTTCCATGACCTGGCCCGCGGTGGCGCGCCAGGCGGTCAGTTTCCCGCCAAAGATGCTCAGCGCGCGTGGACACTGGTCACGGTCGGTGATCAGCATGGTTTCACGGGAACGTCCGAAAGCCTTGCCGTCGCCGGCTGGCAACACCCGAAGGCCCGCGAATCGTCCCGTGATGTCGGCGCGCGTCAGCGCCTTCAGGGCGGGGAAATAGGCGCCGGCCACCTCCAGGAGGTATTGCTCTTCCTCGGGCAGGGGCCGCACCTGGTCGGGCTCACCGCGGAATTCGGTCTCGGTGGTGCCGATCAGGGTCTGTCCGTGCCAGGGCATGATGAATATGGCGCCGGTCCGTGGGCGCCCTTGACATAGCAATGCCGGCGGTGGTGGCCACCGGGACGATGATGTGGGTGCCCTGCACCAGGTCAACCCGCGGCACCGGTGTCGCGGGCCGGATGTCGCGGGCCACGTGCGTCGCCCAGGGGCCCGCCGCGTTCACGAGCACCCGGGCGCGGCATTCGCGCATGGAGGTTCCTTCCTCGTAGTTGACCAGCACGCCGGCCTCCTCGAGCTGCGCGCGCACGAAGCTCGCCGGCATCGCGAGCTTGGCGCCCAGGGATTGCGCCGAGGCCACCACCGCGCGGGTCAGCTCCGCATCGTCGGTCTGTGCATCGTGATAGCGGATCACCGCCTGCAGCTCGCGGGTATCGAGCCCGTCGAGCGCGGACCATTGCGAGCGCGGCACGCTGCCGAAGGAAGTGCCCTCGCCGAAGCCACCGAGCAGGGCGTAGGCGAACAGGCCCAGGCGCAACTGCCAGGGACGTCGACGCGTGTGTGGATACACCGGGATGTAGAAGGGCTTGAGTTCGACGAGCTCGCGCGCGATGCGCAGCATCACCGAGCGCTCGTGCAGGCTCTCGCGCACCAGGCGGAACTGGCCGGACTCGAGGTAGCGCAATCCGCCATGGATGAGCTTGCTCGAGCGGCTGGAGGTGCCGCTGGCGAGGCCGCGCCGCTCGATCAGCAGCGCGCTGTGGCCGGCTGCCGCGGCCGCCTGCAGCACGCCGGCGCCGTGGATGCCGCCACCCACGACCACGACGTCGAACTCGTTCATCCCCCGTCCCCGCGGGACAGGTCGCGAAGCAGGGAGCGCACCGCCGAGGTCATCACGAAGGCCGCGCCGCGCCCGGCGACAGCTTGCGCATCGGCTGCGGTGTCGATATCGAACACCACCCAGTGCCAGGGACCGCGCCACAGCCGGCCGGCGGAGGGCGCCAACCGGCGCTGCTCGCAGACGAGGTAATCGGGCCGCAGCGCCTCGTACTTGAGGCGCGAGCGGTCATCGTATTCCTCCAGCACCCAGCCCACGGCCACGGCGCCGGCGTGCCGGCAGGTGTGCATCGCGGGAAGATCGGTGCTGATCAGCACGCAGCGATCGCGCACCGGACGCAGCACCTCCATGACCCGGTTCACGACGATGGCGGTGCCGAATTGCCGAAGCGATGCCCGCCTGAGCTCCACGAATGCGGTGACCTGCGGATGCGCGGCCAGGAGTTCGGTGGCCTGTTCCAGCGAGGGAATGCAGATGTCGCTGAAGCGGTCATCGAAGCGTGAACGCTCCGCCGCCTCGGTTTGGCGCAGTTCGCGGGCGGACATCTCGAACACGGACTCGGGCCGGCCGGCCGTGCGGACCAGCGTGTCGTCGTGGAACACGAAGGGCACCTCGTCGCTGGAGAGCTGCACGTCGAACTGCACGAAATCCAGGCCCAGCTCGATGGCGGAACGGAGTGAGGCGATGGTGTTCTCGGGGAATTCGCGTGCATTGCCGCGATGCGCGATCAGCGTCGGGAACGTGCGTACGCTGCGCATGTCCCTGGCATCGCCACCGCCTTGTGCCGGATTCACAGCCATCTTCAGTCCCGCATTGTAGGGGACTTGGAGCCGGCCGGCTCAATCCTCGTTGCGCTTTTCCTCGAACTGCTGGACCGGCGCCCCGGAGGTGGTGATGATCTCGCCGTCCACCACCGCACCCATCGCGATGGCGATCGAACTGGCGCTCACCTTGCCATGGATCACGGCGGTGTAGCCGATCTCCAGCCTGCCGGCGACGATCAGGCTCCCGGTGAGCTTGCCCGCCACCACGGCCTGCTCGGCATGCACATCGCCGGTCCAGCTCGCCGAGGCGGCGATGTTGAGGCTGCCCTTGATGTCGCCGTCGCCGCGGACCTCGCCGTAGACCACGAAGGTGCCCTTGCCACGAACGTCACCGACGAAGCTGGTGTCTGCGCCGAGCACCGTGGGCGTGCCCGCGACGCGGTCGACGAAGCGGCGGTTCAGGTGCAGCGGCCTGGGTTCGGTCTTCGGAACGGCGCTCATGCAGGAGACCTTGTGAGGGAGCCGGGCGGGACTTTACTCATTCTCCGACTGAGTGATCTGTGATGCGCTGAGCGCTTCTTTAGGAGCGGGAGAAAATGTTAAGTACAATGGCGCGATTCGATGAAACTGCAGGAGTACGCGTGAAGATTCTCTCCCCCGGGACGAAGTGGCCACTGGTGATGATTGCCCTCGCCGTGCTCTGCGCCGGCTGCAGCCGGCAGCAAAGCGACTGGGACAAGGCCCGCACCGCGAACACCCTCGAGTCCTACGAGCAGTTCGTGAAGAACTACCCGAGCGGTGACTTCACCGCACAGGCCCAGGCCCGCATCAAGGAACTGGAGGAAGAGCGCGACTGGCAGAAGGCGCGCGACGCCGATTCCCCGGAAGCCTACCAGGCCTTCCTCAAGCAATATCCGGAAGGGAAGTGGACCGAGGAAGCCCGCATCCGCATCGAGAACTTCTCGCTCGCCCAGACCCCGTCCGGTACCCCAACGGGTACCCCGACGGGTACCCCGACGGGTACCCCAACGGGTGCCCCAACGGGTACGCCGGGCGCGACCGATGCCGCGGAAAAGCCGGCGGCCACGGCACCGAAGCCGGCTGCCGCCAAGGCCGCGCCGGCCACCCAGTCCTCGCATGCGGGATCGGCCACGAAGCATGCCGGCAGCAAGGCCGACCACGCCTCGTCCTCCGGCAGCGGGCACTACCTGGTGCAGCTCGGCGCGTTCAGCGCCGGCAAGGCGGCCGCCGAACAGGGCTGGACCCACATCAGCGGCACGCATGCCTCGCTGTTCAAGGGCGTGAGCCATCGCGTCGTCACGGCAAAGGGCCCGAAGGGGAGTCTCTTCAAGCTGCAGGCCACCGGCCTGTCCCGCTCGCAGGCGCATTCGCTGTGCGCCGCACTGAAGGCCAAGAAACAGTCCTGCATCGTCATCGCACCGTGAATCTCGTCACGGATTTCCGGCCCGGGGGCTACCTCCCGGACGAGTGACGCCCGCAGGCGACGCCTCCACGGGCGGGTGACGCAAACGATCCTGCAGTTTGCGTCACTTGTGACACTTCTTGTCAGCGCTGCGGGCCAACCCGGGCCGTGTTTGGCCGATTCGGTGCCGGCCGGCGCCTGGCACGGCTCTTGCTCCTGACTTCCGTGGCGGGCCTGGCTCTTCCCCCCGGGTTTTGGCCCCGCCTGTTTCTCCTAGGGTCTGACATTGGCGTCGCGAATCCTTCCCCGGTTCGCGACGCCTTTTTTTTCCACGATCCCGGCCACCGCGAGCAGGAATGCATACTCGCGCGCGATGTCCCGATACCGCTCGAAACGCCCCGACTTGCCGCCGTGCCCGGCACGCAGGTCCACGTGCAGCAGGATGGGCGCCGTGCCCAGCCGCCGCTCCAGCAGTCGCGCCACCCATTTCGCCGGCTCGAAGTACTGCACCTGGCTGTCCCATAGCCCGGTGGTCACGTACATGGCCGGATACTCGTGCGCGCCGACGTTGTCGTACGGCGAGTAGGAGAGCATGTATTCGTAGGTCTCGCGGCGCGCCGGGTCTCCCCATTCATCGTATTCGTTGGTGGTGAGCGGCAGGCTCTGGTCGAGCATGGTCGTCACCACGTCCACGAATGGCACCTGCGCGATGATCCCTCGATAGGCCCGAGGCGCGAGGTTCGCCACGGCACCCACGAGCAGGCCACCCGCGCTGCCGCCCATGGCGAACACTCGATCCGGCGAGGCCACCCGCTGCGCAACGAGATGCCGGGTCACGTCGATGAAATCCTGGAAGCTGTTCTTCTTGTTCAGCAGCCGGCCGCCTTCGTACCAGGCGCGTCCCAGTTCCTGTCCGCCGCGCACATGCGCGAGGGCGAACACGAAACCGCGATCCAGCAGTGAGAGACGGGCCGAGGAAAAGCCCGGGTCCAGCGAGTGTCCATAGGCGCCGTATCCGTACTGCAGGAGCGGCGCGCTGCCATCCAGGGGCGTGTCGCGCCGGTAGACCAGGGTGACGGGCACCTGCGCACCGTCACGGGCGGGCGCGCGGATGAAACGGGCGGCATAGTGCCCCGGCTCGTAACCACCGAGCACCCGGTCCTGCTTCAGGAGGGTGCGCTGCTTCGTCGCCAGGTCGAAATCGAAGACGCTGGGCGGCGTGATGGGCGAGGTGTAGCCGTAGCGCAGGACATCGGAGTGCGGGTCGGTGTTCGTGCCCAGCGACATGGTGTAGGCCGGTTCGTCCGCCTGCACGAAGAAGCCGGAGGAAGCGCCTGCGCTGCCGGTGTCCAGCAGGGAGCGCACGCGCAGGCGGCGCAGGCCATCCGAGCGTTCGGAGATCGCGATGTACGAGCGCAGCACCTCGAAGTCATGGATGAACACCTCCGGGTGGTGCGGTTGCAGCTCGCGCCAGCTGGTCCGATCGGCGACCGATCCCATCGGTGCGCGCACCAGCCGGAAGTTGGGCGCCTGCCAGTTGCTGCGCAGGATGAACTCGCCGCCCCAGTGCTCCACCTGGTACTCATGCTCGCGTTCACGCGGCAACACCGTCCTGAAGGAAAGGGTGTCATCCACAGCCGGCGCCCAGCGCCACTCCGAGGACAGCGTGCTCTCCATGCCGATCAGCACGAGCGCATCGGACTTGGTGCGGGCCACCGTGGTGTAGAACGAGGGATCGGTCTGCTCGAACACACAGGCATCGCCGGCGGCCGGCGTGCCCAGCCGATGACGGCGCACGTACAGCCCCAGCAGGGTCTTCGGATCCTTCTCCACGTACAGGAAGCTGCGCGAGTCGCCCAGCCAGGCGATGTCCGCCTCGACGTTCACGAGGGTGTCCGGGAGCAGCGTGCCGTCCTCGAGATCCTTGAGCCGCAGCACGTATTCGCGCCGGCCGACGCTGTCCTCGCACCAGGCGAGGAAGCGCGTATCGGGCGAGACCTCCAGGGCGCCCACCTCGAAGAAGGCATGCCCGCGGGCGAGTTCATTGACATCGAGCAGCACCTGCTCGGGCGCCTCCAGCGTGCCGCGCCGGCGCGCGTACACCGGGTACTCATGGCCGGCGGTATACCGGGCGTAGTACCAGTAGCCGTTCTTGAGGTAGGGAACGCTGCTGTCGTCCTGTTGCAGCCGCGCGATGATCTCCCGGTACAGACGCCGCTCGCGGGCTCCCCGGTCCTTGAACCAGCGGGCGGTGTAGCGGTTGTGGGCCCGCAGGTAGGCGAGCACCTCGCGATCGCGGCGCGAGTCATCGCGCATCCAGTAGTACGGGTCGGACCGGTCGCCGTGAGGCGAATGAATCTCATGCTCACGCCGGGCGGCGACCGGCTGGCTCGGCGGGGCGGATTCAGGAATTCTGGACATCAATTCTGGGCATCGGATTGACGTATGGCGCGGATGAGCGCCAGTATAGTCGGGAGCGGCACGTGAGAAGGCCGCGCAACGGGAATGCGGGATACGGGAGTTCAGTCATGCAAACCGTCAAGCATCTGCTCGAGCGCAAGTCCGCCGACATCATCTCCGTCAAGCCGGAGGATTCCGTGCTGCACGCCATCGGCGTCATGGCGCAATGGCACGTGGGTGCCCTGCTCGTCATGCGCGAGAAGGAACTGGTTGGGGTGCTGTCGGAACGGGACTACGCGCGCAAGGTGATCCTCAAGGGCCGTATCTCGAGCGAAACGAAGGTGGCCGAGATCATGAGCTCGCCGGTCATCACGGTGGGTTCCCAGGACTCCGTGCATCGCTGCATGCAGATCATGACCGAGCGGCGCATCCGCCACCTGCCCGTCGTGCGGGACGGGCGCGTCGTCGGCGTGCTGTCGATCGGTGACCTCGTGAAGGCCGTCATCGACGAACAGCGCGAGGAGATCGAGCAACTGCAGCGCTACATCGCCGGCGGCTGAGCGCCGGCGCGAAAGCCCTCCGGCGTCGGCCGGACGAAAGCAGGCGTTGACGGGGTTCGCTGCGCCCTCGAAGGGAAGGCGCGGCCACCCGGCTCAACCGATTGTTTTGATTGTGTATTTGCGTAAGGCTATGTGCGATGAGCCCATGGTTCGGGGCGGTGTTCGAGGGGCGCGAGGCGGCGAAGGGGATACTGGGGTATCTCCAGGCGGGCTGAGTCGCGCGCGTTACGCAGGCCCCCAGAGCTGTTCGTCCAGCGTCCGGCGCCAGCCGAACCGTCCAAGCTCGATGCGCCCACGGCGGAATTCGACGCCCTCGGCGATCAGGCGAGCCTGCTGCCTTCGTGCGGCCGCGCTGCCGGGCGGGAACGCGATCCTGCCCGATGCGGTGACCACCCGGTACCAGGGAACACGGTGTGATGCGGGCAGCGCCTTGAGCGCGCGTCCCACCCGGCGCGCACCGCGCGGCAGCCCGGCCAGTTCCGCAATCCAGCCATAGGCGGCGACCCGGCCGCGCGGGATACGGCGTACGATGCCGTAGATGCGCTCATCGAGTGCGCGGGGCGAAGATGTCACGGCCATGGTGCCCGGGATGATGCCGCAATTCCTGGATGTCGACTCGCCCGTGGGGACGCTGCGCCTGGTCGCCGAATCCGGGGCCCTGGTGCGCCTGGAACTGCGGCCGGGACCGCGGGCGCGGGCGCTGCGCCGCGGCTGGGCCGAGGATGCCGGGGCGGCGCCGTTCGCGGCTGTCACTGCGCAGCTGCGTGAATACTTCGCAGGTGGCCGGCGAGCGTTCGACGTGCCGCTGGACCTGCGCGGCACTGCCTTCCAGCGGCAAGTGTGGCAGGCGCTTTGCGAGATCCCCCATGGTGAGACGCGCAGCTACGGTGAGATCGCCGCACGCATCGGCAGCGAGGGCGGCTCGCGCGCCGTGGGCCTGGCCAACCACGAAAATCCGGTTCCGCTGATCGTTCCCTGTCATCGCGTGATCAATGCGGATGGCACGCTGGGTGGATTCGGGGGTGGGGTGGAACTCAAGCGATGGTTGTTGCGACATGAGGGAGCCGAGGCCGCCGCTCAGTCGGCGCTGCCCTGGTGAGGCATGGCGCCGTTCAAGGCGTCCAGACGCGAAGCGGGCAGTGGCGCGCGAGCTGAAGAAAGTCGCCGTCCGCGGTGAGCAGGATCAAGTCGTGCCGGAGACAGAGCTGCGCCAGGAGCGCATCGATCGTGCCCACCTGAATGCCCTTCCGTCGACACTGATTTCGGAGCTGTGCCGCTTCTACAGGGTCCTGGCGATCCGGCACGATCAAGGGGATGGCCGAAAATCGTTCCAGCAACCGGCTCCGTGATTTCGGACCATGGAAGCCTTGCAGCAGTTCCTGCAGGACGATGCCGGTCGATACGATTCGATCTCCCGCCTGCAAGGCACGCGCCAATTCTGCGGCGTGAACGTCGCCCGCCGGATGGTCGCGCCGGAACAGCAACGACCAGGCGCTGGTGTCGACGAACAGGCTCAACGTCGTGACCGCTCCAGCTTGTAGTCGAACGAGGAATCCCATTCGAGCTTGCCCGCAAGGTCCAGCAAGGCACGTTGCCGGCGACGTGCGATGAACTCCTGCAGGGCCTTGGTTACCGCTGCGGCCTTCGTCTTCTCGCCGCTCAGTCCACGCGCGTCAATTCCACGCGGCGGTTGTGCGCGCGGCCCTCCAGCGTGTCGTTCGTGTCCTTGGGGCGCGACTTGCCATAGCCGTCCGTGCTCAGTCGCTCGCCCGCGACGTGGAACCGCTTCACCAGCGCATCCTTCACCGCGGCGGCGCGACGCTGCGACAGGTCCAGGTTCTTCGCATCGCCACCGATGCCGTCGGTGTGCCCGGATACCCGCAGCTTCCAGTCCGCATGCCGCCGCATCACCTCGGCGATCTCCTGCAGCGTGGGCGTCGATTCCTCGCGGATGACATCGCTGTTGAAGGCGAAGTAGATGCTGTAGATGTCGGCGCTGCGATTCTTCGCGAGCGAGTTCTCCAGCGCACTGGCGGCCGCTCCCGTGCCGGCGCCCGCAGCCGCCGGCGCCCCGCATCGCGTGGTGATCTTGACCACCCGCAGCGTGTCGCGGTCGCCGCCGTTCGGCTGGTCGCATGAGATGGGACCATCCAAAGACAATGGCGGGCCGCCGTTGCGTGCGGCCTCGCAATCCTTCCGAAAGCTTGGGCTGAGCGCTGACATTTCGCCAATGCCCAGGCGGAAGGCGAGGGTGAGCGGATGGCGCTCATCGTCCAGGAAGAAGAACTCCTCCTTCCCTTCCGGACCCCGCGCCTGGATGGCGGGCAGGTCGGTGGGGGTGCCATCCACGAGGACGCGCAAATATACAGGCTTGTTGCCGACGCGCTTCAGGCCATCGCCCTTGTAGTAGGCGCAGCCGCCGGGGTTGCCGGGCCCGAGCTTGTCGTCCGGACCCATGACGGGAACGTCATCGGCTGCCTTGCAATACTCGAATCTCGATTCGCCCCGGGTCTTGAGATCGTGCAGCACCGCCGTCGAAGCGCTGATCGCCGTGGTGCCCGGCGCGGTCTCCGGCGCATGCTGCGTGCCGACGAAGATCTGGTCGTATTGATGTGCGCCGGCCATGTCCCGCATCAGCACGGTGCGATGCGTGCTGCTGAGCTTGCGATCTCCCGGACCGGCGCCCTCCCACCAGCGCGGCCCGATCTCGGCGGAATACTTGAGCCGTAGTTGCGTTGCATCCATCGACTCCACGGTCTTGATCGACTCGTAGTCCCCATTGGATGCGACGGCCGTGACCACGGTCAGGCCGGCGCACAATGGAATGAGGGGGGCGGAACCCTGCTGGACGGCGGGGGGCGGACTGCCGGGGGCCGCACTTCCAGCGGGGACCGTTGAAGCCGTGACGGCGGCTGCGCCGCCGACGGCCGCCGCGCCGCTGCCGGCGGATGTCGCGGGCTGCGAGCCGGCCTTCGGCGCCGGCGTCACCGTGGGAATGGTCGATTTCGAGGCATTCGCCTCGATGGCACGGATCGTCTCGGGTGGAAATGCCGCCGGGCGCACGTTCATGCAGTAACCGGTACTGGTGGGCAGGTCGGAGGTGGCGATGGTGGCGTTCGTCGCGGCGAGCCGGTCATCGGCGGAGGCGGCGATGCCACAGATCTCCAGCGTTTGACCGGAGGTGGCCCAGTGGATATGCGGGATCACATGGATGGTGGGCGTGCTGAGGATCTTGCGGATGGCCGCGTCGATGTCCGCATCGATGATGGGGCGGGTGTGCGGGATGCGCAGCTCGTCGCCGAAGAACTGGGTGTCGACGGTCTGCAGGTGGTTGGCGACGGCGCGCACGCCTGCCGCCTGGAGGGCGGCAAACCCTGCGGCGGAGGTCTCCTGGTCCGTGGCCACGGTACCGGTGAGCGTGACGATCCCGTCCTGCACGGCGACGCGGATCTTCGGCACCACACCCTTCCATTTCGGCGCGACGCTGCGGATGCCGGGCGTGGAATTGATCCGCTGCAGGACCTCGGCCGTGATGGCCTGGGGAGAAGGTGCGGCAGGCACGGATTGCGCACTGGCCAGCCCGGCGCCCAGGAGCAGTGGCAGCAGGAAGCGGCAGGCAGCGCGTGTGGAGGTCTTCATGATCCTCTCCTTGTTCTTCATCGAAGCGGGAGCGAGGCGATTGTAGCAGTGACTTCCTGGTTTTCCGCAGCAGGAGGAGCGGACCCCGCCGGCCTCAGATCATCGGCAGAGACACCCGGAACACGACCCCCGTGGCGTCGGGCCGGTTGCCGACGCTGGCCTGGCCATGATGGAACTGGGCGATCAGCCGCACGATGTACAAGCCCAGGCCGAAATGCGGTCGCGCATCGCTTCCATTTCGCAGCTCGAACAGCGACTCGAACAGCCGCCCCAACATCTCCGCCGGGATCACCGGGCCATCATTGTCCACCTCGATCACGAAACTCGCCGCCTCGCGGCGCAGGCGGATGTTCACGATGCCCTCGGCCGGCGTGAAATCCACGGCGTTGTCCACCAGCTTGTCGAGCATCTGCACGATGAGCTCGGGTGCACCGCGCCAGTGCTGCGCCTGCTCGGGCAGGGACACCTCGAAGCGCGTCCGGGGGAAGGCATCGCGATAGCCGGCGGTGGCCGATGCCACCAGCTCCTTCAGGTCGAAGTTCACGCGCTCGGCCTGGCGGATGCTTTCCTCGACCCGCGCCGCGGCGCCCAGGGCGCCGAGGATGGACTGCAGCCGCTCGGCACCGCCCCGCGCACGATCGAGATAGACCCGCTGTGCCTCGTTCACGCCCTCGAGCTCGAGGTTGTCCAGCGAGGACTTCACGATGGACAGCGGGGTGCGCAGCTCGTGCGAGAGCT
This sequence comes from Steroidobacteraceae bacterium, assembly GCA_046347195.1. Classification (GTDB taxonomy): domain Bacteria; phylum Pseudomonadota; class Gammaproteobacteria; order Steroidobacterales; family Steroidobacteraceae; genus TMP-86. Next base: position 53,533 of record JAXMGQ010000015.1, read on the forward strand.
TGCCGCCCAGCGTGCGCAGGTACTGCGTGTGCTCGGCGAGGCGCGAGAGCATGCGCGAGAAGCTGCGCGACAGGTCGCCGATCTCATCTCCTGCGCTGCCTTCGGGCATCTGCGTGTCGATGTGGCCGTCGGCGCGCAGGGCCGTGTCGGCGGCCGCGCGCAGCCGTCCGAGCCGCAGGGACAGCCAGGTGGCGAATGCCAGCACGAAGGCCACGGCGACGCCGGTGGCGAGCAGCGTGAGATTGAACAGCCGGCGCAGCGCCTGGTCGCGCAGGCCGAGCAACTGCTCGCCTGCCTGTTCGAGCACCACGGCGCCGACCGGCGCGCCGTTCACCACCACCGGCGCAGCGGCCGCCAGCAGCACCTCGTCATCGCGGCCCACCCGGAACCAGCGTGCCATCGGACGGCCGCGCAGGGCGGCGGTGACGTGCTCGCCGGCGAGCCGGTCGGCAAAGGCGGGCTTCGGCGGGAGCTGGGCCGCATCGAAGGCACCGAATCGGCGGTACCACGGAACGGCCGGCAATTCCTCGTAGCCGGTGCTCGCGGCCTCCGCGGTGCCCACCGTGGCGAGCTTCAGGGCGTTGGTGTCGATGACCGTGGCACGGGTGCCCTCGCGCACGAAGGGGGTCAGCCAGTCGAGCAGCGTTCCGGAGGAGAAGAACAGCCGTCCGCCGGTGAGCGAGGCCGCCGCCGGGAGCGTGCCTGCGCGACGCTCCGGTGACTCTCCGTCGATGGCCTCGAGCCACAGCCGAGCGCCCACCATCGACAGGGGCACGCGGAACTCGAGCGCATGGCCGCGGACGCGCTGCAGCCAGAATCCCTGGATGCGCGGCTCGGCGACGAGGGATGCCGAGCCATCCTCGGCGTGCGTCACCAGCTGCGCGGCGATCAGCCCCGGCGCGGGTGTTGCGAAGACGAAGTCCTGCAAGGCGCCGTCCGGATCCTGCAGGGCGATCTCGATGCGGTCCGCATGGCTGAGGTCGGCGCCGCTGGCCGGGTCCTGGGGTTCGAAGCGGGTATCGTCCACCTCGACGTACAGGTACAGGTACCGGTCGGTGACCCCGGCCTGGAAGCGTGCCTTCATGCCTTGCGCGCCGGGCAGGCTCAAGGGCTCCAGCGGGATGTCCCAGTCGTCGCGATACCCATCGAGCAGCGGTGTCGCGCGCAGCGGCACGGCATAGATGTCCCCCAGCGCGGCATCGAACCGGCCGCTGGCGGCGCTGCTGTGATACAGGCGCTGCGGCTGCGATGACAGCGCATTGGCGATGGTCCCGGCGCTGGCCAGCAACGCCTGTTCCTGGGACGCGCGCAGCACGGTCTGCACCTCGCGCGCGTACTGGCACCCCGCCCACGGCAGCACCAGCATGGTGAGGCAGAGCAGCAGCAGTTGCAGCCGGATGCTCACTCGACCCAGCGGTATCCCATGCCGTAGGCCGTCTGGATGGCATCGAAGGACGCATCCACCGCCTGGAACTTGCGCCGCACGCGCTTGATGTGCGAGGTGATGGTGTTGTCGTCCAGCACCACGTTCGCCGCATCCATGAGCTGCTGTCGGTTCTTCACGTGCCCCGGGTTCTTTGCCAGCGCATGCACGATCCAGAACTCGGTCAGCGACAGGGTCACCGGCTGGTTGCTCCAGCTCGTCTGCATGGTCTCGGTGTCGATGGCCAGCGCGCCACGCCGCAGCACCTGCGCGGCATCCTCGGGACGGCGCAGCGCATCGATGCGGCGGAACAGTGCGGCGACCCGCGCAGCGAGGTGTGGCAGGCTCACATCCTTGGTGAGGAAGTCATCCGCCCCGAGCCGCAGGCCCGACACGGCATCGAGTTCGCTGTCGCGCGCGGTCAGGAAGATGATGGGAACCTCCGCCGACATCGAGCGCAGTTCGCGGCACAGGTCGAAGCCTCCTTCCGCCTCGTCCTGGAGCGAGATGTCGATGATCACGAGATCGGGCAGCCGCACCTGGAAGGCGGTCATCGCGCCACGGCGGTTGGCGTAGGTCTTCACCTGGTAGCCGAGGCGGGAGAATGCCGCGGCATAGTTTTCCCGCAGGCCTTCCTCGTCCTCGACGATGGCGATGTTCTTCTTCATGGGGAAATCATAGCCCAAGCACGTGCCTGGGCCGCGTGTGCGGCCGCCCATTGCCAGAATTCATCACAATTGGGCCCGGATCCGCCCCGGGCGCGCCCGATCACTGCCGCGGCCAGGCGTTGAACTGTCCCTCGTGCACACCGGCACGAGGAGAATGCCATGAACGATCGACGTCCCCTGAACACCTGGCTCGAACTGCGCAGCGAGCGTTCACGCAACTGGCTCGCGCTCGCGCTGCTGCTGGCGGCGTGGAACGTCAGCGACAACGATGCGGTACGCAACGGTCAGGCCGGTGGCGAAGCCGGTCGCCACGGCGTGATGACGGCGCGCCTGCTGCGAGGCCAGGGCCGCTGAACGAGGGCTGATCAGCGGCGTCCGCGCGCGCGCAGGTGGGACACCACGACATCCGTGAAGTCGGTGAACAGCCCATCGACCCGCGCGCTCTCGAACAGCGCATCCAGCACCGCGGGGGAATCCGGTGCGTGCCGGGGCAGGCTGTCGATGCGATGCGTGTAGGGGTGTACGGCGAGCCCATGCCGGTGCGCGATCCCGGCCAGCGGCGACACGACGGGCGCTGCATCCGCATCCCACTCGACCACCTGGGTGATCTCGGGCCCGATGCCATCGGCAACCGCGGCGACGGCCGCAATGCCGTCCTCCGTGCGCATCGCATCGTAGTCCGTGGTGGACTCCTTCCAGGCGTTCTCGCCGATGAGCTGGATGAAGGCCAGCTCGCTGCCGAGCTCGCGGCGCGCGCGTTGCAGCTCCAGCGCATCGAAGCACTGGAAGTAGGCCCTGTCCGCCCGGCTGCGATAGCCATGGTTCCCGAGCATCTCGAGCACGATGCGGGTGATGTCCAGGCCCTGCTCGCGATGCCAGGCCGGGTACTTGACCTCGGTGTACAGGCCGACGTTGCGCTTCAGGCTGTGGTTCAGTCCCTGCACGAAGGCGATCTCCTCCTGCAGCGTGACGATCGCGAAGTTCGCGGCGCTGTCGGCCGGGAAGCGCCGGTCGAAGACGGCTCCGTCCTCGCCGTGCACGCGTTCGTGGCGACTCAAGGTCCGGATCTCGGCCAGCGTGAAGTCGATGGCGTAGAAATGCCGGTCGGAGCGGGCTCGCCCCGGAAAGCGCTGCGCGACGTCGGTGACATCCTCGAGGAAGATGTCGTGAGTGACGATGGGGACGCCATCGCGGGTCAGCACGATGTCCTGCTCGACGTAGTCGGCGCCGAGTCCGATGGCCAGGGCCTTGGCCTCGAGGGTATGTTCGGGCAGGTAGCCACAGGCGCCGCGGTGGGCGATGACGATGGGTTTGCGCGCGCTCATGGCCGCACTCATTTCCCCGCGGGCCGCTGCCGGGAGAGCTCATCATCGATGATGCGCGACAGGTCTTCGGCGGAGGCCGCACCGTTCACGAATCTTCCGTCGATGAAGCTGGCCGGTGTGCCGTTCAATCCGAGCTGCTGCGCAGCGGCGACATCGGCGGCCACGGCGCCCTGCGCCTGACCACCATCGAGGCAAGCATCGAAGGCGGCAGTGTCGAGGCCGATGCGCCCGGCCTTCTGCTTCAGGCCCGGCACATCCAGCGAGGACTGCTCCGCGAACAGCAGGTCGTGCATCTCCCAGAACTTGCCCTGCCGCTCCGCGCACACGGCCGCCTCGGCGGCCTTCTGCGCGAAGGGATGGATGGCGGTCAGCGGCAGGTGACGATAGATGAGCCGGAGTTGCGTCGGGTACTTCTTCATGATCGCGTGCACGGTCGGTGCAAAGCGTCCGCAATAGGGGCACTGGAAATCCGAGAACTCGACCATGGTCACCCGGGCATCGGCAGGGCCGCGTCGCGGTCCTTCAGCCGGCACCTCCTCGCGCAACGGCGGCAGGAGCGAGACCGCCTTGTACTTCGTGCGAAGGCCATCGAGGTAGCTCCGCTCCGCTGTTTCGCGGTTCTGCTTGTCCAGGTATTGTCGGATGGCGCCGTTGACCTGCTCGAACGGCTGCTCGATGCGGCCGCGGTTCGAATCGTAGAAGCTGTGCACCTGGGCATCGCTGACGGGTGCCGGCTCGAGCGCAGCCTTCAGCGCCTCGGGCGTGGTTTTACGCGCCGCGGCTTCCAGTCCCAGCACGCGTTCGTCGAGCATCGTGGACAGCTCGTTCTCGAGCAGGGCCTGGTGTTCCCGCTTTGCGTTGACCTCCAGGCGGTGGCGATCCCGCTCGAGTTCCTTTTCCTGCTCGGCGGATTGCGTCGCGGTGCGCTCGCCCAGCGCCTGCCGGGTGATGACGGTCGAGCCGACGGACGCCACCGGTGCATCATCGTCGGCCCGCGCAGCCAGGGCAAGCGGCAGTATTGCCGCCAGGAGAGCCGCGAGGCGCGGCAATGAATGTTTCATGGTGAGCGGTACGGCGTTGCGGGGAAAAACCCCCGCAACGGATTCTACCGCTCCCGGCTCAGAACGCCGAAATCCCCGTCAGCTCCCGTCCGATGCTGAGCTGGTGCACGGACTCCGTGCCCTCGTAGGTGATCACGCTCTCGAGGTTCAGCATGTGGCGCACCGGCACGTACTCGGCGCTGATGCCCGCGCCGCCGAGCATGTCGCGGCAGTCGCGCGCGATGTCGATGGCCATGCGGCAGTTGTTCCATTTGGCGAGCGAGACCTGCGAGGGGACCATCCTGCCCTGGTCCTTCAACCGGCCGAGCTGCAGGCACAGGAGCTGTGCGGTGGTGATGCGACGGGCCATTTCCGCGAGCCGCGCCTGGACGAGTTGTGTGGCGGCCAGCGGCTTGCCGAACAGCACGCGGGTCTGGGTGTAGTCGAGCAGTTGTGCAAGGCAGGCTTGCGCCGCGCCGATCACGCCCCAGGCGATGCCGTAGCGCGCCTGGGTCAGGCAGCTCAAGGGTCCCTTGAGGCCGACGACGCCGGGCAGCACGTTCTCCTCCGGCACCACCACGTTGTCGAAGAACAGCGCGGAGGTCACCGAGGCGCGCAGCGAGAACTTGTTGTGGATTTCCGGCGCGGTGAACCCCGGCGTGCCCTTGTCGATGATGAAGCCGCGCACGCCGTCCTCGGTCATCGCCCAGCACACGCACAGGTCGGCGACGGCGCCATTGGTGATCCACATCTTCGAGCCGTTGATCACCCAGTCCTTGCCGCGGCGCTTGGCGTGGGTCTTCATGTTGCCCGGGTCCGAGCCGCCGTGTGGTTCGGTGAGGCCGAAGCAGCCGATGAGCTTGCCCGCGGCCATGCCGGGCAGGTACTTCTGCTTCTGCGCTTCACTCCCGAAGGTGTAGATGGGGTACATGCACAGGCTCGACTGCACCGAGACGAAGCTGCGGATGCCCGAGTCGCCCCGCTCGAGCTCCTGGCAGATGAGGCCGTAGGAGATGCCATTCATGCCCGCGCAGCCGTAGCCCTGGAGCGAACTGCCGAGCAGTCCGAGGCCGGCGAGTTCCGGGATCAGCTCCTTCGGGAAGCGGTGCTGCTCGAAGGCCTCGCGCATCAGCGGGATGACCTTCTCATCGACCAGCCGGCCGACCGAGTCCTGCACCATCTGTTCGTCCTCGGAGAGCATCGAACGAACGTCGAACAGGTCCATCGGATTGAGGCGAGCGACGGATTTCTTGGCGGGTTTGACCCCGGTAGGATGGGCGGCCACGTGATAACTCCTTCTTGTCCGGCCCGACATCGTAGCGGATATCGCGGCGCGCCAGAAGTATTCCTTCAACCTTAAACCATTTCCGCCCGGCAGTCCCTTGCGATGAAGTGCGTCTTCCACCCCGATTACCGGGTCCACCTGCCTTCCGGCCACCCCTATCCCATGGGCAAGTACCCGCTGCTGCGGCAGTTGCTGCTGGAGGAGGGGCTGATCGGCGAGCAGGACTTCCTGGAGCCGGAGGTGCTGGGGCGGGAGGCGCTGGCGCGCGTCCATACGGCTGAATACCTGGACCAGCTCGAGACCTCGACCCTGTCGGCAGCGGACATCCGGCGCCTGGGCATCCCCTGGTCCGATACCCTATGGCGTCGTTCGCGCCTGACCTCGGCGGGCACGCTGCTGGCCGCGCGCGAGGCACTGAAAGGCGGATTGGCGGCAAACCTGGCCGGTGGCACCCACCATGCCTTCCCCGACCATGGCGAGGGTTTCTGCGTGCTCAACGATGCGGCCATCGCGATTCGTGCGCTGCAGTCCGAAAGCCGCATCGCACGCGCAGCCATCATCGACCTGGACGTGCACCAGGGCAACGGCACGGCGGCGATCTTCGCGAACGACCCGAGGGTGTTCACCTTCTCGATGCACGGCGCGAGGAACTATCCGTCGCGCAAGATGCGCTCGTCCCTCGATGTCGAGCTGGCCAATGGCGCCGGCGTGGATGTGATGGCGGGTGATCGCTATGGCCGGCTCGCCTGCACGTGCACGTGTTCCGTGCGGCCGTCGAATTCGAACGTGCGTCACGAAATCGCGCCGAGTCGGAAAACACAGACAGTTGCGGGGGGTCGAACGGCGGCGGAGCTCGGGTATAGTCGCGCCCGAATCCATTCGAGAGCAGGAGAATTTCCAGCATGATGAACTATCGATCCGGTCGACTGGTCCTGGCGGCGATTGCCTGTGGCGCGACGCTGAGCGCGTCGGGCTGCTACGTGGAGAATGCCTACACGGGAGAGCGACAGGTCAGCACCACCGCCAAGGGCGCGGGCATCGGCGCGGCCGTGGGCGCCGTGGTGGGCCTGCTGACGGGCGGTGATGCCGCCGCACACCGCAAGAACGCGCTGATCGGCGCCGGCCTCGGTGCGCTGGCCGGCGGCGCCGTGGGCAACTACATGGATCGCCAGCAGGCCGAGCTGCGCAATCAGCTCCGCGGCTCCGGCGTGTCGGTGACGCGCATGGGCAACGACATCACGCTGAACATGCCGGGCAACATCACCTTCCAGAGCAACAGCTCCGAGTTGAACGCGAGCTTCTACCGCGTGCTCGACTCGGTGAACATCGTGCTGAAGAAATATGAGAAGACCGTCGTCGAGGTCGCGGGCCATACGGACAACACGGGCTCGGAGCAATACAACCAGCAGCTCTCGGAGCGGCGTGCGGGCACGGTGGCGCAGTACCTGGAAGCCCATGGCCTGCGCAACGACCGCGTGATCACCGTGGGCGCAGGCGAGACCCGCCCGGTGGCGAGCAATGACACACCCGACGGCCGCCAGGCCAACCGGCGCGTGGAGCTCACCTTGACGCCGCTCACGCAGCCCGCGGCCGGCGGCGCGCCAGGCTAGGCGCCCCCGGGCCAGGCGCACCCGCTGCTCAAGCGCCGGTGGCCGCCGGCACCGCGAGATATCCCCGGAAGCGGGCGCGGCCGCCGCGTTGCGGCGCGCCTGCCAGCCGGTAACGGGGGAAGCGAGCGACGAACCGGCCGATCGCCACCGCGCCCTCCAGCCGCGCCACGCCCATTCCGGCGCATTGGTGGATGCCGCTGCCGAAGGCCAGGTGCCGGTTGGGCGAGCGGCCAATGTCCAGCCGCTCGGGGTCGGTGAAGACTTCCGGATCCCGGTTCGCCGCTCCGATGCACAGCGTCACCGGGGTCTGTGGCCCGAGCGCTTCGCCGCCGATGGTCACCTCCTGGGTGGTGATGCGGTTGCCGAGCTGGTTCGAGCTCTCGTAGCGCAGGAATTCCTCCACGGCCGTGCGGATCAGCCCCGGATTCGCGACCAGGCGCTGCCGTTGCACCTCGTGCTGCGCGAGGCTGACGAGGCCGTTGCCGATGAGGTTGGTGGTGGTCTCGTGTCCGGCGTTGAGCAGGAAGATGCAGTTGTGCACCAGCTCGTGGGGCAGCAGTTCCTCACCGGCCTCGCCGTGCATCAGCCGCGTGAGCAGGTCTTGCTCGGGGTCGAGCTGCTGCTCGCGGCGCCGTGCGATCAACCCATCGAGATACTTCGAGATCTCCAGCACCGCGGCATTGCCGCGCGCGGCTGCGGACGGCGTGAGGGTCGGTTCGAGTGCACCGAGGATGGCGAGCGACCACTCGCGCAAGGGTCCGCGCTCCTCGTGCGGCACGCCCAGCAGGTTGCCGATGACCTCGATCGGGATCGCGGCAGCGAAGTCCTCGATCAGGTCCCCGCCGCCGCGGCGCTCGAGCTGATCGAGCAGCCCGTCCACCCAGGCGATGAGCTGGGGCTCGATGGCGGCGATGGCCTTCGGGGTGAGGGGCGCCGCGATCAGCCGGCGCACGCGTGTGTGCAGCGGCGGATCGTTGAAGACCAGGCTCGTGGTGTGATGCGTGAGCAGCGGCGAGGGCCCGTACTTCGCGCCGAACTCGCGCCGCTTGTCGGAGCTGAACAGCCGGGGATTCTTGTAGACGAACTCGACATCACGGTATTTCGTCAGTAGCACGGAGCCATCGGGCATGCGCCGGACCGGCGAGCGCTCGCGCAGCGCCGCGTACCAGGGATAGGGGTTTTCGTAGAAGGCCGGCGGAAGCCGGCGCAAATCGAATGCGTCATCGAGCGCGATCACGCCGCCATTCTACGGCGTGATCGCGCGGATGTTTCGAAGGACTCAGGCGGCCATCAAGCCCTTGAGCTTCTTGATGGCGTTCGCTTCGATCTGCCGGACGCGCTCCGCCGAGACGTTGTACTCGGCCGCGAGCTCATGGAGCGTCGCCTTGTCATCGGTCATCCAGCGACGCTTGAGGATGCTGCGGCTGCGCTCATCGAGCTTCTCCAGCGCGATGCCCAGCCGCGCCGCGGAATCTTCCTCCCACTCCTCGCTCTCCGCCTGTATGGCCGGGTCGGCGTTGCTGGCCGGCAGGTACAGCGCCGGCGAATAGGACTCTTCCTCGTCCGCATCCGGTGCCGGGTCGAAGGAAAGGTCCCTGGCCGACAGCCGCTGTTCCATCTCGCGTACGTCGCTGACCTCGACCTTGAGGTCCCGCGCCACGGCCTGGGTTTCCGACTCGGACAGCCAGGCGAGGTTCTTCTTGCGCTTGCGCAGGTTGAAGAACAGCTTGCGCTGGCTCTTGGTGGTGGCCACCTTCACCAGCCGCCAGTTGCGCAGCACGTACTCGTGGATCTCCGCGCGGATCCAGTGGACCGCGAAGGACACGAGCCGTACGCCCACCCGCGGATCGAAGCGCTTCACCGCCTTCATGAGGCCGATGTTGCCTTCCTGCACGAGATCGCCCATCGGCAGCCCATAACCCAGGTATCCCCGGGCGATGTGGACGACGAAGCGCAGATGCGACAGGACCAGGTTGCGTGCGGCGTCGAGATCGCCCTCGCCACGGAAGCGTTCGGCGAGCGCGACCTCGTCCTCCCGGCTCAGCACCGGGATGCGTGAGACCCGTTCCACGTAGGAGTCCAGGCTCCCCATGGGTCCCGCAAAGACCAGATCTGAATGCCTCGCGACCAACGCAGTGCTCATCGCTTACCTCCAGTTCAACTTGATGACCATTCTAGCACTCCGGGCCTTGGAGTGCTAACGGGCAGGTCCGGTTCCGTACTGCAAAAAGTTTTTCAGATCAACTGGTTATGAGCTGATGCCCAAACCGTTGCCGGTAGCCGCTGTATGGATGATCAGGTGGGGTCGATGCGGCGGATATGGGACGTGGCCGCGACCCAGGCTCCCAACCAGCCCAGAGCGGCTGCGCCCCCGACGACCCCCAGCGCTGACTTCCAAGGCATGCCCATGAGACCGCGGCCGCTTCCATAAGTTGCCGACAGCTCACGCACCGGGGCATCGAGGAGCCAGAGCAACCCGCAAGCCAGACCGAGCGCGATCAGCCCCCCGCCCAGGCCGTAGAGGATGCCCGTGTACAGGAAGGGACGCCGCGCGAACGCGTTGCTCCCGCCGACCAGCTTCATGACCTCGATCTCCTCGCGGCGAGCAGCCACTTCCAGGCGGATCGTCGAGCCCACCACCAGCAGGACGGCGACGCCCAGCACCGCGGCCGTGGCGAGCAGCAACCGGTCGAAGAGGCGCAGCCAGGATTGAAGGCGAAGGGCCCACGCCGCATCCATCTCCACCTGCTCGATGCCGGGAAGCGCCGCCAGCGAGGCACGCAGTGTCTCCAGCGCCGGCGGTGAACTCGCCGCGGCGGCGGGGGAAATCACCAGTACCGCGGGCAGAGGATTGGACCCAAGTTCGTCCAGCACGGCGCCGAGGCCGGACTGTTCACGGAACTGGGCGAGGCCTTGCGTCGCGGTGATGAGCTGCACGCCGGCCACCTCGGGCCGCGAGCGGATACGATCGCGCAGCGCTTGCGCCGCCGGGTCATCGATGCCGGGAGCGAGGTACGCCGACATCTGCACGCTGGATGCCCAGTCGCCGATCAGCGGCTGCGCATTCAGGATGAAGAGCTGCAGGAGCAGGGGCAGCGCCAGGGTGATGCCGAGCACGCCCAGCGTGAGCGCCGTGGCGAAGGGCCGCTGCCACAGCCGCCCGAGCGCGCCCACCAGGGTCTGTGCATGCCGCTCGACATAGGCTCCCGCGTTCATGCGGCCAGCTGTCCGTGCGCGAGGTCGATGCGGCGCGCACCGGCCGCCTCGATGAGGTGTTGGTCGTGCGTCGCAATCAGCACGGTGACGCCGACCTCGTTGAAGCGGCGGAACAGCCGCAGGATCTCCAGCGCGAGCTGCGGGTCGAGATTGCCTGTGGGTTCATCGGCGATCAGGAGCGGTGGCTTGCCGACCACGGCCCGCGCGATGCCCACGCGCTGCTGCTCGCCGGCGGACAAGGCCATGGGCAGGTCGCGCTCGCGGCCCAGCAGTCCCACCTGGTCGAGCGCGGCGCGTACGCGCTTGTCGATATCCCGGCGCGCGAGGCCCGCGATCACCAGTGGCAGCGCCACGTTGTCGAACACCGGCCGGTCGGTGAGCAGCCGGTGATCCTGGAACACCATGCCGAGCTGGCGGCGGAAGGCCGGAATGCGGCGGCGCGCGAGACGGGAGGTTTCCTGGCCGCCCACCCACACCTGCCCGCGCGTGGGCCGTTCGATCAACGCGACCAGGCGCAGGATGGTGCTCTTGCCGGCCCCCGAAGGGCCGGTGAGGAAGGCCATCTCGCCGGTGCCGACCTCGAAGCTCAGTCCCGCGAGGGCGGGTCGGCCGCCGGGATAGCGCTTGTGGACCTGCTCGAACCGGATCATGCGTCCGCGTCGCCGGTCCTGAGCAGCGCCTTCACGAAATCCTGCGCATTGAACACCCCGAAGTCCTCGACCTGCTCGCCCACGCCGACGAAGCGGATCGGGATCTTCAGCTTCTCCGCGATGGCGAGCACCACCCCGCCCTTGGCGGAACCGTCGAGCTTGGTGATCGCGAGGCCCGTGACCTTCAGGTGACGGTTGAACTGCTCGGCCTGGGCGACAGCATTCTGGCCGATGGTGCCATCGAGGATCAGCAGCACTTCGTGCGGCGCATCCGGGTCGATGCGGCTGATGACACGCTTCACCTTCTTGAGCTCCTCCATCAGGTGCGCCTGGGTGTGCAGCCGGCCGGCCGTGTCGGCGATCAGCACATCCACGCCCCGTGCCCGCGCCGCATTGAGGCCGTCGAAGATCACCGCGGCGGGATCCGCGCCGCCATGCTGCGACACGATGGGCACCCCGTTGCGTTCCGCCCAGGTCTCGAGCTGCTCGCGCGCCGCGGCGCGGAAGGTGTCGCCGGCCGCCAGCATCACGGTGAGCCCCTGCGCGAGCAGGCGGTGGGCGAGCTTGCCGATGCTGGTGGTCTTGCCCGCGCCGTTGATGCCGATCACCAGGATCACGAAGGGCTTGCGCTCACCGTCGATCTGCAGTGGCTGCTCCACCGGCTGGAGGATGTCCACCATGGACGCATGGAGCTGCCGGCGCAGCGCCTCGACATCGTCCAGTTCCTTGCGCGCCACCCGGTTGCGCAGGTCATCGAGGATGCGCGTGGTGGCCTCCACGCCCACATCGGCGGTGATCAGGTGGGTCTCGAGTTCTTCGAGTATTTCCGCATCGATCTTGCGCCCCGGCACCAGGTTCGCAAGGTCGTAGGACAGCCACGAATCCGCCGGATTGAGTTTCGCGCGCAGGCGCTTGAAGAAGCCGCGCACTCCGCCGGCCTGGGAATCATCGTTCATGCGCACAGCTTAGCAGCTATGATTCGCGCCAAGCGCACCGCACCGTCGCGCTCAGGAGGGCTGCGGAGCGCAAGGCTTTTCCGGCGAGTTGCGAGTCAGCCGTTGTCGCGTGTCCCACACACCGTTCGAATCATCGCCGGCCGCTGGCGCGGTCGCCGCATCGGCTTTCCCGCGGATCCTGCCATCCGGCCGACACCGGATCGCGTGCGCGAGACGCTGTTCAACTGGTTGCGCGAGGAGGTGGCCGGCGCGCGCTGCCTGGATCTTTTCGCCGGCTCCGGAGCACTGGGGCTCGAGGCCTTGTCGCGCGGCGCCCGCCAATGCACCTTCGTGGACGCTTCCGCCGCTGCGGCAGCCGCCATACGCGACAACCTCGAAATCCTGGACGGCGCGGGCGAGGTCATCGAAGCCGATGTCGAGCGGTGGCTTCGCGAGTCCGGTCGCGGCGCATCGGGCCTGGGGCCATCGCGCGCATTTGACTTAGTGTTCCTCGACCCGCCGTACGGGCAGGGCCGGGTACCACGCGTGCTCGCACTGCTCGCCGCGGGGAACTGGCTGTCGGAACGGGCGTTCGTCTACGTGGAATCCGAAAGATCCGCCGGCGAACCCGTCCTGCCGCCCGGATGGTCGCTGTTCCGTTCGAAGTTCGCCGGTGAGGTGGGTTATCATCTGGCCCGCCCGGGGGTTCCCGGCCGGAGCCATTCCCCTTCTACAGAATGACGGCAATGAACAAGCGAACCGCGGTCTACCCTGGAACCTTCGACCCGATCACCAACGGTCACCATGACCTCGTGCGCCGTGCGGCAAGCATCTTCGACCGGCTGGTCGTCGCCATCGCGGCCAACCCCAACAAGGCGCCGATGTTCAGCCTCGAACAGCGCGTGGACATGGCGAGCCGCGTGCTGCGCGACATCAAGAATGTCGAGGTGCGCGGCTACTCCGGACTGACCGTGGAGTTCGCCCGCCAGAACGGGCTCTCGGTCATCGTGCGCGGCCTGCGCGCCGTGTCGGACTTCGAGTTCGAGTTCCAGCTCGCCAACATGAGCCGGCACCTGTCCTCCGAGGTCGAGTCCGTGTTCATGACCCCGCAGGAGCAGTACACGTTCATCTCTTCCACGCTGGTGCGGGAGATCGCCGTGCTCGGTGGCAACGTCTCCGAGTTCGTGCACCCGCTGGTCGAGGCCGAGCTCAAGAAGCACCGCAAGCCCGCATGATCGGCGGGGCGCGCAGGCGGTCGGCTGCCTGTGGCGTCCTCGCCGTCCTGCTGTGGGCTTGCTGGCTGCCCGCGGCGCGCGCGGACGATCCGCTCGCCACCGCTGCACCTGCCGCTGCCACCGCGGCCCCTGATGCCAGGGCCATCGCCCCGCCGCCGCGCCTGCGGGCAGCGGTGCCGCGACAGGCCGCCATCGCTTCTGCCCATCCCCTGGCGAGCAAAGCGGGCGAGGAGATCCTCGCGAAGGGCGGCAACGCCTTCGACGCCGCCGTCGCCATCTCGGCGGCGCTCGCCGTGGTCGAGCCCTCGAGTTCGGGACTCGGCGGTGGCGGTTTCTACCTGCTGCATCGCGCGCGCGATGGTTTCGAGACGATGCTGGATGCACGCGAGACCGCGCCGGCGGCAGCGACCCGCGACATGTACCTGGATGCGAAGGGCGCGCCCGTCGCCGGTGCCTCCACCATTGGCCCGCTGGCCGCGGCGATTCCGGGCGAGCCCGCCGGGTTCGAGCATCTCGCGGCGCGTTACGGAAAGCTGCCCCTGGCCGTGAGCCTCGCGCCGGCGATCCGGTTGGCGCGTGAAGGCTTCCCGATGAATCCGCGCCTGCAGGGCGGGATCAAGCGCAAGGCGGAGATCCTGCGCCGCTGGCCGCAGACGGCGCGCATCTTCCTCGCCAGGGGTGAGGCGCCCGCGCTGGGTGCGCTGATCCGCCAGCCCGATCTGGCGCTGACGCTGGAGGCCATCGCGAAGCAGGGCGCGAAGGGCTTCTACTCAGGAGCCGTGGCGCGTGAACTGGTGAGATCGGTGCACGCGGGCGGCGGGATCTGGACGCTGGCGGACCTGTCATCCTACCGGGTGGCCGAACGCAAGCCGCTGGTGGGCGAGTATCGCGGGGCGCGCATCGTTGCCGCGCCGCCGCCATCGTCCGGCGGCGTGGCGTTGCTGGATGCGCTCAACATCCTCGCGGGCGTCGATCTCGCGCAAGGGCCGCCGGTCACGCGCAAGCACTGGATCATCGAGGCGATGCAGCGTGTGTTCCGCGACCGCGCCATTTACCTCGGCGACCCGGACTTCGTGAAGGTGCCCGTCGACCTGCTGACCAATCCCGCGTACGCCGCGGGACAGCGCGCCAGCATGCGCTCCGACAAGGCCATGCCCAGCGACCTGCTGCCGGGCATCGCCGAGAGCGGTGGCGGACGCGACACCACGCATTTCTCGGTGCTCGACCGTGAGGGCAACCGCGTCGCCGCCACCATCTCGGTGAACCAGTGGCTGGGGTCAGGATTCGTGGCGGGACGAACCGGCGTGGTGCTGAACAACACCATGGACGACTTCTCCAAGAAGCCCGGCGTGCCGAACGGCTTTGGACTCATCGGGGCGGACGCCAATGCCATTGCCGGTGGCAAGCGGAGCCTGTCCAGCATGTCACCCACTTTCGTCGAGACCTCGCGCGGGATGATGATCATCGGTTCGCCGGGTGGCAGCTTCATCATCAGCCAGGTGCTGGAAGGGACGCTGAACTACCTGGACGGCATGGATGCGGCTGGCATCGTGAAGGCGCCGCGTTATCACCATCAGTTCTCCCCCGATGTCGTGGACTACGAGACCGGTGCATTCACGCCCGATGAACTCAAGGAACTGCAGGCACGCGGCCATCATCTCGAAGCCTTCGAACGCGGCTGGGGCAACATGCAGGTGGTGACCTGGGATTACGCCAGCGGCAAGGTCGAGGCGGCCTCCGATCCGCGCGGGATCGGCGAGGGGTTGGTGTACTGAAGTGACCGGGATGGACGTCGGTGCGATGCTGGTGCGTCAGCTCGGGCCGCTCGCCATCCTCGATGTCTAGAAGCCTGCACTGTCATCATCCGGCGCGCAGGACGACGGGCCATGAACAGCTCGAATCCCCTTGGGCACCCGGGATCTTCACGCACACGCGAATCAACATTTCACGGTGTCGTCCGGGCCAACGGCTACGGGGGTCGAATCGATACTCCAATGAGCCCTGGGCCGGCAGTTCCTCGGCAGCGATCACCTTGGGCTCGATCTGGCCCGGATCGCGGAGGTTCCATTCCACCTGGGTCCATCAATTCTGTTCCAGCGATTCCAGTGAGACCAGCACGTTCATGGCTCTTGATTGCGGATTGAGGAGACGAAACTCGAACGGCGCATCCGTTGAGTATTCGTTCTTCAGATCAGCCAGCGTAAACGGAAAGGCGTTCGACCGAGCCCTTCCCAGTTTCTGCAATGTCTCGAGCACAAAGTTGGTTTCCCCATCGCCGGCTCCTTTTGCCGCTCTGAAGATAAGGTAGGCGTGCGCTGCCGCGCCGGTGGCTTCCGCCAACCGGGGGTCTTGCGGTTGGCGCTTCGCATCGTGTCGCCACTGCTCATACAACTGTGCGCTGAGTTCCCTCTCGCCTCCGGCCACCTCCAGGTGATCCGGCCCCAGCACGCGGCGACGGACCTCGATGGCCTCGCGCATGAGCGGGATGGCGTCGGGTGAGAAACCCGTGGACTGCGACATTCGATCAAGGGATGCCAGGTCTTGCAGAGCGTATGCGGTCTCGCGGTGCCACTCGCCATACACCAGCCGATGCCGTTGCAGACTCCGGATCGCATATGGCTTGGCATGCACGTAGTCCTGATCGACGTCGATGATCATCAGCATCGTTTCCGTCAACGCCTGGGCGCCCTCCACGGACCTTGGGCCGTAGTCGGCGTCGATGGACTGCAGCGTGTCTTCGATCCGGGAGCGAGTCAGTTCGAGCCCAAGCCACTTCAAAGCCCATTGGTTGCCGCGGACCCTTGTCTTGATCGACGGATTCGAGTGGGCAAGTTCCGATGGCAAAGGCAGTGCCGCCGGCATTGGACGTGGCGAGGGCGAACAGCCACCTGCGAGGACAGTAGAGAGGGTCGCCACGACGAGTCTCGCGGCGATCAACGCGGCGTACGAAGCGAGCGCAGTCTGACGCAAGAGAGCTGGCCTCCTGGCCCGGAAGCATAACCCATCGTATATGGACTCCTCCCGCAAGTAGGAAGAGGGATCGAGGTTGAAAGCCGAGCGGATTTCGCCTGCAGTCGTATATCCGGCATCTGGAGTGAGATCGTGATGTCTCGTGCCGACATGGAATCTGCGGCACCGGTGCGCCAATCGTTGCAAGCGGCAGAAGGACTGCCAGCGTAGTTATCGGCGTCAAGCGGTGTGGGGTGAACCCGGCTGGCCATGATGGGCGATCACTCTTCCAAGCAAGCGGTGATGGGTGGGGTTGAAGGATCAGGCCGGCATTGCAAATGCCTGGCGCTGGATTTTTCGGCTCAGTCGCGCTTTCTCATACGGCTCCTGGTCTCGTAAGGTGGCAAAGCAGATGCGGGCGAGCTTGTTGGCCAGGGCGCAGGTAGCCTTGTTGTGATTGGAGCGGCTCTGCACCGCCAGGCCCCATTGTCTCAAGGGGTCCAGTGGTCTGCCGCAGCGAGTAGCAACGGTGGCCGCGCGCAGTACGGAGCGGGCGCCATGGGTCAGCAGCATGCGCAGGTAGCGGTCACCGCGCTTGCTGATGCGGCCCAGGTGGCGAGTGCTGCCGGAGGAATGCTCCTTGGGGGTCAGGCCGAACCAGGAGGCGAAGTGGCGAGCATCCTTGAAGTGACTGACCGACCCGCCGGTGGCCGCCACCATGGCCGTGGCGGTGAGCAGACCAACGCCCGGCACCGACAGCAGGGTGGTGCAAGCGGCCGAGGCTTTGGCGGTTTCAGTGAGGTGCCGCTCGAGCTGGGCGATGCGCGCTTCCATCAATCGAACCTCCTCGAGCAACAAGCTCAAGGTCCCGCGCAGCATGGCTGGCACGGGCGAGTGCGGATCGGCGAGGATTCGACCGAACTGCTCGACGCCCACTCTGGAGCCGGGTGCCACGAGGATGCCAAACTCTCGGCAGATGCCGCGCAGCGAATTGATGCGAGCGGTGCGGGTCGCCATCCACGAGGAGCGCACCCTGTGCAGGCTCTGCAGGGCCTGCTGTTCGATGCTTTTGATCTGTACCGGGACGATGTCGGCGCAGCGAACCGCTTCAAGCAGAGCAGCCGCATCGGCCGCATCGGTCTTGTTGCGCTTGACGTAGGGCCGCACATACCGAGGCGGCAGCAGCAGCACCTCGACCCCCTGCTGCTGCAGAACGCGGGCCCAGTGATGCGCCGAGCCGCAGGCCTCCATGACCACGCGACCGACCGCGCGATTGTGAAACCAGCGTTCGAACTGGCCTCGCGACAAGCGGGCCCGCTCGATGATTCTGCACTGGCCATCGGCAACGGCCAGCTCAAAGACGTTCTTTGCCAAATCCACCGCAACAGTCGTAGCATCCATCTCAGGACTCCTTTCGGGTTGCGCTGACACCCACACCACATGAGGCCAGCTGGCACGATGATGCCGAAAACAAGTCGGGAGGAGTCCATCCCATCATTGCAGATGGAGATTCGGAGCAATCCCGGCGTCCTGATCGCAAGCGCCCAGGGTCGCCATCGTTGATGCAACGACGAGCTTCACGTTTCCGTTGGCGCGCAGGTGCCAAAGGGAGGGTGTACCGTCGTGGAAATCCAGCATTGCCGCAGGTGTTGCCCTCCAGTAGTTTGGAACGAACCGATTTGCAGGAGTAGTGGCCATGGCCAGATCGAAACCGGCGTCCGCGCAGGAGCCCATCACCATCCAGGGTCGCGTTGCGAGCCAACACGGGCGTTCGCGTCGTGGCAATGGCAACGGCAACGGGACGCGTGGCCTCGAGCGCCGGGTGGCGCAGAACGAGGAAGAGGTGGTGACGGCGGCGAGCGAGAAGGCGGACGTGGTGCGCGCCGAGGCGCTGTTCGACCTGATGCGCGAGGATGCGCCTGATGGCATGCAGCCGACCGAGCGGCTGCGCGCGCTGCTGAACGGTGCGTCGGCGGATGAGATCGCCGATCTCAAGCGCACGCTGAGGGCCATCGAGCATCCCGTGGTTTCCACTCCGGGTGCCGACCCGGATACCGAGCTGGCGAAGTCCTGGCGGGAAGGTTCCTACCCTTACAAGTACCGGATGTCGCGCAAGAGCTACGAGCGGCAGAAGTATCACCTGCAGGTCGAGCTGCTCAAGCTCCAGGCCTGGGTCAAGGAGACGAAGCAGCGCGTCATCATCCTGTTCGAGGGGCGTGATGCCGCCGGCAAGGGTGGCACCATCAAGCGCTTCATGGAGCACCTGAATCCTCGCGGCGCTCGCGTCGTCGCGCTCGACAAGCCCAGCGACGTGCAGCGCGGCCAGTGGTACTTCCAGCGCTACGTCGAGCATTTGCCCACCGCCGGTGAGATCGTGCTGTTCGATCGAAGCTGGTACAACCGCTCCGGTGTCGAGCGCGTCATGGGCTTCTGCACGGATGAGGAGTACGAACAGTTCCTGCGCGACGTGCCGGAGTTCGAGCGGCAGCTCGTGCGCAGCGGCATCCACCTGTTCAAGTTCTGGTTCTCGGTGAGCCGCGACGAGCAGCGGCGGCGGTTCAAGGAACGCCGGCTGCACCCGCTCAAGCAATGGAAGCTGAGCGTCGTGGACCGCGCCTCACTGGACAAGTGGGACGACTACACGCGCGCCAAGGAGGCGATGTTCCTGCATTGTGATACCTCGGATGCGCCGTGGAACGTGATCAAGTCCGACTGCAAGAAGCGGGCGCGGCTCAATGCCATGCGTTACGTGCTGCACCGGCTGCCGTACGTGAACCGGCAGCTCGACAGCATCGGCTCCATCGACCCGCTGATCGTGGGCCGGCCGGCGCTGGTGTCATCGACGCAGGATGATCAACTGGCGAGTTCGGGGAGCTGATCCCCAAATTGCGTGCCGTGACCATATTGGTTAAGGCATGAAACGCGAAGCATCGGCAATGATGGTTCGCCAGAACCTCGGCGAACTGCTCAATCACGTCCAGTATCGAGGGGACTCCGTGGTGGTCACCAAGGACGGAAAACCGGTGGCTGCTCTGGTGGACTACCCTCTTTACGAGCGCATCCGGCAGCTTCGCGAGCGGTTCGATCAGATCACCCAGGAACTCGGTCGGATCTACGAAGACGTTTCCGACAGCGTCGCGGAATCGGAAGTTTCGGAAGCCGTCAAGTCGGTCCGCAAGAAAGCGCGACGACGGCGCTGACTCATGAAGGTCGTACTTGACACC
The DNA here is from genome assembly GCA_046347195.1 of Steroidobacteraceae bacterium. Lineage (GTDB taxonomy): Bacteria > Pseudomonadota > Gammaproteobacteria > Steroidobacterales > Steroidobacteraceae > TMP-86. The sequence goes on from JAXMGQ010000015.1 coordinate 73,093, forward strand.
AATGCAATGGTGTCTGCGCTGCTCAAGCGCGCGAGCATACCCGGTCGAATCCTGCACGCCGTTTGGAGCGGTGAACTTCAACTGTTGGTAAGCGACCCTCTTCTTTAGGAACTCAGGCAGGTGCTCGACTACCCGAAGATCCGGAACCGGTTGGCTTCGGCGCTGATTGACCCGATGCCCGCAGTTGAACTCCTCCCCTTCTTCAGTGTCTCCGTCGACCTCGACGCGACGTCTGTGGCCATGCCAAGGGACGAGGACGATTGGATGGTGCTGGCAACACTCGTTGCAGGTCGGGGTGATTGGTTGATCAGCGAAGACCGAGACTTGCTCGCGCTTGCGCCGCAGTATGCGGTGATCACACCAGCTGCATTCGTGGCGAGGTTCCTGCGCTGAGCGCAACGCCGGAAGATCGTGCCAGGCTCAACGCGGTAACGCTCCTGCACCCGCATCGAAAAATGCCAAGTGCCTGAATCGACGGGCGCGCCACGCCGGCGCGAAGCTCACTCCCGCAGCGCGCCTCGCAGCGTCATGCGTTGCATGACCGGCCTTTTCTCCTTCCACTGCGCCTTGACCGCCCCCAGCAGGTGCAGCGCGATCAGTACATACAGCGCATAGCCCAGCGCTTCGTGGATCTTGCCGAACAGTTCGCCGGTCGTCTCCTTCTGCTCGACGGACCAGCTTGTCACCCAGGGAAGCCGCGGCATCTCGAACAGCCCCCAGAAGTTGATCGGGTTCGCCGCTGCTTTCGTCCACGCCGAGTCGTAGATCCAGCCGGTCAGCGGCATGGCCACGATCAGCACGTAGAACAGGATGTAGAGCGCGCCGACGGCGCGCCGGTACCCGAGCGGCTTGTCGAGGTCGGCGGGCCGGGGCGGGTGGCTCACCCGCCAGAGGATTCGCAGCAGCGCAAGACCCAGCACCAGGATGCCGAAGGTCTTGTGAGTGTTGGCCACCGGCATCGACAGCGGCTTGGGCAGGTGATCCCAGAACCAGGTGATCACGAGGTTGGTGATCACCAGCAGCGCCACGACCCAGTGCAGGATGATGGCGACTCGAGTATAGCGAGGGGTGGTTTCGATGATCATGCGCAGCTTCCGATGTTCCGAGGGTCCTTGTATCAAGCGCCGATGAAGGCGGCGTACTTCTTCAGGAAATCGGCCAGCTGCGCCCGCAGCGCAGGATCCATGGCCTCTCCCCCTGATGCCACCGTCTTGTCGGCATGGGATGCGAGGATACGACCACCGGAGAAAAGTCGCATCCCCAGCGTGCGCAGCACCGGGAGCCAGGCGGCTTGCGACAGGACGGTGCCGAAGCCTCCGGGTGATGCGCCGATGAGCGCGACGGGGCGGTTGGCGAACAGGCGAGGAACATCCGCCGGCGGACGGGAAAGCCAATCGATGGCGTTCTTGAACACGCCCGGTATCCCATTGTTGTATTCCGGGGTTGCGAGCAGCAGCGCATGGCTGTCCTGCATGCGGGACTTCAGGGCCGCAACAGCCGGCGGAATGCCTTCGTGCTGCTCCACGTCGGCATCGTAGAGCGGGATGCCGTGTAGCGTTGCGGCCTCGAGCGTCACGCCTTCCGGCACCAATGCTTGCGCGGAACGCAGGAGCGCCGTGTTGAAGGAGCCCCTGCGCAGGCTTCCCGAGATTCCCAGGATCCGGATCATTTCTGACATGTTGGACACCAGTAGGTCGATCGTTGGCCCTGCACTGCGTGCCGGACGAGGCTGCCGCAGCGGCGGCAGGGTTCACCACCGCGCTCGTAGACGAACAGCTTCTGCGAGAAGTAGCCAGGGGCGCCGTCGGCGTTGACGTAGTCGCGCAGCGTGGTGCCGCCGATGCGCACGGCTTCACTCAGCACTTCCTTGATGGCGGCCACCAGCCGCGACACCTGCGCGCGGGTCAGCCGGCCCGCGGCCCTGCGAGGCGGGATGCCGGCGCGAAAAAGCGACTCGGAGGCGTAGATGTTGCCGACACCGACGACGATGTGTGCGTTCATGATGAACAGCTTCACCGCCAGCTTGCGGCGGCGGGACGCGCGGTACAGGTAGTCCGCGTCGAACGCGGCGCCCAGCGGTTCGGGCGCCAGCCTTGCGAGCAACGGATGCGCGGCCGGGTCCTCGCGCGTGAACAGCAGGCTGCCGAAGCGGCGCGGATCGTGGAAGCGCAGCGCGCGGCCGCTGTCGAGCACGATGTCCCAGTGATCATGGGTCAGGAGCGGCGCCTTCGCATCCAGCACGCGCAAGGATCCGGACATGCCCAGGTGCAGGATGGCCGTGCCCGTATCGAAACCGATGAGGATGTACTTGGCGCGCCGCTCGACGCTGCGGACCGTGTGCCCGCGGATCGCGGTCTCGAAGCCCCGCGTGATGGGCCAGCGCAGCCGGCGCTGGCGCACGATGACCTCGCGGACCCGATGGCCCAGGAGGGTGGGGGCGATCCCCGCCCGGGTGGTTTCGACTTCTGGCAGCTCGGGCACGATGCGGATCGTGCCAAAAAAAACCCGCTCGAGGCGGGTTTTTTGATCGGGTTCCAAAGGCGCCGCACGGCGCGCGGAATCACTTGATCTTGGATTCCTTGTACGCCACGTGCTTGCGCACCACCGGGTCATACTTCTTGGTCTCCATCTTGTCCGGATGCAGACGCTTGTTCTTGGTGGTGGTGTAGTAGTGGCCGGTGCCGGCGGAGGAGACGAGCTTGATCTTGTCACGCATGGTGGTGGCTCCTTCAGACCTTCACGCCCTGCGCACGCAGGTCGGCGACGACGGTTTCCACGCCGTTCTTCTCGATGGTGCGCAGGCCGCGGGTGGTGACGCGCAGGCTGACCCAGCGCTTCTCGCCTTCCAGCCAGAAGCGGTGGGTGTGGAGGTTGGGCAGGAAACGGCGGCGCTTGCGATTGTTCGCATGCGATACGGTGTTACCGACTTTGGGCCGTTTGCCCGTGACCTGGCAGACTCGCGACATGATGAAAACCTTGAGGTACTTGGTTGGCTCGCGTTCCCGATGGTGCAGGAACGAGCCGCGCTTTATACCAGTTGGGCGCCGTTGCGGCAATGGCTGGGCCACTGGACTCGGGTCCATGGCGCCGGAAAGAAATTATAAATCAATGGGTTGAAATTCAACTGCTGCCGCTTCGGAAGCGGCCACCCTCTCGATTTGAGGCGCGGCACTCTCGGGTCGAATGGGTTTGCCTGTTACGCCTGGATTAGCTATTCTGACTGTTATGAAGGTCGTCACCGCACTCGAAGCCAAGAATCGGTTGGGTGAAGTCCTGGAAGCTGCGCAGCGTCAGCCCGTCAGTATCACGCGCAACGGCCGGCCCTCGGTGGTGGTGATTTCAGCAGAGAGCTACGCCCGCCGACAACGCATGTCGCGCGAGCGCCTGCGTCTGGCCATGCGCCGCGCGGGCGAACACGCAGTCGTCCAGGGCATGAATGACGATGTGCTGGAGCAGCTGCTCGCGGATGAAAGTTGAACGGTTGGTCATCGACAGCAATGTCTGGATTGCTGCACTGATTTCGCCGGCCGGAACAGCGCGCAAGGTGGTCGAAGCCATTCTTGATCTTGATATCGACGTGCTGATGTCAGAGTCGACCTTCAGCGAACTGATGACACGCCTGGATCGACCCAGGTTCGACCGGTACCGCGAGCCAGAGAGCTGGAACTCGTTCCTGACCGCGCTCGTGGAGTTGGCACAGTGGCGCGAAGATGCTGGAACCGCGACTGGCACTTCGCGTGATGCGCATGACGACAAGTTTCTCGCGCTGGCAGTGACGGGTCAGGCCGACGCGATCATCAGTGGTGACCGCGACCTGCTGGAGCTGGTCTCTCATGAAGGCCTCCCGATCCTCACGCCAGCGCAGATTCTGCAGGACTTGCGCGACCTCACGTGAGTTCGAGAAAGACCTTTCCCGCCAGCTCAGCGACGCCAACGCCGCTGCCTTTGCCCTGCTGAACTCCGAGTCTGCCTACGCCATCGTGAAGCCGGCCGATCGACGCGCTCGCCGAAAAGCCGACGGTCGCGGGCCCCGGATTCCTGAACTTCCGCGTCACCTCCGATGCTCTCGCGGCCCGGGCGCAAGCCATCGCCGGCGATGAGGATCTGCGCAAGCAGGGTCTGCTCGAGCCGGACCAGGGCGCGCAGGTGCTTCGCGTCGCCCGCCCGGATGACAAGCGCGAGCTGCCGCCCCTGCTGGTGATCTCCTCGGAAGGGGTCGGCGATGTACGGCACCCCGGACTTCGCCACCATCGTTCAGCGCCGCGAGCAGTTGCAGCCCGATCTGTGCCTGTACGTGGTGGATCAGCGCCAGGCGGATCATTTCACGCAGGTGTTCCGCGGCGCCGAGCGCGCCGGGGTCGTTACCAGAAGCTTACTTGGCGAACTTACCTGCGGAGATTGCCCGAAGCTCTGCGACAGCCAGCAGATCCTTGTGCCGGCCCACTGCCTCCTTGGCTTTGATGAGCTGATCCAGAGCGATCACTTTCACTTTGCGGCCAAACAGATCTACATCAATGGCCGATGCCAGAACTTGTCGAAAATCTCCCACGCCCGTGATTTCCCCCAGAATGTCCAGGGCTCCCAGGTCCGTCTGCAGGTACAAGTTACGGAGCGACACGCCTGGTTCAGAACTTTCGAGGAATGACCGACGCTCTGATGCGATACGATGCACCGGATGCAGATCCCGCAACGCATCGCGCAGCTTCTGCAGATTCTCGCTGGACAATGTGGCGCACACGTCAAGGTCGCGTGTGACCATGCTGGAGCCATGCAGCACCGCCGCTACGCCGCCGACCACGACGAATTCGACGCCAACGTCGCTAAGGCGCTGCAGCAGGCCGTTGAGTTCGCTCACGCAGTTCTCTGCCGGCCTGTTCCGCTGCGAGCACCAGATCCAGCGCGGCCTGATGTTGCACCAGTCGCTGCTCAGGCGAGAGGCGCAAGCTTGCCTCGACGAGGCTGAGATCGATTCCGGTCTCTTTTGCCTGTTGGGCGGGGTTCATGCCGAAACGATACACGTGCTGGGGCAAGTCGCAAGTCGTTCCATCCTCAGACCTGCTTGAAGGGATTTCGTATGGCCATCTGGTCGAACACGCGGCCGTCCTGGAGGTCTTCGCTGTACAGCACGGCGCAACCAGCCTCGCGCGCGGCTTCCACGATAAGACCGTCCCAGAAAGAAAGCTGTTCGCCGGCGGATCGCGCGGCTGCCCGCCAGATCAAAGGGACATCGACCGGCTGAATGGTGAATCCTGCCGCCTCGATGTCCTGAAGTGCCGAGATGGCGGACTTGGAATCCATGTTCAGTTTGCGAGTCAGCGCGCAGTAGGCTTCCTGCAGAACCTGGGTGCTCAGGAATGGCGCCATGCGCTCGCGAACCAGTTGCTGCAGCAGTTCTCCCGCTGTGCGTTGCTTTCCGGGAAACCGTCCGTCGAACAGGTAGACGATGACATTCGTATCGACGAAGGCGCTATTGCTCATGTAGCTCGTCCCGCGTCCACGACTTCTGGCTACGCACCTTGCAGGCGGCAGCCCGACGGATGAAGGCCTGCATGGCGACAACCCCATCTTCGCGTCCTGCATAGGTCTCCAGGTAGCGGCGCAATACGGCGTTGACGGACGTCCCATGATCCAGAGCGCGCTTCCGGGCGCGCAGCAGGATCTCGTCGTCGATGACAAGGGTCAGATTGGCCATCGGAAAGCACTGCCTTGTGGAACACGGGAACCGTGCTACACGGATTATGTGTGATGTGCGCGGTACCCGCAACTGGTTGGCTCCGGGGGAGGGCAGCCGATGAACGGCCGCAGCGGATCACACCAGGCCCCGCTCGGCCAGCGACACGGCCACCCCGTCCCCCACCACGATGTGATCCAGCAAGCGGATGTCCACCAACGCCAGCGCATCGCGGATCTTGTGCGTGATGAGCTCATCCGCGCGGCTGGGCTCGGCGACTCCGGATGGATGGTTGTGCGCGACGATGACCGCGGCGCAGTTGTGGGCGAGTGCCTGCTTGACGATCTCCCGCGGGTGCACGCTGGTGCCGTCGATGGTGCCGCGGAACAGTTCCGCGAAGTGCAGCAGGCGGTGACGGTTGTCGAGGAACAAACAGCAGAACACCTCGTGCCCGAGATCGCGGATGTGCGCGAACAGAAAGTCCTGGGTCGCGCGCGGCGCCGTCAGCACCGGCCCGGTGCGCAGTTCCTCGGCGTATTGGCGCCGCGCGATCTCCAGCGCCGCCTGGAGCTCTGCGAAGCGCGCGAGGCCCAGACCCGGCTGCTCGCAGAAGCGCTGTCGGTCCGCGGCGATGATGCGGCGCAGGCTGCCGAACGACTGCAGCAGCGAGCGCGCATTGTCGAGCGCGCTGCGCCGCGTGCTGCCGGTGCGCAGCATCACCGCAAGGAGCTCCGCATCGGTCAGTGAGGAAGGGCCGCGTGCGAGCAGCTTTTCACGGGGACGTTCTTCGAGGGGCCAGTCGCGGATGGACATGGCTGCATGCTGAAGCGCTCAGGGCCGGATCGCGAGCTGCGAAATCGCCGCAAGATTGCAGAAATCAGTTGGACCGCTGCGGTGGGTTGAGCCGGTTTGACGACGGTGCCTGAACCTTGTAGCATCATGACAGCAATCAATAGTGCATCATGATGCTACATGAGAACCACCGTCACCCTCGATCCTGATGTGGAATCCTTGCTGCGAAAGCACGTGCGACAGACTGGCGCGCCGTTCAAGCAGGTGTTGAACAACGCCATTCGCGCCGGGTTGCGTGGCACGAAGCAATCATCGAAGCCCTATCAGCCTCTGACCTTCGACATGGGTGTGCCGCGGGTGGACCTGACCAAGGCGGCGGAGCTGGCGGCAGAACTGGAAGACGAAGAACTGGTTCGTCGCTATCGCCAGGTCCGATGATCCTGCCTGACGTCAATTTACTGCTATATGCGGTGAATTCCGCGAGCGAGCAGCATCGGGCAGCTGGCCGCGCGTTGAAGGATGGCTTTGCAGCACCGCGCGGCGTCGGATTCGCATGGGTTGCGCTTCTGGCATTCCTGCGCCTCAGCACTCGCAGGGGCATTTTCCCCGCTCCATTGTCGATTGAAGATGCGCTGCGGGTCGTCGAGCATTGGCTGTCGCAACCCAATGCACAACTCGTTCAGGAATCAGATGCCCATCTGCAGGTGTTGGGTCGACTGCTTGGAGCAACCGGTGCCTCCGGTAACCTGACCACCGATGCGCATCTGGCGGCCTTGGCCATCGAGCACGATGCGACCATCCACAGCTTCGACCGCGATTTCGCGCGATTTGCCGATGTGAAGTGGAGCTTGCCGGCCGCGCTGGACTGACCGGCCGCACCTGGCCGGCCGCGACTATCCCCGACCCGAACTCCCGAACCCGCCTTCGGCGCGCACGCTTTGCGTGAACTCGCTGACCACCTCGAACTGCGCCTGGACCACCGGCAGGATCACCATCTGCGCGATGCGATCACCCGGTTGGATGGTGAAGGGAGCGGCGCCGCGGTTCCAGCAGGACACCATCAGCGGTCCCTGGTAGTCGGAGTCGATCAGGCCGACGAGATTGCCGAGCACGATGCCGTTCTTGTGCCCGAGTCCCGAGCGCGGCAGCAGCACGGCGGCGAGTCCCGGATCCTCGATGAAGATGGAGATGCCCGTCGGGATCAGTTCCACCTGTCCCGGCGCGAGCGTCAGCGGGCCGGGCACGCAGGCGCGCAGGTCCATGCCCGCGGAACCCGTGGTCGCATGCTGCGGCAGTGGGAACTCCGTGCCGATGCGCGGATCCAGCACCTTCAGCTTGATGCGCTTCAAAGTCGCACGCGCCGGCTGCGCAGGCGATCCCGGGGTGCGGCTGCCGCGCCGCTGCGTCGTGGACGAGCGCCACGCCGCGCCGGACCTTCGTGCGGCGGCAGGTGACGGGCGATGACGGCGATGAGCTCGCGGGCGACCTCGAGCTTCGGGCCACGCGGGATGTCGAGCTTGCCGCCTGGCCAGATGACCGTGAGTGCATTGTCCTCGCAGTCGAAGGCCAGGCCTTCGCCCACGTGGTTGGCGGCGATCATGTCGAGGCGTTTCTTCTTCAGCTTGGTGCGCGCGTTCTGCTCGACGTCGTTGGTCTCGGCGGCGAAGCCGACGACGAACGGCCGCTTCGCAAGATCAGCCACGCTCTTGATGATGTCCGGTGCGGGCTCGAGCTGCAGCGTCACCGGCTTGCCGTCCTTCTTGATCTTCTCCTTCGCCACGGTGGCGGGCTGGAAATCAGCGACGGCCGCGGCGGCGATGAAGATGTCGGTGGAGGCGATGTGCCGGTGCACGGCGGCGTGCATGTCGCGGGCGCTCTGCACGTCGATGCGCGTGATGGCGCCGGCCGGCGTGGCGAGCGACACGGGTCCGCTCACCAGCGTCACGCGCGCGCCGGCCTCGTGCGCGGCCGCCGCCACCGCGAAGCCCATCTTGCCGGAGCTGCGGTTGGTGAGGTAGCGCACCGGGTCGATGAGCTCGCGCGTCGGGCCCGCGGTGATCATGACGCTGAGCCCCGCGAGCAGGCTGGCATTGGCTGGCGGGGAGAGCAGGCGGTCGGCGAGTTCCACGGGCTCGAGCATGCGGCCGGCGCCCGTCTCGCCACAGGCCTGGTCGCCCACGCCCGGGCCCAGCACCCGCACGCCGCGCGACAGGAGCGTGGCGATGTTGGCCTGCGTGGCCTTCGCCGCCCACATCTGCCGATTCATGGCCGGCGCCACCACGATGGGCACCTCGGTGGCGAGGCACAGCGTCGTCAGCAGGTCATCCGCGCGGCCCTGCGCCAGGCGGGCGATGAAATCCGCCGTCGCCGGGGCGACGAGCACGACTTCCGCCCAGCGCGCGAGTTCGATGTGGCCCATGGCGGCCTCTGCGGCCTCGTCCCACAGGTTGCTGCGCACCGGATGGCCGGATACCGCCTGGAAGGTGGTGGGCGTGACGAAGTGCTGTGCGCCGCCGCTCATCACCACCTGCACGTCGGCGCCGCGCTCGGCGAGGCGACGCACGAGATCCGGGCTCTTGTAGGCGGCGATGCCGCCCGTCACGCCGAGCAGTACGCGTTTCCTGGGCGTCAATGGATGGTCCTGAGCTGCTTGAAGCGCTCGATATCCGAGGCGAAGGAGGCCTTGAGCGTCGCCTCTTCCTTGCGCTTCTGCCGCAGGTTCTGCTCCTGCGCGCGGATGTCGTTGTTGGTGCGGACCAGGTCCTCGGCAATCTGGTCCGGCATCGGCGCTGCGTTGGGGTTCGGGCTGTACGGCCGGAAGTTCATGCTCTGGGCGCGCAGCTTCTTCAGCCGCGCCTGCAGGGTTTCCAGGAATTGCGAGGTCACCTTGATCTGGTTGGCGACGAGTTGCAGCCGCTGGTCGCGCAGGCGCTCGATCTCCTGGAGCGACACGTAGGTGTTGAGCAGGTTGCGGTCGCGGTCGCGCTGGGACGACTCTTCCTTGGCCTTGGCGTCGGCGGCGGCCTGCTGCTCGGGGGACTTCTGCGCCTCGATCTTGTCGATCTCCACGCCGCGGGAGTTCATCACGTGCCGTTCCTCGGCGGCGGCCTCGGGTGGCACCTGGTCACCGTAGTGGACCTGGCCATTCTTGTCGGTCCACTTGTACAGCTTGCGGCCTTCGCCAGGCCCTGCGGCCTGCACGGCTGCGCCAACGAACAGCAGCAGGGTCAGGATCGTCAGGTTGCGGATCACGGCGTGTCCTCGCAAGGTTTGCAGCGCAGCTATTTTGGGCATCCGGCTGTCATTTTCCTAGGGCGCATTGCTCAATTTGCCTTCTGGGGCGGCCCCGTACCGGGTCCGGTAGGCCTGCATGGCGGCCAGGTCCTCCGGGCGGCCGTGCTGCGCGGTGTGGTGCATCAGGTCCGACAGGTCCACGATGGCGATGACCGGGATGTCGAACTGGCGGCGCACTTCCTGAACGGCGGAAGCCGCCCCGTCCTGGCCCCTTTCCTGCCGGTCCAGGGCGATCAGCACGCCCGCAGGTGCAGCCCCGGCGGCGCGGATGATGTCGATGGACTCGCGGATGGCGGTGCCGGCGGTGATGACATCATCGACGATCAGCACCCGGCCCTGCAGCGGGCGCCCGACGATGTTGCCCCCTTCGCCGTGGTCCTTGGCTTCCTTGCGGTTGAAGGCGAAGGGCAGGCTCCGGCCATGCCGTTCGGCCAGCGCGGCGGCGGTGACGGTGACCAGTGGAATGCCCTTGTAGGCCGGCCCGAAGAGCTGGTCCACGGCAAGGCCCGAGGCCATGAACGCATCCGCGTAGGCGCGGCCCAGCGCGGCGATGGCCTCGCCGTCGCTGAACAGGCCGGCATTGAAGAAGTACGGGCTGTCGCGGCCGGACTTGAGGCGGAAGCTGCCGAACTTCAGCGCGCCGATGCGCGCGCACAGTTCGATGAACTCACTCTTGTAGTGGTCGGACATGCGTCAAAGTCTGGCAAGTCGCGGGAGGTCGCGCAACCATTGCGCTGCTATCATCCGGCGCGTGTCGACCGACCTTCCCCGCACCCGCTGGCGCGATGCCTGGCGCATCTACGCCGAGCGCCCCGTCCTGTCGATGCTGTTCATGGGCTTCTCCTCGGGACTGCCGTTCCTGCTGGTGTTCGCCACGCTGTCGCTGTGGCTGCGCCAATCCGGTGTCCAGCGTGCCACCATCGGCATGCTTTCCTGGGTGGGACTGGCGTACTCGTTCAAGTTCCTGTGGTCGCCCGTGGTGGATCGGGTGGGCCTGCCGCTGCTCGACGGATGGCTGGGCCGCCGCCGCAGCTGGATCCTGGTCGGCCAGGCGGGCATCGCCGTGGGGCTGCTCAACCTGGCGCAGTCGGATCCGGCGGTGAGCATCCGCTACATCGCCCTGTGGGCCCTGTGGGTGGCGTTTTTCTCCACCACCCAGGACATCGCCGTGGATGCCTGGCGCATCGAGTCCGCTGCGCGCGACAAGCAGGGCGCCATGGCGGCGGCCTACCAGCTCGGGTATCGCGTTTCGCTGGCGGTGGCCAGCGCGGGCGCCATCCACCTCGCCGGCACTTCCGGCTGGCACGTGAGCTACACGGTCATGGCGGGGTTCGCCTGCGCCTCCATGCTGGTGACACTGCTGGTGCGCGAACCGCCGCGGCCCCTGGCGCAAGTTGCCGTGGCGCAGGAACAGCGCGTGCTCGACTGGCTCGAGCATCGCGCCCACTGGCCCGCACCGTTGCGCCACGCGGGCTCGAGGTTCGTGGGCGCCGTGGTGTGCCCGCTGGTGGATTTCTTCTCGCGCCAGGGGGTGGCGCTCGGTGCGCTGATCTGCGCCTTCATCGGCAGCTATCGCCTCACCGATTTCGTGATGGGCACGATGGCCAACCCGTTCTATGCCGACCTCGGCTTCAGCAACGACCAGATCGCCCTGGTGGCCAAGTTCTTCGGCATCGCTGCCACGGTGTGTGGCGTCATCACCGGCGGGCTCGCCGTGGCGCGGCTCGGCCGCGGCCGTGCGCTCGTGCTCGGGAGCCTGCTGATCATCCTGTCGAACCTCGGCTACTCGCTGTTCGCCTCCTTCGGCCAGGCGAACGTCGTGGGACTTGCGCTCGTGGTCAGCATCGACAACATCGCCGTGGGCGTGCACGGCACCTCGCTGATCGCCTTCCTGTCGGGGCTCACGAGCGAACGCTACACGGCGACGCAGTACGCCTTGTTCGCCTCGCTGTATGCATTGCCCGGCAAGCTCCTGATGGGAACCTCGGGCTTCGTGGTGGACGCCATCGGATATCCGGCGTTCTTCTTGTATACCGCTGCGCTCAGTCTCCCCGGGCTTGCGCTGCTGGCTCTGCTGTATCGTCGCGCGGTGTTCGCGAACGGCTCACCGGCCCCCGCCTGAACAAGGCGGCCGCGGGGGCTTCACCCTTCAGCGCGCCCGCGAACCGGGGCGGTCGTCCGCGGAGGACCAGGGCGGCTGAGCGGTGTCCTCGAAATCCCGGTCGAGATCCTCGGAATCGACATCCACCGAGCCGGACCAGTCCTCCGGTGCATCCGCCGCCTCGAGCGATTCGTCCACCAGCAGTTCGTTCCAGGCGTCGAAGTCCATCTCCTCGACGGTGCCGTCGAAATACTGGATCTCGATGGTCTGGTCTTCATCATCGATGGCAACGACTTCGAACAGCGCGTTGGTCGCGCCGCGATACCACTCGCCGATCTCGGGCTTCAGCACCTTCATGGCCGCCTCCGTCTGCTATGCTCACCTTCATTCAACACCCGTTGAACCCCCTATGCAATCGGTAGTTTTGCGGGCTTGGACTTGGCGCGCAGCAGCAATGGACGTGGCCGAACAACTTCTCAAGTTCTTCGTCGTTTTCTTCGTCGTGGTGGAGCCCATTTCACTCATTCCGCTGTTCGCGGGGCTCACCGAGGGCGGGGGCGATGGCTATCGCCGGGTGATGGCCTCGAAGGCGGCGCTGATCGCCCTGTGCATCTGCGTGCTGTTCGCGATGGTGGGTGCGAGGTTTTTGCAAATCATGGGCATAGCCTTGAGTTCCTTCCGCATCGCCGGCGGGAGCCTGCTGTTCCTGATCTCGCTGGAAATGGTGTTCGCCCGTCCCTCGGGCACGCGGACCACCCAGCCGGAAGCCGAGGAGTGTGCGCGGCGCGCGGATATCTCCGTCTTCCCGCTGGCCTTCCCGTTCATCGCCGGGCCGGGGGCGCTGGCCACGCTCCTGCTCAGCGCCGGGGAGGTCGGGAACCGCCCGGCGCTGTTTGCCGGCTTCCTCGCGGTGGTGGCGCTGGTCATCACCATCTGCTGGCTGCTGATGCTGGCCACGCCCCGGCTCATGAAGGTGCTGGGTGTGACCGGCGCCAACGTGGTCAACCGGCTCTCCGGCGTGGTGCTGGCAGCGCTCGCGATACAGTTCATCGTCGATGGCATACGCGGCTCGTTCCTGAGCTGAGGACCCGCGGCCTCGCTGCGGCAAGCCTTGCGCCGCTGCCGCGAGCCTAGCGCGGCTGCCGGCAGATCACCTCGGCCGGCGACGGTACGCGAGATCCCACACCCCGTGGCCCAGTCGCTCACCGCGGCGCTCGAATCGCGTGGCTTCGCGGCCGGCATATCGCTCGACGAAGGTGCCGTCGGGACTCGAGGATTCGAATGCGGCGCAGGCATTTCCGCAGGCGAGCATCTGCTGCGCGTAGTCCTGCCAGTCGGTGGCCAGGTGCAGCGTCCCGCCGGTGCGCAGCTTGCGTGCGAGCAGCTCGAGGAAACCAGGTGTCACCATCCGGCGCTTGTGGTGCCGCTTCTTGTGCCATGGATCGGGAAAGAAGATGAGCACTTCGTCCAGGCTGTCATCGGGCAGTGACCGTTCGAGCACCTCGATGGCGTCGTGGCAGAAGATGCGCACGTTGGAAATATTTTCCAGCCCGCAGAAATGCAAGAGCCGGCCCACGCCCGGCCTGTGCACTTCGATGCCCAGGTAATCGATGTCCGGGTTGGCCCGGGCGAGCCGGCCGATGACCTCGCCGATGCCGAAGCCGATTTCCAGCACACGGCGCGCGCGCCGGCCGAACAGTGCATCGAGGTCCACGGGATGAGGCGTGAATGCCACGCCGTATCGCGGCCACAGCTGCTCCAGCGCTCGCGCCTGCCCTTCCGTCATGCGGCCCGCCCGCAGCACGTAGCTCTTGATGTGGGGGTGCGCCTGCATGGTGAAGCGAAGTGTGCCTGATATCATTCCGGCATGCGCAACGCCGCTGCCTGGCTCCTCGTCCTCCTGCTGTCGGGTTGCGCCTCGCTGCCCAAGGTGGTGAACAAGCCGGTCACCACGGCCATTCCCGCCTCCCCGGATTCGACCCTGGGCAAACTGGTGGCGGACTCGCGCGAGGGACACAACCTCTCGGGCGCACGCCTGCTGACCTCGGGCGAGGAAGCCTTCGCCACGCTGATCACGCTCGCCGACCATGCCGAGCGCAGCATCGACATCCAGCAGTACATCATCGAGCAGGACGATTCCGCGCGTGCGGTGCTGCGGCACGTGCGCGCCGCCGCCGCGCGTGGCGTGCGCGTGCGCATCCTGGTGGATGATCTCAACACCGTGGGCTCGGACCGCCGCTACCTGCGGCTCGACGAGCAGCCGAACCTGCAGGTGCGGCTGTTCAATCCCTTCCCGGCCGGGCGGCTGTCGTACATGACGCGTTTCGTGTTCTCGGCCTCGCAGATCGCGCGCATCAACCACCGCATGCACAACAAGCTGTTCGTGGTGGACGATGCGATCGCCGTCACGGGTGGGCGAAACATCGCCGACCAGTACTTCGTGCGCAGCAAGCAGAGCAACTTCGTCGATCTCGACCTCATCGTGGCCGGCCCCGTGGTCCAGGAGCTCTCCGCGACCTTCGATGCGTTCTGGAACAGCCGCTTCGCCTATCCCGTCGCATCCGTGACCTCGGAAACGGCCGAAGCAACGACTGCTCCCGCGGGGCCGGAACCCGAGGTGCTGCCCGAGGCGAAGACCATGGAGCGGGACCTGGCCAACGGCAAGCTCAGCCTGTCCTGGTCCCCGGCTGCGGTGCTCGCGGATGCACCCACGAAGATCGACGGTGACCGTCCCCCCGAGGAGGCCGATCCCGTCTACGACTCCATGGCCGACCTCATGGGAACCGCCAACGAGGAGGTCACGGTGATTTCGCCGTATTTCGTGCCCGGCAGGCGGGGCGTGGCGCTCATGCGCAACCTGATCGAGCGCGGCGTGCAGGTGCGCGTGCTCACCAATTCGCTGGCGACCAACGATTCGGCGATCGTGCACATCGGCTATTCGCGCTACCGGCGCGAGCTGCTGAAGGCGGGGGTGAAGCTGTACGAGCTGCGGCCGGTGCTCGGCCAGCGCAAGAAGCGCTTCCACCCCTTCAAGTCCGGCAAGGCAAGCCTGCACGCGAAGTCCATCGTCATCGACCATCGCACGGTGTTCATCGGCTCGATGAACATGGACGCCCGCTCGGCGCGCACCAACAGCGAGATGGGCATCGTGCTGCGAAATCCGCTCATCGCAAAGCAGGTGGAGGGGTTGTTCGACGATGTGGTGTCGGATGCGAGCTTCGAGCTCAGCTTGCAGCCCAAATGCCATTGCATCGAATGGACCACCGATGACGGCGGAACGGAGAGGACCTGGCATCGTGATCCGCAGACCTCGTTCTCGCTGCGGCTGGGCCTGTGGCTCCTTTCGCCCTTCGCGGCCGACGGATTGCTGTAGCGTCGGGCGAAGTCACGGGCTGCGGGGATCTTCGTTGCGCTTCAGCGCGCGGTGCCGAGGTGTCGCAGCGCCGCGTCGTAGCCGCCGGCCATCTGCCCGGGTCCCGGCACGCTGTAGTCGAGGTCGCGTACCAGGCCATCGGTCAGGCCGTAGACCCAGCCATGCACCGTGAGACGCTGTCCCCGTTCCCATGCATCGCGCACGATGGTGGTCTGGCAGACATGCGTCACCTGCTCGATGACGTTCAGCTCGCAGAGGCGGTCGGTGCGGCTCGGGTCCTGTGGCAGGCTCGCCAGCTGCTCACGATGCAGCTCGCGAACGTCCTGCACGTGGCGCAGCCAGTTGTCCGACAGGCCGATGCGCTGGTTCGCCAGCGCCGCCCGCACGCCGCTGCATCCGTAATGCCCGCAGACGATGATGTGCTCCACCTTCAGGACGTCGATGGCGAACTGCATGACCGTCAGGCAGTTCAGGTCGGTGTGGACCACGACATTGGCCACGTTGCGGTGCACGAACAGCTCGCCCGGCGGGAGGCCGACGATCTCGTTGGCGGGAACACGGCTGTCGGAGCAGCCAATCCAGAGATAGCGGGGGGACTGCTGTTCGGATAGCCGTTGGAAGAAGCCCGGATCCTGGCTCACCATATGGCGGGCCCAGGCGCGGTTGTTGGCCTTGAGGTCGTCCAGGGAGTTCACTGCCGCAGTCTAGCCGCTGCCGGCGGGTTTGTCGGCCCTTATGTCCACTGGCGGGAGGGATAACACTTATTGAGTGCAGTTGCGCGGCAGCGGTAGCATGTCCGTCCATCAGGAAGATGTTCACATGACGCGCCAGCCGTTTCGCCTCGTGTTCGCCGGGCTCATCGCCCTGGTGATGTTGCGCGCGCTGGTGCCGGTGGGCTACATGCCGGTCGCCATCGACGGGCACCTCGACATCGTCCTGTGCGACGGACAGGGTGGCCTGCCCCCCGCTTCCCATGCCCACCACCATCACCACGGCGGCAAGGGTGCGCCCCAGGGCGCCGTGCACGGTGATGAGGGCTGTACCTATGCCCAGAGCGCCCACGCCGCGCTCGCACCGACTCTGGATCCTGGGGTTGCGCGTGCCTCGCCCCTGGTCCTCGCATCGATGGCGCTCCAGCAGGGCCTCATCGCTGAAGCTCCCTTCCGCCACAGCGCGCCGCGCGGTCCTCCGCTCTTCGTCTGAACCTTGGGTCGATCGCGATCCCCTGCAGGGTCGCGCCGTTGCGGTCGCAGATCGCGACGACATCCGTTCAGCAGACGAACAATGGAGACGCACATGAAGATCGTCCTTCAGGCCACCGTCCTCGCCGGCGGGCTCGGCCTGACTTCCTGGGCGCTGGCCTGCTCGAGTTGCGGCTGCACGCTGAACTCGGACTGGTCCAGCCAGGGATACACGACCTCATCGGGGTGGCATTGGGATGCCCGCTACGATTATTTCAACCAGTCCGATCTGCGCGCCGGCACGCACGGCGTGTCGCGCGAATCGATCGAGTTGCCCGCCGGGCAGGAGGTGCAGCGGAACACCATCAACCGCAACCTCACCGTCGGCCTCGACTACAGTCCGTCGCGCGAATGGGGCGTGAGCCTGCTGCTGCCTTACTTTGACAGGCCACACACCACCTACGACGAAGGCGAGACCGAGCTGTCGAGCTCGCACAGCCGCGGGCTGGGCGATGTACGCATCATCGGCCGATATCAGGGGTTCCAGCCCGACCTGTCCATCGGCGTGCAGGTCGGCCTCAAGCTGCCCACCGGGAAGATCGGCGACACCTTCGATTCGGGGCCGCTCGCCGGGGAGAAGGTGGATCGCGGGCTGCAGCTCGGCACCGGCACCACGGACCTGCTCGTGGGTGTCTACACCGTGCACTCGCTGGGCTCACGGTTCGCCTATTTCGGCAACCTCCTGCTGCAGCAGCCGCTGAATTCGCGTGAGCAGTTCAAGCCGGGGGCGGGCCTCAACCTCACCCTGGGACTGCGTTACACGGGGACACTGCCCGCGGATCTCTCCCCCCAGCTGCAGCTCAACGTCAGGGCCGAGAAGCGCGAGTCGGGGCTGAACGCGGACGTGGCGAACAGCGGCGCGACGCTGGCCTACCTGTCGCCCGGCGTCGGCTTCCGGCTCACCCGCAAGCTCGATGGCTTTGCCTTCGTTCAGGTGCCGGTGTACCAGCGCGTGAACGGCCTGCAGATCCAGCCCAGGTTCTTCAGTTCAGTGGGCATGCGCTACCGGTTCTAACGGCGGTTCCAAAGGCTCGCGACGCTGGATCGCATCCGACCGGTCAGGGCTCCAGCACGATCTTGCCGATCGCCTTGCGCGCGCCCACGGCGCGCAGGGCGTCCGCGGCCTTCTCCAGCGGGTAGTGTGCCGAGATCAGGGGACGCAACTGGCCTTCGCGCACGAGCCGCAACAGGTCCGCAAGATCATCGGCCGCATGGGCCGGCTCGCGCTTGCTGAATTCGCCCCAGTACGCGCCCACGATCGACAGCCCCTTGAGCAGGGGCAGGTTCAACGGGATGCTCGGAATTGCACCATTCGCGAATCCCACCACCAGGAATCGTCCTCGCCAGGCGAGGCTGCGCAGGGCCGGTTCGCTGTACGGGCCGCCCACGGGATCGTAGACCACATCGACGCCGCGGCCCCCCGTGAGCGACTTGAGTCGGTCCCGCCAGTCCGGCGCATCGTAACGGATGGCTTCGTCCGCTCCGTTCTCACGACACACCGTGACCTTCTCCTCGCTCGAGACGGCTGCGATGACGCGTGCGCCCAGCGCCTTGCCGATCTGCACGGCGGCGAGCCCGACACCGCCCGCCGCGCCGAGCACGAGCAGCGTCTCCCCGGGACGCAACGCTGCGCGGTCCTTGAGGGCGTGATACGAGGTGGCGTACACCAGCGTGAAAGCCGCTGCGACATCGAAGGACATCGACTCCGGGATGGGCACGACGTGGGTGGCCGCCACCACCACTCGCTGCGCATAGCAGCCCCAGGGCGCCGCCGCGGCCACCCGCTGCCCCACCGCGAGATGCGCGACGTCCGGCCCGATGGCGGCGATGATTCCCGCGCACTCGCCGCCCGGCGAAAAGGGCAGGGGTGGCTTGATCTGGTACTGGTTCTGGATGATCAGCGTGTCGGGGAAGTTCACGCCGGCGGCGCGAACGTCGATGAGGACCTGGCCGGGTCCCGGGACGGGGTCGGGAACCTCCTCGAAGCTGAGTGACTCGGGTGGTCCGTGGCGCCGGCACAGGATGGCTTTCATGCCGGCGATCTTAACCATCGCAAGTCGCGATCTCGAGCGCGAACTCGTGCCATTGATGCAGGACCAGCGCCTCGGCCTCCTGGTGTGGAGCCCGCTGGCGGGCCTTCCGCTGCGTCGAGGCGATGCGCGCCGTGGCGGACCGTCATGGCGTGACCGTGGCGCAGGTGGCGCTGGCCCGGCTGCTGCGCTTGCAGGCGGGTTGACGGCCTGCCGTCCGCGCCCCCATACTAATATTAGAATTACGATTCTACTTTGGGGGTTGCATGGCGCGCACCGCCGGCACGCGCGAAGGCCTGACGCTGATCTTCCTGTCCATCCTGCCGATCATGGCGATCGCCGGGCTGGTGGCGGACCTGCCGTTGCTGCTCGAGGTGTTCCGCGCCGAGCCGCACCACGAGATCCTCGTGCCGATGGTGCTCACCATCCCCTCGCTGTGCGTCGCGCTGTTCTCCTCCGTGGCGGGGGTGATCGCCGACCGCTGGGGCCGAAGGCCCCTGCTGTTGCTGGCATTGCTGGCATTCTCCCTGCTCGGCCTGTTGCCGCTGTTGTTCGACTCCATCCGCGCCATCCTCGCCAGCCGCGTCGTGGTGGGACTGGCCGAGGCCAGCATCCTCACCTGCACCAACGCGCTGTGGGGTGACTACTTCGCCGATGACGCCCGACGGCGATGGCTCGCCTTCCAGCAGATGACGGGTCCGGTGTTCAACGCGCTGCTGGCACTGGCCGGCGGCGCACTGGCATCGCTCCATTGGAGCGGCCCGTTCGCGTTGTATGCCCTGGGGCTCATCGCCTTCGTGCTCGCGGCGCTGTTCCTGTGGGAGCCCGCCGGCGTCGCGCGCGCGGCCACCGCGATCGGGACGCCGTTCCCGTGGAGCACCGCTGGGCTCATCGGTGCAGTCACGCTGGGGGCGTCCATCGTCTTCTTCATTCTCGCCATCCAGCAGGGTCGCATCTTCTCGGCGCTGGGCGTCAGCTCACCCGCCCTCAACGGCCAGCTCATCATGTCCGTGAGCCTCGCCGCCATCGCCGGCGCGGTGTCGTTCAACCTGCTGCGCGGCCGCCCCCTCGCGCAGGTCCTGCCGCTGGGGCTGCTCGCGTACGGCGCGGGCTTCATCGGTGTCTCGCACTCGGCGTCCATCACGCCCGGCGCGCTGTCGAGCGCCATCGCGCAGTTCGGCAGCAGCATCGTGCTGCCGGCGTTGATCGCCTGGACGCTGGCGAGCTTTCCGCCGGAACACCGCGGTCGTGGCATCGGCCTGTGGGGTGCCGTGTTCTTCGCCGGGCAGTTCATCAGCGCGCCGCTCCTGACCCTGCTCGAGCACGCCACGGGCGGCCTGCTGCCCGCCCTGGGCCTCGTGGGCGTCGTCACGGTGCTCGCATCGCTGGGCGCCGCCTGGTTCAACCGGAAGCCGGCCGTGCCGGCCTGAGAAGAGGGAAGCAAGATGAAACTCGCAGCCTGCATCGAGAACACCTACCTGTACAACGAGCAGCCCGACATCCCCGCGCGCATCCGCGCCGCGAAGGCCTCGGGCCTCGACACGGTGGAGTTCCACCTGTGGATGGATCGGGACGTGGATGCCATCGAGCGCACGCTGCGCGAGGAGAGGATGAAGCTGTCCTGCATCGTCGTGAATCCCCGCTGTGGCATCGCCGATGCCAGCAAGCAGGCATTCTTCGTCGAGTCGATGAGCGGTTCCCTCGCCATGGCGAAGCGCCTGGGCGCGCGTGGCGTGGTCGCTGCCGGTGGTCCGCTCGTGCCGGGAGCGTCCGCCGCCGAACAGCATGCGGCGATGGTCGCGGGGCTGAAGGCCGTTGCGCCGGTTGCGCAGAAGGCCGGTGTGCAGGTGTGGCTCGAGAACCTCAATTCGCGCGTGGACCACAAGGGCTTCTACATGGACACCGCGAAGGAAGGACTGGACATCATCGCGGAGGTGGGCTCACCGGCGGTACGGCTGCTGTACGACGCCTATCACAGCGTGGTCATGGGCGAATCCCCGCGCGAGATCCTGAAGCGGGTGGCGCTCATCGGGCACGTGCAGGTGGCCGATACCAACGGGCGCCATGAGCCCGGCAGCGGCACCATCGACTGGCAGGACTTCATGGCGGCGCTGCGCGCCAGTGGCTACGCAGGTGATGTGGGTCTCGAATACCGGCCCACCGGGGATACGGCTGCCTCGGTGGCGCAGACCCGGCGGGTGCTCGGACTGTAGGGCCGCGCAATCCGGCGCTCACCCATCGGTTGCGCAGGCCTCGCGGACGAGGGCGCGGATGCGCACGGGGTCGCCGATCTCGTGCATCGCCAGCAGCGCGAATCGCGCCAGCACGGGCAGCGTCCGCGATTCGCCCCGCTCGGTCAGGGCGCGGCACAGCTCGGTATAGGCCTCGTCCAGTTCGTGCTCGTTCATTGCAGTTCTCCGTCGATCATCTGCCGCACCTCCGAGGCCACGACCCGCCGCCAGCGTGCGAGCACGTGTCCATCCGGCCGCACCAGCCAGGCACTGCCATCGGTTGCGTCCCAGTCCCGGCGAAGAACGCCCTGGCTGTCGATGGCCCGGGTACCGGTGTGCGGTGAGCCCGATGCGGCTACCGGGATCACCGTGGCATCGACACCGCGTTTCCTGATCGCCCCGATGCAGCCGCGAAGTTCTGCGGACACCGGAGCGGAGGAGAACAGCAGCAGCGTGAACCGCGGCCCCAGCAGTTTCGTCAGGTGCCCGGACCGCTGCCCGCCTTCCCGCAGGAGTGTCACGGGCGCATCTCCCGTCACCTGGCCGGGCGCAGGTCCGCGTTCGAACTCACGCTCCTGTGCGGGCAGGCGCTGCGGGTCGATGCGATACGCCGAGGCCTGGGTCTGGCGCGGATTGATCAGCGAGCGCACCCAGGGGTGATGGCCGGCCAGCGACAGCACCGCCGTGCGCATCAGCTCGAATGCGAAGGACGGGGGTGACATGAACTCGGTGCTCTTCATGCCGGCGGCGAGGTTGTCGTGCGCAGCCTGCACGCGTTCGCGGGAATAGCTCTCCAGGATCGACGCCGGCGCGAGTCCCTTCATCACGTACGCCAGCCGCCAGCCCAGCGCGTGCGCGTCCTCGAATCCCGAGTTGGCGCCGCGCACGCCGAAGATGGGCACGAGGTGGGCTGCATCGCCGGCGAGCACGCAGCGTCCCTGCACGTAGCGCCGCGCCGTCAGCGCGTTCGCGCGGTACAGGCTGATCCAGATGGGTGACCAGTCGCGGCGTTCGCCGATCATCGACAGGTGCGCCTCGATCCGCGGGATCACGGCTTCCGGCCGCGCCGCGACTTCCGGATCCTCATCGTCACGAAGCTGGTAGTCGATGCGCCAGACATCATCGGGTTGTCGATGCATCAGGATGGTCGAGCCGGGGTTCGACGGC